>NZ_JBVJON010000013.1:0-132570 GCF_055583145.1 Amycolatopsis sp. NPDC104819 | reverse complement strand
AGAAAAAAAAAAAACCAACAAATGCCCCCCCTCTTTGTTTCCGCCCCCTCCTTTTTTTTTTTCTCTCCCCCCCCCCCCCCCCCCCCCCCCCCCCCCCCCCCCCACGGCCGCGGCAGGCCGGACAGGCACGCTTCCGCGGCCACCCAGTCGCCGGTGCCGGTGGGCTCGTAACGGCGGACCTCCTGGGTCTCGCGGACCAGGGCCCGCATCGCCGCCAGGTCCGGCAGGTCCTCCCCTAGCGCCCGGGCCTGCACCAGGACGTTCCCCAGCGCGGCCGCCTCGACCGGGCCCGCCAGGACCGGGACGCCGCACGCGTCGGCCGTCAACTGGCACAGGAGCTCGTTGCGCGCGCCGCCGCCGACGATGTGGACCACGTCGATCCGGCGGCCCGTGACCGAAGCCGCCGTGCGGAGGGTGCGGCGGTGGGCCAGGGCCAGGCTGTCCACGATGCACCGGACCACCTCGGCCGGGGCCGACGGCGGGCGCTGGCCGGTCGCGCGGCAGGCCGCCGCGATGCGCGAAGGCATGTCGCCGGGCGGCAGGAACTCCGGGGCGTCGATGTCGACGACGGCCGCCAGCGCGGGGGCCTCGGCCGCCGCGGTGAGCAGGTCCGGCAGGTCCGACCGCGACCACGTGCGCAGTGTCTCCGACAGCACCCACAGGCCCATCACGTTGCGCAGGAAGCGAATCGTGCCGTCGACGCCGCCTTCGTTGGTGAAGTTCGCGGCCAGCGCCGCGTCACCCAGCTCCGGCTCGGCAAGCTCCAGCCCGGCCAGCGACCAGGTGCCGCACGAGATGTACGCGAAGTTCGTCCCCGGCTCGGCCGGGACCGCGACGACGGCCGACGCCGTGTCGTGCGACCCGACCGCGATCACCGGAACGCCGGACAGCTCCCGCGCCGGGCCGACCACCGTGCCGGGGTCGCGCAGTGGCGGCAACAGCCGCGGCGGGATGCCGACCCGCGTTGCCAGGCCGGTGGCCCACGTCCGCGCGCGGACGTCGTAGAGCTGGGTGGTGGACGCGTTGGTGCGCTCGGCGCCGATCTCGCCGGTCAGCCAGTAGTTCAGCAGGTCCGGGACCAGCAGCATCGTGCGGGCCGCGCCCAGCCGGTCCGGTTCGGACACCAGCTGGTAGAGCGTGTTGAAGGGCAGCTGCTGCAGCCCAGTGACGTCGTAGAGCTCACGCGCGGACACCGACGCGGCCACCTTCTCCGGGATCCCGTCGGTGCGGGAGTCGCGGTGGTGCACCGGGTTGCCGAGCAGGGCGCCGGACGCGTCGAGGAGCCCGTAGTCGACGGCCCACGAGTCGATGCCGACGCCGTCCAGCGGGCCGGCGTCGCGGATCCCCGCGAGGGTCTCCCGGTACAGGCCCAGAACGTCCCAGTACAGCACCGGGCCCGCGCGGACGCCGCCGTTGGGGAAGCGCCGGACCTCCTCGAGGCGCAGCGTCGAACGACCGACGGTCCCGGCCATCACGCGCCCGCTGGACGCGCCGAGGTCGACGGCCGCGACCCGCGTCACGCCCGCACCACGGTCAGCTCCAGGCCGAGCAGGTCCGCCACCGCCGTCAGCTCGGCGACGCGGTGGCCGGTGCCCAGGGCCCAGTGGTGCGCGATGCCGCTGGCCGACCAGGCGTCGGTCCACTCCCCCGGGTCACCGCCGAAGTCGACGCGCGAGGTCGTGTTGCCGATCCGCAGCAGCGGCCCGGGCACCACCGTGCCTTCCGACACGACGAGCGAGAATGTGCCGTCGCGCCCCTGCCCGAGCCCGCACAGCGTCACCGGCCCGGGCTTGACGTCGAACTCCACCGACACGCCCCAGCCGCGCTTGCCGTGGTAGACGCCGAGGCCGCGCAGCAGCGGCTTGCGCGCGCTGATGCCGAGGTGCGCCGGGCCGTCGTGGCCCATCTCGACCACGTTGTCCCGGAAGTTCAGCGCCTGCAGCTCGGTGAACGAACCGCCCGCGCCGAGCCGGTCCATGACCAGCATCGCCAGGGACGTCCGCAGCTCGTACTCGCCGACCGCGGGGATGCCGCGCGCGGTGAGCAACGACGCGCCGAGGATGAACCCGGCGCCGACCCGTTCGTGCGTCTCGCCGTCGAGGCCACGGTGGTAATAGGCCAGGGAGTCGAGTGAGAAATCCTCGACGAGCCGGTCGAGCGCGACGGAAACCCGGGCGCCCCAGGCGAAGTCTTCGTCCACGACGGACTCGTCCACAGTGAACACATCGCGCGCGAGGTCCATGCGGTCCTTGGTCTCCGCGTCGGATACCTGCTCGACGCGCACCCGCAGGTCGTCGACCTCCAGGACCTCGACGTGCCCGCCGAGCTGCGCCGACACGAGGGTCGGGTCGGTGGAGACGTCCATCATGCCCGGGTAGAGGTGCCCGAGCAGGCCGTGGCGGCCGTGCCGCAAGGCCGCGCGGACCCCCGCCGCCTTGATCCACCGGGCGATACGGGTCCACGCGCGTTCGTCCTCGAGGTACCCGGACACCGAGCGGAACTCGACGCCGAGCCGGCGGAACGTGTTGGCCATCTCCGGCAGCGGGCAGGCCCCGCAGTAGGCCAGCCACGCGCCGGTGTCGAACGACTCGTGGTCCATCACCTCGGTCGGCTGCAGGTTGAGCAGCAGCACCGGCGCGCCCGAGCGCTGCGCGACCGGCGCGAGCATGCTGGAGGTCAGGTACGTCGTGAGGAAGCCGATGATCAGGTCGCAGCCGGCGACCCGCAGCTTCTCGGCGGCGGCCGCGCCTTCGGAAGCATCCGAGACGAACCCGACGTCGACGACCTCACAGTCCATTCCGGACAGCCGGGAAGCAACGCGCCGGGCCGACTTCTGCAGCTGGGGCAACAGCGACGGGAACTGCGGCCAGTACGCGCCGAGCCCGCCCGCGACGAGCCCGACGCGGGTCTTGCGCGGCGTGATGCGGTCGAGGGTCATCGAGCCTCCTTCAGCGCAGGAACGCGGCGGCCACCCCGGCGTCCACGGGGACGTGCAAGCCGGTGGTGTGGGTCAGGTCGCCGCCGGTGAGGGCGAACACGGCGGCCGCGACGTGCTCGGGCAGCACCTCGCGCTTGAGGATGGTGCGCTGGGCGTAGAACTCGCCGAGCTTCGCCTCCTCGACGCCGTACACCGCGGCACGTTGCGCGCCCCAGCCGCCGGCGAAGATGCCGGAGCCCTGGACAACACCGTCGGGGTTGACGCCGTTGACGCGGATGCCGTGGCCGCCCAGCTCGGCCGCCAGCAACCGGACCTGGTGGGCCTGGTCGGCCTTCGCGGCGCCGTAGGCGACGTTGTTCGGGCCCGCGAACACCGCGTTCTTCGACGAGATGTAGACGACGTCGCCGCCGATGCCCTGGTCGACCATCGCCTTCGCCGCCGCCCGCGCGACCAGGAACGAGCCCTTGGCCATCACGTCGTGCTGGAGGTCCCAGTCCCGTTCGGTGGTCTCCAGCAGCGGCTTCGAGATGGAGAGCCCGGCGTTGTTGACCACCAGGTCGATGCCGCCGAAGGCGAGCACGGTGGCGTCGACCGCGGCCTGCACGGCGGCCGCGTCGGTGACGTCGGCGGTGACCGCGATCCCGCCGAGCTCGGCGGCCACTTCGGAAGCCGCGTCGGCGTTCAGGTCCGCGATCGTCACGCACGCGCCTTCAGCGGCGAGCCGCCGGGCGATGGCCTTCCCGATGCCCGACCCGGCCCCGGTCACCAGCGCGATCCGCCCGGCCAGGGGCTTGGGCTTCGGCATCCGTTGCAGCTTGGCTTCTTCGAGCGCCCAGTACTCGATCCGGAACTTTTCGGACTCGGGAATCGGCGCGTAGGTCGAGACGGACTCCGCGCCGCGCATGACGTTGATCGCGTTGACGTAGAACTCGCCCGCCACCCGCGCGGTCTGCTTGTCCTTCCCGAACGAGAACATCCCGACCCCCGGCACCAGCACGATCGCCGGGTCGGCGCCCCGCATCGCGGGCGAGTCCGGCGTGGCGTGCCGGTCGTAGTAGGACCGGTATTCATCGCGGTACTCGGCGTGCAGCTCCTTCAGCCGCGCGACGACATCCTCGAGGGGCGCCGAGCTGGGCAGGTCCACGACCAGCGGCCGCACCTTGGTGCGCAGGAAGTGGTCCGGGCACGACGTCCCGAGCGCGGCGAGCGTCGCGAGCTTCTCCCGCGCCAGGAACTCGAGGACGACGTCGCCGTCGGTGTAGTGCCCGACCTGCCGCTGGTCGGTCGAGGCGAGCCCGCGGATCACCGGCGCCAAGGCTGCCGCACGCGCGTGCCGTTCCTCCGAGGCGAGGGCTTCGAAGCCCGGGACGACCGGACCGAACGGCTCGGCGGACCCGCGAGCCGCCAGGAACTCCTCGGCGGTCCGGATGATGTCGAGGGAGTTCCGCTCGCACTCCTCGGAAGTAGCGCCCCACGCCGTGATGCCGTGCCCGCCGAGGATCACGCCGATCGCCTGCGGGTTGGCTTCCTTGACGGCGGCGAGGTCCAGGCCGAGCTGGAATCCCGGGCGCCGCCAGTCGACCCACGCGACGCGGTCGCCGAAGCACTCCTTGGTCAGCGCCGCGCCGTCGGCCGCGGTGGCCAGCGCGATGCCGGAGTCCGGGTGCAGGTGGTCGACGTGCGGCGCTTCGACCAGGCCGTGCATCGCGGTGTCGATCGAGGGCGCCGCGCCGCCGCGGCCGTGCAGGCAGTAGTCGAACGCGGCGACCATCTCGTCCTCGCGCTCGACACCCGGGTAGACGTCGACGAGCGCGCGCAGCCGGTCCAGCCGCAGCACCGCCAGCCCGGCCTCGGTCAGCGTGCCGAGGTCACCGCCGGACCCCTTGACCCACAGCAGCTCCGCCGGGGTGCCGGTGACCGGGTCGAGGGCGGTGCCCTTGGCCGAGGTGTTGCCGCCGGCGTAGTTCGTGTTCCGCGGGTCGGCGCCGAGCGCGTTGCTGCGCGCGACGAGCTCCTCGGGCACGGTCATCCTCATGCTCCCCATCCGGCCTGCGTGCCGCCGGCCCGCTCGGCCACGATCTTTTCCTGGTACCCGCTGCGGTGGTAGGCCGCGACCGGGTCCGGGTCGAGCCCGGCGTCGGTGCGCAGCTCGGCCAGCAGCGGCCGGACGTCGGTGTTGTAGGCGTCCATCAGCACGGCGTTCGCGGCGAGCACGTCACCGGCCTGCTGGGCCACGCGCAACGCGGGGCGGTCCACGAGCAGCGCCTTCGCCGTGGCCTCCTGGACGTTCATCACCGACCGGATGATCGCCGGGATCTTGGCCTCGATGTTGTGGCACTGGTCGAGCATGAACGCGATCCCGTACGCCGGGTCGAGGGCCTCGCCGCGGACGATCTCGTACATGATCCGGAACAGCTGGAACGGGTCCGCCGCACCGACCATCAGGTCGTCGTCGGCGTAGAAGCGCGAGTTGAAGTCGAACGCGCCGAGCTTCCCGGCCCGCAACAGGAACGCCACGATGAACTCGATGTTCGTCCCCGGCGCGTGGTGGCCGGTGTCGATGCAGACCGTCGCCCGCTCCCCCAGCTCGATGCAGTGGGCGTACGAGGTGCCCCAGTCCGGGACGTCGGTGGCGTAGAAGGCGGGCTCGAAGAGCTTGTACTCCAGCAGCATCCGCTGGTCCGGCCCGAGCCGGTCGTACGTCTCGCGCAGCGCCGCGGCCAGCCGGTCCTGGCGGTCGCGGATGTCGTCCTGGCCCGGGTAGTTGATCCCGTCGGAGAACCACAGCTTGAGGTCGCGCGAGCCCGTCGCGTCCATGATCGAGATCGCCTCGAGCAGGTGGTCGGTGGCCTTGCGCCGGATCCCGGCGTCCGGGTTGGTCACCGAGCCGAGCTTGTAGTCCTCGTCCTGGAACACGTTGGTGTTGATCGCGCCGATCTCCACCCCCTGGTCACGCGCGTACGCGGTCAGCGCGCCGTAGTCGTCGACGCGGTCCCACGGAATGTGGAGCGCGACGCTCGGCGCTACCCCGGTGAAGCGGTGCACCGTGGCCGCGTCGGCGATCTTCTCTTCGGGGGTGCGGGGCACCCCGGGCTGCGGGAACACCTTGAAGCGCGTACCCGAGTTCGCGTACGCCCACGACGGTGTTTCGATGCGCTGGGCGCGCAGCGCCGCTTTGACATCCACAGGGATCACTGTCCTTCCCGGACGTCGAGGTGGAAGACCTCGTCGAGCAGCCGGACCCCTTCGTCCGGCCGGCCGCCGTCGAGGCCGGTGAAGAACTCCGCCATCTCCGCTTGCCAGCGGCGGTTGACCTCGGTGCGGTCCATCGCCGCCTGCGCGACGGCGAGGTCGTCGGCCTCGAGGTAGCCGACCAGCAGGCCGTCGTCGCGCAGGAACAGCGAATAGTTGCGCCAGCCGGAGTCGTGCAGGGCTTGGCGCATCTCGGGCCACACCGCCCGGTGCCGCTCGGCGTACTCGGCACGCCGGTCGGGCTTCACCTGGAGGCAGAAGCAGTACCGTGGCATCAGAAGTTGAACTTGTCGATGTTGTTCGCGTCGAACGTCGTCGGCGGGCCGAGGACGATCTCACCGCTCGCGCCGATGGTGTAGTCACCGAGCTTGCCGGCCTTGAACTTCTCGCCTTCCTTGCCGGTGATCTGGCCCGACGACAGCGCGACACCCGCGTAGGCGGCGAGGTAGCCGATGTCCGCCGGGTTCCACAGCGCGAACTGCTTCACGGTGCCGTCCTTGACGAACGCGCGCATCTGGTTCGGCGTGCCCAGCCCGGTCACCGCGACCTTGCCCTTGTAGCTCGACGAGCTGACGTAGCGCGCGGCGGCCGCGATGCCCACGGTGGTCGGCGAGACGATCACCTTGAGGTTCGGGAACGACTGCAGCAGGCCCTGGGCCTCCTGGAACGACTTCTGGTCGTCGTCGTTGCCGTAGGCGACCTTGTCCAGCTTCAGGCTCGCGTACTCCGGCTTGGCCAGCTCCTTCTTGAGCACGTCGATCCAGGCGTTCTGGTTGGTGGCGTTCGGCGTCGCGGACAGGACCGCGATCTCGCCGGAGCCGCCGGAGAGGTCCTTGGCCTGCTTGGCCAGCGCCTCGCCGATGCCCTGGGTAGTGGCCTGGTTGATGAAGACGTCGCGGCAGTCCTTGGCGGCGTCGGAGTCGAAGGCGACGACCTTGATGCCGGCGCTGCGGGCCTGGTTGAGCGACGGGCACACGGCGTTCGGGTCGTTCGCGGCGATGCCGATCACGTCCTGCTGCTGCTGGATCAGCGTGTTGATGTAGCTGACCTGCGAGGACGCGCTCGCGTCGTTCGGCCCGACGAGCTTGTACTCGCCCTTCAGCTCGCCCAGGGCCGCCTTGCCGCCGCTGACCTCGATGTCGCTGTAGGGGTTGTTGAGCTGCTTGGGCAGGAACGCCATCTTGACGCCCTCTTTGGCCGCGGCGTTCGGGTTCGCCGCCGCGGTGGACTGCTGGGCGCCGGAGCCGGCACTGTCGTTCTTGGTCGTGCCGCCGCAGGCGGCCAGCACGAGCACCAGCCCGGCCGACACTGCGCCGGTGAGGAACCGTCGGGACATCTTCGTCACCTTTCTGGGGATACCGGAGCAGTCGCCCGGCTCCGGCGGCGCAAAGCCGTCCGGGCCGAGGAGACGATGTTGGGCAGCAGGACCGACACGATCAGCAGCACGCCGGTCACGATGTTGAGGGCTTCGTTCGACACGTCCTGCAGGCGCAGCGCGTTCTGCAGGGAGGCCAGCAGGACCACCCCGGCGAGCACGCCGGGCAGCGTGCCCTTGCCACCGAAGATGGACACGCCGCCGAGGAGCACGGCGGCCACGACGGCCAGTTCGAGGCCGAAGCCGTTGTCGGCGCGGGCGCTGGAGTACCGCAGCGTCCACAGCACCCCGGCGACCCCGGCGACCGCGCCGCTCACGACGTAGAGCCAGAACTTCAGCCGTCCGGTGCGGATCCCGGCGAACCGCGCGGCCTGCTCCCCGGCGCCGGCCGCGAAGACGCTGCGGCCGACCGGCGTCGCGTGGAGCACGACCCCGAAGACCAGCGCGATGACGACCAGCGGGACCAGGACGTTCGGGATCGGGCCGTCGCCGATCGTGCCGGTGACCCAGCTCGTGTAGGCCCGCGGGAAGTCGGCGACCGCGCCGTCGCCGAGGACCACGAAGGCCAGGCCGCGGTACAGCGCGAGCGTGCCGATCGTGACGGCGAGAGCGGGCAGTTTCAGCACCGTGACGAAGAAGCCGTTGACGGCGCCGAGGACCGCGCCCAGCACGACGCACAGCGGGATGATCGTCTCGATCGACAGGCCCGCGTCCCACAGCGACCCCATCACCGCGGACGTCAGCCCGAGCGTGCTCGCCACCGAGAGGTCGATCTCACCGGTGACGATGATGAACGTCATCGGCAGCGCGATCAGCGCGATCGGCAGCAGGTCGAGCAGCAGGAAGGTGAAGTTGCGGCTGGTGCCGAAGTTGTCCACGGCACCGGAGGCGATGATCAGCACGATCACCGTCACCAGCACGACGGCGGCGTCCCAGCTGAGCAGCCGGCCGAGCCGGTTCCCGGGGTCAGACATGGGAATCCCTCTTCTTCAGTGCCTTGGCGACCCGGACGGCGACCAGCCGGTCGGCGCCGATGGCCAGCAGGATCAGCGCGCCGACGATCGCCTGCTGCCAGAACTGGTTGATGTCGAGCACGGCCAGGGCGCTGCCGATGACCGTCAGCAGCAGCGCGCCGAGGCCCGCGCCCCAGACCGAGCCGCTGCCGCCGAACACCGCGACCCCGCCGACCACGGCCGCGGCGACGACGTTCAGCTCGTAGCCGGTGCCGGCGGCCGCGTCCACGGTGCCGAAGCGGGCCGCGAACAGGACGCCGGCCAGGCCGGCGAGCGCGCCGCTGACGAGGAACGCCGCGCTGGTGTTGCGGCCGACCTTGATGCCCGCCAGCTTCGCCGCCTGCGGGCTGGAGCCCATGGCGTACAGCTCGCGGCCGGCGCGGTAGCTGCGCAGCACGATCCCGGCGATCACCAGCACGACCAGCGCGATCAGCACCAGCCACGGGATCCCGAGGAGCGACGCCGTGCCGAAGTCCAGGAAGGACGCCGGCAGCTTGTCGGCGTTGATCTGCTGGCCGCCGGCCCAGAAGAAGCTGACCCCGCGGTAGGCGTAGAGCGTGCCGAGCGTGACGACCAGCGCGGGGACCTGGCCGAACCGGACGAGCACGCCGTTGAGCAGGCCGCAGACCGCGCCGACGACCAGGCCGGCGAGCAGCGCGACGACCACCGGGAGACCGGGGTTGTCGCGCATCAGCGAGCCCACGGCGAACGCCGAAAGGCCGAGCACGGACCCGACCGACAGGTCGATGTTGCGGGTGATGATCACGACCGCCTGCCCGACGGCCAGCACCGCGAGGATCGCCGTGCCGAGCAGGATGTCGCGGATGCTCTGCCCGGACAGGAACCGGGAGTTCTGCGTCGCGGTGAACACGACGAGGACGATGAGCGCCAGCACGATGCCGGACTCGCGGGCCTTGAAGACGTTCGCGGTCCACGACCGTCGCGAGTGGACGGTCGCGGCCCCGGCGGGCGGGGCTTCCCTGGTCACGGTCATGCGGCGGCTCCCTGCCCCATCGCGGCGAACATGACGGTGTCTTCGGTGGCCTCGGCGCGCGGAAGCTCGGCGACGATCCGGCCCTCGCGCATCACCAGGACGCGGTCGGCCATGCCGAGCACCTCGGGCAGCTCCGAGGAGACCATGACGATCGCGACCCCTTCGGCGGCCAGCGCCGACATCAGCCGGTGCACCTCGGCCTTCGTGCCGACGTCGATGCCGCGGGTCGGCTCGTCCACGATCAGCACCTTCGGCGCCATCGCCAGCCACTTGGCCAGCACGACCTTCTGCTGGTTGCCGCCCGAGAGCGTGCCGACCGGGTCGGTGAGGCGGCGGTACTTGGTGCGCAGCCGTTCGGTCCAGTGCGCGGCTTCCTGCCGTTCGCTCCCGCCGCCCAGGAACCCGAGCTTCGCCAGCGCGCCGGAGCGCGGCAGCGTCACGTTCCGCTCGATCGAGAGGTCCATGATCAGCCCCTGCTGGCGCCGGTCTTCCGGGACGAGCGCCATACCGGCGGACATTGCGGCCCGGGACGAGTGCGGCTTCAGCTTCTTCCCGCTGACCCGCACGACACCCGCGTCGCGCTCGTCGACCCCGAAGACGGCCTGGACGACCTCCGAGCGTCCCGACCCGACGAGGCCGGCGAACGCGACGATCTCCCCGGCCCGCACCGAGAAGGAGATGTCACGGAAGACGCCTTCCCGGGCCAGGCCTTCGACTTCGAGGACCACCGCGCCGGGTTCGACGTCCTGCTTGGGAAACAGCGCGTCCAGGTCGCGCCCGACCATGCGCTTGACCATCTCGTCGACCGTGACGTCGTCGAGCAGGTCCGTCGAGACGTGCTTGCCGTCGCGCATGATCGTCACGCGCTGGCACAGCTCGGTGATCTCCTCGAACCGGTGCGAGATGAACATGATCGCCGCGCCTTCCTCGCGCAGCGTCCTCGCGACGGTGAAGAGCCGTTCGACCTCGACGCGGCTGAGCGCGGCGGTCGGCTCGTCCATCACCAGCACGCGGGCGTCGGCGCTGAGCGCCTTGGCGATCTCGACGATCTGCTGGTCGGCGATCGACAGCCCGCGCGCCGGGCGGGCCGGGTCGATCCGGACGCCGAGCCGGGTGAAGAGCCGGTCGGCCTCGGCGCGAATCGCCGTCCGGTCGATGCGGCCGAGGCTCTTGCGCGGGTGGCGGCCCATCACGATGTTCTCGGCGACCGAAAGGTCCGGGAACAGGGTGGGTTCCTGGTAGATGACCGCGATGCCGGCGGCCTTGGCGTCGGCCGGGGAGCCGAACTCGACCGGCCGCCCGGCCAGCAGCAGCGTGCCGTCGTCGGGCTTGTGCACCCCGGCGAGCATCTTCACGATCGTGGACTTGCCGGCGCCGTTTTCGCCGACGAGCGCGTGGGCCTCTCCGGCGTGCAGCCCGAAGCTCACCCCGGCGACGGCCGCGACCGCGCCGAACGACTTCGTCACGCCGCGCACCTCCAGCAGAGGGGCCCGGCCCGGGTCCTGCCGCGTCATCGCGACCTCCGGATTGAAAGGTTTCACAAACCTGGCGCGGTGACGCTACTATGCGGTTGAAGAGCAAGTCAATGCATCGGCCGAACCGTGGCCAAACGGCTTCGAAGGCTCGCCGTGCGTGGCGATGTTACGTTTCAACAGTGCTGGCCGAAGGGGGTCCCGATGACGGTCCAGGAGTCCGGCGCCGAGCCGAGAGCGGCGGGCATGAAGGACGTCGCCGCGGCCGCCGGGGTCTCCCTCGGCACGGTGTCCAACGTGCTCAACCGCCCGGACCGCGTCAGCCCGGCCACCCGCGCAAAGGTCGAGGCCGCGATGGCGGAGCTCCGGTTCGTGCGCAATGAGTCCGCGCGGCAGCTGCGGGCGGGACGCAGCCGGGTGCTGGCCTACGTGATGCTCGACGGCAGTAACCCGTTCTTCACCGACGTAGCGGCTGGCATGGAGGACGCGGCCGACGAGGGTGACCTCTCGCTGTTCCTCTGCAACAGCGCGCACCAGCCGTCCCGCGAGGAGGCCTACCTCGACCGGCTCGAACAGCAGCGGGTGCAGGGCATCCTCATCACCCCGGTCGACCCGGACGCGCCGCTGCTGCGCGAGATCGCCCGCCGCGGCACGCCGGTGGTGGTCGTCGACCGCACCCCCGAAGGCACTTCCCACTGTTCGGTCGCCGTCGACGACGTCTACGGCGGCGAGATCGCCGTGCGGCACCTGGTCGAGCAGGGCCACGACCGGATCGCGTTCATCGGCAACCACACGACGGTCGGCCAGGTCCGCGACCGGCGGCTCGGCGCGTTGCGCGCGCTCCGCGCGGCCGGGCTCGGTCCCGACCACCTCGTCGACCTCACGACAACGGCGCTGACGGTGGCCGACGGCCGGGGCGCCGGCGAGCGCCTGGCCGGGCTGCCCGCGTCGATCCGCCCGACCGCGGCGTTCTGCGCCAACGACCTGGTCGCGCTCGGCCTGCTCCAGACGTGCGCGAACCTGCGCATGCGCGTCCCGGAGGACCTGGCGATCGTGGGGTACGACGACATCGAGTTCGCCGCGGCGGCCGCGGTCCCCCTGACCTCGGTCCGCCAGCCCCGCCGCCGCCTCGGCCGCACGGCGGCGGAGCTGCTGCTGGCCGAAACCACCGAAACCGGGCACGAGCACCGGCAGGTCGTCTTCACGCCGGAACTGGTGGTGCGCACCTCGACCCTCCGCTGAGCAACCCGCCGATCGGCTGTGACGTCTTACCGGCCACAAGCGATGCAAGGGTGGGACGAACGGGCGCTCGCCGGAGCACGGAGGTCGTTGATGGCCGACTCGGAACCGCGGCTGTCGCGGCGCGGGTTCCTCGCCGCGGGCGGGGCCGCGCTGCTCGGCGCGGCCGTGGTCGGCTCGACCGCCGCCGGGTCGGCCGGGCTCGCCGAGCCCGATCCGGATGCCGTGCGGCTGGGCGATTTCTGGCTCTTCGGGCGGTACGCCGACGGCTGCGCCGACCTCGGGTTCGACGAAACCGACCTGAGCCCGGTCCAGCTGCCGCACTGCGTGACACCGCTTTCCTGGACCGGCTGGCAGCCGTCGTCGTGGCAGGACCGGTGGATCTACCGCAAGCACTTCACGGTGACCCCGGCGATGACGGCCGAGCGCGTCCGGGCCCGCTTCGAAGGGGTCATGACCACCGCGGCGGTGCACCTCAACGGCACGCTCGTCGCCACCCACGAGGGCGGCTACCTCCCGTTCGAGGTCGAGCTGCCGCAGGTGACGGCGGGCGACAACGTCCTCGCCGTGGTCGTCGACGGGCGCTGGCAGCTCGACGTCCCGCCGAACCTGCCCAGCGCCGCGGGCCCGTCGGTCATCGACTTCTACCAGCCGGCCGGGATCTACCGTCCGGCCTCGATCGGCACCGTGCCCCGCACCCGCCTGTCCGACGTCTTCGCGCGCCCGGTCGACGCCCTCTCCCCCGCCCGTTCGCTCCACCTCAAGTGCGAGCTCGACACGACCGTTGCGCGCACCGAACCCGTGCGGGTCACCGCGTCGGTGCGGCAGGCGGGCCGGGAGCTGGCCCAGGGCTGGGCCGACGTCGCGCCGATGCCGATCGGCGTCACCACCGTCGAGTTCGACGTCCACGGCCTCGACGCCGTCCGGCTGTGGGACGTCGACGACCCGGCGCTGTGCGACGTCGTGGTCGACGTCCGGTCCGGGCCGCGGTCGCTCGACCAGCGGGTCGTGCGGATCGGGTTCCGCGAGGCGAAGTTCACCCCGGACGGCTTCTTCCTCAACGGTCGGCGGCTCAAGCTGTTCGGGCTCAACCGCCACCAGTGGTACCCGTTCGCCGGCGGCGCGCTGCCGGACCGCGTCCAGCGCCGCGACGCCGAGATCCTGCGCCGCGAGCTGAACTGCACGATGGTCCGCTGCTCGCACTACCCGCAGTCGAGCGCGTTCCTCGACGCCTGCGACGAGCTGGGCCTGCTCGTCTGGGAGGAGATCCCCGGCTGGGGCCGGATCGGCGACGCCGCCTGGCAGCAGCAGAACTTCCGCGACGTCTCGGGCATGATCACCCGCGACCGCAACCACCCGAGCGTCATCGTCTGGGGCACCCGCGTGAACGAGGCCAACGGCACCACCGCGATGTACGGGCGGACCGGGCGGCTCGCGCGGCAGCTCGACCCGTCGCGGCCGACGAGCGGCGCGCTGGCCAGCAGCACGGGCGCGCGGTTCGCCGGCGCCGACGTCGAGGTCCTGGCCTACAACGACTACACCGCGCGCCGCGGGGCGCCGTTCCAGCTGCGCGCGCCGCGGCCGGGGGTGCCCTACCTGGTGACCGAGACGATCGGCACGATCGCCGGGTCCCGCTCCTACCGCCGGACCGACCCGGCGGCGACCCAGCACCAGCAGGCGGAGCTGCACGCCAAGGCCCACGACCTGGCCGCCGCCGACGACCGGTACTGCGGGCTGCTCGCGTGGTGCGCGTTCGACTACCCGTCGGGCTGGCAGCGGTCGGTCGGCGGGTCGAAGTTCGCCGGGGTGGCGGACTTCTTCCGGATCCCGAAGCCGGCGGCGGCGTTCTACGCCTCGCAGGGCGACCCGCGGGTCCGGGCGGTCGCGGAGCCCGGCTTCGCCTGGGACTTCACGGCCCAGCCGGGCGGTCCCGGGCCCGGCGCGACGATCTGGTCGAACTGCGACCGGCTGCTGCTGTTCCTCGACGACCGTGCGGCGGGCGCGGCCCGCAGCCGTCGCGCGGACTTCCCGCACCTGCGCTATCCGCCGTTCGCCGTCGACCTGGTGGTGCCGCGCGGCGGCCGTCCGGAGCTGCGCGTCGAGGGTTACGTCGGGGACCGGCTGGTCGTCTCGCGGCGCTTCAGCGGCGACCGGAGCCGGGACGTGCTCAGCTGCGTCGCCGACGACAAAGAGCTGCGCGCGGACGGCAGTGACGCGACACGCGTCGTGATCGCGGCGCTGGACCGGTTCGGCACCCTGCGGGCCGGGACGACCGGATCGCTGACGGTGAGCGTGAGCGGGCCGGGCGAGCTGGTCGGGGATCCGGTGCTGGACTTCGGCGCGACGGGCGGCGCGGCGGCCGTCTGGCTGCGGCCGGTGGCGGGCTCACCGGGGACGGTGACCGTCGTCGCCGAGCACACCACGCTGGGCGTCGCCACGGCGAACGTGACCACCAGCGCGCCGGACGGCGCAAGATCGTGAGGTCAGCCCTCGCCGCCGAGCACCCCGGCGAGCACCGCCGCCTGGCTGATCGGGGGCGACCCGCTCGCCGTCAGCAGGGTCACCGGCCCGTCGCCCGCCAGCTCGCGCAGCCGCTCCAGCGCCGCCACCCGGTCCGGTTCCCGCAGCTCGGCCCGGTAGCGCTCGGCGAACTCCGCGAACCGGTCCGGGTCATGGCCGTACCAGGTGCGCAGGGCGTCGGACGGGGCCAGGGTCCGGTACCAGCCGTCGAGGACCACCGCCGTCCGGGCGGTGCCGCGCGGCCAGACCCGCTCCACGAGCACGCGGACGCCGTCGGCGGGCCCGGCCGGGTCGGCCAGGCGCGCCACCCGGACGAGCGTCGGCTGCATGCGCGCATTCTGCGATGCGCCCGCGCGCCGCGCCACCCGGAGAGGACACCCTCGTGCGCAACCGCGTGACGCCGGCCGGCGACGTCGTCGACATCCCGCTGCGGGGCGCGTGGACCGGCAACCGCGGGGTGCTGCACGAGGGCCACGAGATCGTCCGCTTCCACGCCGGCGACCTGTGGATCACCTGCGCGCTCGAGTTCCGCGGCCGGTGGCGCGAGCAGTGGCTGCCCAACCGCTACACGCACCTGTACTTCCACGACGAGGCCGTCTCGTTCGCCGCCGGGCACCGGCCCTGCGGCGAGTGCCGCCGTCCCGCGTACAACGCCTACCGCGACGCGTGGCCGGGCCGGCCGTCGGCCACCGCCATGAACCGGCGGCTGCACGGCGAGCGCCTGTACCCCGGCACCCACCGCCGCCGGCTGCCCGAGGTGCGCTGGGCCGACCTGCCGGACGGCGCGTTCGTCCGGCGCGGCGAGCACCCGGAGCTCGTGGTGGACGGGCACCTCACGGAGTGGACGACCGCCGGGTACGGCACCCGGCGGAAGCTGCCCGGCGCAGGAACTGCCCTCGTGCTGACCCCGCCCGCGACGCTGGCCGTCCTGCGGGCCGGCTACCCCGTCCAGATCGACCCGGCCGCGCGCTGAGCACGGCAAAGGGCCACCACGGCGACCGGGGGCGTGGTCGCCGAGGTGGCCCTACCCCCAGCCGCGGACATTTCGGGGTGGTGTCCGCCAGCACGCCGAGGATCGCGGACCGGGCTTGCAGTACGCTTGCACGCCGACGAGGGAGAGGTGACCGGGTGGAGTTCCGCGTCCTCGGCGCCGTCGAGGCGACGGCGGACGGCGCCCCGGTCGACCTCGGGTCCCGCAAGCAGCGGCTGGTGCTCGCCGTCCTGCTCCTCGAAGCCGGCCGCCCGGTCTCGCTCGAGCGGCTCGTCGACCTGCTCTGGCCCACGGCTCCCCCGGCGAGCGCGCGCAACACCGTCCAGGCGCTGGTCTCCCGGCTGCGCGCGGTGTTCCGGGCCGCGGACGGCCCCGAACTGGCCACCGAAGGCCCCGGGTACGTCCTGCGCGCCGACCCCGGTGACGTTGACGCCCACCGGTTCACCGCCCTCGTCCAGCGGGCCCGCACGGCCGGCGACGAGACGGCCGTCGCGCTGCTCGACGAGGCGCTCGCGCTCTGGCGGGGTGACGCGCTGGCCGGGGCTGCGTCACCCGACGTCGCCGACCGGTTGCTGGCCGGGCTGCGCGAAGCCCGGTGGAGCGCGCTGGAAGACCGGATCGACGCGCAGCTGCGGCTCGGCCGGGGCCGTGCGGTGCTCGCCGAACTGACGACGCTGGTCGCCGCCCACCCGCTGCGGCAGCGCCCGGTCGGGCAGCTGATGCTCGCCCTGCACCGCGAAGGCCGCACCGACGCCGCCCTTGCCGCCTACCGCGAGCTGCGCGTGCGGCTCGCCGAAGAGCTCGGCCTCGACCCGGCGCCCGAGCTGAGCCGGCTCGAAGCCGCGATCCTCGCCGCCGACCCGGCCCTGGACGGCGCCCCGGAGCCGGTCCGCCCGGCCCAGCTCCCCCACGACGTCGGCGGCTTCACCGGCCGCGCCGCCGAACTGGCGCGGCTCGACGAGCCGGCCGGCGCCGGCCCGGACATCCGGGTGCTGACCGGCACCGCCGGGGTCGGCAAGACCGCGCTCGCCGTGCGGTGGGCGCACCGCGTCCGCGACCGCTTCCCCGACGGCCAGCTCTACCTCGACCTGCGCGGGTTCGACGCCGACCACGAGCCGCTGACCCCCGCCGTCGCTGCCGCCCAGCTGCTGCGGGCCCTGGGCGCCGACCCGCGCGCGATCCCGCCGGACCCGGACGGGCGGACGGCGCTGTGGCGCTCGCTCCTGGCCGACCGGAAGGTCCTGGTGCTGCTCGACAACGCCCGGGACAGCGCCCAGGTGACGCCGCTGCTGCCGCCGTCGGGCACCGTGCTGGTCACCAGCCGCCAGCGGCTCGGCGACCTCATCGCCCGCACCGGGGCCCGCGCGGTGGCGCTGGCCGTGCTGCCCGCCGAGGACTCCCGGCAGCTGCTGGAGACCGTGCTCGGGCCGGCCGCGGTGGCCGCCGAACCGGCCGCGGCGGCCGAGCTCGCCCGGCTGTGCGGGCACCTCCCGCTCGCGCTGCGGCTGGCCGCGGCGAACCTCGGCGCGGGCGAGGTGTCCGGCATCGCGGAGCTGGCCCGTGAGCTCGCCGGCGGCGACCCGCTGGCCGGGCTCAGCGTCGACGGCGCCGAGGAAAGCGCGGTGACCACGGCGTTTTCGGTGTCGTACCGGGCATTGCCCGTCGAGCACCGCCTGCTGTTCCGGCGGCTCGCGCTGGTGCCGGGCCAGACGTTCACCCCGCCGGTGGCCGCGGAGCTCGCCGACGTCACCGAGGGCCGGGCCGGGCAGCAGCTCAAGGCCCTCTCGGCAGCCAACCTCGTCGAACGGCACCTGCCCGGGCGCTACCGCTTCCACGACCTGCTGCGCAGTTACGCGGCCGGGCGCGTCGAGGCGGACGACCCGGCCGAGGACCGCGACGCGGCGTTGCGCCGGCTGTTCGACCACTACCTCACGACGGCGGACGCGGCCGGGCGCCGGTTGATCCCGCACTTCCTGCGGCTCCCGCGGCCCGAGGCGCCGAACCCGTTCGAGGGCACCGAGGACGCGCTCGCCTGGCTCGACACCGAGTGGCCGAACCTCGCCTCCGCGGTCGAGCACGCGGCGGCGCACGGCCCGCACGAGCACGCCTGGCACCTGGCCGACGCGCTCCGGGCGTTCTTCCACCACCGTGGCCACCACACGGAGTGGATCGACACCGCGACCACCGCGCTCACCGCCGCGCAGGCCGCCGGGGCGCGGCAGGCGCAGGCCGCGATGCGGCTGTCGATCGCGCTCGCCGGGGTCAACAGCGGCCGCTACGCCGAGGCTTGCACACACCTGACGACGGTCCTGGACGACGGGCTGGCGGCGGACTGGCCGGCCGGGCGCGCGGCGGTGCTCAACAACCTGAGCGCGGTCCACCAGCGGCTCGGCGACCCGCACGAGGCGATCGTGTGCGGCGCGGAATCGTTGCGGCTGTGCGAAGAGCTCGCCATCCCGGGGGTCACGATGGCGCTGGCCAACCTCGGGTTCGCGTGCAACCAGGTCGGCGACCACGACGAGGCGCTGCGCCACTTCGGCCGCGCGCTGGAGATCGCCGAACACGACGGCGCGACGTTCAGCGTGGCCGTGCTGCTGGTCGACCTCGGGCACGTCCACCGTGACCTGGGCAGTCCCGTCGCCGCCGAGTTCTACGAGCGCGCGCTGACGGCCAACCGGGAACTGGGTTATCAGTACGGCGAAGCGGCGGCGCTGTCCGGCCGAGCGGTCCTGGAGGCTCGCGTCGGCGACGGCACGCGCGCCCTTGCCGACGCGGCGGAAGCGGTGGAGCTGACCCGCCGCATCGGCGACCGCGGCACGGAGGCCTCGGCCCGCACGGCGTTCGGCGAGGTCTGCCTCCACCTCGGCACCTCGGCGGCCGACCACCTCACGGCGGCGCTCGACATCGCCCGGGAGACGAGCTTCACCTGGTGCGAGGCGGCGGCGCTGACGGGGTTGGCGGAGGCCGCGCTGGCGGACGGGGACGCCGACCTGGCCCGGACGCACGGCGAGGCGGCGGCGAAGCTGGCCGCCCAGGCCGGGTACCGGCCGCTGGAAGCCCGGGCTGCGGCCCTGCTGGCGAAGCTCAGCGGCTGACCGCAGTCCCGGAGCGCGCCAGCCGGAAGCCGAGGTCCTCCACCCGGAACGTCGGATGGCTCTTGCGCCGGCACGACGCCCGGCAGCCGCGCGGTGGGTCGAACCAGCCGCCGCCGCGGAACACCCGGTACGGGCCGTACACCGCCGGGTCGTAGCGGTCCCAGCACCACTCCCAGACGTTGCCGATCATGTCGTGCAGGCCCCAGGCGTTCGGCTCCTTCTCCCCCACCTCGTGCAGCTCGCCGCCCGAGTTGCCGCGGTGCCAGGCGATCGCGTCCAGCTCGCCGTAGCGCACCCCGGTCGTCCCGGCGCGGCACGCGTGCTCCCACTCGGCCTCCGACGGCAGCCGGTAGCCGTCCCCCGTCCAGTCGCACTCGACGTCGAGACCGTCCGGGTCGGACCCGAGCCGGTAGCACGGCGTCAAGCCCGCCTCGGCCGAGAACCGGTTGCAGAGCCCGACCGCGTCGAGCCAGGACGTCTCCGTCACCGGCATCCGCGTGCCGGGCACCAGCACCGGGAACGCGGCCAGGCGGAACGCGGCGACCGCGACCGGCCATTCGGTCCGCGTCCCCTCGTCGCGCAGGACGATCTCCCCCGCGGGCACCTCGACCCAGCTCGTCACGATCACCGAACCTAGCCGACTCCCCCGCGCCCACGCTTGCGAGTTCCGGCGCCCCGGCCGAGACTGCGGGCATGGATCAGCCGCTCGTCGACCGCGCCCGGCAGCACGCGCTGGGTGACCTCCTCCGCCGCACCGCGCTGCGGCTGCCGGACAAGCTCGCCGTTGTCGACGGCGGCGAAAAGCTCACCTTCGCGCAGTTCGAAGCCGCCGCCAACCGCTGTGCCCACGCGCTCGCCGCCCGCGGCCTGCGCAAGGGCGACCGGCTGGCGCTGCTGAGCCACAACTGCCGCCAGTTCGGCGTGCTCGCCTTCGCCACCGCGAAGCTCGGGGTGCTGCTCGTGCCGGTCAACTTCATGCTCGGCCCCGACGAGATCGCCTACATCCTCCGGCACGCCGAGGTCAAGGCGTTCGTCGCCGAGGACGCGCTCGAACCGACCGCCGCCACGGCGCTCGAGCTGGCCGGCCTCCGCGACGTCGTCCGCGGCCGCATCACCAGGAGCGGCCGCGGCACGTGGGAAGACGTCGAAACCTGGCTGTCCGAAGGGGACACGACCGCGCCGGACGTCTTCGTCGCCGACGACGACCCGCTGCGGATCATGTACACCTCCGGCACCGAGTCGCGGCCGAAGGGCGTGCTGCTGTCGAGCCGGTCGCTGATCGCGCAGTACGTCTCGTGTGTGATCGACGGCGGCATGAGCGCCGACGACGTCGAGGTCCACTCGCTGCCGCTGTACCACTGCGCGCAGCTCGACTGCTTCTTCTCCGTCGACGTCTACCTCGGCGCGACCAGCGTGATCCTGCCCGGCCCGGACCCGGCCGCCGTGCTCGCCGCCGTCGAGCGGGAGCGGGCGACGAAGCTGTTCGCCCCGCCGACGGTGTGGATCTCCTTGCTGCGCCACGAAAACTTCGACCGCACCGACCTGTCCAGTCTGCGAAAGGGTTACTACGGCGCGTCCGCGATGCCGGTCGAGGTGCTGCGCGAGCTGCGCCGCCGGCTGCCCGAGGTCGAGCTGTGGAACTTCTACGGCCAGACGGAGATGGCGCCGCTGGCCACGATCCTGCGCCCGCACGAACAGCTCGAGCGCGCCGGCTCGGCCGGGCGGGCGTCGCTCAACGTCGAGACCCGGATCGTCGACGAGCTGGACCGGCCGGTCGCGCCGGGCGTGGTCGGCGAGATCGTGCACCGCAGCCCGCACGCCACTCTCGGCTACTACCGCGACGAGGACAAGACCGCCGCCGCGTTCCGCGCGGGCTGGTTCCACTCCGGCGACCTCGGGGTGCTCGACGAGGCCGGCTACCTGTCCGTCGTGGACCGCAAGAAGGACATGATCAAGACCGGCGGGGAGAACGTCGCGAGCCGCGAGGTCGAAGAAGCGCTGTACCTGCTGGACGGCGTCGCCGAAGTCGCCGTGTTCGGCATCGGCCATCCACACTGGATCGAAGCGGTGACCGCGGTCGTCGTCCCGCGTGACGGCGTTGTTCTCACCGAAACGCAAGTGGTCGACCACGCCAAGTCACACCTCGCCGGTTACAAATGTCCCAAGTACGTGGTGTTCGCGGATCGTCTTCCCAAGAATCCGAGCGGGAAGATCGTCAAGCGCGAATTGCGGGAACGACACAAAGGACTCGCGGCCGAGCGCTGAGCCACCGAAAACTCCTTGCGCGCCAGGGAAGACCGCGGATACCGTCGGCTCCCCGCCACCGTTTTCCGAGGAACGCGGGACGTCCGTCCCACCAGGGCCGACCGGCCCGGAAACGAGTTGCCGGGAAGCCATGGCGCGCGGCGTCCGTCGGGTCTAGTAATGAGGCCGTTCCTCGTTCCCGAACCCCGGAAGGATCCACCCGTGTCCGTTTTCGTCGCCGTCCTGCTCGCCTTGGGCGCCGGGCTGCTGGTCGGCAGCCGTGTCCACAGCGCCCGCGAAGCCCGCTCCAACTACTCCGCCTACCGGGCCCGCACCGCCAAGGGGTTCGGGGAGATGATCCGGTCCGCCGTCTCCGCGCTCGTCGCCGTCGCCGGGGCCCTCGTCCTGCTCTTCATCCTGCTGAACGTGCTCCAGCAGGCCTGACGCGGAACCCGACTCATGGCGGGTTGTTGCCGCCCCGGCGGCAGCGCACGCTTTCCCCTGGCCCCGACGGACGGGGCCGGGAAAGGACGCCCCCCATGAGATCGAGGGTGCTTTCTGCTGCGCTCGGTGTGGCCGCGGGCCTGCTGGGCACGGTTGTCGTCGCCGCGCCGGCCCACGCCGCCGCGGCCTGCGGTGACCAGGTCGTCGGCAACGGCGGGTTCGAGAGCGGCACCACGCCGTGGACCCAGACCGCCGGCGTGATCTCCGCCGCCACCGCGGCGGAACCCGCGCACGGCGGGACGATGGACGCCTGGCTGGACGGCACCGGCCGCACGCACACCGACACCCTGTCCCAGCCGCTGACGCTGCCCGCCGGCTGCGCCTCGGCGACGCTGTCCTGGTGGTCGCACATCGACACCCAGGAGACGACCACCGGCACCGCCTACGACAAGCTCGTGGTGCAGGCGGGCACCGACACCCTCGCGAGCTACTCGAACCTCGACAAGAACACCGGGTACGTCCAGCGCACCGTCGACGTGTCGCGCTACCTCGGGCAGACCGTGACGCTGAAGATCACCGGCACCGAGGACTCGAGCCTGGCGACCAACTTCCTCCTCGACGACTTCTCGCTGACCACGACCGGGACGAGCAACCCGCAGTCGCCGGTCGTCACCTCGCCGGGCGCCCAGTCGAGCGCCGTCGGCCAGGCCGTGTCGCTGCAGGTCCAGGCCACCGACCCGCAGAACGACGCGCTCACCTACAGCGCGACCGGCCTGCCCGCCGGGCTGGCGATCGGCGCGAGCACGGGCAAGATCACCGGCACGCCGACCACCGCCGGTACTTCCTCGGTGACCGTGACGGCGAAGGACCCGGCCGGCAACAGCGGCAGCGCCACCTTCGCTTGGACGATCACCGCGGCGCCCGCCGACTCGACACGCACGCCGATCAACCCGGCCTACACCGTCAACCTGACCTCGAACGCCGCCGGCACGACGTGGACCGGGCACCAGTCCGTCAGCTTCACCAACGGGGCCGCGAGCGCGCTGCCCGAGGTCTACCTGCGGCTGTGGGACAACTACCACGGCAGCTGCCCGTCGACGCCGATCACGGTCACCAACGTCACCGGCGGCACCGCGTCCGCGCTGAGCGTCAACTGCACGGCCATGAAGATCACGCTCCCGAGCCCCCTATCCCAGGGCCAGTCGGCGACCATCGGCTTCGACCTGAGCATCGTCGTTCCCAGCGGCGCGGACCGGTTCGGCCACGACGGCGCGTACAACATGATCGGCAACGCGCTGCCCGTGCTCGCGGTCCGCGACGGCGCGGGCTGGCACCTCGACCCCTACACCAACAACGGCGAGTCGTTCTACACCGTGATCAGCAACTTCGACGTCACGCTGGTGCACCCGACGGCGCTGCTCACCCCGGCCACGGGCACGTCGACCGAGACGACCAGCGGCAGCACGACCACGACCCACGCGACCGCGGCGAAGGTGCGTGACTTCGCCTGGGCCGCCGGGCCGTTCGCGAAGATCACCACGACGTCCGGCAAGGGCGTGCGGGTGAACGTCTACTCGGTCAGCGGGATCTCCACCAGCAGCGCCAACCAGATGCTGAGCCTGGCCGCCGACTCGATCGACGTCCACTCGGGCCGCTTCGGCGACTACCCGTACGGCGAGGTGGACGTGGTGCTGGACAACAACTTCTGGTTCGGCGGCATGGAGTACCCGGGCTTCGTGCTCGACCTCGTGTCCACCACCGCGCTGCCGCACGAGCTGGCGCACCAGTGGTTCTACGGGATCGTCGGCGACGACGAGTACAACTCGCCGTGGCTGGACGAGAGCTTCACCGACTACGCCACCGACCTCTACCGCGGGGTCACCGGCAGCGGCTGCGGCATCACCTGGCAGTCGAGCGCGGAGAAGCTGACCAACTCGATGGCGTACTGGGACGCGCATTCGTCCCGGTACTCGACGGTGGTCTACAACTACGGCAAGTGCACGCTGCACGACCTGCGGCGGCTGCTCGGCGACACGGCGATGGCGAACCTGCTGAAGTCGTACGCGCAGTCGCACTGGTACGGCGTCTCGACGACGGCCGAGTTCAAGGCCGCGGCGCAGGCGGCGGCCGGGTCGACCGACCTGACGTCGTTCTGGGCCACCCACCGCGTCGAGGGATAACCGGTTGGTTCCCCGTCCGTGCGTCCGGCACTGTGGGCGCATGGACGGGGAACGGCTCTTCTGCGACACGGCGCTGGCGGCGCGGATCGACCGGGCCGAGGCGCGGCTCACGGCCGAGAGCAGCGACGCCGCGCGGGTGCGGCGCGGGGACTCCCCGGGGTTCGCGCGGCCGTTCGCCGGTGGGGTCGCCAGCTTCGCCGAGGCGGACTCGCCGTTCAACAAGGTCATCGGGCTCGGCTTCGACGGACCGCCGTCGGAGGCCGAACTGGCCGAGGTCGAAGCCTCGTTCGCCGAGCTGAACGCGCCGGTGCAGGTCGAGCTGAGCCCGCTGGCCGCCGCCGGGACCGGCGCGTTCTTCACCGAGCGCGGGTACCGGCTGGAGTCGTTCGAGAACGTGCTCGGGCGGCGGCTGGGCGACACCGGCGAGCCCGCCGACGTCCGGCTGATCCGCGACGACGAGCTGGCGGCGTGGCTGGTGATGGTCGCCGACGCCACCGCGGTCGCCGACACCGAAGGGCTGCCCGCGCACGAGGACTTCCCGCGGGAGACGCTGATCCGCGCCCTGCGCGACATGTCCGGGGTGCGGCGCTACGTCGCGGAGCGGGACGGCGAGTTCGCCGGGGGCGCGAGTTTCCGCGTCACCGACGGGATCGCCCAGTTCACCGGCGCGGCCACCGCGCCCGCGCACCGCCGTCGCGGGGTGCAGAGCGCGCTGCTGCGGGCCCGGCTCACCGCGGCCACGGCGGCCGGGTGCGACATCGCCGTCGTCACGACCCAGCCGGGGTCCAAGTCGCAGCAGAACGTCCAGCGGCAGGGGTTCGACCTGCTCTACGCGCGGGCGATCCTGGTGAAGGGCACCGCGGCGACCAGCTCTTCCGGGGCCGAGAGCCGCCAGGCCTCGTAGATCAGCTCGGCGACCTCGTCCGGCTCGACGCCGTCGAGGTGGACCACGACCCAGCCGAAGCCGCCCGCGGTGAACTGCACCTCGAAGACGTCGGGGCGTTCGGAGACCAGGGCGAGCTGTTCGGAGATCGTCTGCTTGAGGCCGAGGGTCCGCGTCCGCGGCCAGTAGTACCCGAACCGCTTGCCGCGCACGCTGAACGACGAGTAGTCGCGCGCCTCGGACCGGTCGACGTCCGCCAGCGCGCCGAGCACCCGTTCGAAGTCCTGCACCGGTTCACGGTAGCGCGCCGGTACCGTGCGGGTCATGGGTGAGGTGACCGAGACCGTGCTGGCCGACGGCCGGGCCGTCGTGGTCAAGCACGGCGCCGGACCACGGGCGACGGCGGCCGAAGCGGCGGGCCTGCGCTGGCTGGCCGAGGCGGGGACCGTGCCGGTGCCCCAAGTGCACAGCGAAGACGACGACCGGCTCGTCCTCGACCGGATCCCGGCCGGCCGTCCGGACGCGGCGGCCGCGGACCGGTTCGGGCGCGGACTGGCACGCCTGCACGCGGCCGGGGCGCCGGCGTTCGGCGCCGCTCCCCCGGGCGGCCCGGCCGACGCGTGGATCGGCCTGGCGCCGATGGCGAACGTCCCGGGTGAGGACTGGCCTTCGTGGTACGCCACGCATCGGGTGCTGCCGTACGTGCGTCTGGCCGTCGACGAAGGGACGCTCGAAGCCGCGCCGTTCGAGCGCGCCTGCGAGCGGATGGAAGCCGTCGCGGGCCCGCCCGAGCCGCCCGCCCGGCTGCACGGCGACCTGTGGAACGGCAACGTCCTGTGGGACGGCGCCGAGGCGTGGCTCATCGACCCGGCGGCCCACGGCGGGCACCGCGAGACGGACCTGGCCATGCTGCGCCTGTTCGGCTGCCCGCACCTGGACCGGATCGTGGCCGCGTACGACGAGACCGCACCACTCGCCGAGGGCTGGCGGGACCGGATCGGGCTGCACCAGCTGTTCCCGCTGCTGGTGCACACCGTCCTGTTCGGACAGTCCTATGCCGGGCAGGCGCTCGCCGCGGCGCGGTCGCTGGGTTAGCAGTGGCCCAGCATGGTCTCCAGCGCCGTCTTCTCCGGGACCGTGATCGTCAGCCCGTAGTTGCGCTTCACGTCGATCCAGTCGACCGCGTAGGTGCACCAGTACGACACCAGCGGCGGCTTCCACTGGTCCGGGGCCTTGTCGCTCTTCTGCTCGTTGAGGTTGTCCGTCACCGCGTGCAGCTGTGGGCGGACCAGGTCGTTCGCGAACTGCTCGCGGCGTTCCTGCGGCCAGGACTTGGCGCCGCTGACCCAGGCCTGCCCGAGCGGCACCATGTGGTCGATGTCCACATCGGACGCCTTCTGCCAGGTCTCGCCGTCGTACGGGCTCACCCAGGTGCCGGACTTCGGCGCGCAGTCGGCGTTCGTGGTCACGTTCTTGCCGTCGCGCTTGAGCACCTGTTCGCGCGTGTCGCAGGCGCCCTCGACCTTGTCCCAGTGCGGGAACTTCTCGCGGCTGTAGCCGTCCATCGTGCCGCGGACGGCGACCTGGAGCGCGGCCAGCTCGGTCTTCGCCTGGGCCGGGGAGATCGGCGGGGCGGCGGCCGTCCCGGTGGGCTGCGCGCCGGACCCGGCGGCCAGGTCGTCGGTGAGCTTGCAGCCGGCCAGGGCGGCCCCGGTGAGCACGGCCAGCAGGACGACGGACAGCGCGCGCGGCATGGTGAACCCCTTTCACGTCTACCGGGAGATGCCCAGGAGACGCGCCGGGGAAACGGTGCAGATGGCCTAGTTGGCGCGAACTGATCGAGTCACGAGCCGTGGAAGACGTCCGCGACGAACACCGCGGCCACCACGCCCACCGTGACGAGGAACAGCAGCACCACCACCAGGCCCCACGGAACCTGCCGGATGGGCCGCTGCCGCGGGAACACGGCGATCCCCGGCCCGCGCGACAGCCGGGGGCCGGGCTCTTCGGGGGCCGGCGCCGGAGGTGGTGGCGGCGGATCCGGCGGCACCTCGATCACCGCGGGCAGCTCCGGCAAGGGTGACGCCGCCGGGAGCCGCGCGGGGAACCCGTCGGCCAGCAGCACCGCCCGCGGCGGCGCGAGGTGGGCCAGGGAGAGGGCGTAACACGCGTCGAGGACGTCGTCGGCCGACCAGACGGTCCGCCAGCGGTTGTGCTGGCCGATGATCCGCCGCAGCCCGCGCGGGTCGGCGAGCACGACCGCCACCCCGGGCACCGTGCCGGGCAGCTGCCAGTCCGCCTGCACGGGCGAGCCGGTCACCACCGCGACCAGGCCCGTCACGAACCGGCCGCCATCGTGGCCGGCGAGCGCGCCCTTCGCCGCCGCGACGCCGGCGCCGGCCCGCTCGCCCGGGCCGGGCCACGGCGCCGGGCCGGCCTCGTGCGCCGCGATCACCACCACGCCGTAGCGCGTGAACACGAGCGCGTCGACGAACAGCGGGCCGCGCCGGCTGGGCAGGCTGATGCCGGCCAACGCGAGTCCCGTCAGGTGGTCGGGGCCGGGGCCCCACGACCGGAGCAGCCGCACGAGGTAGTTCCCGGCGGCGGGCAGGTCCTGGTCTTCACCGGAACGCTGGAGTGCCACGAGCACGCCGGTCACACCTCCCACGACGAGACGGCGAGCACTCCCTCGACGGTAGGAGCGGACCGCCCGGCGCCCCAGCAGCCGAACGAGTGATCGAACACCACGGTGCGTAGCCGCGCCCCCGGGGCATCCTGGACCGGCACCCGCCCACCGATCAGGGAGACCACCGATGGCTTCACCCCCGGCCGCCTACCGCGGCGCCGCGCTCGACGTCGACCGGCCCTTCTACCGGCGGCTCGCCACCGCCGACGGCCGCGAGCTCATCGACGCCTTCGCAGTGCCGATCCGCTCCGGGCGCGCGTGGCGAGTCCCGCGCGGGCACCTCTGCCGGCTCGTGACCGTCGAGGGCCCGCAGGTCGGCGACCTCAACCTGTGGAACGCCGACGACCCGCGCGAACGGTTCTGGGCGGCCCGCACCCGCCAGCTGCACCGCGCCCACGTCAGCACGTTCGACCGGCTCTGGTCGACGCTGCCGTTCCTGCGCCCGCTGGCCACGATCACCGCCGACACGCTCGAAAACCACGGCCGGGACGGCGACGGCGGCCGGGTCCACGACCTGCTCGGCACCCGCTGCGACCCGTACGTCAACCGGCTGCTCACCGGCGAGGACTTCGACTTCCACTGCCACTCGAACCTCGTGCGCGCCGTCGCGCCGTTCGGGCTCACCGAGTTCGACGTGCACGACGTCCTGAACGTCTTCCAGTGCACCGGTCTCAACGACGAAGACCGGTACTTCATGAAGGCCTGCCCGGCCCGCCCCGGCGACCACTTCGAGTTCTTCGCCGAAGTCGACCTGGTGTGCGCCCTGTCCACCTGCCCCGGCGGCGACCTGTCCGTCCCGCTCTGGGGACCGGACGCCCGCGACCCGATCGACGTCTGCCACCCGATCGGCGTCGAGGTCCTCAAACCCCGCGCTGACCTGCTGGAAGGCTGGTCGTCACCGCCGCGCGCGGCCTACCGCGGCCAGCACGGCGTCCGGCTGCCGGAGTGGGCCGACCTACCCGATCGGACGGGTCGGACCGGCGGAGCGCCGGGGTAGCCTGGCCGGAAGTCAACGCCGACGCAGCATCGGGAGTGCCCGTGGTCCTCACTCGCCGGCCCTCGCCCTCCCGGGTGGCCGACGACGGCGGAACCTGGCCGGCCACGGTGCTCACCCAGCCGGCCGGCCTGTACGGCGCCGCGGCCGCGCCGGCCGGGCCCGAAGGCCTCACCATCGCCAAGTTCCACGCGCCCGAGATCATGTTCGGCGAGGGCGCGCTCGCCGAGGCCGGGCACGTCGCCGCGCGGCTGGGCGCGCGGCGGCCGCTGGTCGTCACCGACGCCGGGCTGCTCGCGACGCCGTGGGTGGACGAGCTGCTCGCGCACCTGCGCGCCGAGGGCCTGGCCCCGACGGTGTGGGCCGACCCGACACCGAACCCCAAGGACCACGAGATCACCGCCGGGCACGAGCGGTACGTCGAAGCCGGCTGCGACGTCATCATGGGTCTCGGCGGCGGATCGGTGATCGACGCGGGCAAAGGCGTCGCGCTCCTGGCCGCCAACGGCGGGGACATCCTCGACTTCGAGGGCGTCGACCGCAGCGGCCAGCCGATCCCGCCGATGGTGATGATCCCGTCGACCGCGGGCACCGGCGCCGACGTCTCGCAGTTCTGCATCGTCACCGACACCACGCACAACACCAAGATCACCATCATCGGCCGCACCCTGGTGCCGGACGTCTCGGTGACCGACCCGCGGCTGCTCACCACGATGCCGGACTGGCTGGCCGCGGCGACCGGGCTCGACGCGCTGACCCACGGCATCGAGGCGTTCGTGTCCAAGGCGCACAACCCGCTCACCGACCACCACGCGCTAAACTCGATCGCGCTGGTCAACGGGAACCTGGTGCGCAGCATCGACCGCCCGGCCGAGCGGTCGCCGCGGTTGCTGATGGCGCAGGCGAGCCTGGAGGCGGGGCTGGCGTTCACCAACGCGATCCTCGGCGCGGCCCACGCGATGAGCCACCAGGTCGGCGGGCTGCTCGACCTGCCGCACGGCGTGATCAACGGGGTGCTGCTCCCCCACGTCGTCCGGTTCAACGCCCGCGCGCACCCGGACCGGTACGTGCCGATCGCGCGGGCCCTCGGGCTCGCCACGGCCGACACCCCGGCGGCGGACGCCGGGCTCGCCGTCGCCGAGCAGGTGCGGGCGCTCGCGGACGACGTCGGCGTGCCGAAGGGGCTGGGCGAGCTCGGCGTCACCGTGGCACACCTGCCGGTGCTGGCGCGCAACACCCTGCACGACGCGTGCCTGGCCACCAACCCGCGCACCGCCGACGCCGCGGAGATCGAAGCGCTGTTCCGGGCCGCCCTGTGACCCGCGCGCCGCTCGACGACCACGACCGGCCCGGTTACCTGGCCGAGCTGACCGGGGTCCGGTCGAGCAAACGGTCGTTCTACCCGGCGTACGTGACGTCGATCGAGCGCCTCGAAGGCGTGATCCACGCCCTGGACCGGATTTCCCGGACGCTCGTGCGCACGGTGGAGCAGCAGGACGACCTGCTGCGCGCGACCGTGCGCACCGCCGCGGAGCACGTCGACGCGGAGTACGCGCTGTTCGCCGTCGCCGACTCGGTGCTGCCGGAGGCCGAGCCGCGGTGCACGATCATCGGGCCCGGCGGCCGTCAGCTGTCCACTGTGGACCCGATGCCGGGCTACGTGCGCAGCTGCCTGACCCGGACGCTCGCCGGGCAGCTCGGCTTCGACACCGCCGACGACCAGCCCGGCCGGCACCTGCGGGTGCCGGTGACGCTGGCGTGCGAGGTCGTCGGCGGGCTGCTGCTGTGGGCGCCGCGCGGGCGCAAGATCGACACGACCGACGAGGCCGTGCTGCGGATCCTGGCCAGCCAGAGTGTGGTGGCGCTGCACAACTCTTCGCTGCACCGCCGCAGCGAGCGGGCCCAGCAGGAGCTGCTGGCCGCCCGCCAGCGCGAGGTGATCGACTCGGAGCGGCACCGGATCGCGCGGGAGCTGCACGACAGCGTCACGCAGTCCGTGCTGTCGGCGGGGATGCAGGTCGAGCTGTGCCGGGCCGAGGCGAGCGGCGAGTCGGCGGACCGGCTCGCCGTGGCCAAGGACCTCACCCGCGGCGCGGTCGACCAGCTGCGCTCGGTGATCCACGCGCTCAGCCACGACCGCGAGCGCTCGCACGCCGGTCTGCCCGAGCTGTTGGAGCAGCTGACCACTGTGCACCTGCCGACGGAGCTGGCGGTGGAGCTGCGGATCGGCGGCAAGCCGGTCGAGCTGCCCGCCGAGGCCGAGCACTCGCTGTTCCGCATCTGCGGCGAGGCCCTGTTCAACAGCGCGGTCCACGGCCACGCCCGGCGCGCGCTGATCCGGCTGAGCTACCGCCTCGACGAGGTGGTGCTGGCGGTGTCCGACGACGGCTGCGGCGAGCCCGAGGTGCTGCGCCGCGTGCTGCGCGTCGCCGGCGGCCACGACCTCGACGGCGCCCACCGCGGCCTGGCCAACATGGACGCCCGCGCCCGCGAGCTCGGCGGCACGTTCTCGGTGCGCCGCTCCCGGATCGGCGGCGTCAAGATCGTGGTGGGGGTGCCCCTTGACTGACCCGATCACGATCGTCCTGGTCGACGACCACGCGATCCTGCGCCAAGGCTTGCGTTCGGTCCTGGAGCGGGATCCGTTGTTCAGCATCGTCGGCGAGGCGTCGACGGCGGCAGAGGCCCAGGCGGTGGTGGCCGCCCACCGGCCCGCGGTGGTGCTGCTGGACCTGAAGCTCTCGACGTCGTCCGACTCGGAGGGCCTGGCACTGTGCCGCTCGCTGACGGCGGCGTATCCCACGCTGGCGGTTCTGGTGCTGACGACGTTCCTCGAGGACCACCTGGTGATGGAGGCGGTCCAGGCGGGCGCGCGGGGTTACGTGGTCAAGGACGTCGACACGACGGCGCTGGCCGACGCGATCAAGGCGGTGTCGCGCGGGGAAAGCGCGTTCGACTCGCGGAGTGTGACGTCGGTGGTCCGGACGCTGTCGGGCCGCACCCAGCCGGACGCGCAGCGGTTGACGGACCGGGAGCTGACGGTGCTGAAGCTGCTGGCGCAGGGGCTGTCGAACCAGGCGATCGGGGCGGAGCTGTTCATTTCGCCGACGACGGCGAAGTTCCACGTCGGGAACATCATGCGGAAGCTGGAGGCGGGGAGCCGGGCGGAAGCGGTGTACGCGGCTTCGAAGCGGGCGTTGATCTAGGTACGGTCGGCGGGTGGAATTACTCCCCTTCGACGAGTACGCCCGCTCCCTGGACCGCAAGCGCACGGCCGCGGGTGTGCTCTTCCGCGACGAAGCCGATCGCCGCGAACTGCGCGAAGAGCTGGGGCTCGACCGGGCGCCCGGCCGGCTGCTGGTCATCGACCACCAGCCGGCGGCGAAGCTGCCGGAGGGCATCAACTTCATCTTCGACGGCGGCCTGGTGACCGAGGACGACGTCGCGCGTCTGACCTTCACCGACCCCGAGATCGTCGCCGCGACCCTGCTGCCGCTCGCCGAAGCCGAGCCCGGCCTCGAACCGGTCCTCGCCCGCCGGGTGGCCGCCGCGGTGGCTGCCGCCCGGTCCGGCGAACTACTCCTTTGCGAAGACGGCCACCCGGTCCACTAGCTCACTCCACGTCGAGGACCAGCCAGCCGCCGTGGTGCTCGAACACCGTGAACGGCACCCCCGACACCCTCCCCCACTCGCGCAGCGCCGCGAAGTCGAAACACCGCACGTGCCCGAACGCCGGGTTCGGCGTCTCCTCGAACGGGACCGCCACCACCACCCGGCGCCGGGCCACGCGCAGCATCTCCCGCAGCGCCGCCGTTCCGTGCGCGGCCGGCAGGTGCTCCAGCAGATGGATCGCCGTCACCGTGTCGACGCTCCGGGCGGCCAGCGGCACCGCCGCCGCGTCGCAGGTCAGGACCGGGACCGGGGTTCCGAACCACGACGACACCCGGGACAGCAGCCCCATGGTCGCCGGCGAGAGGTCCGACGCGATCGGGCGCAACCCGCGCGAAACCATCTGCAGCGGCAAGAACCCGAAGCAGGACCCCAGATCCAGCACCGACCGCCCCTGCACCAGCTCCAACGCCCGCGAATGCACCGGAGCGAACGACGCGATCGTGCCCGCGGGACCTGGACGCCGCAGCGCTGCCAAAGTGTTGGCGTAGAACACCGTCCACGCCAGCAGCGGGTCGTGCACCGTCGTGCGGACCACGCCGGTGAACAGCTCCTCGAAGTGCCCCGCGAGAAAGTCCAGCTCCGAAGCGAGATGGCCCGCTAAGTCGTCGTCCAGCTCGTCACCCCGGTAACGGTGCGAGACCAGTGTCCGCCGCCCCAGCGAGTACACCCGGAAATGCGCAGTCACGCGCGAAGGCGCCAGCCGGGCGGTCAAGGCGTTCGGCACCGCGACGCCGTCCTCGTGGCACACCAGCACCTCGCCGCACTCCCACCAGCCGCGGTGGCCCGGCGCGAGCGGGTCCAGGACCGCCGTCACCGGCCGGTCCTCGCCGTGGCCAGGTCCGCCGCCGCACTGTCCAAACCGGACAGGTCGCGGACGACGCGGACGCGGTCGCAGAACTCCGCGTACGCCGGCAGGTCACACGGCCCGAGCCCCCACGAGTAGCGCGGCTCCTGCGTCAGCCAGATCGTCTCGCGGGCCCGGCGGGTCAGCTCTTCGAACGCGGGCAGGTTCGGGTCGGCGCCGTTGCCGCGCCCGTCGCCGAGCACCAGCACCGTCGTGCGGCGCGTCACCGCGGACCCGAATTCGGACAGGAACGTCCCGAACACCCGGCCGTAGTCGGAGTTCGCGTCGATGTCCAGGACGTCGCCGCCGAACACCAGCCCGAGGGCCTCCTCGACGTGGTAACGCCCGAACAGCCCGGTGATCTCGGCCGGCTCCGCGACGAACGCGAAGGTCCGCACCTGCCCGAACATCCCCTGCAGCCGGTGCACCAGGTGCAGCGTGAACCGCGCGGTCGCGCGCACCGACAGGCTGACGTCGGCGAGCACGACCAGCCGCGGCTTGTCCTCCGCCTTCGCGATCGTCACCGGCCGGAACGGGACGCCGTCGTAGCGCATGTTCCGCCGCATCGTCCGCGCCGAGTCGACCCGCCCGCGCGCCGCCTCGCGCTTCCGGTGCGTCGGCGCGCCGCGCAGGCTCTGCACCAGGCGCCGCACCGCGGCTTCCAGCTGGTCCTGTTCGCGGCCGCCCAGCTCCCCCACCGGCGCGACGCGGCGGCCTTCCACCGTGTGCTGCAGCGACATCAGGTACTCGAGGTGCCGCTTCAACGCCTCCGGCAGCCCGTTGAGCACACCCGCGAGCCGCACCCGCATCGCCGCCGCGTCCTCCTCGTCGCCGCCCGGGTCGGCGGTGTCGTCGAGCCAGCCGAGCAGCGCGTCCTGCTCGGTGAGGCTCAGCTCGGTGTCCAGCCGGGTGCCCGGCGCGGCGCTGAGCGCGCCCGGGTCGGCGCCGTGCGTGCGGTCGACGTCGAGCCGGACGGAGTTCGAGTCCTCCAGCGAGCCGACTTCCTGCTGCGAGAACACCACTTCGTCGGTGGTCTCGCTGTCCAGGACGATCGGGTTCAGCTCGGGGTGCGGGCTGTACCGCTCGACCAGCTTGGACCGGTCGAACAGGTCGCCGACCTCGGCGTCCGGGCTCTCCATGTCCGCCCGCGGCGGCCGCTGGCCCAGCTCGTCGGCGATCGTGAACTCGTCGAGGTCCCGCGCCCGGCGCCGGGACCGCTCACCGGGGAACCGGACGAGGGCGAAGAAGGCGTCGAAGAGCTCGTCGAACCGGTCGTCGTCGCGGTGGTCCTTCACCAGCGCCGCGCGCAGCACCTCGCGGAAGAGGCCGCGGTCGGCGAGGATCCCGGGCGCGGCGGCGCCGGCGAGCGCGTCGAGCGTCTCGGACACCGACACCCGGACGCCGCTCGCCCGCAGCAGCCGCGCGAAGCGGTGCACGGTCGCCTCCATCAGGCCCGCCGGTGCCGGCCGAGGTTGGCGGTGAACGACCGCGCCCCCTGGCTGGTGCTGACCTGCCGCACCCGGCCCTGTTCGTCGCCGGGCGCGGGCTGCTGCTTCTCGCCGTAGTAGCCGGGCCCGTGCCGGCCGGGCCGGTCGCGGTCGCCCCGCAGCGCGGCGCCTTCGTTCTCCGCCGCCACCTCTTCGCCGGCCAGGAGCTTCGGCAGGGCGGCGGTCGCGCGTTCGACGTCCTTGTCGTACTTCGCGACCACGGAGATCGTGTCTTCGAGCAGGCCCGGCTCCAGCTCGGTGGCGCCGAGCACGGTGAGCGTGCGGGCCCAGTCGATCGTCTCGGAGATGCTCGGCGGCTTGCGCAGGCCGAGGGCTCGCAGCCCGCGGACGACGTCGACGAGGTGCTCGGCCAGCGCGTCCGGCAGCCCGGTCTTCTTGCTGCGGATGATGTCCAGCTCCCGCGCCGCCGACGGGTAGTCGAGGAACAGGTGCAGGCAACGGCGTTTCAGCGCGGCCGAGAGGTCACGCGTGTTGTTGGACGTGAGCACGACGTACGGCGGGTGCTCGGCGACGAACGTCCCCAGCTCGGGCACCGACACCTGCTGCTCGGCGAGCATCTCCAGCAGCACGGCTTCCAGCGCTTCGTCGGCCCGGTCGACCTCGTCGACGAGCAGCACCACCGGCTCCGGCGACCGCACGGCTTCCAGCAGCGGCCGGGCGGCGAGGAACCGCTCCGAGAAGAAGACGCTGTCCTGCGCGCTGATCCGGTCGACGGCCTCGCGCAGGTCGGCCGCGTCCTCGACGATCGCGCCGATCTTCTCCCGCAGCAGCTGCGTGTAGAGCATCTGCTTGCCGTAGTCCCAGTCGTAGAGCGCCTTCGTCTCGTCCTGGCCCTCGTAACACTGCAGGCGCAGCAGCCGCCGTCCGGTCGCGGCCGCCAGGGACTTCGCCAGCTCGGTCTTGCCGACGCCGGCGGGTCCTTCGAGCAGCACCGGCTTGCCCAGCTCGGCCTGCAGGAACACGGTGGTGGCCAGCCGCCGGTCGGCGAGGTAGCCGACCTCGGCCAGCCGCGCGGCGACGTCGTCGACCGAAGCGAAACTCGTCACGGATGCCCCTTCGCAGGCGGGGCCCGCGGGTGCCGGGGCACCCGCGGGCCGGGGTTTCAGGAGAGGAAGTCGTCCAGGTCGCCGTTGAAGCAGTGGTCGACCACCGGGCGGACGGTTTCGAAGGTCGTCTCCTTCGGGTTCCCGGGGGTGCACGAGTCGCCGAGGATGTGGTTCGACACGCGGTCGACGTCTTCGGCGTCCCCCTTGATCACGTTCGCCTGCTCGTAGTACTTCGACGGGCCGGTGCCCAGGCGGTTCTTCGGGTGGGTGTCCTGGGTGACGTCGGTGAACTTCTCCGGGATGCCGACGTCGCGCAGCAGCCGGATCGCGGCCGCGACGGCGGCGTCGGCGGCCTTGACGTCGGTCATGCCGGCCGTGTCGACGCCGAGTGCGCCGGCGAGCTTCGCGTAGCGCTTGTAGGCGACCGGCAGGTTCCACGCCCACACCCGCGGGAGCGCGATGGCGTTGTTGAGGCCGTGGTGGGTGTCGTAGAAAGCGCTGACCGCGTGCGAAACCGAGTGGATGACCCCGAGGCCGCCGGAGTTGAACGCCTGCCCGGCGGTGTACTGCGCGTACATCATCCCTTCGCGGGCTTCGAGGTTGTCGCCGTGCCAGGTCGCGGCCCGCAGGTGCTGCCCGACGAGCTCGGCCGAGTACAGCGCGTTGCCCAGCGAAGGCGTGAAGTTCAGCCGGGAGACGTAGGGCTCGGACGCGTGGGCGAGCACGTCGAAGCCGCACTGCGCGGTGAAGTGCGACGGGCAGTCGTAGTAGAGCACCGGGTCGTCCACCGCGAGGGTGACGACGGACGCGTCGTCGAACGCGACGTACTTGTGCGGGTTGTCCGGGTCGGTCGTGGTGTCGGTGATGACGTAGGCCCACGACGTCTCGGAGCCGGTGCCTGCCGTCGTCGAGACGGCGATGTGCGGCGGGTTCTTCGGGTTCTCGCTCTTGTTGAACCCTTCGAACTCGTTGATGTTGCGGCCGTCGTGCGCGACCGAGATCCGCGCGCCCTTGCAGGCGTCGTGCGAGGAGCCGCCGCCGATCGAGACGAAACCGTCGCAGTTGTTCTCCTGGTACAGCGCGACGGAGTCCATCACGTTGTAGTCCTTGGGGTTGGACTCGACCTGGTCGTAGAGCACCGGGTCGAGGCCGTGGTACTTCAGCGACTCGAAGAGCTTGTGCACGATGTCCGTGCCGCGCAGGCCCGACGTCATGACCAGCGGCCGCTTCATGCCCATCTTCAGGGCCTCCGGGCCGATCATCTCGTGCGCGCCCGGGCCGAGCAGCGCCCGCGGCATCGGGTGGAACTCCTTGAGCGGGAACGGCTTGATCAGTTCGTCGACCTGCATGAGGCATCCCTTTCACGAACGGGCTTGGCGTGCGGCCGACGCTATTTGCGGTGCGGCGCCTGCGAAACAGCTCACCCCGGAAACCGTCCGGGCGGCGCCGGAGAACCGTCCGGCCGGAGCGGGCGGGCACCTGCCCGATCGGACGGGCCCACCACGCTTGCGTCCCGTGTGATGATGGAAGTCCGGGGACACCGAGCGGCTCGACGAGGAGTGCGAGTGGACCTGCGGACCGAGATCGCGCAGTCGTGGCGACGGGCGGAGCTGTCCGGGCTCTCCCCGGCGTCGTCCGTCGAGCGCCTGGACTTCGCCGACGTCGACAGCCGCAGCCGCCTGCTGCGCGCGGCGTCACCGGTGCTCGACGAGCTGGCGCGGCAGCTGGCGGACACGCGGTTCTGCGTCATCCTCGCCGACGCCGAGTGCCGGATCGTCGCGCGGCGGTTCAGCGAGCGGTCGGTGGAGCTGGCGCTGGAGGACATCAGCGCCGTGCCCGGCTGCCAGTTCCTCGAGGAGCGCACCGGCACGAACGCGCTCGCGACGCCGTTCGAGACCCGCCGCGGGGTCGCGGTCGACGGCGACGAGCACTTCCTCGAAGCGATGAAGCAGTTCACCTGTTACGGCCACCCGGTGGTGCACCCGGCGACCCGACGGCTCGCCGGCGTCCTCGACATCACCGGCCCGGCCGGCGACGCGAACCCGCTGCTCGGGCCGTTCCTGCGGCGCGCGGTCGCCGACATCGAACGGCGGCTGCTCGACGGCGCGAAGCTGGCCGAGCAGCAGCTGCTCGCCGCGTTCCAGTCCGTGCAGCACCGGGCGTGCGCGGTGCTGGCGCTCGGCCACGACGTCGTGCTGGCCAACACCGCGGCGACCGAGCTGGTCGACACCGCCGACCACCGGCTGCTGCAGGAGCTGGGCCGCACCCAGCGCGGGCTGCGCCGGCTCCGGCTGACGTCGGGCACGCCGGTGGAGGTGCGGGTCGAGGCGGTGTCGGCGAACGCCGGGCTGCTGTTCGAGCTGGCGCCGGTGCGCCCGGCGAGCCCGGTCGTGTCCCGTCCGCCGGGTGCGCCCGGCCTGTTCCCGGCGCAGATCGACGAGCGGCTCCGCGGCGCGGGCCGCGCCCGGCGGCGGGTGCTGATCTCCGGCGAGCCCGGAGCCGGCCGCAGCACGGCGGCCCGGGTCGTCGCCGGTGACGCGCCGGTGCAGGTGTTCGACGTCTCCGACGTCGTCTCGGGCGAAGCGGAGTGGTGCGCCCGCGTGGAGGCGGCCGCCGGCGGGCCGGAGCTACTGGTGGTCGACGGGATCCAGCTGCTGCCCCCGCTGGCCGCGGTCCGCCTGGCCCGTGTGCTGGACACGACCTCGGCGTGGTTCGCCCTGGTCAGCGGGCCGCCGTCGGAGCTGCACGGGGAGCAGGCGACGCTCGCCGCCCGGGTCCACCGGCGCATCGAACTGCCGCCGTTGCGCGAACGCCGCGCCGAGATCCCGTCGATCGCCCGGGAGCTGCTGCGCGGTCTCGGCGGCTCGCTGCGCCTGACCCCGGGCGCGCTGGAGCTGCTGGCGTCCCAGCACTGGCCGGGCAACCTCCGCGAGCTGGCGGGAGTACTGGCGGGCGCGGCGGACCGCCGGTCGGCGGGCGACCTGACGGCGGCCGACCTCGCCCCGGGCGGCCTGGAGACGGCGCCGGGAGCGGCCCTGAGCGGCTGGGAGCAGGCGGAGTACGACGTGATCGTCCGGACGCTGCGAGCGTGCGACGGCAACAAGGTGCGGGCGGCGAAACAGCTGGGCATCAGCCGGTCGACGCTCTACAACCGGATGCGCGCGCTGCGGGTCCGCTGACCGGGGTGTCCGGGATTCGGACACTTCACCGGTCCGCCGGGTCAACACAATCGAGGGCACCACCGCCGCACGTGGAGGAGACGCCGTGAAGACCAAGGCCGCCGTACTGTTCGATGCCGGTAAGCCGTTCGAGATCATGGAGCTGGACCTGGACGGGCCCGGCCCGGGCGAGGTGCTCATCAAGTACACCGCCGCCGGGTTGTGCCACTCGGACCTGCACCTCATCGACAACGACCTCGTGCCGCGCTTCCCGATCATCGGCGGCCACGAAGGCGCCGGGATCATCGAGGACGTCGGCCCGGGCGTCACCAAGGTGCAGCCCGGTGACCACGTCGTCTGCAGCTTCATCCCCAACTGCGGCACCTGCCGCTACTGCTCCACCGGCCGCCAGAACCTCTGCGACATGGGCGCCACCATCCTCGAAGGCCACCTGCCGGACGGCACCTTCCGCTTCCACGGCGGCGGCCAGGACTTCGGCGCCATGTGCATGCTCGGCACGTTCTCCGAGCGCGCCACCATCTCGCAGCACTCGGTCGTCAAGGTCGACGACTGGCTGCCGCTGGAGACCGCCGTGCTCGTCGGCTGCGGCGTCCCGACCGGGTGGGCCACCGCCAACTACGCCGGCGGTGTCCGGGCCGGGGACACCACCGTCGTCTACGGAATCGGCGGCATCGGCATCAACGCCGTGCAGGGCGCCGCGCACGCCGGCGCCAAGTACGTCGTCGCCGTCGATCCCGTCGAGTTCAAGCGGGAGGCCGCGCTCAAGTTCGGCGCCACCCACGCGTTCGCCACCGCCGCCGAAGCCGCCGAGAAGGTCAACGAGCTGACCTGGGGCCAGCTGGCCGACCAGGCGCTGATCACCGTCGGCACCGTCGAGGAGGACGTCGTCAGCCAGGCGTTCGACGTGGTCGGCAAGGGCGGCACCGTGGTCATCACCGGGCTCGCCAACCCCGAGAAGCTCACCGTGCACGTCTCCGGCGGCGTGATGACGCTGTTCGAGAAGACGATCAAGGGCACGCTGTTCGGCTCGGCGAACCCGCAGTACGACATCGTCCGGCTGCTGCGGCTCTACGACGCCGGGAAGCTCAAGCTGGACGAGCTGGTGACCCGCAAATACACCCTCGACCAGGTCAACGAGGGTTACCAGGATCTGCGCGACGGCAAGAACATCCGCGGCGTCATCGTCCACTCCGCATAGCCGGTGCGCCGAAGTCCACAATGGACCTCGACACCGCGTACCGGCTGAACCCGCTGGTGGCGTTGCGCCCCGAGCCGTTCGGGGCGCTCGCCTACCACACGGGCAGCCGCGAACTGTCCTACCTGACGTGCCCGGAGCTGGTGCGGTTCGTCCGCGCGCTGGCGATGCACGCCTCGCTCCGCGACGCGCTCGACGCCGCGGAGCTGGGCGGCACCCGCCGGGCGCGGATCCTCGCCGCGCTGGAAACCCTGGCCGACACCGGGGTCATCGTCGCCGACCCCTAGGGCCGCGGCGCGTTGCGCAGGTTGGTGCGCGCCAGGTCGACCATCTTGCCGACACCGCCGTTGAGCACGGTCTTCGTGGCGCCCAAGGCGAACCCGCGGACCATCTCGCCGGTGATCCGCGGCGGGATCGACAGCGCGTTCGGGTCGGTCACCACCTCGACCACCGCCGGGCCGTTGTGGGCGAAGGCCTTCTCCAGCGCGCCGCGGACGTCGGCCGGGTCCTCGACGCGTTCGGCGAAGATCCCGCACGCCGCCGCGATGGCCGCGAAGTTCACCGGCGGGTGGTCGGTGCCGAAGTCCGGGAGGCCGTCGACGAGCATCTCCAGCTTCACCATGCCCAGCGTCGCGTTGTTGAACACCACGACCTTCACCGGGACGTCGTAGGCGGGCAGCGTCAGCAGGTCGCCCATCAGCATCGCGAGCCCGCCGTCGCCGGAGAGCGACACGACCTGGCGGCCGGGCTGGGCGAGCTGCGCGCCGATCGCGTGCGGCAGCGCGTTCGCCATGCTGCCGTGCCGGAACGAGCCGAGCACACGCCGGCGGCCGTTCGGGGTCAGGTACCGCGCGGCCCAGACGTTGCCCATGCCGGTGTCGACGGTGAACACCGCGTCGTCCGCGGCGACCTCGTCGAGCACCGAAGCGACGTACTCGGGGTGGACCGGCCGGCGGTTCTCGATCTTCGTCGTGTACGCGCCGACGACCTTCTCCAGCTTCCGCACGTGCTCGCGCAGCATCCGCCCGAGGTAGGTCCGGTCGGTGCGCGGGCGCAGCAGCGGCAGGAGGGCCCGCAGCGTCTCCTTGACGTCGCCGTGCACGGCCAGGTCCAGCGGGGTCCGGCGGCCGAGGCGCGACGCGTCGTGGTCGATCTGGATCGTGCGCGCCTGCGGGAGGAACTTGTCGTACGGGAAGTCGGTGCCCAGCAACACGATCCGGTCGGCTTCGTGCATCGCGTCGTAGCAGGCGCCGTAGCCGAGCAGGCCGCTCATGCCGACGTCGAACGGGTTGTCGTACTGGATCCACTCCTTGCCGCCGAGCGAGTGCCCGACCGGCGCCGCGAGCTTCTCGGCCAGCGCCATCACCTCGGCGTGCGCGCCCCGCACCCCCGCGCCGGCGAACAACATGACCTTCTCGCCGTTGTTCAGCAGCTGGGCCAGCTCGGCGACCGTCTCCGGCGACGGCACCGCGGGTGACGGCGTCACGAGCGGCAGGCGCTCGGTCAGCGGGCCGGTCGCCTTGCGGTCGGCGAGGTCGCCGGGGATGGTCAGCACGGCGACACCGCCCTTGCCGACGGCGGCCTGGGTGGCGATCCGCAGCAGCCGCGGGAGCTGCGCCGGGTCCGCCACGACCTCGCTGAAGTGGCTGCATTCGGCGAAGAGCCGGTCCGGGTGGGTCTCCTGGAAGAAGCCGGTGCCGATCTCGTTCGACGGGATGTGCGACGCGATCGCGAGCACCGGCGCGCCGGAGCGGTGCGCGTCGAACAGGCCGTTGATCAGGTGCAGGTTGCCGGGCCCGCAGCTGCCCGCGCAGACGGCGAGCTTGCCGGTGACCTGCGCTTCGGCGGCCGCGGCGAAGGCGGCGGTCTCTTCGTGGCGGACGTGCACCCACTCGATGCCGCCGGTGCGGCGGACCGCGTCGACGATCGGGTTGAGGCTGTCGCCGACGATGCCGTAGATGCGCTCGACACCCGCGTCCCGCAGGGTCCTGACCAGCTGTTCTGCCACGGTTGCCATACCTCCAGCGTGGCCCGTCCCGATCGATGCGTCCAATGCCTGATGGGATGAAAATCCATACACTGGGGACATGGACGTCCAGACGCTCCGGCTGTTCCGCGAGGTCGCCGCGGGCGCGACCGTCACGGAGACGGCGGCGCGCGGGCACCTCACCCAGCCCGCGCTCTCCCGCGCCCTGCGCCGGCTGGAGCACGACGCCGGCGCCGAGTTGTTCCGCCGGTCCGGGCGCGTGCTGCGGCTGACCCCGGCCGGGCACGCGTTCAAGCGGCACGTCGACCTGGTGCTCGACCAGCTCGACCAGGGGCTGCGCGAGGTCGGCGAGATCGTCGCGCCGGGCACCGGCGTGGTGCCGCTGGCCTTCCTGCACACCTTCGGCACCTGGCTCGTGCCCGAGATCCTGCGGGGCTTCCTGCGCGACTACCCCGGCGCCCGGTTCGAGCTGCGCCAGCACGGCGAGGCCGGCCTCGAGGCCGAGCTGCTGGACGGCACCGCGGACCTGGTGCTCACCAGTGACGACCCCGGGCACCCGCAGCTGCGCTGGACACGCCTGCTCGTCGAGCCGCTGCGGCTCGCGGTGCCGCCGCAGCACCGGCTGGCCCGGCGCGACCGCGTCCGGCTCACCGAGCTCGCGGACGAGACGTTCATCCTCCTGCGCCCGGGTTACGCGCTGCGCGAAACCACCGAGCGCCTGTGCGCCGAAGCCGGGTTCACCCCGCGCATCGGGTTCGAGGGTGACGAGGTCGAGACGTTGCGCGGCCTCGTCACCGCCGGGCTCGGCGTCTCCCTGCTGCCGTTGCCGCACACAGGCCTGGTCCCGGCGCCACACCTGGAGCTGACCGATGTGGACGCCGCGCGCGACATCGGGCTCGCGTGGGCGGCGGGCCGGACTCTCCCGCCGTTGAGCGAAACCTTCCGGCGGCACGTCCTCGGCGCGTTCGACCGTCCACAAGGGACTGTGTCGGAAATGTGAGAATCGCCGTACGACCACGCAAAGTGACCGCCGGTGTGACAGGGTGGAGGCATGGTGCCCGCGCTGAGATCCTTCCTGACGTCCTGGACCTCCGTCACGCCGGTGCTCGCCGTGCTCGTGCTGGCGCTCGCCTGGGGCCGCGACCTCGGCGCGGTGTTCGTGGCGATCGTCGCGGTCGCGCTGGGGGCGACCGTGCTGGCCGCGGTGCACCACGCGGAGGTCGTCGCGCACCGGGTCGGCGAGCCGTTCGGGTCGCTGGTGCTCGCCGTCGCGGTCACCGTCATCGAGGTCGCGCTGATCGTCACGATGATGGTTTCGGGTGGCCCGGAGGCGGGGTCGCTCGCGCGGGACACGGTGTTCGCGGCGGTGATGATCACGACCAACGGCATCGTCGGCATCTCACTGCTCGTCGGCGCGCGCCGCTACGGCGTCACCCTGTTCAACTCCGAAGGCAGCGGCGCGGCGCTGGCGACGGTCGCGACCCTGGCGTCGCTGAGCCTGGTGCTGCCGACGTTCACCTCCAGCACCCCCGGCCCGGCGTTCTCGCCGGCGCAGCTGACCTTCGCCGCCGTCGCGTCGCTGGCGCTGTACGCGACGTTCGTGCTGACGCAGACGGTGCGCCACCGCGACTTCTTCCTCCCGGTGGCCGCCGACGGCGAGGTCAAGGAGGACGACCACGCCGAACCGCCGACGAACAAGGCCGCGCTGGGCAGCCTCGCGCTGCTGCTGGTGGCGCTGGTCGCGGTGGTCGGGCTGGCGAAGGTGGAGTCCCCGGCGATCGAGGCGGGCGTGCGCGCGGCCGGGTTCCCGCAGTCGTTCGTCGGCGTGGTGATCGCGCTGCTGGTGCTGCTCCCGGAGACCCTGGCGGCCACCCGCGCGGCCCAGCGCGACCGGATGCAGATCAGCCTCAACCTGGCCTACGGCTCGGCGATCGCGAGCATCGGCCTGACGATCCCGGCGATCGCGCTGGCGTCGATCTGGCTGCCGACGGAGCTGCTGCTCGGCCTGGGTCCGACGCAGATCGTGCTGCTGGCGCTTACGGTGGTGGTGAGTGTCCTGACGGTCGTGCCCGGCCGGGCGACGCGGCTGCAGGGCGGTGTTCACCTGGTGCTGCTGGCCGGGTTCCTGGTGCTGGCCGTCAACCCCTGATGCGGATCGTCTCGCTCCTGCCCGCCGCGACGGACCTCGTCGCGGTGCTCGGACGGCTGCCCGACCTGGTCGGCCGGACCCACGAATGCGACTGGCCGCCGGGGGAGGTCGAGCACGTCCCGGTGGTGACGCGGGCCGAGTTCGACCCCGATGCCTTGTCCAGCCGGGAAATCTCCGAGGCGACCCACCTCGGGTCCGGGCTCTACACGCTCGACGGCGCCCGGCTCGCCGGGCTGGCTCCCGACGTCGTGTTCACGCAGGACCTGTGCGAGGTCTGCGCGGTGTCCTACCGCCAGGTGTCCGAAGCCGTCCGCACACTCGACTCCGGACCGCTCGTGGTGAGCCTCGAACCGGCCACGCTCGACGGTGTCCTCGACTGCCTCCGCCAGGTCGGCGACGTGCTCGGCGTGCCGGACCGCGCCGAGGCCGAGATCACCGCCCTGCGAGCACGCCTGGACGCGCTGGATCCCCGGTTTCCCCGGCGGCGGGTCGTCGCGCTGGAGTGGCTGGATCCGCTCTGGCCGGCGGGCCACTGGGTGCCCGAGCAGATCGCGTTGGCCGGCGGCGAACCGCTGCTCGCCGAACCCGGCGAACACACCCGGCCAGTCGAGTGGGACGCCGTGGTCGAAGCCCGGCCGGACGTGCTCCTCCTGATGCCGTGCGGGTTCGCGCCGGAGCGCACGGTGGCCGAGGCGCCGAAGCTTGCGGAGCTGCCGGGCTGGGCGGACCTGCCCGCGGTGCGGGCCGGGCAGGTCTGGATCCTCGACGGCCCGGCGCACTTCAACCGCCCGGGCCCGCGGGTGGTCCACGGGGCGGAGATCCTCGCGGAGATTCTCGGCGGCGGCGATCCGGCCGACGCCCGGCGGCTGCCCTTCACCCGATGAAGCGACCGGCTCACCTGCCCCGCGTGACCTCGATGCCCACCACGCAGGTGTCGTCGTCGGTGTCCGCCGTGCTGTAGGTCAACAGCGTGTCCAGCTGGTGCTCCAACCCGCCGCCGTGGCCTTCCACCAGGGTCACCAGGCGGGACACCGACTCCTGCACCGGACGGTCGCGGCGCTCGATCAGGCCGTCGGTGTAGATCAGCAGGATGTCGCCCTCGTCGAGCTGGAGCTCCTCCTCCTGGTACGTCACGTCCCTCACCGCGCCGAGCAGTGAGCCGCGGATCAGCGGCAACGTCGTCGCGGTGCCGGCGGTATGGCGCACGATCGGCGGCAGGTGCCCGGCCCGCGCCCAGCGCAGCTTGCGGGTCGCCGGGTCGTAGACGGCGGCGACCGCGGTCGCCGTCACGTGGTCGGTCAGGTGGTAGGCCACCTGGTTGAGCCAGGTGAGCAGCTGGGCCGGCCCGGCGCCGGTCGCCGCGAGGCCGCGCAGGGCGTTGCGCAGGCTCACCATCCCGGTCGCCGCGTCGATGCCGTGCCCGGCGACGTCGCCGACGCACAGCAGCACGCCGCCGGTCGGCAGCGCGACCGCGTCGTACCAGTCGCCGCCGACCAGGTGCTCCTTCTCCGCGGGCCGGTAGCGGACCGCGGCACGCAGGCCCGGCATGTCGATCGGGCCGGTCGCCGGCGGCATGATCGCGTGCTGCAGCTGCAGCGTGAGCCGGTTGCGCTCGATCGCCTGCTGCTCGGTCTCGGCCAGCCTGTCGCGCGTCGCGGCCAGCGCCACCTCGGTCCAGTGCTGCGCCGAGACGTCCTGGTAGGCGCCGCGGACCGCGACCAGCTCACCACGGCCGTCGACGACCGGCTCGGCGACCACGCGGATGTAGCGCGCGACGCCGTCCGAGCGCTGCAGCCGGAACGCCGTCGACGACGGGCGCTGGTGGTGCAGCACCGCGCGCAGGAACCGGCCGATGGCCGGCGCGTCGTCGGAGTGCGCGTGCCCGGCCAGTTCGTGCAGCGACAGCGGCGCGGCGTTCGGCGGCAGGCCGTAGAGCGCGAACAGCTCGGTGTTCCAGGTGATCGCGCCGGTCACGACGTTCTCTTCGAACCCGCCGATGCGCCCGAGCCGCTGGGCGTGCTGCAGCAGCACGGCGAGCTTCGCGGCGTCGTCCTGGATGCGCAGGATCAGCAGCACGTTGCCGGCGAACCGGGTCACGCTGACGTCGCTGAGCACGGTCAGCGGCACCTGGTCGACCAGGGTGGTGATCGCCATGCTTTCGGCGCGGAACGGCTCGCCGGTGGCGTAGACGCGCTGGATCATGTCCAGCAGGCCGCTCTCCTCGGCCGCGAGCGGGTAGCTCTCCAGCAGCCGGGTGCCGACGATCCGGCTGCGCGGGCGCCCGCCGGGGTCGGCGAACCGGACGTTGGCGTGGTGGATGCGGAAGTCGCTCAGCCGGCCGCCGTCGAGGCACGGCGAGAGCAGCACGGCCGGGTCGTGCAGGCCGTCGACGAAGGCCACCAGCTCGCCGAGGAAATCCCCGGAGCCGTCCGCGGCCACCGGCGCGATGACGCCGTCCCAGGTGTCGAGCGTGTGCGCGCACAGCTCCGCCAGCGCCTCCAGCTGCCGGCGCAGCCGGCCCGGTTCGGCGGGCAGCGGGTCCGGCCAGCACATCTCGACCACGCCGATGATCCGCCCGCCGGTGCCGGTGGGCACCGCGGCGCGGCCGCCGCCGGAGAGCGTGTGCTGCCCGATCGAGGGCAGCCCGGCGGTGCCGAGCGCGGGGAGCCAGACGAAGTCGCGCTCGGTCAGCGCGCTGCGGGCGGGGGTCGCCACGCCGGGCGGGACGTAGCGCCAGCGCGCCGCCTCTTCGGCGGAGAAACCCGCCGATCCGGCCAGGGTCAGCGACCCGTCCGGCCCGGCGAGCCACACCGCGACCGCCGTCGCGCCGAGCGGGCGCAGCGCGTGCTCCAAATGGACTCCGCGACGCGCTGGGTGTCCCCCGCCGCGAGCACGCCGCTTTCGGCCGTGCGCAGCCGCACCGCGACCGACTCCTCGCCGTCCGCGCGGGCCAGGAACTCCTGTGCCACCTCGCTGATGCGGTCTTCGGCGGCCTCGCCGACGACGTCCGCGGCGATCTCCAGCGGGGTCATCCCGGCCTGCTCGGCCAGGGTCTCCAGCTGCCGCGCGGCCGCGGCGGGGGTGCATCGCAGGCGTTCCATCAGCACCCCCTTGGCGAGCTCGATCAGCGCGCGGCCGTCGGCGACGGCGTGCGCGTGGTCGACCTCGCCGCGCAGGCGCGCGACGGTGTCGGCGAGCCGGGCGAGGTTGGCGGAGACCTCGGCGGGCGGCGCGAGCACCGGGAGCGTCTCCTCTTCGGCGGTCACCCGATCACGCCGTCACGTGCCGCTTGATGCGGGCGATCAGGTCGTCCGCGTCGACCGGCTTGGTCACGTAGTCCGTGGCGCCCGAGGCGAGGCTCTTCTCCCGGTCGCCCGGCATCGCCTTCGCCGTCACCGCGACGATCGGGATCGCCGCGTGCCGCGGCATCGCGCGGATCTTGGCGGTCGCGGTGTAGCCGTCCATCTCCGGCATCATCACGTCCATCAGGATCAGGTCGATGCCGGGGTGCGACGCCACCGTCTCGACCCCCTTGCGGCCGTCCTCGGCGTGCAGCACCTGCATCCCGTGCAGCTCCAGGATCCCGGTGAGCGCGTAGACGTTGCGCGGGTCGTCGTCGACGATCAGCACCGTGCGCCCGGCCAGCGTCGTGTCGACGTCGGCCGCCAGCACCGGCGCGGCGGGCTCGTCCGGGCGGACCAGCGGCAGCACCGCGCCCGGCTCCTCGGCCGACAGGTGCAGCGCGATCCGCTCGCGCAGCTCGTCCAGCCCGGACAGCACCTCCAGCGACTGGACGTCCGCGCGGGACTGCACCAGCTGCTCCAGCTCACCGTCCAGGCGGCGGCTGTTGTGCGCGAGGACCGGCACCAGCCGCAGCGCGGCGTCCCCCTGCATCGCGTCGAGGAAGCCGAACGCGGCCCGCTCCGGCAGGTCCAGGTCCAGCACGACGCAGTGGTAGGCGTCGGTGGCGAGCGCGGCCGCGGCTTCCTGCGTCCCGACCGCCGTGACGACCTCGACGTCGGCTGGAGAGATGCCGATGTCCCGGCTGTCGGCCAGGTCCGCGGCGGCGCTCTCGGCGACGAGCGTCAGCAGGCCGTGCTGGCGCTCCTCGACGACCAGCAGCCGCCGGTGGGCCCGCGGCGCCGACGTCGCGAGCCCGGTGCCCGCGTCGCCGATCGAGACGGCCTTGCCGGGGTGCTCCCCCGCCGGCAGCGCGGCGAAGTCCGGGCGCGCCACCGGCAGCGAGAACGTGAACGTGCTGCCTTCGCCGGGCGTGCTTTCGGCGGTGATGAACCCGCCGAGCAGCTGGGCGATCTCGCGGCTGATCGACAGGCCGAGCCCGGTGCCGCCGTACTTGCGGCTGGTGGTGCCGTCGGCCTGCTGGAACGCGCCGAAGATCGACTCCAGCTGGTGCTCGGCGATGCCGATGCCGGTGTCGATCACCCGGAACGCGACGGCCGGGCCGTGCGCGCGCAGCGGCCGCGGCAGCCGTTCGGGCTCGACCGGCTCGATGTGCAGCTCGATCCCGCCGACCTCGGTGAACTTGACCGCGTTGGACAGCAGGTTGCGCAGCACCTGCCGCAGCCGCGAGTCGTCGGTGAGCAGCTCGGACGGCGAGCCGGGGGCCACGGTGATCCGGAAGTCGAGGGTGCGCTGCGAGGTCATCGGCCGGAACGTCGCCTCGACGTAGTCCAGCAGCCCGCGCAGCGGCACCTGCTCCGGGGTGACGTCCATCTTCCCGGCCTCGACCTTCGACAGGTCGAGGATGTCGTTGATCAGCTGCAGCAGGTCCGAGCCCGCCGAGTGGATGATGCCCGCGTACTCGACCTGCTTGGCCGTGAGGTTGCGGGTGGGGTTCTGCGCGAGCAGCTGGGCGAGGATGAGCAGGCTGTTGAGCGGGGTGCGCAGCTCGTGGCTCATGTTGGCCAGGAACTCCGACTTGTACTTCGACGCGATCGTCAGCTGCTGGGCGCGCGCCTCCAGCTCCTGGCGCGCCTGCTCGATCTCGAGGTTCTTCGTCTCGATGTCGCGGTTCTGCGTGACGAGCAGCGCCGCCTTCTCCTCCAGCTCGGCGTTGGACGACTGGAGCTCCTCCTGGCGCGCCTGCAGCTCCTCGGACCGCGTCTGCAGCTCGGCGGTGAGCCGCTGCGACTCGCCGAGCAGCTCGTCGGTGCGGGCGTTGGCGACGATACTGTTGACGTTGACGCCGATCTGCTCCATCAGCAGTTCGAGGAACGCCCGGTGCACCGCGGTGAAGCCGTGCACCGACGCCAGCTCGAGCACCCCGAGCACCTGGTCCTCGACGACGATCGGCAGCACGATCAGGCTGGCCGGCGCGGTGCTGCCGAGCGCGGAGGAGATCGTGGCGTAGCCGGGCGGGACGTCGTCGACGGCGATCGGGCGGCGGCTGCGCGCGGCCTGCCCGACCAGCGACTGGCCGACCCGGAACCGGATCGCGGGGCCGTCGCCGACAGCGCCGGATTCCGGGTGGCCGTACGCGCCGACGAGCCGCAGCTCGGGGACCTCGGCGGTGTCGTCGGCGAGGTAGAACGCGCCGAACTGGGCGTTGACCAGCGGGACGAGCTCGTCCATCACCGCGGCCGCGACGACGGCGAGGTCGCGGCGGCCCTGCATCAGCCCGGTGATCGTGGCCAGGTTGGACTTGAGCCAGTCCTGCTCCTGGTTCGCCCGCGTGGTTTCGCGCAGCGACTCGACCATCGAGTTGATGTTGTCCTTCAGCTCGGCAACCTCACCGGAGGCGTCGACGGTGATCGAGCGGGTCAGGTCGCCCTCGGCCACGGCGCTGGTGACCTCGGCGATCGCGCGGACCTGCCGGGTGAGGTTCCCGGCCAGCTCGTTGACGTTCTCGGTGAGCCTCTTCCACGTGCCGGACACACCTTCGACCTCGGCCTGGCCGCCGAGGCGGCCTTCGCTGCCGACCTCGCGCGCCACGCGCGTGACCTCCGCGGCGAACGCCGAGAGCTGGTCGACCATCGTGTTGATCGTGGTCTTGAGCTCGAGGATCTCGCCGCGGGCGTCGACGTCGATCTTCTTCGTCAGGTCGCCCTGGGCGACGGCGGTGGTCACCTGGGCGATGTTGCGGACCTGCCCGGTGAGGTTGTTCGCCATCGAGTTGACGTTGTCGGTGAGGTCCTTCCAGGTCCCCGCGACGTTCGGCACGCGGGCCTGGCCGCCGAGCATGCCTTCGGTGCCGACCTCGCGCGCCACCCGGGTGACCTCGTCCGCGAACGCGGACAGCGTGTCCACCATCGTGTTGATGGCGCGGCGACCTCACCCTTGGCCTCGACGGTGATCTTGCCGGACAGGTCGCCACGCGCGACGGCCGTGGCGACCTGGGCGATCGAGCGGACCTGGCCGGTCAGGTTGGACGCCATCACGTTGACGTTGTCGGTGAGGTTCTTCCAGGTCCCGGACACGCCGCGGACGGTCGCCTGGCCGCCCAGGTTGCCCTCGGTGCCAACCTCGCGCGCCACCCGGGTGACCTCGTCCGCGAACGCGGACAGCTGATCCACCATCGTGTTGATGGTGTCCTTCAGCTCGAGGATCTCGCCGCGCGCGTCGACCCGGATCTTCTGCGACAGGTCACCGCGCGCGACGGCGGTGGTGACCTGGGCGATCGAGCGGACCTGCGCGGTGAGGTTGTCGGCCATGACGTTGACCGACTCGGTGAGGTCCTTCCAGGTGCCGGAGACACCCTTGACGTCGGCCTGCCCGCCCAGCCGGCCCTCGGTGCCGACCTCACGCGCCACCCGGGTGACCTCGTCCGCGAACGCGGACAGCTGATCCACCATCGTGTTCAGCGTGTCCTTGAGCTCCAGGACTTCGCCGCGGGCCGTCACGTTGATCTTCTGCGACAGGTCGCCCTTCGCGACCGCGGTGGCGACCTGGGCGATGTTGCGGACCTGGTCGGTCAGGTTGCCCGCCATGAAGTTCACCGAGTCGGTGAGGTCGCGCCAGGTGCCCGAGACGCCCTTGACGTCGGCCTGGCCGCCGAGCCGTCCTTCGGTGCCGACCTCGCGCGCCACTCTCGTGACCTCGTCGGCGAACGACGACAGCTGGTCCACCATCGTGTTGATCGTGCTCTTCAGCTCGAGGATCTCACCCCGGGCGTCGACGGTGATCTTCTGCGAGAGGTCGCCCTTCGCCACCGCCGTGGTCACCTGGGCGACGTTGCGGACCTGGTCGGTGAGGTTCCCGGCCATGAAGTTCACCGAGTCGGTGAGGTCGCGCCACACGCCGCCGACGCCGGGCACCTGGGCCTGGCCGCCGAGGCGGCCTTCGCTGCCGACCTCGCGCGCCACCCGGGTGACCTCGTCCGCGAACGACGACAGCTGGTCCACCATCGTGTTGACGGTGTCCTTCAGCTCCAGGATCTCGCCACGCGCGTCGACGTCGATCTTCTGCGACAGGTCGCCCTTCGCGACCGCCGTCGCGACCTGCGCGATGTCGCGGACCTGGGTGGTGAGGTTGCCGGCCATGGCGTTGACCGAGTCGGTGAGGTCCTTCCACGTGCCGGACACGCCGGGGACCTTCGCCTGCCCGCCGAGCTGCCCCTCGCTGCCGACCTCGCGCGCGACGCGGGTGACCTCGGAGGTGAACAGCGACAGCTGGTCGGCCATGCCGTTGAACACCGTGGCGATCTCCCCGAGGAGACCGTCGGCGCCGCCGGGCAGCCGGATGCCGAAGTCGCCGTCGCGCACCGCGGTCAGGCCGGACAGCAGCCGGCGCAGCTCCTGCTCCCCCGCCTCGCCCACGCCCGAAGCGCCCGCACCCGGGCGCCCGCCGTCGACCATCGCCCCACCCATCGCCCCACCCGTTTCTTCGGTTGTCGGCGCCCCGGCGCCGCCCCGGTGTGCACACCGGATGGCTCAGCATAGTGCAGCCGTACTAAGCTGAGCGGCAACGGTTGAGCAACCAGCCGCACCCGCGCCGACGCACGTTTCCCAGGCGGTGCTCGCGAGTCTTTCCTTCCCTCCCAGGCCATCCGGCCATACTGACCCGTTCGGCTGAACGGCGGTACGACCTCCGCTGACGCGCGCGCCGCCGGCCCTCGTCTATGTCCACTATGGACACTCCACTGTGGAGGGCCGGCGGCGCGGGTGTGCGCGGCGCGCCCAGCGGGTACCCCCGGGCATGGATGCCGAGAACCTGGTCGTCGTCGGCAGCGGGCCGGCCGGCGTGTCCGCCGCCCGTGCCTACCGGGAAGCGGGCGGCACGGGAGCCGTCCACCTGCTCACCGCCGACGCCGACCCGCCCTACGAACGCCCGCCGCTGTCCAAGGAGTTCCTGCGCGGCGAAGACGAGCTCTCGTTGCTGGAGAAGGACTTCCTGGCCGGGAGCGACGTCACCGTCAGCGTCGGCGACCCGGTGGTCGAGCTGGGAACCGGGCACGTCCGCACGGCCGCCGGGGTCGAGCACCCGTTCACCACGTGTGTGCTCGCCACGGGCGCCGAGCCCGCGCGGCCCGACGTGCCCGGCGCCGGTCACCCGGACGTGCGGATCCTGCGGTCGGCCGCCGACTCCCGCGAACTGCGCGAGGCCGCATCCGGCGTCCGGAGCGCGATCGTCGTGGGCGCGGGGTTCATCGGCTGTGAGGCCGCGGTGAGCCTGAACCGCCTCGGGCTCCAGGTGACGGTCGTGTGCCCGGACGACGTCCCGCAGGAGCGGCGCCTCGGCCACGAGGCCGGCGAATTCCTCCTGCGGTGGCTCAAGTCCGAGGGGGTGAGCGTGCTGCGCGGCACGAAGCTGCAGTCGATCGAGGACGGCTACCGGGTCCGGACCGACCTGGTGCCGGTCCTCGACGCGGGACTGGTCGTGCTCGCCACCGGCGTCCGGCCGCGGATCGCGCTGGCCGAGGCCGCCGGGCTGGCCATCGAGCAGGGCCGGATCCGCACCGACGAGCACCTGCGCACCAGCGCGCCCGGCGTGCTCGCCGCCGGCGACGTCGCCTTCGCCCACAACCCGGCGGCCGGCCGCGCCCTGGCCGTCGAGCACTGGGGTGAGGGCCTCGCGATGGGCGAGGTGGCCGGCCGGACCGCGGCCGGCCAGGACGCGTCGTGGGACGAGGTGCCGGGCTTCTGGTCGGTGATCGGCGACCGCGTGCTCAAGTACGCGGCCTGGGGTGACGGCTTCGACCGCGCCCGCCCGGTCGCGCACGACGGTGGCGGTTTCACGATCTGGTACGAACGCGACGGCGCGGCGGTCGGCGTCCTCACCCACGAGGCCGACGACGACCACGAGCGCGGCCGGGAGCTCATCCGACGCGGCGCCCCGGTGCCCGCGTCATAGCCAGTCCTTCTTCTTGAAGAGCGCGTACAGCCCCACCGACAGCACCACCAAGAGGATCGCCGAGGTCCAGAACCCGCTCATCGCCCCGTTCCCCGGGTACGGCACGTTCTGGCCGTAGAAACCGGTCACCGCGGTGGGCACCGCGATCACCGCGGCCCACCCGGTGACCTTCTTCATGATCAGGTTCAGCCGGTTGCCCTGCAGGTTGAGCTGGGTCTCGCGGACCGTCGCGATCAGCTCCCGCAGCGCCTCGGTCTGCTCCGCGGCCTGCTGCGCGTGGTCGTGGACGTCCTCGAAGTACGGGCGGGTCAGCTCGTCGGCCAGCCGCAGGTCCGGCCGCATCAGCGAGCTGACCACCTCGCGCATCGGCAGCACGACCCGGCGCAGCGCGGTCAGGCTCTTGCGCAGCCGGAACGAGCGGCGCTGCAGCTCGGACTGGTCCGGGCGCTCGTCGAAGACGAGGTCTTCGAGGGCTTCGACCTGTTCGTCGAGGGCCTGGACGGACTCGGCGTGCCCGTCGACGACGTAGTCCAGCAAGCCGTGCAGGAGGAACGGCACGCCCGCCTTCGCCAGGTCGGTCCCGTCGTCCCAGCGGCGCACGACCGCCTCGATGTCGAACCCGTCGTCCTTGCGCACCGTGACCAGCGCCCACGGCGTGACGAACGCGGCGAGCTCGTGGGTCGTGACGCGCCCGCTCTCCGCCCGGAAGTCGACGGCGTAGGCGGTCAGGAAGGCGTGCCCGTCGTAGCGGTCGAGCTTCGGCCGCTGGTGCTCCTGGACGGCGTCTTCGACGGCCAGCCGGTGCAGGCCGAGCTCCTCGGCGAGCTGGGCCAGGTCCGCTTCGGACGGTGCGCAGAGGTCCACCCACACCGCGGTGTCCGGTTCGGCCAGGAAGTCGGAAACCTCCTCGACGGGGAAGTCTTCCTTCAGCAGCGCGCCGTCGCGGTAGGCGCGGGTTCGTGTCATGTCCCGAGAATGCCCGGCCCGGAAACCGTTCACACGCCCGCGTAACACACGCGAACGGGGGTACTCGCCGATCTTGTGAGCACGTTCGCCGCACGCCGCGGGCACGCTCGATCTGCCACTGCCCGGCGAGCGGACGGCGGAGCGCTGGGCCGCGCCGGCGGCGTTCGGCCGGCGCGACCTGACGCTGGCCCGCCTCGCCGAAGCGGGCCGCTCCCCCGTTCCCGGCGCGCTCTACGGCGTCTGGGCGAAGTCCGGTGGCACCGGCGCGGCGCTGGAAGACGACGTGCTGACCGGCACGGTCCGGTTCTGCTCCGGGTTGTCCCTGCTCGAACGCGCCCTGGTCGCGGCGGGCGACCGGCTCGTCGAGGTGGACCTGGCCGATCCGCGCGTGCGGCGGCACCCGGACACCTGGCAGGCCGTCGGGATGGACGCCTCCGACAGCGGCGCGAGCTGTGGGATTCCCTGCGGGCGCAAGGACTTTCCGGGGTCGAGCCGGTGTGGGCCGGTCTCCCGGGCTCCGATCTGGCCGCGCACGAGGACGAGCTGACGGCCGTCCTGCGTGAGCACGCCGCTGGCCACGACCTATGCCTGCTGCCGGGGCCGGGCGCCCCGCACCCCGACCACCAGGCCGCTGCGCGGGCGGCGGCGCCGGTGCCCGCGCAGTGCTGGTCGTACCCGATCTGGTTGTGGCACTGGCTGCGTCCCGACGACCCGGCGATCCCCTGGGACCGCGCGCGGTCGCTGCGGCTCACGGAAGCCGAGCGGGACACGAAGGCCGCGGCCATCCGGACGTTCACCTCGCAGCTCAACCCCGGCCCGCGCGGTGAGGAGCCGATCCTGCCGGAGGAGGTGCTGGCCCACTTCTCCGGCGGCGCCGAGGTGTTCTTCCGCGAGCCGCCGCGCACGTCGGCGCCGGTGAGCCGGTTCGCGTCGCTGTCGCCGCCACCGAGGACCCGTGGTCGGTGGGCACGAAGTGGTACGAGCGGCGCAAACGCGCGATGGTCCTGGCGTGCCTGCCCGACGAGCACTACGCCGAGGTCGTCGAGCCGGCCTGCGGCGTCGGGGCGCTGACCCGGGAGCTGGCGGACCGGGCGGGCCACCTGGTCGCGTTCGACCCGGTGCCCGCCGCGGCCGAGCGCACGCGCGCCGCCGTCGCCGATCTGTCCCATGTGGACGTCCACATGGGAGCGGTGCCCGCCGCGATTCCCGCGGGGCCGGTCGATCTGCTGCGGCCGGGCGGGCACCTGCTCGCGGTGCACTGGCTGCCGTGGGCCCCCGAGGCGCCGCGCGACAGCCGGGACGCGCACGCCCGGCTGCTCGCCCACCCGGCGCTCGAGCCGCTGGTCGAGCACACCGACGAGCAGTTCCTGCTGCACGTGCCGAGGCGCCGGTGATCTCGGCGGTCGGCGTGGTCGTCGCGGGAACGGCCGAGCTGTCCGCGCCGTTCAGCTCGTCGGCCCGGGCGCTTTCGCAGTACGACCACGTCCTGGACCACGCACGCACGACAGAGGGCCACGGCTCGGTCTACGGCGCGAACCTCGGCGTCCGGGCGGACGCGTTCGACGTCGTCGGCGGCTTCGGCCCGAGGGCGACCGGCGAGGACCACGACTTGTGGCACCGCCTCGGCCGGGCACGGGACGGCCTTGCCGCGCTGCTGCGGAGCTTGGCCGAGGACACGGTCGCCTGAGCGACGACGGTTGTAGAGGTCCTTCGTAAAGGTTGTCGCTGTCGCGCCCCACCTCACCCGGGCGAAGATCGGCTGGCCGCAGCTCCCGGACGAGGAAGGCACCGGTGACCACCGCCTGGATGACGCTTCCGGCCGCGCTCCTCGCGGCGACCGTCCTCACCGGCACGCCCGCCGCGGCCGACGAGCCGTCGACGCACCTGGTCTTCGTCGAGCGGGTCCGCGACACCGTGCTCCTCACCTGCGCGCCGCATGCCGGAACGATCAGCTGCCACGCCGCCCACCGGCCCCGGCCCTACTTGACCGCCGTCGTCACAACGCTTCCAGCTCGGCCCGGACCGCTGTCACGTGCGCCTCACCGCCGTACTCCCCCAGCATCTCCAGCGCTTCCGTGAGCACCTCCCGCGCCCGGTCGCGGGCGCCCGCGCCGAGGTGAGCGCGGCCCAGCTCGGCGAGCGTCATCGCCTCGTACAGCCGGACGCCGGCCTCGCGCCAGAGTGCGACACTCCGGTTCAGCTCCGAAACGGCGGAGGCGTACTGCCCCTCTTCGCGGTGCACGATGCCGATGCGCATCCAGCCGTACGCCATCCCTCTTACGTCTCCGGTGTGCTCGCCGACCGAGACGGCTTCGGCGGAGTACGCCAGCTCACGGCCTCGGTCACCCTGACGGCCGTACAACACCGCGAGGTTGACCAGGTTCAACGTCTCGACGTGCGCCTGGCCCAGCGACCGGTTCAGCGCCAGGCTCCGCTCGCCGAACTCGATCGCCGTCTCGACGTCGTCGCCGAGGCCGAACACAAAACACAGGTTGTTGAGCGCGCCGGCGAGCTGGCGCTCGTCGCCGATCGCCTCCCAGTCCGCGAGGCTCCGCCGGAGGTGGGCGTGCGCACGGCGGAAGTCGGCCGCCTCACCGCCGTGGGCGAGCTCGGCTTCGGCGACGCCGAGGTCGTTGCGCAGGGTCGCGGCCGCCACCGGGTCGACGCCGTCGACCAGCTGTAACGCCACCTCGTCGACCTGGATCGCGTCACGCCAGCGCGCCCGCGCCCGGTGGTACTCGTACAGGCCCAGCCCGACGGCGGCGATCGTCTCGGGCGGCACTCCCGGTGTCGCCGCGGCCTGCCGCACCACCGTGACCAGGTGCGCCTGGTGCCGGTCGAGCCAGCCGAACACCTCGTCCGCCGACGCCGACATCGGACCCGCGCCGGTCCACCGCCCCGCCGCCCAGTCGTGGCGGTGCGACGCCGCCGAGACCAGCGCCATGCTCTGCCACGCCATCGCCGCGCACAGCTCCACCACCCGGGTGACCGCCGCGGCTCGTTCGCCCGCGGGCAGCCGCGCCGCGTGCTCGCGGGCGTACAGCCGCAGCAGGTCGTGCAGCCGGTACCAGCCGGGAGCGGGCGTGGTCAGGAGGTGGCAGTCGGTGAGCCGCTCCAGCAGCTCCTCGGTCTCCCGCTCCGGCGCGTCGAGCAGCCGGCTCGCGACCGCCACCGACAGCTCCGGGACGTCGAGCAGGGACAGCAGCGGGTACGCGCGGGCGGCGACCGGGTCCAACGCGCCGAACGCCAGCCCGAAGCTGGCCCGGACGCCCGTTTCGTCGAGCCGGCGGCGTTCGTCGTCGAGCCGGTGCGCGAGGTGCGCGACCGGCCAGTGCGGCCGGGTGGCCAGCCGCGCGCCGGCCAGGTGCAGGGCCAGCGGGAGGTGACCGCACAGCCGCGCCACCGCCCGGGCCGCCGTGGGTTCGGCCGCGACGCGGTCCGCGCCGATCTCCGCGGCCAGCAGGCGCAGCGCGTCCGGCTCGGGCAGCACGTCGAGCAGCACCTGGTGCGCCTGCGGCAGGTCGGGCAGCGCGACGCGGCTGGTGACGATCGCCGCCGAGCCGCCCGCCCCGGGCAGCAGCGGCGCGACGTGCCCGGCGTCGCTGGCGTTGTCGAGGACCAGGAGCACCCGCTTCCCGGCGAGCAGGGTGCGGAAGCGCGCGGACGCGGCTTCGAGCGACCACGGTGTCGGCGGTTCCCCGCCGAGCTCCCGGATCAGCCGGTCGAGCAGGTCGAGCGGCTCCGGCGGGTCGGCGGCGTGCCCGCGCAGGTCCAGGTGCAGCGATCCGTCCGGGAAGCGCCGGGCGAGCCGGTGCCCGGCTTCCAGCGCCAGCGCCGTCTTGCCGATCCCGGCCATCCCCGCGATGGCGACGACCACGCCTTGCCGGGGCGCCTCGAAGAACCCGAGCAGCCGCTCGAGCTCGGCATCCCGGCCGGTGAACGCGGCCACCCCGCCGGGCAGCTCCCGCGGGACGACGGCCGTGCCCGCCGGGGTTCCGGGCCGCGCGGCCGCGGCGGTGAAGGCGGCCCGGTCGTCGTCGGCGAGGTCGAGCGCGCCGGCGAGCCGGTCGAGCGTTTCGCGGTGCGGGAACCGGCGGTCGCCGCGTTCGAGCGCGCCGACGGCCTGCGCGCTGAGCCCCGCCTTTTCGGCCAGTGCCTCCTGGGTCAGCCCGGCCGCGCGCCGCAGCCGGCGCAACCGTGTCCCGAACGCGTCCATCACCCTCCCCCCGCGAGGGATCCTACGTCGGGGCGCCCGGAGCATTGTCGGCGAAGATCGTATCGCTTATCGTATATGACACTGCTCCCCTCTCGACGCTGCGAGGTGACCCCGTGTCCGCCCCCACGACCCTCATCGCCCGCGACTTCACCGAGTTCCGCACCGCGGTTTCGCAGTCGTTCGTCCCCCTGCGCGTCACCGCGGGTGGCGACACGTTCCGCGGCCGGATCCGCTCGGCCCGCGCCGACGAGGTGCAGGTCTCCGAGGTCACCGCGGCGCCCCACGTCGTCGAGCGCACGCCCGAGCTGATCGCGCGCGGCGAACGGCGGTTCTACAAGCTGAGCCTGATCCTCGCCGGCACCGGGCTGCTGGTGCAGGACGACCGCCAGGCCGTGCTGCGCCCCGGCGACGTCGCCCTCTACGACACGCACCGGCCGTACTCGCTGGTGTTCGAAGAGGACTTCCGCACACTCGTGGTGATGTTCCCGCAGCGGCTGATCGACCTGCCCGCCGAGCTCGTCGGCCGGCTGACGGCGGTGCGGATGTCCGGCAAGGAAGGCGTCGGCAACGTCGTCGTGCCGTTCCTCGCCCAGCTCGGCGGCAACCTCGAGCAGCTGGCCGGCCCGGCGGGCGCGCGGCTCGCGCACAGCGCCGTCGACCTGCTCTCCACGCTCGTCGCGACCGAGCTCGACCTCGCGCACGCCCAAGCGGATCCGCACCACGAGCTGATGCGCCGGATCCGCGCGCACATCGACACGAACCTGCACTCCGCCGACCTCACCCCGGCGCGGATCGCGGCCGAGCACTTCATCTCCACGCGGCACCTGCACGGGCTGTTCCAGGAGCAGGGCACCACCGTGTCCGGCTGGATCCGCACCCGGCGGCTCGAGCACTGCCGCCGCGACCTGCTCGACCCGGTGTACGCGAGCCGCCCGGTCGCGGCCATCGCGGCGCGCTGGGGGTTCGTCGACGCCGCGCACTTCAGCCGGGTGTTCAAGACGGCGTTCGGCCGCGCGCCGAGCGAGCTGCGGCGCGAGTTGACCGTGCGCGACGGGTTGTTGTCCGCGGGCGCGTGACCGCTCGCCGGGCGGGCGGGCCGACCCGACGATGGGCCCATGCCCGAAGCCCCCACCGACGGCTGGCGCACCTACGACGAGTTCGCCGCCGGGATCGCCACCTACCGCCTGCCGAACGCCGACCTCTCCGGTCGCGACGTCACGATCACCCTCGACGACGGTGAAGTTCTCGCACTGAGCTTCAAAGACGCGGAAACCGTTGTCCACAACGGTGTCGAAGACCCGTACGACGCGGTCGCCGTGCGCGACGACGTCTTCTTCGTGAACCTGCCGCTCACCAGCGTCGAAGGCGAAGCGCTGACCGTCGTGTATTCGACGGCGACGCATCGCGCGCTCGCCGTCCGGTCCGTGATCGGCGCCGAAGACGTGGTTCCCCGGGTCTCCCAACGGTTCTCCGCGGGGGTCACCGACGGCGGGCCGCCCACCGGGGACGTGCCGGGGCCCTCCCGTGACCTCATCGGGAAGCGCAACCTCTACCGCTACAGCCCCGACCACCTCTACGAGCACGTCTACGTCTCGTCGGAGCGCTACGCCTGGCAGTGCCTCGAAGGCGTGCAGCGCGGCCACGGCGACATGGACCTCTCGACCGTGTGGAAGTTCGCCGACGGCCTCTACCTCTTCTGCTTCCGGGAGTTCCGGATCGCCGTGGCGAGCGTGTGGCTGCACGACCTCGGTTACGCCCTGCGCACCACCGGCGTCTTCCTCGGCCTGACCGGCGACGGCCGGTCCGAGCACTCCCGCGCCGGAGGCCACGTCTACCCGCTCGGCTCGGTCGGCTACCCCGACGCCCAGCCCGTCTGAAGGAGCCGCAAGTGTCCAACCTGGACGTCATCCGCGCGCATTACGCCGCCAGCGACCGCGGCGACCTGCCGGGCATGCTCGCCCCGCTCGGCCCGAAGACACAGTGGACGGAGGCCGCCGGATTCCCGTACGCGGGCACCTACACCGGCCCCGAAGAAGTCCGTGAGCACGTCTTCGAAGCGATCGGGCGCGACTGGGACGGCTACCGCTTCACCCTCGCCGACCTCCTCGACGCCGGCGAGACGGTCGTCGGCGTCGGCACCTACACCGGGACCCACCGCGGCACCGGAAAGTCCTTCACCGCCCGCGTCGCGCACCTGTGGCGCTTCGACGGCGGCGAAGTCCTCTCGTTCGAGCAGATCGTCGACTCCGCGCCCGTCGTGGCCGCGGCCCGGGAGAACTCATGAGAAAGATCCTTCCCGTCCTGGTGGCCGCCTCCCTGCTCGCCGCGGGCTGCGCCGGGTCCGGCGCGGGCGGCGGCGGCCCGATCGTCGTCGGATCGGTGAACGCGCTGAGCGGCGCCGCCACCTTCCCCGAGGCCTCGCAGGCGGCGAAAGCCGTGTTCGACGCGGCCAACGCCGCCGGCGGGGTCAACGGCCGGAAGATCGAGTACAAGGCGATCGACGACAAGGGTGATCCGGCGGCGGCCGCGGCCGCCGCCCGCGAGGTGGTCGGTGGCGACGACGCCGTCGCGCTCGTCGGGTCGTCGAGCCTCATCGAGTGCGAGATCAACTCGAAGTACTACGAGCAGCAGAAGATCCTTTCGGTGCAGGGCATCGGCGTCGACCCGGCCTGCTTCGCCAGCCCGAACATCGCGCCGGTCAACGTCGGCCCCTTCCACGACATGACGCTCACCCTGCTCTACGGCTCGGAAGTGCTGAAGCTGACCGACATCTGCGCGCTGCTGGAGATCGCGGGCAACACGCTCCCGGCGTACCAGGCGGCGATCGACGAGTGGACGAAGATCACCGGCAAGAAGCTGAAGTACGTCGACTCGACCGTCCCCTACGGCGGCTCGGACTACACCTCCTACGTCGTCAAGGCGCGGTCGGCCGGCTGCAAGGCGATCACGGTCAACCCGGTCGAGCCGGACTCGATCGGCCAGCTCAAGGCCGCGCAGGCGCAGGGCTGGACCGACGTCACGTGGCTGCTGCTGACCAGCGTCTACAGCGAGAACTACGCGAAGGCGATCTCGAACGCCGGCGCGGGTGTGTACGTCCCGGCCGAGTTCTACCCCTTCACCGACGCCGGCAGCCCGCAGACGAAGGACTGGCGCGACCTGATGACGAAGAACAAGATCCCGCTGACGTCGTTCAGCCAAGGCGGGTACCTCGCGGCGAAGTACTTCCTCGACGTCGTGCGCGGCATCAAGGGTGACCTCACCCGCGAGTCGGTCACCAAGGCGCTGCGCGAGATGAAACCGGTCAGCGACCCGATGGTCGGGACGCCGTACGTCTTCGGGCCCGCGCCGACCCACCACGACAACACCGCGGGCTGGCCGATCAAGCTGGCTTCCGGGACCAACCGGTGGGAGCTGGCGGCGCAGGACTGGCTCCGGATCCCCCGGTCCTAGGAGGACACTCATGCTCCAGGGCGCTTTGGCCGGGCTGGCCGCCGGCGGCCTCTACGCGGTGCTCGCGGTGTGCCTGACGCTCATGTCGCGGCTGGTGCGGGTGGTCAACTTCGCGCAGTCCGCCACCGGGATGTTCGGCTGTTACGTCGCAGTGTTCCTCGCCGTCCACTTAGGACTTCCCGAGTGGCTGGCGACGCTCGCCGGGATCGTGCTGGGCGGCCTGCTGAGCGCGGTGCTCGGCTGGATCGTCTCGACCTGGCTCGCCGAGGCCGACACCGGGACCCGGTCGGCGGTGACCGTCGCCGTGCTCCTGCTGCTGATCTCGCTGGCGTTCATCCTCTTCGGGAACAAGCCGCAGCCGTTCCACCCGCTGCTGGCCGGGCCGGCGTTCACCCTCGGCGGGGTGGTCGTCAGCCAGGTCACCGTGGTCACGGTGGCGCTCGCGGTGCTCGTGGCGCTCGGCTGCCGCGCGGTGCTGGCCCGCACCACGCTCGGCGTCCGGCTGCGGGCGCTGTCGGAGCGGCCGACCACGGCGGAGCTGCTGGGCATCCCCGCCCGGCCGCTCTCCGTCGGTGTATGGACGGCGACCGGGGTGATCGCGACGCTCGCCGTGTCGATCGTCGCGCCGTCGCAGTCGAACGACCCGACGTCGCTGGCGATGCTGGTGGTGCCGGCGGCCGCGGCGGCGCTGCTCGGCGGGTTCCGGCGGCTCGACCTGGCCGTGGCGGGCGGCCTGGTGCTGGGCATGGCCCAGGGCGCCGTGGCCCAGTCCGACCGGCTGTCGGTGCTGCGGTACTTCCTCCCGTTCCTGGTCATCGTGGCGCTGCTGCTGTGGACGCAGCGCAAGGAGGTGTGGGATGCGGCTCGCTGAGCGGTTCGGGCTGCCGCTGCTCGTCGCGGCCGTCGCCATCGGCGTGGGCTACGCCCTGAGCGTCGGGCTGGAGGGGTACTTCGTCTACCTCGGCGTCAGCGCCGTGGTCGCGGCGATCGCCCTGCTCGGGCTCGGGGTGGTCACCGGCACCGCCGGGATGATCTCCCTGTGCCAGCTGACCTTCGCCGCGGTCGGCGCGTTCGTCGTCTCGGCATGCAACGTCGCGGGCGTGCCGGGCGGGTTCGTCGTGTGGCTGCCGCTCGGCGGCCTGGCCGCGGCGCTGGCCGGGGTGCTCGTCGGGCTGCCCGCCCTGCGGCTGCGCGGCATCACGCTCGCCGTCGTGACGCTCGGGCTCGCCGCGGCGGCCGACCTGACGCTGGTGCAGATCCAGTTCCCGGGCGCCACCGAGGGACTCTCGGTCGAACGGCCGGACGCGTTCTCCGACGACCGGTCCTACTTCCTGTTCGCGGTGCTGGTGCTCGTCGCGTGCGGGCTCGTGGTGCACTTCCTGCGCCGTGGCCGCTGGGGCAGCAGCTGGCACCTGGTCGCCTTCTCCGAACGCGGCACCGCCGCGGTGGGCGCCGGCGTCCGGACGTCGAAGCTGACGGCGTTCGCGGTCAGCGCCGCGCTCGGCGGGATCAGCGGCGGGCTGCTCACCGGCCAGGTCGGCCTGGCGTTCCCGGCGAGCTTCACCTCGATCCAGTCGCTCGCACTGTACGTGTTGGCGATCATGTCCGGCGCGCACCTGATCGACATGGCGGTGTTCGGCGCGCTGCTCTGGGTCGCCGTGCCGGAGCTGCTGAAACGCTGGGGTGTGCCGCAGGACTGGGGGTTCGTGATCTTCGGTGTGCTCGGGATCCAGGCGCTCACCGGGCGCGGCAACCTCGGCACGGCCTGGCGGAACCTCTGGCACCGGTCCCGCGGGCCGGCCGGCCTCGGGCTCACCGACGTCGCCGAAGCCGAGCCGCTGCCGCTGGGCGGCCCGGTGCTGGAAGTCCGCGGCCTGAGCGTCTCGTTCGGACACGTCAAGGCACTGTCCGAAGTGGACATCTCGGTGCCGGAACACGGCGTGCTGGGCGTGATCGGGCCCAACGGCGCCGGGAAGTCCACTTTGGTCGACGTCATCAGCGGGTTCCTGCCGAGGGCGACCGGAACCGTGACGCTCGACGGCCGTCCCCTGACCGGCTCCCCCACGCGGCGGGCCCGCGCGGGGCTGCGGCGGACGTTCCAGCAGGACCGCGTCCCGCCGGGCCTCACCGTCGGGGCCTACGTGCGGTTCGTCGCCCGCCGGCGGCTTCCGGGCACCGAAGTCGCCGACGCGCTGGAGTTCTTCGGCTGCCCTTCACCGCGGACGCCGTTGTCGCGGGTGGACGCCGGCGCGCGGCGGCTCGTCGAGGTCGTCGGGCATCTGCTGGCGCGGCCCCGGGTGCTGCTGCTCGACGAACCGGCGGCCGGGTTGCCGCACGAGGAGCACGTGGCGTTCGGGCGGCGGCTGCGTCAGGTTCCGGCGCGGTTCGGCGTGTCGGTGCTGCTCATCGAGCACGACCTCGACCTCGTCCGGTCGGTGTGCGACCGGCTGACGGTGCTCGACTTCGGCGAGGTGCTGGCGAGCGGGCCGCAGGCGGACGTGCTGGCCGACCCGGCCGTCCTGAAGGCGTACATGGGTGAAACGGAGCTGCTGTGAACGTGTTGCGAGTCGAGGGCCTGACGGTGAAGCGCGGCGCCGGCCCGGTGATCCGCGACGTCGGGTTCACCCTCGAGCCCGGCCGCATCACGGCGCTCGTCGGGCCGAACGGCGCCGGGAAGACCAGCCTGCTCGAAGCGGTGTCGGGGGTGGTGCCGTGCGCCGCCGGCCGCGTCCACGTGGGCGGCGTCGACGTCACGCGGCAGTCACGGGTGGCGCGGGCGCGGCTCGGGCTGGCGCACATCGAGCAGGGCCGGGCGGTGTTCCCCGGGCTCACGGTCCTGGAAAACCTCCGCCTGACCGCGCGCACGTCGGCGCAGCTCGAGGCCGTGCTGGACCTGTTCCCCGAGCTGGACAAGCGCCGCGACTCCCCCGCGGCGCTGCTGTCGGGCGGCGAGCAGCAGATGGTGGTGCTGGCGCGGGCCTTCGCGGCGCGGCCGGCGTTCCTGCTCATCGACGAGATGTCGCTGGGCCTCGCGCCGGTGGTCTTCACCCGCCTGCTCCCCGTGGTGACGCGCTTCGCGGCCGAGGGCACGGCGATCCTGCTGGTGGAGCAGTTCACGCAGGCCGCGCTGGGGGTGGCCCAGGACGCCTTGGTGGTCTCCTCCGGCCGGGTCACGTACGCGGGGGACGCCCGGACCCTGCTGGACGCCCCCGCCACGCTCCACGCCGCCTACCTGGGCCGGTGACATCACATCCCGGCGCGCTCGAAAGCCAGGGTCGGCAGGTCCACCGCGTGCGCGCCGCCGTCGGCGACCAGGACCGCGCCCGTGATGTACGACGACTCCGGTGAGCCCAGGAACCGCACCACCGACGCGATCTCCGACGGCTCGGCCGCGCGCCGCAGCGGGACCTCGGCCGTCACCCGGCGGTACCCCTCGTCGTGGCCACCATCGAAGCCGGCCGCGGCGGCGAACTCGGCCATCTCGGCGTCGGCCATCGGCGTGCGGACCCAGCCCGGGCAGACGGCGTTCGCGCGGACGCCGCGCGGGCCGAAGTCGCGGGCGATCGAACGGGTCAGGCCGATCAGCGCGTGCTTCGCGACGGTGTAGCCGGCGACATTCGGCCCGGCGAACAGCCCGGCCAGCGACGACACCACCACGACCTGCCCGCCGGTCTCGACCAGCGACGGCAGTGCGGCGCGGCAGAGCACGAACGCGCTCGACAGGTTCGACCGCAGCGCGAGCTCCCACTCGTCGTCGCCGGTGTCGGCGACCGAGTGGAACCCGTGACCGCCCGCGTTGGCCACGACGACGTCCAGCCGTCCGTAGCGGCCGACGATCTCGGTCACCGCGCGCTCGGCGTCGTCCCGCACACTCGCGTCGCAGGTGATGACGTGCGCGCCGGTCTCCGCGGCGACCTTCTCGAGCGGCTCACGACGGCGTCCGAGCACCACCACGCGCGCGCCCTCGCTCGCGTAGCGGCGGGCGACCGCGGCGCCGATGCCGGTGCCTCCGCCGGTGACGGCGACAACTGTGTCCACTGTGGATCCTTTCCTAGGCGGGAAACGCGGAGCGGGCCGACATCCCGAAGTCGGCGAGCAGGGCTTGGCCGTTGACCGGCCGGGAAGCCGGGGACGCTAGGAACAGAACCTGCCGGGCGACGTCGGCGGCCGCCTGGACCGGGAACGCCGGATCGTCGAGCACGTCACCGAGGTCCGCGCGCGCCATCGGCGTGTCCACGACCGACGGGCAGACGCAGTTCACCCGCACAACCGGCATCTCGACCGCGAGCGCCCGGGTCAGGGCGACGACCGCACCCTTCGACGCGCAGTAGGGCACCATGCCAGGCGCGGCCGTGAACGCCGAGTCGCTGCCGAGCAGCACCACCGCGCTGCCGTCCTTCAGGTGTGGCAGCGCGTGTTTGACCAGCAGGAACTGCCCGGTGACGTTGACGGCGAGCACCGCGGCGACCTCGGCGGCGGTCGTCTCGGCGAGGGGTTTGCCGACCGGGCCGGAGATCCCGGCGCACCCGACGACGACGTCGAGGCCGCCCAGCCGCCGCGCGACGGTGTCGACGGCCGCGACCAGGGCGGGCTCGTCGGTGACGTCCGCGACGGCCACCCCCTCGCCCGGCACCCGGTCGACCACCCCGACCCGCGCGCCCGCCTCGCGGAACGCCTGCACGCACGCCAGCCCGATCCCCGACGCGCCGCCGGTCACCAGCACCGCCTTCCCGGCCAGTTCGGTTCGCATGCGCCCATCCTCACCGCGGGCACGTCCCGGTGGTTGGCGTCGAGCGCAGCCTTGTTGTCCGCCCCCGCACGAGCGGTTCCGCCCGGCGCGGCGACGCGTGAGACTGACCGGGGTGAGCACTCTCTCCGACACCTCGACCTGGCTCCCCCTCGACGGCCTCGCGCCGGGCTTCGACGCGAACAAGGCGCCCGTGACCACCGACCTGGACGGCCGTGAGTTCGTTCTGCGTGACGACGACGGCGCCGTCGTCTTCACCGGGAACGGCGGCGAAACGTTTCTCGTCGACGACGGCTTGTACTACGTCCAGCCCCTTCCGGACGCCCTCGAAGCCGTTTCGCTGGTCCTCGACGTACGCGACGGCCGCGCGCTCGTGATCACCACCCGGATCGGCGACACGGGCACCCCGCGGGTCACCCAGGAGTTCCGGGCGGCGACGATCGACGGCGTCGAGGTCCGCGGAGAGGCGATGGCGCCGAGCACGGCGCTGATCGGGCGGCGGGTGCTGTGGGTCTACAGCGAGCAGCACGCCTACGAGCACGTCTACCTCAGCCCGCACTGGTACACGTGGCAGTGCCTGGCCGGGCCCGAACGCGGGCTGGCCGACACCGACGAGAACACCGTCTACCGGGTGCGGCCCGGGATCCACGTCTTCACCTGGCGGGAGAAGGTCATCCCGTGCGCGTCGGTGACGATCGCCGACCACCGCGACGCCCGGGCGCTGCGCTCCCACGGTGTCCTCTTCGGACTCGACGGCGACGGGCGTCCGACTCACTTCACCTTCGGCGCGCACGGCCGGCTGCTGAGCACCACCGTGCACCCGGCGGAGCTCGACCCGGCGGGGTCCTGAGCCGTGGCCGCCGACCTGATCCTGACCAACGCCGTGGTGTACACAGTGGACGCCACGCGGCCGTGGGCGTCGTCGCTCGCCGTCGCCGACGGGAAGATCGCCGCGCTCGAAGACGTCGGCCGCGGCCCGAACACGGAGGTCGTCGACCTCGGCGGGGCGGTTGTCCTGCCGGGACTGGTCGACGTGCACAACCACCACGCGATGGCCGGGCGCGCGGAGCTGTTCGAACTCGGCTTCGGCGCGGAGGCGGGTCTCGAGGACATCCTCGACGCCGTCCGGGCGCGCGCCGCGTCGCTGGGACCGGACGAGTGGCTGACCGGCGGGGCGTGGGCGTCCACTTTGGTCGGGACGCTGTCGTCCGCGTCGGCCCGGCGCGCGCTGGACGACGCCGCGGGCGGCCGTCCGGTCTCGCTGGCCGACGACAGCCGGCACAACCGCTGGGTGAGCAGCCGAGCCCTGGAGCTCGCCGGGATCACCGCGGCGACCCCGGACCCGCCCGGCGGCGTGATCGTCCGCGACGACGGCTCGCCGGCCGGGCTGCTGTTGGAGGCCGCCGGGGTGCTGGTCGAGCGCGTCACCGGCGGGTTGACAGCGGAGCAGCACCGGCGCGCGTCGCAGCGGGCGATCGAGATCCTGCACGGCTACGGCGTCACCGCGTTCCAGGACGCCGGGGTGTCCACGGACATCCTGGGCGCGCTCCGGTCGCTGGACTCCGCCGGCGAGCTGGCCGCCTGGGTGGTGACGTCGGTGCTGGTCAACGACCCGGTATTCGGGTTCGACCCGGTCGGCATGCCGCTGCTGGAGGTCGCCGGCCGCTACCGCACCGAGCACCACCGGCCGGACTTCGTGAAGATCTTCCTCGACGGCGTCCCCCCGACCCGCACGGCGGCGTTCCTCGAGCCGTACCTGCCCGACGACGACCACGGCGCGTGTTTCCACGGCTCGACCACGATGCCGCCCGAGGAGCTGACGGATTGGCTGCTCAAGGCGGCGTCGGCGGGCTTCTCGGCGAAGGTGCACTGCACGGGTGACGCCTCGGTGCGGCAGTTCCTCGACGCGGTCGCGCAGGTGCGGGCGGCGGGGTACACCGAGACGCGGTTCCAGGTGGCGCACGGCCAGTTCGTGCACCCGGACGACCTCCCGCGGTTCGCGGCGCTGGGGGTGGCGGCGGACATCTCGCCGTTCCTGTGGGTGCCGGGGGTCATCCCGGAGGCGATCGCGTCGGTGCTGCCCGGCCCGCGCGCGTCGCGGATGCAGCCGAACCGCGCGCTGCTGGACAGCGGCGCGCTGGTCGCGGGCGGGTCGGACTGGCCGGTGAGCGAGTCGCCGAACGTGTGGGAGGGGATCGCGGGCCTGGTGACCCGGCAGGATCCGCACGGCCGCCGCCCGGGGGCGCTGTGGCCGGAGCAGGCGATCACCCTGGCGGAGGCGATCGAGGTGTTCACCCTGGGCGGGGCACGGGCCTGCGGCCTCGATGACGTGACGGGGTCGTTGACCCCGGGGCGCTCGGCGGATTTTGTGGTGCTCGACCGTGATCCGTTCCGAACGGCGGAGGTGGCGGCGACGGAGGTCGTGGAGACGTGGTTCGCGGGGCGGCGGGTGTTCGCTCGCTGACCCCTGGGCCTGATTGGTGGAGTAGCGCGCCGCCTTCGCGAGGACCTTCGCGGGGCAGCGCGTGGACCCGAACGCCCCAAGGTGGCCTTCGGTGCGCTCAACGCACCCAAGGTGGCCTTCGGTGCCCCGGGGCTGTACTCGCCGGTAGTTTCTCCTACACTGGTAGAGAAACCAGTGCGGGAGGTGCCCGGTGCCCAAGATCATCGACCACGACCAGCGGCGCAGTGACATCGTTGACGTCACCTGGGACCTGATCGTGCGGGGCGGGATCGAGGCCGCCACCATGCGGGAGATCGCCGCCGCGGCGGGGTTTGCCAATGGGGCGCTCAAGCTGTACTTCCCCAGCAAGGAAGACATCATCGCCGCCACCTACGAGCGTGCGCTCGACATGATGCGCCGGCACGTCGAGCTCGACGGGCTGCGCGGGCTGGCCGCCCTGCGCGAGCTCTGCGTGTCGTCCATGCCGATCGACGACGAACGCATCACCGCCGGGCGCGTGCTGCTGATCTTCTGGCAGATGTCGCTGGCCAACCCCGGCATGCACGACAAGTACCTCGAGCACGTCCGCGAGTGGCGCGGCCTGCTGCACCGCTTCCTGACCGAAGGCCGCGAAGACGGCGACATCGTCACCGAGACCCCGGACGAGCAGCTCGTCGACGAGATCGTCCTGCTCAACGCCGGCGCGAACGTGATGAGCCTGGTGGCGGGCGAGTTCTCCACGGTCGACCTGCAGCACCGCCACCTCGGCTCCCTCCTGGACCGGCTCACCCGCCCGTGAAGACCCCGCGCAGGTAGGCCGCCACCTCCGCGTGCGACCGCGGCGACGCGGGCAGGTCCGTGTACAGCCCGTAGAACCCGTGGATCTGCCCCGCGTACCGGCTCAGGTCCACCGCGACCCCCGCGTCGGACAGCCGCCGGGCGAACGCCTCCCCCTCATCGCGCAGGACGTCGTACTCCGCCGTCATCACCAGCGCCGGCGGCAGGCCCGAGAGGTCGGACGCGCGCGAAGGCAGCAGGTAGGCGTCATCCAAAAGGGACGGATCCGGCGCGTACTGCGCGAAGAAGAACCGCATCGCATCCGCTGTCATCCCATAACCGGTCGCGAAGTCCACATAAGACTCTTGGCCGTCATCGGGGTGACCGAACACCGGGCAGATCAGCACCTGCGCCGCGATCTCCGGCCCGCCGCGGTCCCGCGTCATCAGTGAGACCACAGTGGACAGGTTGCCGCCCGCGCTCTCCCCGCCGACCGCGATCCGTGACGGCGTCACCGCGGGACCCGCACCGCCCGCGGCCAGCCATTCCAGCACCGCGTAACAGTCCGAAGGTGCTGCCGGGTAGGGGTTTTCGGGCGCCAGCCGGTACTCGACGGCCGCCACCGCGACCGACGCCGCCGCGCACACCGCCCGGGAGGCGACCTCGTTCTCGTCGACCGAGCCGATCGTCCAGCCGCCCCCGTGGATCCAGAGGAACACCGGCACCGGGCCCGGCGCCTCGGGCAGGTACAGCCGGACCCGGAGATCGCCGGGGAGCCAGTGGTCGGTCACCGACGCGACCGGCGCCACCGCGCCGGGCTGCGGCCGCGAAGCCGCGAACGCGGCCCGCAGCTCAACGGCGGTCATCGGCCGCTCGGGTCCTTCGGGACTGCGGGCGAGCAGCTCGCGCACCGCGGGGTCGAGGCTCATGCTCACACCGCTTCCGCGACGAGCACACGCGGCGAACCGGGCAGCGTCAACCGGTCGACCGGCCGCCACCCCGCACCCGACAGCCAGCCCCGGACATCGGCCTCCGGGTACACCACCGTGCCGTCGATGACCAGGTACTCCCCCGCGTGCAGCGCGTCGAGCGGACGCGGCTCGGCGTCGTCGTCCAGGAAGAAGTCGAGCAGCAGCAGCCGCGCTCCCGGCGCCGCCGCGGCCCGCGCGTGCCGCAGGATCGCCCGGTTCTCGTCGACAGAGAACCGGTGCACGACGTGGTTCACCATCACCAGGTCAAACTCGCCCTCCGGTTCGGCGTCCGGGGTCGCCGAGCCGACCACACTCGTGCGGTCCGCGAACGAAGCGACCGCTTCGGTCACCGACGGCACCGACCGCGGGTCGTAGACGAACGTCGCGCGCAGGACGTCGTTGGCCTGCAGCGCCTCCAGGGCGAAGGCCGCGGAAAGCCCTCCCAGGTCCAAGAGGTTTTTGTAACCACTGAAGTCAAAAGCTTGCCCCAGCAGCCGAGCGTGTAGGGCGTTATACACCATCACCCCGCCGAGGAAGGTGGTCCAGCGATCGCCGCTGAGGTCGAGGTCGCCGGGTTCGCCGGTGTCGGTGGTGTGCGCGAACTGCGTCCAGTGCGGGTAGCTGATGGTCTCGAGGAAGGTCAGGAACGGCGCGAGGTCCAGACCTTCCCCGCCGAGGTACGCGGCCGTGTCGGTGGTGAGCGCGTACCGGCCGTCCACACGGGACAGCAGGCCGAGGGCGGCCAGGGTGTCGCCGAGGATCCGGGTGGTCTTCTCCGGCCGGCCCGTCCGGCCGGCCAGCTCCCCGGCGCTCAGCGGACCGGCCGCCAGCGCCGGGAACAGCCCGATCCGGTTGGCCACGAAGAGCTGCTGGGCCGCCATGTACCCCACGGCGACGTCCACGATGCGTTCCGGCGTGGGCGGGGTTCTCGTCACGGTGTCCTCCTTCTGTCCGACCCGGACACTCTACATCCGTAGATAAAAGAGTCCAGTGCCGATTTTCCACGCGCAGCAAAGAAAAACTGTCGTATTTCAACTTCCTACGTTCGTAGAATAAAACCATTGACACGGTCGGCGACGAGTGTCAACATGCGTAGAACTACCCCTGCCGGTGCCCGGCAGTCCGGCCCGCCCCTTCGCGGCGGGCGCGAGGAAGGGGAACCCATGACGCTGCTCGAAATCCGGGATCTCACCGTCGGCGTGGTCACCGAGGACAGCGAGCGCGAACTCGTCCGGGAGCTGTCTCTCGACCTCGCGCAGGGCCGCACGCTCTGCGTCGTCGGCGAGTCCGGCAGCGGCAAGACCGTCACCGCGCTGTCGATCATCCGGCTGCTCGAGTTCGTCGCGCCGGTCCGCACCCGCGGTGAGATCACGATCGACGGCGTGGACGTGACGAAGCTGCCCGCCGACGCCATGCGCGCCTACCGCGGCCCGCGGATCGGCATGATCTTCCAGGAGGCCCTCGACTCGCTCAACCCCGGCCGCCGGGTGGGCGGGCAGCTGGTCGAGGCCTACCGCGAACCCGGGTCCCTGCCCGGCCAGGCGACCCGCCGCGGCAGCCCGCTGCGGAAGCGGGCCGAGGCCAAGGCCCGCCGGCTGCTGACCGAGGTCGGGCTCACCGACACCGACCGGATCCTGCGCCAGTACCCGCACCAGCTGTCCGGCGGCATGCAGCAGCGCGTCATGATCGCGCTCGCCCTGATGGCCGACCCCGACCTGCTCATCGCCGACGAGCCGACCACCGCCCTCGACGTCACTACTCAGGCGGAGATCCTCACCCTCTTCGACCGGGTGCGCCGCGACCACGGCACCGCGTGCGTGTTCATCACCCACGACATGGGGGTCGCCGCGCAGGTCGCCGACCGGATCGCGGTGCTGTACCGGGGCCGCCTGGTCGAGGTCGGCTCTCGCGACGACGTGCTCACGCGGCCGCGCCACCCGTACACCCGGGCGCTGCTCGGCTGTGTGCCCCAGCTCGGCGTCAGCCGCCGTGACGGCTTCCCCACCATCTCCCCCACGATGACCCTCGAAACGCCGACGGTGAAGTTACGGCCAGACCAGACATACGAAGGCACTCCGCTCACGATCACCGCTGTGTCCAAAGTGTACGGACGAAAAGGACGGCGGGTCGACGCCGTGCGCGAGGTCTCCCTGGAGATCCCGCCCGGCGAGTTCTTCGGGCTGGTCGGCGAGTCCGGCTCCGGGAAGTCCACCCTCGGCCGGCTGGTGAGCGCGCTCGAACCGCCGACCTCGGGCACGATCGCCTTCGGCGCGCACGGGATCACGCCCGCCGGGCTCGCCGGCGCCGAACGCGCGTTCCGCCGCCGCGTCCAGCTGATCTTCCAGGACCCGCAGAGCTCACTGGACCCACGCCACACCGCGGCCCGGATCATCGCCGAATCGCTCAAGGAGCTGACCCCGCTGCGCGGCGCCGAGCTGGACCGCCGCGTCGCCGACCTCATCGACGAAGTCGGCCTGCCGAAGGACACCGCCGGAAAGCTGCCCTCGCAGCTGTCCGGCGGGCAGCGCCAGCGCGTTTCCATCGCCCGCGCGATCGCCGCCGGGCCCGAGCTGATCGTCGCCGACGAGCCGACGTCCGCCCTCGACGTCTCGGTGCAGGGCCAGGTCATGAACCTGCTGCTGGACCTGCGCCGCACCCGCACGCTCAGCCTGCTGTTCATCACCCACAACCTCAGCCTCGTGCTGTCGGTGGCCGACCGGGTCGGCGTGATGTACCGGGGCGAGCTGATCGAGACCGGCACGCCGGACGAGATCCGCCTCGCCCCGCGTCACGGCTACACCCGGCGGCTGCTCGCCGCCAACCCCGACCTGCCCGCCCTCCCCCACACAGGATCGACGCGCCCATGAAGAGAACTCCCCTGCTCGCCGCCCTCGCCGCCGCGGCCACGCTGCTCGCCGGCTGCATGGGAAGTGCCGGCACCACGGCCGCCGCCGACGGCCCGCCCGTCCGCGGCGGCAACCTCACCGTCGCCGTCCCCACCGATCCGCAGTCGCTCGACATGGTCGCCAACCCCGGCCAGGTAACCGCGCAGATCGGCAACATGATGTACGAGAAGCTGTTCGAAGTGGACCAGCACTTCGTCGCGCGGCCGATGCTGGTCGACACGTTCACCACGAGCCCGGACCGGCTGACCTACACGTTCAAGCTCCGCCAGGGGGTCACGTTCCAGGACGGCAACCCGCTGACCGGCGGGGACGTCGTCGCGAGCCTCCAGCGCTGGCAGAAGAGCCACCGGACCGGCCAGCTGGTCACCCCGGACATCGACACGATCACCGCGCCCGACCCGGGCACCGTCACCATCCACCTCAAGCGGCCGCGCTACCCGCTGATCGACGAGCTGGCCGGCGCGGGCACCGAGATCTACGAGGCGAAGAACCTCGCCGGGCTGCCCGCCACCGGGTTCGGCCAGGACAAGGCGATCGGCACCGGCCCGTACCGGCTGAAGAGCTGGGACATCGGCCAGCAGCTCGTGCTGGAGCGCTACGCCGGGTACAAGTCACGGTCCGAAGAGGACTGGGGCGGCCAGGCCGGCGCCAAGCACGCCTACCTCGACACGGTCACCTACAAGATCGTCGGCGACCAGGACGCGCTGGTCAACGGCCTGCAGACCGGCCAGTGGGACCACGCGATGCCGGCCAACGACCAGTACGAGACGCTCAAGGCCAATCCGAACCTGGTGGTGCGCAACCTGCCCGGCGGCAACCAGAACGTCATCATCCCGAACTTCACCCCCGGCTCGAAGTTCGCCGACCCGCGGGCCCGCCAGGCGCTGAACCTGCTGCTCGACAAGCCCGCGATCAACGCGGCGACCGGGGGCAGCAAGGACCTGACGATCGAGACCGGCGCGTTCGCCTCGCCGGACAACAAGGCGTCGTACTCCACCGCGGGCGAAGACGTCTACCGGCAGCACGACCCGGCCCGCGCCCAGCAGCTGCTCGCCGAGGCCGGGGTGCCCGCCGGGTCGACGATCCACATCGTCACCACGAACTCCTACCCCGAGTTCGGCAAGTGGGCGGTGCTCATCCAGGACGAGCTGGGCAAGATCGGCCTCAAGACCAAGATCGACACCTACGACTTCGCCACCATGCTCGGCACGCTCACCAAGGACCCGGCCGGCTGGGACATCACGACGTTGTTCTTCGACTCGTCGCTGACCTCACCCGCGCAGATGCCGGCGCTCACCCTCGGCACGCTCAACGGCTCGTCGTCGGCCGAGATGGACGGCCTGCTCGCCGAGTTCAACGCCTCGACCACACCGGAGCAGGCCAAAACCGTCATCGACAAGATGCAGGCCTTCACCTGGAAGCAGCTGTCGGTGATCACGCTCAGCCAGTCGAAGCTCTGGGCGGCCTACACCCCGCGGCTCAAGGGTTACGGCGACTTCTACCGCGTGTTCTGGAACGCCTGGCTGGCCGCATGACCGGCGTGCTGCTGCGCCGGCTGCGCGACCTGGTGATCATCCTGGTCATCGTCGGCACGATGATGTTCTTCGTCATCCGGCTGATCCCGGGTGACCCGGCCCAGGCGATCCTCGGCCCGACCGCGCGCCCGGCCGACGTCGCGGCGCTGCGGTCGAGCATGGGCCTCGACGGCTCGCTCGGGCAGCAGTACCTGACCTGGGCCGGGCACGTGCTGCGCGGCGACTTCGGGACGTCGATCACCTACCACCAGCCGGTGCTCGACGTCGTCGCGAGCCACCTCGTGCCGACCCTGACGCTGGCCGTGCTGTCCACGGTGATCAGTTTCTTCCTTTCGGTGGCGATCACGGCGTGGCAGGCGGTGTCACCGCGCAACCCGGTGGCCCGCACGCTCGACCGGCTGTCCTCGCTCGGCATGGCGATGCCGGACTTCTGGATCTCGCTCGTGCTCGTGCTGATCTTCTCGGTGACCCTGCGGTGGTTCCCCTCCAGCGGCTACCACGACCTGCTGACCGACCCGGTCGCCGCGGTGCCCGCGCTCGTGCTGCCGGTGACCGTGCTCGTGATCGGGCAGACGGCGTTGTTCGTGCTGACCCTGCGCGAGAGTGTGCTCGGCGAGCTGCCGCTGGCCTACCTGCGCACCGCGCGGGTCAAGGGCCTGCCCGAGCGACGGGTGATGCTGAAGCACGTCCTGCCGAACGCGCTGATGCCGCTGGTGACGCAGCTGGGCAGCAACTTCGCCATGCTGGTCGGCGGGATCGTGATCATCGAGTCGATCTTCGTCGTGCCGGGGCTCGGGCACCTCCTCATGGGCGCGGTGTCCACTCGCGACTTCCCGCTGATCCAGGGGGTCACGTTGTTCGTCGCGGTGCTGTTCGTCGTGGTCAACCTGCTGGTCGACCTCTCCTATGCGCTGCTCGACCCGAAGGTGCGTGTCGCATGAGCCTTGCCGTCGCCGACCAGCCGTCCGTGGTGGACACTCCCCCGCCGCGGCGCGCGATGCGGGTGTTCCGGCGGAACCGGACCCTGGTGATCTGCTCGGTGCTGCTCGGGCTGGTCGTGCTCGCGGTGGTCGTGCTGCCGTTCTTCCTGCCGAGCGTCAGCGCGACCGACCCGGTGCACCGGCTGCTGCCGCCGTCGGCCGCGCACCCGCTCGGCACCGACTCCTTCGGCCGGGACGTGCTGGCCCGGCTGGTCTCCGGCGGGCGCGCGTCGCTCGGGCTCTCGGCGTTGATCACGCTCTGCGCGGCGTTCTCCGGCATGGTGATCGGCCTGGTCAGCGGCTTCTACCGGACGGCGGACGCGATCCTGATGCGGCTGATGGACGCGTGGATGTCGTTCCCGGCGATCATCCTGGCGATGGCGCTGGCCATCTCGCTGGGCGCGAGCATCTGGACCGAGCTGATCGCGCTGACGGTGATCTTCACGCCGTTCACCGCGCGGGTCATCCGCAGCCGCGTGCTCGGCATCGCCGGCCGGCAGTACATCGGCGCCGCGCGGGTGTCCGGGATGAGCCGCGGCAAGATCCTGCTGGTGCACGTGTTCCCCAACGTGCTGCCGCTGGCGCTGGTCCAGGTCGTCATCCTCGCCGCGGCCGCGATGCTGGTCGACGGCGCGATGAGCTTCCTCGGGCTCGGCATCGCGCCACCCACGCCGACCTGGGGGAACATGATCGCCGAGGGCCGCTCGTACCTCGTGGTCGCGCCGTGGCTGGTCGTCGTGCCGGGCGTGACGATCATGCTCTGCGTCTTCCTGCTCAACCTCATCGGCTCCGCGCTGCGGATCGCCGTCGACGCCCGTGCCCGCACGCTCGGCGAGCTGCAGCGCCTGCGCGTCCGTTCCCGCTCTTGAGAAAGGCCTTTCCTTGACGCTCCCGACGTCTCTCGCCGTGCGCAGGTTCGCCCCGGCCCGCCCGGCTTCCGGCCCGCCGGTGCTGCTCCTGCACGGCTTCGCCTCCGACGGCGCCACCGACTGGGTGAGCACCGGCTGGCCGGCGGCTTTGACAGCGTCCGGCCGCGAGGCGATCGTGCCTGACCTCCCCGGCCACGGGTCGAGCCCGGCTCCCGGGGACCCGACCCCCAAGGCGATCACCGAAGAGCTGGCGCTCGCGGTCGGCGAAGTGTCCGAACTGGACGTTGTCGGGTACTCACTGGGCGCGCGACTCGCGTGGGAGCTGCCCGCGTTGCTGCCGGTCCGGCGGCTGGTCCTCGGTGGGCTCAGCCCGCACGAGCCGTTCGGCGCGGTCGACGTCGAGGCCGCCCTGGCCTTCGCGGCCGGCGGAAAGCTCCCGGGCGACCCGCTGACGGCGGTGATCGCCCGGATGATCACCGCGCCGGGCCGTGACCCGGCCGCCCTGGCCCGCTGCATCGAGGGGCTGCGGCGCGAGCCGTTCGAGCCCCGGGTCGGGACGGTCGGCGTGCCGACGAGGTTCGTCGCGGGCCGGGACGACCCGGTCAGCGCGGGCGTCGAAACCCTCGTCCCGCTGGTGCCGGGCAGCGACCTGCTGCGCGTGCCCGGCGACCACGGTGCGGCGTTGCGAGGCGCGCCCTTCCGCACCGCCGCGCTCACGTTCCTCGACACTCCTTGACGCCGGGCGTCACCAGGAGCCGTCGGGCCTGACGGCACGGTCCAGCCAGAGGTGGTCGACGGCCGCGCGGATCTCGGCGCCCTGGCTTCGAGCCAGATCGAGGGCGCCGAGGTTGTCGGCGAGCTGCGCGGCCCGGCTCACTCCGAACAGGACGTTCGCCACCGGCTCGTACGCCAGGCAGAACGCCAGCGCGAGCTGAGCGCGGGTCGCGCCGAACTCCGCCGCGATGGCCGCGAGCGCGCCGGAAGCGTCCACTATGGACTCGCGGATCCCGCCGACGTCGGCGCCGATCTTCCGGGTGGGCGCCGCGGTGCCGAGCAGGACCCCGCCTTCGAAGACGTCGGAGGCCTGCAGCACCAGCCGTCCGCTCGCGAAGTGCCTGGCGTAGAACTCGCCCTCGGCCATCGAGCGGCGGGCGATGGAGTACTTCAGCTGTGCGAACTCCGGGCCGGGCATACCTTCCCGGTCGGCGAACTCGCACGCGAGGTCGAGGTCGGCGGCGAGCCAGTTGTTGACCCCCCAGCCGCCGACCCGCCCGGCCCGCACCTGCTCGGCCACCTCGGTGACCACCCGCGGGACGTCCGGGCGGTCGCGGTAGTCACCCACGACGACCAGGTCCGCGTGCCCGGTGCCGATCCGCCCCAGCGACGTCTCGAGCTGCTCCGCGAAGCCGGTGCGCGGGTAGTCCCAGAGCCAGAGCTTCCCGCACAGCAGGTAGTCCTCGCGGGCGATCCCGGCTTCCCGCACGGCTTCGCCGAAGAGGACGTCGGTGCGCGAGTTCTCCGCGTGCGGGCCGAAGTCGTAGTGCGCGACGTCGAACAGCGTGACGCCGGCGTCGACGGCGGTCCTCAGCAACCGGACGGCGTCACCGAAGGCCATCCGGTCCCAGGTGTTCCACGAGCCGAGGCCGAACACCGACTTTCCGAGCAGGCTCACGAGTTTTCCTTTCGTCGCAGTGCATCTTACGTCTACGATTGTAGAATGAAAACACGGATCGTGGTGGTCACCGGCGGGGCGAGCGGCATCGGCCGAGGGGTCGCCGAAGGATTTCTCGGCGCGGGCGACCGGGTGGTCGTCGCCGACGTCGACGCCCGCGCGGCCCACGACGTCGCCCGCGAGCTCGGCGCCGAGCACGTCGAGCTGGACATCTCGGACCCGGCTTCGGTCCAGGCCGCTCTCGACCTGGTCACTTCGCGGTTCGGCCCGGTCGACGTGCTGGTCAACAACGCCGGGCTGGCCGGGGGCGGCGGCCCGCTCACCGGCCTCGACGTCGAGGTGTTCGACCGGTGTGTGCGGGTCAACTTCCGCGGCACCTTCCTGATGACCCGCGCGGTCGGCGCGCACATGGTCGCGACGGGGACCCGGGGCGCGATCGTCACCATCTCGTCGATCGGCGCCCGGCAGCCGACCCCCGGGCTCGGCCACTACGAGGCCACCAAAGCGGCGGTCGACGCCTTGACCCGGTCCGCGGCGCTGGAGCTGGCGCCGCACGGGATCCGCGTCAACGCCGTCGCGCCCGGGCCGGTGCTCACCCCGATGACCGCCGGGTTCGCCGCGGACACCGCGGCGCGCGCGGCGTGGGAGTCCCGGATCCCGCTCGGCCGGATCGCGGCCGTCGAGGACGTGGTGCCCGCCGTGCTCTTCCTGGCTTCACCGGCGGCCGGGCACGTCACCGGCGTGAGCCTCGCGGTGGACGGCGGCCAGCTGCTGACCTGACCATCCCCGGTGGACGATCCGGCCGCCGGTCACGGTCAGCTCGACCGCGACCGACGGCAGGTCGGCCAGCGGAACGTCCAGCGGATTGGCCGCCAGGACGCAGAAGTCGGCGGTCCGGCCGAGCCCGAGCGAGCCCTTCCAGCGCGCGGAGCCGTCCTGCGCGGCCGCTTCGGTGGTGTAGCACCGCAGGAGCCGCGCGGTCAGGCCGGGTGTGCTGCCTCGCGCGTCCAGCAGCTCGCCCGCCGCCGCGAGGTGCAGGCGCCAGTCGGGGGTCACGACCGGGGCGTCGCTGCTCAGCGTGAGCCGCACGCGAGCGTCGAGGATCTTCCGCAGCGGCCACGCCTGCGCGGCGACGTCGTCACCGAGGGCCGCGGCGACCATCGGCCCCATCGCGGTCGCGATGACGGGCTGCGTGGTCAGGCCGATCCCGGTGGCCGCCATCCGCCGCAGCTGCGCAGTGGTCACCAGGTCGCCGTGGACGAGGTGGTCGCCCGCGCGAAGGCCGGCGAGCGCCGCCTCGATGCTCCGCTCCCCCGTGGCGTGCACGCCGACGACGTACCCGCGTTCGTGTGCCAGCTTGATCATCAATGCCAGGTTGGCCGCGCGGGCGGGGTCGTCGGGACCGTCGACGAGCAGGGCGCCGTGGGTGCCGTCGGCGTAGCAGTGGTGGGTCCAGGCCGTCCGCATCGGCGGGATCCCGTCGGCGAAGATCTTCACCCCGGTGACCGCCAGCCACGCCGGATCGGTGTCCGGGACCGGCGTGGCGAGCCCGCTTTCGAACTCCGCCAGGGCCGACCGTCCGTCGAGGAGCCCGAAAAGCCGGAGGACGGTGACCCGCGCGCGCAGCAGCCCCTCGCGGTGCAGAGCCGCGTACTCCTCCAGAACTTCCGCCGAGAAGCAGCCGGTCTCGCCGGGGCCGAGGCCGGGTTCGGTGTAGCTCGTGATGCCGAGCGACGCGCAGACCTCACCCGCGCGCAAGATCGCCGCGCGGCGCTCGGCCGCCGTCGTGACGGGCTTTTCCTCGTGCGGCGGGCCGAGCAGCGGGTGCGGCCAGCGCGCGCCGAGCCAGGTCGCGTGCAGGTGCGTGTCGTTGATGCCGGGCAGGACCGTGCGCCCGGCAAGGTCGACCACTTCGGTGTCCGGTCCGATGTGGCCGGTGACGTCGCCCAGCGCGAGCACCCGGCCGTCGCGCACGGCCAAGCCGCTCGACACCGTGCCGGCCGCGTCGAAGGTGAGCACCGTGCCCCCTCGGACGACGAGGTCCGCCGGACGGATCCGCGGTGCTGTCATGGTTTCCTCCCGGACCTGGACTTTTTCTTCCACAAATGTAGACTAAAAAGATGGCTCTGCCCACCCACACGGAGGCCGCCGTGCTCACCGGCCACCGCGCGCCCCTCGAACTGCGGGAGCTTCCCCTGCCCCCGGAGCCGGAACCGGGTGCCGCCCTCGTCCGGCTCACCTGCACCACGTTGTGCGGCACCGATGTCCACCTCTGGTCCGGGCAGATGACCCTCCCCGGCATGCTGCCGATGGTGCTGGGTCACGAGATGGTCGGCGAAGTGGTCGCCGTCGGACCGGGCACCACGGACACGCTCGGCCGCGAAATCCGTCCCGGCGACCGCCTCGGCTGGTCGGAGTCGACGTGCGGAAAGTGTTACGGCTGCACGATCCTGCGTGAGCCGGTCGCCTGCGAGAGCCGTGGTTACGGCTTTCTCCAACGAGCCGACCGGTTCCCGTACGCCACCGGCGGCCTCGCGCGGCATTGCTACGTCACACCCGGCGCGGCGAAGCTGCTGCTCCCGGACGACGTCGAGGACACGTGGGCGTCGATGTCCGGCTGCGCGGGCAAGACCGTGCTGCGCGCGGTGACGCGGTCCGGCGGCATCCGTCCGAACGCGACGGTCGTCGTGCAGGGCGCGGGCGCCCTCGGAGTGTTCGCCACCGCCGTCGCGCGGCTCTGCGGGGCGGGCGCGGTGATCACCGTCGGCGGGCCGTCCTCCCGCCTCGAGGTGGCGGAGCGGTTCGGCGCCACGGCGACCGTGTCCATCGAGTCCACTCCGGACGAACGGATCGAGCGGGTGCGCGAGCTGACCGGCGGACGCGGCGCGGACCACGTCTTCGACTTCGCGGGCGGCCCGACGATCGGCGAAGAGGCCGTCGCCTTCGCCGCGCAACGCGGGACGGTCGCGATCGTCGGGTCGACCGGGCCGGCGCCCTCCCCCGTGCCGCTGGGCACGGTGATGGGCAAGGAGCTGACGATCGCCGGCTCGCTCAACGGCGACATCGCCGACTACCACCGCTCGGTCGAGTTCTTCCGCGCCTTCGCCGGCCGGTTGCCATGGGCCGAGCTGTTCAGCCCGCCGGTCGGGCTGGCCGGCGCGTCCGCCGCCGTCGAGTCGATGGCGCGGCTCGGCGAGCTCAAAGCCGTCATCGACCCCCGACTGCCCTAGGAGGGCTTCCGTGACCATCCCCCAGCGCCGCATCGGCCGTGACGGCCCGCAGACCGGCGTCCTGTCGCTCGGCTCCTGGCACACCTACGACCGGATGGACTTCCGCGAGGCGGTGACGCTGGTGCGGACCGCGGTCGACGCCGGCGTCACGCTGTTCGACGTCGGCGTGTACGGCTTCCCCGGCAGCCCGCCGGTCTTCACCGACGTGCTGTTCTCCGCGATGGTGCGGGCCGCGGGCCTGCGGCGGGAGGACTACCTGCTCTCGGCGAAGCTGTGGCTGGAGGGCTACCCCGCGCAGAGCCTGCGCGCCCAGCTGGAGAACGCGTTCTTCCGGGCCGGGGTTTCGCACGCCGACCTGGTGATCCTGGGTGACCTGCGGCGCGAGGACACCGACCTGCACGCGCTGGCCGGCGAGCTCGCCGAGCTGCGTTCGGCCGGGCTGATCCGGCAGTGGGGTGTGAACAACTGGTCGGCCGGGACGATCCGGGCGATCCACGACTTCTCGCTGTCCGAGGGCGCGCCCGGGCCCGCGATAGCGCAGCTGAAGTACAGCGTCGCCCGACGGTCCATTCCGGACGGTGCGCCGTTCGAGTCGGTGTTCTCCCTTGGCATTTCGCTCCAGTCCTCGGACGTGTTCGAGGGCGGCGTGCTGCTCGGCAAGGGCGGGCGCCAGGTGGGCCGGGACCCCGGCGACGTCCGGGAGCGGATCGCGGACTCGGCGCCGGACCTCGCGAAGGTCGCCGCGAGCGTCGGGGCGACACCTGCTCAGCTGTGCCTGGCCTTCACGCTCACCCACCCGGCGAACACCACCACGCTGTTCGGCGCGACGAGCGTCGAGCAGCTTTCCGAGAACCTCGAGGCGGTCGCGCTGGTGAACCGCGTCGGGGCCGCGACCCTGCGTTCCCTCGTGGAGCCGTTCTGGGCCGACCGCGACGCCGTTGACCCGGAGGGGCCGTGACTCCCGAGCTGTCCGCGTCGACGCTGCCCGCGATCCGCGCCTCGTTCCGCAACCTCACTCCGGCGGAGGCGATCGGCGACCGGGACATCGTGTGGTCGGAGCACGTCCTCGACGACGGGGTCGTGCTCACGGTGCTGCGGCCGCGCGCACCCCGGCCCGGCGCGCCCGGGCTGTACAGCATCCACGGCGGCGGCATGGTGATGGACGACCGGTTCGCCGACCTGCCGCGGCTGGTGGCGTTGATCGAGGAGTTCGGGTTCGTCTGCGCGACCGTCGAGTACCGGCTCGCGCCCGAGCACCCGCATCCGGCGCCGCTGGAGGACTGTTACGCGGGGTTGGTCTGGTTCGCCTCGGCGTTCGACTTCTCACGGCTGATCGTGGGCGGCGGCAGTGCGGGCGGCGGGCTGAGCGCGGGGGTGGCGCTGCTGGCCCGGGACCGCGGCGGCCCGGCGCTGGCCGGTCAGCTGTTGTTGTGCCCGATGCTCGACGACCGGACGGCGGCGGACCTCCCGGATCTCGTGTGGACACGCGAAGCCAACACCTTCGGCTGGCGCAGCCTCCTCGCCGGGCAGACGTCGCCGTACGCGGCCCCGGCGCGGATGGCGGACCTGGGTGGGCTGCCCCCGGCGTTCGTGGAGGTGGGCGGAGCGGAGCTGTTCCGCGACGAGGACGTGGCGTACGCGCAGCGGCTGGCTCAGGCCGGAGTGCCGACGGAGTTGCACGTCTGGGCCGGGGCGCACCACGGCTTCGACCGCTTCGCCCCGGAGTCGGAGGTGACCCGCGCGGCGCTGGCGGCCCGCTCCTCCTGGCTGCGGCGGCTGCTCAACCGCCAAGGATGAACTTCGCGGCCTGCTCGCCGACCAGGACCGCCGGGGCGTTGGTGTTGCCCGTCGGGACCCGCGGCAGGACCGACGCGTCCGCGACGACCAGCCCGTCGACACCGTGCACCGCCAGCGCCGGGTCGACGACCGCGTCGCCGTCCGTGCCCATCCGGCAGGTCCCGACCTGGTGGTGGTAGGTGATCGCCGTCCGGCGGACGTACTCCCGGACGTCGTCCTCCGGCGCCGGGTACAGCGGCCGCGCGCCCCACTCGGCGGCCAGCGCCGGTGCCCGGCCGACCGCCCGGCACTGCTCCACCGAGGCGACCAGGCTCTCGAAGTCCGCCGGCGACGCGAGCGCGTTCAGGTCGATCAGCGGCGAGCCGTCCGGCGCCAGGCGCAGGCTTCCCCGGCTCTCCGGCGACACCATCCCCGCCATCAGTGAGAACCCGGTCGGCGGCCCGGACATCCACGACTCGTACATCGGCACGCCGAAACAGATCGGCTGGGTGTCCGGCACCGCGAGACCCGGGCGGCTGCGCCAGAACCAGTGCACCTGCGTCACCGGCCGGCCCGGCCACGGCGTGACCTCGCGGTCCGTCGCGAAGATCACCGGAGAGAGGAGGTGGTCGTGGAGGTTGCGCCCCACACCCGGCAGGTCGGCGACGACGGTGACGCCGAGCGCGGCCAGCTCGTCGGCCGGGCCGACGCCGCTGCGCAGCAGGATCGCCGGAGACGCCAGCGCGCCCGCCGCCAGCACCACCAGGTCCGCCGAGAGCTCTTGTACCGCACCATCGATGGACGCCACGACGCCGGTCACGCGCGAACCGGAGAACCGCAGCCGGTGCACCTCCGCTCCCGTGTGGACAGTCATCCGCGAAGCCACCGGCAAACCGTAGGCCCGCCAGGTGGTGAGCCGCCGGCCGTCCCGCACGGTGATCCGCTGAACGGACACCCCCTCGTCCGGGTCCAGCGGCAAGCCCACGGAAACAGCGGCGTCCATGATGGACTGCTGGATCGGGTGCAGCGGCTCGTTCGGGACGACGTCGAGGAGGTCCTTCTCGATCCGCTCGAACACCGGCGCCACCTCGGCCCACGTCCAGCCGGGCAGGCCCCAGCCGTCGTAGTCGGCGGGCGCGCCGCGGACCCAGATCATCCCGTTGAGCGCGTGCGAGCCGCCGAGGACCTTGCCGCGGGGCAGGTGGAGACGCCGGCCGGCCGCGTGCGGCTGCGGGACCGTGTACAGATCCCAGTCCTCCGGCCCGTGCCACAGCTCCGCCGCCCGGCCCGGGTCGTGGATGGCGGGGTTGGCGTCCGGACCGCCCGCCTCGAGCAGCGTGACCACCGCGCCCGCGTCCACCAGCCGCCGGGCCACCACCGAGCCGGCCGAACCGGCGCCCACCACGATCACGTCCATGCGGCCCAGCCTGGTGCGTGCCCCGGCCGGCGGGAACCATCCCTTCGCCGTCGGTCAACGGGCATGCGTGAGCGGACAAGACCCGCTCCGCCCCGGAACCCGATACTCGCCTCATCCAAGGCCGAGGAGGAACCCGGGATGGCGACACGCCTGTGCATCGACGGACAGTGGACCGAGGCCGGCGGCGGGACGATCCCGACGCGCGACCCCGCCACCGGCCGGGTGCTCGAAGAGGTCGGCACCGCGTCGAAGGCCGACGTCGACGCCGCCGTCGGGGCCGCCCGGCGGGCGCTGACCGCGCCCGGGTGGGCCGGGCTCCTCCCGGTCCGGCGCGCCGCGCTGCTGTTCCGGCTGGCCGACCTCGTCGAGGAGCACCACGAGGAGCTGGCCCGGCTGGAAACCCTCGACCAAGGGCAGCCGATCGGCGTCTCGCGGCAGGTGAGCGTGACCGGGGCGGCGGAGCACTTCCGCTACTTCGCCGGCTGGGTCACGAAGCTGCAGGGCACCACGAACCCGGTGTCCTTCCCGGACACGCTGCACTACACCCGCCGCGAGCCGGTCGGAGTGAACGCGCTGATCACGCCGTGGAACTTCCCGCTGATGATCCTCGCCTGGAAGCTCGCGCCCGCGCTGGCCACCGGCAACACCGTGGTGATCAAGCCGAGCGAGGTGACGCCGCTGACCAGCATCCGGCTCGTCGAGCTGGCCCACGAAGCCGGATTCCCGGCCGGCGTGGTCAACCTCGTGACCGGTGACGGCGCGGTCGGCGCCCTGCTGACCGAGCACGCGGGAGTCGACCACGTCTCCTACACCGGCTCGACGGCGGTCGGGAAGCTGATCACGGCGGCGAGCGCGGCGTCCAACCTCAAGCGGCTCACCCTCGAGCTCGGCGGGAAGGCCCCCAGCATCATCGCGGCCGACGCCGACATCACCGCCGCCGTGGCCGGCAACCTCGCGGGGGCGACGCTCAACACCGGCCAGGTCTGCGCGGCCTACACCCGCTTCTACGTCGACCGCAAGCGCGAGCAGGAGTTCGTCGACAAGCTGGCGCGCGGCCTCGAAGGACTCCGGCTCGGGCCGGGCACCGACGAAAACACCCAGCTCGGCCCGCTCGTGTCGGCCAAGCACCGCGAACACGTCGACTTCCTCGTCGGCACCGGCCGCGAGCAGGGCGCCGACCTGGTCACCGGCGGCAGCCCCGTCGACGGCGACGGCTACTTCTACACCCCGACGCTCTTCGCCGGCGTCACCGACGAGATGGCGATCATGCGTGAGGAGATCTTCGGGCCGGTGCTCGCCGTGACCGCCTACGACGACGGTGACGAGCTGCTGGCCCGCGCGAACGACACCGAGTACGGCCTGGCCGCGACGATCTGGACCCGCGACATCCGCACCGCCCAGCGCTACGCCGACGGGATCCGGGCCGGCGCGGTGTTCGTGAACATGCCGCCGGTCCCGGACATGGCCGCGCCGTGGGGTGGGTACAAGGCGTCCGGCTGGGGCCGCGAGATGGGCCCCTGGGCCCTGGACGCCTACACCGAGACGAAGTCCGTGTGGCTGCACTACGGCTACTGATCGTGCCGCAGATCGTATATCATTTGGGATATCTTCTCGTACCGGCAGGCAGGAACCACGGATGACCAGCATCGGGCGGCCCGGCAAGATCATCGCGCTGCACCTCAACTACCGCTCCCGCGCCGCCCAGCGCGGCCGGGTGCCGCAGCAGCCGTCGTACTTCCTCAAGCCGCCGACGTCGGTGGCGGCGAGCGGGGACGCGCTCGAACGCCCGGCGGGCACCGAGCTGCTGGGGTTCGAAGGCGAGATCGCGCTGGTCATCGGCCGCACCGCCCGCCGCGTCACCCCCGAAGACGGCTGGTCGCACGTCGGCGGCGTCACCGCGGCCAACGACTTCGGCGTGTACGACCTGCGCTACGCCGACAAGGGCAGCAACCTGCGGTCCAAGGGCGGTGACGGGTTCACCCCGCTCGGCCCGGCGGTGCTGCCCGCCGCCGACGTCGACCCGGCCGCGCTGCGCCTGCGCACCTGGCTGAACGGCGAGCTCGTCCAGGAGGACACCACCGGCGACCTGCTCTTCGGCTTCGGCCGGCTGGTCGCCGACCTCTCGCAGCTGATCACCCTCGACCCCGGCGACGTCGTCCTGACCGGCACCCCCGCGGGCGCGTCGGTCGCCGTCCCCGGCGACGTCGTCGAGGTCGAGGTCGACACGGCCGGGCACACCACCGGCCGGCTGGTCACCACGATCACCGAAGGGACCGTCCCGTTCGGACCGTACGGGGCGCTCCCCCGCGCCGACGAGCAGCAGCGGGCGGACGCCTACGGGACCTCCGAAGACTTCGAGCTGACCGCGGAGCTGCGAGAAAAGCTCGAGTCCGTCGGCACCGCGACACTGTCCGTCCAGCTCCGCAAGCGCGGGCTCGGCAACGTCTTCGTCGAAGGGCTCACTTCGACCCGGCCGGGCGCCCGGCTGACCGGCCGGGCCCGGACCCTGCGCTACCTCCCCCACCGCGAAGACCTGTTCAAGTCCCGCGGCGGCGGTTACAACGCCCAGAAGCGGGTGATCGACAGCCTCGGGCCCGGCGACGTCCTCGTCATGGAGGCCCGCGGGGAACACGGCACCGGCACCGTCGGCGACATCCTGGCGCTGCGGGCGCAGGTCCGCGGCGCGGCCGGGATCGTCACCGACGGCGGGGTGCGCGACCTCGCGGCAGTGTCCGCTTTGGACATTCCCACCTACCACGCCGGGCCGCACCCGGCGGTGCTCGGGCGCCGCCACGTGCCGTGGGACGTCGACGTCGCGATCGCCTGCGGGGGCGCGGCCGTCTGCCCCGGCGACGTGATCGTCGGTGACGGCGACGGCGTCCTGGTCATCCCGCCGGACCTGGTCGAGGAGGTCGTCGACGCGGCGATCGAGCAGGAGCGGCAGGAGACGTTCATCGCCGAGCAGGTCGCCGCGGGCGAGCGCGTCGAAGGCCTCTACCCGATGGACGAGCACTGGCGCGGGAGGTACGCCGAATGGCTCGCGAAGCGGTGAACGGCGCCGCGATGAGCAAGTCGCGGATCGCCTACCAGTGGATCAAGGCCCGGATCGGCGACGGCACCTTCTCCCCCGGCTACCGCCTCGTCCTCGGCCAGCTCGCCCAGGAGCTCGGCGTGAGCGTGGTCCCGATCCGCGAGGCCATCCGGCTGCTCGAGGCCGAAGGCTTGGTGACGTTCGAACGCAACGTCGGCGCGCAGGTCGCCATGGTCGACAAGAGCGAGTACCAGCACACGATGCAGACCCTCGCGCTGGTCGAGGGGTACGCCGCCGCGCTCGCCGCGCCCCACCTGGCCCCCGGCACGCTCGACAAGGCCCGCGCGCTCAACGCGGATCTGGCCGGCTGCCTCGGGCACTTCGAACCGGCGCGGTTCACCGCGCTCAACCGGGACTTCCACGCCGTGCTGTTCGACGCCTGCCCGAACCCGCAGGTCCTCGACCTGGTCCGGCGCGGCTGGGACCGCCTCGGCGGGCTGCGCACCTCGACGTTCAGCTTCGTGCCCGGCCGCGCCCGCGAGTCGGTGGCCGAGCACGAGCACATCCTCGCCCTCCTCGGCGACGGCGCGCCGGCCGCCGAGGTCGAACGGGCCGTCCGCGACCACCGGCTGGCCACGCTCGACGCGTACCTCGCCTACCGCCACCCCTGACGCAGAAAGGCACCCCATGCGCTTCCGCTCCGACCCCCAGGCCATCCGCGGGTCGATCGCGCCGCTGATGACGCCGTTCACCGCCGGCGGCGAGGTGGACCACGACGGCCTGCAGAACCTCGTGCGCTGGCAGCTCGCCTCCGGTTCGCACGGGATCTCGATCGGCGGGTCCACCGGCGAACCGGGTTCCCAGACCGTCGCCGAACGCGCCGAGGCGATCCGCACGGTGTCCGCCGAGGTCGGCGACCGGGTGCCGTTCGTGCCCGGCACCGGCTCGGCGAAGCTCGACGAAACCCTCGAGCTGACCGCGGCCGCGCGGGACGCCGGAATCGACGCGGCGCTCGTCATCACGCCGTACTACGCGCGGCCCACGCAGGACGCGTTGTTCGTCTGGTACCGCACGGTCTGCCGCGAGTTCCCCGACCTGCCGATCGTCGCCTACAACGTGCCGAGCCGGACCGCCGTCGACCTCGCGCCGGAGACGGTCGCGAAGCTCTACCGCTCGTGCGAGAACTTCGTCGGGATCAAGGAAACGACGAAGGACTTCGAGCACTTCTCCCGCGTGCTGCACCTCTGCGGCCGGGAGCTGCTGGTGTGGTCCGGGATCGAGCTGCTCTGCCTGCCGCTGCTGGCCCTCGGCGGCGCCGGGTTCGTCAGCGCGACGGCCAACATCGCCCCGGCCGCCTGCGCCGAGCTGTACACGGCGTGGCAGTCCGGCGACCACGAACGCGCCCGCGAGATCCACTACGGCCTGCACCCGCTGGTCGACCTGCTGTTCGTCGAGACCAACCCGGCGCCGGGCAAGTGGGTCCTGGAACAGCGCGGGCTGCTCGCGTCCGGGCACGTGCGGCCGCCGCTGATCCCGCCGACCGAAGCGGGTCTCGCCCGGATCAAGGACCTGATGGCGGAAGGCGCGAAGTACCTGTCGCCGACCGAAGGCTTCACTGTGGAGGGGAAGGCATGACCCACTACGTCCCGGACGGACTGCCGGGCGAGCTCAAGCACCACATCGGCGGTGAGCTCGTCGACAGCGTCTCCGGCAAGACCTTCGACGTGCTCGACCCGGTGTCCAACACGCCGTACGTGACCGCCGCGGCGGGGCAGGCCGAGGACGTCGACCGGGCGGTGGCCGCGGCGCGCCGGGCGTTCACCGACGGGCCGTGGCCGCGGATGCTGCCGCGGGCCCGCGCCCGGGTGCTGAACAAGATCGCCGACGCCGTGGAGGCGCAGGACGCCCGGCTCGCCGAGCTGGAGACGTTCGACACCGGTCTGCCGATCACCCAAGCCCTTGGGCAGGCCCAGCGGGCGGCCGAGAACTTCCGGTTCTTCGCCGACCTCGTCGTCGCCCAAGCCGACGACACCTACCAGGTGCCCGGCCGCCAGGTGAACTACGTGCACCGCAAGCCGGTCGGCGTGGCCGGGCTGATCACGCCGTGGAACACGCCGTTCATGCTGGAGAGCTGGAAGCTCGCGCCCGCGCTGGCCTCGGGCTGCACGGTGGTGCTCAAGCCGGCCGAGTTCACGCCGCTGTCGGCGAGCCTGTGGGCGGGGATCTTCGCCGGCGCCGGGCTGCCGGACGGTGTGTTCAACCTGGTCAACGGTTTCGGCGAGGAAGCGGGCGACGCGCTCGTCAAGCACCCGGACGTCCCGCTGATCTCCTTCACCGGCGAGACCACCACCGGCCAGACGATCTACCGCAACTGCGCGACCGGCCTCAAGGGCATGTCGATGGAGCTGGGCGGCAAGTCCCCGGCGATCGTGTTCGCCGACGCCGACCTCGACGCCGCGCTCGACTCGACGCTGTTCGGCGTCTTCTCCCTCAACGGCGAACGCTGCACCGCGGGCAGCCGGATCCTCGTCGAGCGCCCGATCTACGACGAGTTCTGCGAGCGCTACGCCGAGCGGGCGCGCAGCATCGTCGTCGGCGACCCGCACGACCCGGCCACCGAGGTCGGCGCGCTGGTGCACCCCGAGCACTACGACAAGGTGATGAGCTACGTCGAGCTGGGCAAGGCCGAGGGCCGGCTGCTCGCGGGTGGCGGGCGTCCGTCCGGTTCGGACACGGGGAACTACGTGGCGCCCACGGTGTTCGCCGATGTCCCGTCGTCCGCGCGGATCTTCCAGGAGGAGATCTTCGGGCCGGTGGTCGCGTTGACGCCGTTCGACACCGAGGCCGAGGCTTTGGCGCTGGCCAACAACGTCAAGTACGGGCTCGCCGCGTACCTGTGGACGTCGGACCTGCGGCGGGCGCACACTTTCGCGCAGTCGGTCGAAGCCGGGATGGTCTGGCTGAACTCGCACAACGTGCGCGACCTGCGCACCCCGTTCGGCGGGGTCAAGGCGTCCGGCCTCGGCCACGAAGGCGGCTACCGCTCACTCGACTTCTACACCCACCAGCAGGCGATCCACGTCTCGCTCGGGCCGGTGCACACGGCCCGCTTCGGCAGCGTCCAGAAAGGACAGTCATGACCGCCACCCCGCCGGACGTCCTCCGCTGCGCCTACGCCGAACTGGTCGTCACCGACCTCGCCGCGTCCCGCGATTTCTACGTCGGCGTGCTCGGGCTGGTGGTGACCCACGAGGACGCCGAGGCACTCTACCTGCGTGCGTTCGAGGAGTACCTGCACCATTCCCTGGTGCTGCGCAAGGGATCCACGCCCGCGCTGGCCGTGCTGGCCTACCGCGTCCGGAGCGCGGCGGACCTCGACCTCGCCGAGGCGTACTACCGCGAGCTCGGCTGCCGGGTGGAGCGCCGGGCGGCCGGCGCGACCCGCGGCATCGGCGAGGCGGTCCGCGTCGAGGACCCGCTCGGGTTCCCCGTGGAGTTCTTCCACGAGGCCGAGCACGTCGAGCGGTTCACGCAGCGCTACGACGTCCACGGCGCGGGCGCGCTGGCGCGGCTGGACCATTTCAACCTCGACACCCCGGACGTCCCGGCGGCCCGGAAGTACTACGAGGGCCTGGGTTTCCGCGTGTCGGAAGACATCCAGGACGACGAAGGCACGGTGTACGCGGCGTGGCTGTTCCGCAAGCCGACCGTGCACGACGTCGCGCTGACCGGCGGGGACGGGCCGCGGCTGCACCACATCGCGTTCGCGTCGCACGAACGGCACCAGATCCTGCACATCTGCGACCACCTGGGCGCGCTGCGCCGGTCGGGCATGATCGAACGCGGGCCGGGCCGCCACGGCGTCTCGAACGCCTTCTACCTCTACGTCCGGGACCCCGACGGCCACCGCGTCGAGCTCTACACCCACGACTACTACACCGGCGACCCGGACAACCCGGTGATCACCTGGGACGTGCACGACAACCAGCGCCGCGACTGGTGGGGCAACCCGGTGGTGCCGAGCTGGTACACCGACGCGTCGGTCGTCCTGGACCTCGACGGCGAGGTGCGGCCGGTCGTCGAACGGGCCGAGCCGCGCGAAGCCGACGTCACCATCGGCGCGGACGGGTTCTCCTTCAGCACCGGCGAGGCCGAGTTCAAGCTAGGCGAGCAGGTGTGAGAACCACGCCCGCGTGCGGTCGAGAACGTCGATCTGGTGCGCGCGTCCGCGGATCGAGTGGCCCTCGCGCGGGTAGACGACGAACTCGTGGGGCCGGTCGCCGAGCGCCCAGTGCAGGAGTTCCGCCTGGGACAGCGGGACGTTCGTGTCGTCCTCGCCGTGCAGGATGAGGACGGGCGTGCGGATCTTCGCGGCGTGGGTGATCGGGCTGTTGCGCGCGCCGCCCAGCCCGGCTTCGAACCGGCTGTGGTCGCCGGTGGCGGCCAGCAACGGCCAGTCGATGACCCCCGCGCCGACCACGGCCGCCTTGAACCGGTCGGTCTGCGTCACGGCCCAGGCGGCGAAGAACCCGCCGTGGCTCCAGCCGCCGATCCCGAGCCGGTCCGGGTCGGCGACCCCTTCGGCGACCAGCAGGTCGATCCCCACGAGGACGTCGGTGAGCTCGGCGCCGCCGACGTCCCCGGCGACGCTCTCGGCGAAGGCGTGCCCGTGGCCGAGGCCGCCGCGGGCGTTGGGCAGGAACACGGCGAAGCCGGCGGGCGCGAGCCACTGTCCCGACCCGTGCCAGCCCAGGTGGAACCGGTCGGCGTTCCGGTCGTACGGTCCGCCGTGGACGACGGTGACCAGCGGGAACGGCCCGTCGCCGCGGGTCTTGCCGGGCGGGAGGACCAGGACGCCGTCGAGGTCGAGGCCGTCCTCGGCGCGGTAGTGCACGCGGTGCTGGGTGCCCCAGCGGATGCCCGCCGGGCCGGTCTCGCTGAGCCGGACGAGCTTCTCCGGCGGTCCGGCGCAGACCTCGTCCGGCTCGGTCCCGGTACTCGCGATCACCGCGATGTCGCCCGAGTCGCTCGCGGAGAGGCCGGACAGGGAACCTCGTGCTTCCGCGACCTTCACGTAGGTCCGGGTGGCGGGGTCGAGACGGCGGACGCTCGTGTCGAGGCCTTCGGCGAACAACGCGAGCCCGCCCGGTGCGAGTTCCAGCGGGCAGACGGTCATCCCGGCGGTGAGGTTGTGGTGCCCGGGCACGGCGAAGACGGCGCTCCCGCCGATCAGCCCGGGCGGAGTGAGGCCGAGGTAGGTCAGGCGCCATTCGTCTTCGTTGCGGAACCAGCTGAGGGAGGACGCTTCGAGCGCGGGGACACCGAGGTCTTCGGTCGCACCGGTGGTGAGGTCGACGAGGTGCAGCCCGGGCTCGAAGACCCCGGGCTCCCGGTCGGCGCACGACCAGGTGAGTACGGCGAGGGTCTGCCCGTCCGGCCGTGGCTCGACCTGATCGACGTGCCGCTCACCGAGGTCACCGAGCGGCCGGACGGCGCCGGTCGTGAGGTCGGCCAGCCAGAGCCGGTCCGGGGCCACGGCCGTGTCCCACCGCGGTGACGCACGCCCGACCGACCGGACGCGCGGATCCGCCGGCTCCTCGTCGCCCGGCGCGATCAGCACCACCGAGTCCCCGCCGGGCAGCGGCGCGAAGCCGGTCACGGCCAGGTCCGTCAGCCGCGACGGCTCGTCGTCCGCCAGGCCGATCCGGTGGAGCTGCGAGGTGCCGCGCTCACCCCGATCGGAAAGGAAGAGCACCGTGTCCCCGGACCACCGCGGCTCGTGGTCCCGCGCGGGGCTCGGCGCGAGCTCCCGCGGCGGGGCACTGCCGCCGGCCGGCGCCAGCCACAGGCCGCTGACCAGGTGCCCGCCGACGCGGGAGGTCACGTACACGACCCACCGGCCGTCCGGGGAGATCCGCGGCGTGCGAGGCACGACCCGGTCCACCACGGTTTCCGCCGTCAGCTCCCCCACGCAGTACCCCCGTTCCGGTGGCGCCAGTCTGCCAGGCCCATCCAACCGGCGGGTGAGACCGAACACCTCCCGAGGAAGCCCGGTGCGAGGGAGCGACAGGATGGACGTCGGTGGTCAGCTGCCGCCCGACTGGGAGCAGGCCGTGGAGTGGCTCAGCCTGCGCGTCGCGACGGCGGCGGAGCTGAAGCTCGACCTGAGCACCCGGCCGTCACCGCGCCGGATCCGCGCGACGGTCGCCGACTGCCTCGCCTTCGGGCGCCCGCGCGAAGAGCTCCTCGGCGCGCTCCTGCTGGTCGTCGACGAGCTGGTGAGCAACGCCTATCGCCACTCCTCCCGGCCGTCGTGGCTGCAGGTGACGAGGCAGCGCGGCGGCCTGCTGGTGGAGGTGGCCGACGAGGACAGCTCGATCGAACCGGTGGCGGCCGGCGGCGGGTTCGGCCTGCGGCTGGTGGACCAGCTTTCGCACGGCTGGGGCGTCCGGACCACCCCGGCCGGCAAGGTCGTGTGGGCGCTGGTGCCGAACCGGACGTTCCTCGAACGCTGAGCCCGCCGGCCTCAGCCCGTGCGCAGCTCACCCCGCGACCGCACCTTCAGCTTCCGCAGCACGTTGGCCACGTGCTGCTCGACCGTCCGCCGGGACAGGAACAGCACCTCCGCGATCTCGCGGTTCGTGTGCCCGTCGGTCAGCAGCCGGGCGACGTCGCGCTCGCGCGGTGAGAGCTCGTCTCCGTATCCCCGGCGGCCGCGGCGGGACGGCGCCGTCGCCCCCGTCGAGCGGAACGTGTGGCGGCAGCGGGCCGCGTCCCGGGTCGCGCCGAGGGCCGCGAAAACGTCCGCCAGGTCGCCGAACTCCGCGGCTGCCGTCGGCTCGCCGCTGTCCAGGCGGCACCGCGCCCGCCGTTCCGCCGCCAGCGCCGCCGAGTAGGGCGCCGGGAGCCGCTCGTACCGGTCACGGGCCTCTTCGAACGCCTTCACCGCGTCGGCGACCTCGCCGTCGTGCGCGGCGACGATCCCGCGTCCCTCGGCGAGGACCGCGGCCGCCATCGGCGCGTCCAGGAGGCTCGTCTCGCACTCCAGCTCGGCCAGCAGCTCCCGGGCGGCGCCGGCGCGGCCGGTCCGGCAGAACGCCTCCGCCGCGGCCGGGACCAGGTCCCCCGCCCAGGCCCAGACTCCCTTGGTGCGCAACAGCTCCAGCCCGCGCGCGGCCTCGGCCGCCGCCGCGTCGACGGCGTCCTGCGCGAGCAGCATCCCGGCGATCCCGCCGTGCGCGGCGACCACCACCGGGGTGAACGCGTTCTCCGGCCGGTCGACGCCGGTGGCCGCGAAGCAGGCCGCCGCGCGGTCCCAGGCGCCCCGCGCGGTGGCGAGCAGGCCCAGGACCAGCGACAGCTCGCTGGTGACCGGCAGCAGGTCGCGGTACTCCGCCAGCAGCGCGAGCGCGCGCTCGTCCAGCCCGGCCCACGCGCCGCCGAGCCAGTCGATGTGCACCCCCGTGGTCCGCGCCGTGCTGACCACGTACGGCGTCCCGGAGTCGGCCGCGAGCTGCATCCCGCGTTCCAGCAGGCCGCGCGCCCGGCGGTGGTGCCCGGTCCACGCGCCCGCGTCGGCGGCGTTGCAGTAGAGCCGCGCGAGCTGGCGCTGTTCCTCGGCCGTGCCGGCGACGGCCGGCGCGCCGTCGAGCGACGCCCAGGCCCGCGGGTCGCCGGTGTGCAGGCGGGACGGAATGTTGTTGGCCATCAGGGTGAGCCGCAGCCGCGCGTCGGCCGCGGTCTCGATCAGCGTGTCGACCCGGTCGAGCCACGGCCGGTGGACGCGCAACGGCGTCGCGCCGATCCACGGCTGGGCGAGCACCGCCATGCCACGCCCGGCCAGGTCCGGGCGGTGCCCGAGGCCGGCCAGCGCCACCTCGATCTCGGCCCGGGCCGCCTCCAGCCCGCCGGCCTGCCGGATGAGCAGCAGCCCGAGGCTCAGCCGGATCTCCGCCGACAGCCGGCCGGACAGCCGGTCGTCGGTGAGCAGCGCTTCCAGCGTCGCGACGACCTCGGCCTGGGACACGTCGTTGTTGGCCACCGAAGCCAGCTTCGCGGCCAGTCTGTCCACATCGGACGGTTCGAGGTCGGGGGCGGCCAGCAGCGCCCGCACCAGCCCGATGGCCGTCGCCGGGTCGCCGACGTCGATCGCGCGGTCGGCCGCGGCCTCGCCGTACCGCAGGGCGTCGGCGGTGTCCCCGGCCTTGCGGCTGTGCTCGGCCAGCCGCACCAGGGGCGCCGGCCGCCGACCGGCCAGCGCGCGGACCACCCGCCGGTGCAGCTCCTGACGCGAAGGTCCCGGGATCGTCCCGTACGCGGCCTGCTGCGCGAGCTCGTGCCGGAAGCCGTAGCGGCACTCGGCGACCTCGACCAGCACGGCGCGTTCGAGGGCCAGGACCAGCGCGTGCCGCCCGCGAGCCGCACCGAGGCCCGCGACCGTCGTGAGCAGCTCGGCCGGCGCGGGTTCCGCGAACACCGCGGCGGCTTCGGTGATCCGGCGCGCGGCGAGCGGTAGCGTCGCGAGCCGCTCGACCGTCGCTTCCCGCAGCAGCGCGGGCACCTCGGCGGTGTCGAGCAGCCGCCGCGCGGCCGCGCCGTCGGCGTGCACCGCCCCGGCGGGGTTGCGCAGCGCGTGCAGGGTCTCCTCGACGACGAACGGGATCCCGGCCGTGCGTTCGTGCAGCCGCGCCGCGAACGCGGCGGACACCCCGGGCTCGCCGAGCAGGGCGCCGGCCAGCCGCCGCACGCCGTCCGGGCCGAGCGGGCCGAGCCGCACCAGCGTGGTCGAGCTGCCCGGCGCCGGCCGGTGCGCGCGGCCCAGCGGGAGGTCGCCGGGCACGTCCTCGGGCCGGTAGCTCACCACCAGGACCGTCCCGGGCGGCAGGTCGCTCATCAGGAACCGCAGCAGCCGCCGCGACCCGTCGTCGGCCCAGTGCAGGTCTTCGACGACCAGCACCAGCGGTCCCAGCAGGTCCAGCAGCTCGCGGACGGCGCGGAAGAAGCGGTGGGCTTCGGCGCGGCCGTCACCCAGGAGCTCCGGGGCCGGCGGCAGCTGCGGCGCCAGCTCCGGCAGGTACCGGCCGAGGACACCGGCGAGCGGGCTCAGCCGCGCCGCGGCCGGCAGGTACTTCCCCGCGTCGCCGAGCGCTTCGACGAGGACGCCGTACGGGAACGGCTCCCGCAGCGGCTGGCAGCAGCCGGCCAGTACGCGTGTCCGGGCGAGCTCCGGGCGGGCCAGCAGCTCGCCGGTCAGCCGGGTCTTGCCGACCCCCGCCTCCCCCTCGAGCACGAGCACCGCGGGCGGGCGCACGGCGGCGGACACGAGCGCGGCGAGCTCGTCCGCCCGCCCGATCAGGACCGGTGAACTGGTCCTGGCCACGATCCCGTCCGTCATCGCCGTCCCCCGCCTGAAAGCGGCACGCCCACCCGGACCACCCTGTCCGAATGGTCCGGAGCTTAGGTCCGCCGCTCGGGCGCGCGGAACCCGCGCGAGCGGGCACGGAACTTTCGTAGGGGCGCCGCCGGAGCCATTAGTTACGTAGCCCTACGGGGCGCTGCCTCGCTTGTTAGTGCAGGTGATCACCCCTGAGAGTGAGACGGCGGTGGCTCTCGGTCACCTGGCCGCGCCGCGCACCGATTCACCTGTTCGAGTGAGTGGAGCTGAAGCATGCGCACAGTTCATCGGAAGGCGGTCGTCCTCGCCGCGGCGGTCCTGGCCACCCTGGCCACGACCGGCGCGGCCGCCGCCGCCCAGCCGGAAGGCACCGTGGTCACGGCCCGCCAGCACTACGGCGACCAGTACATCGTCGTGCTCAAGGACGCCCAGGGGCTCGCGAACCCGGCGTCGCTGGCCGGCCGGTACGGCGGCGAGGTCCGGTCGACCTACAGCCGCGTCCTGCACGGGTTCTCCGCGCGGCACCTCACCGCGGCGCAGGCGCGGCGGCTGGCGGCCGACCCGGCGGTGGCGGCGGTCTACGAAGACGGCACGGCGACGATCGCCGGCACCCAGGCCAACCCGACCTGGGGCCTGGACCGCATCGACCAGGCGAACCTGCCCCGCGACAAGTCCTACACCTACCCCAACACCGGCGAAGGCGTCACGGCCTACGACCTCGACACCGGGATCAAGCCGGACAACCCGGAGTACGAAGGCCGCGCCTCGATCGGCAAGGACTTCGTCGGCGGCAACGGCAGCGACTGCAACGGCCACGGCACGCACACCGCCGGGACGATCGGCAGCAAGACCTACGGCGTCGCGAAGAAGGTCAAGCTCGTCGGGCTCAAGGTGCTCGGCAACGACTGCTCCGGCAACGGCCCGGACTCCGCCGCGGTCGACGCGATCGAGTGGGTGACGGCCAACGCCGTCAAGCCCGCGGTGGCGAACATGAGCCTGACCATGGACCAGGTCGGCGTGGGCGACGACGCGATCAAGCGCTCGATCGCGGCCGGGATCGTCTACTCGGTGGCCGCGGGCAACAGCTCCACCGACGCCTGCAACACCAGCCCGGCGCACGTGCCCGAGGCGATCACGGTGAACGCCTCCGACGAGAACGACAACCGGGCGTCGTTCTCCAACTACGGCACCTGCACCGACCTCTTCGCGCCGGGCAACAACATCACCTCGCTCGGGCTGTCCAACGGCAGCAGCGCGAACATGAGCGGCACCTCGATGGCGACCCCGCACGTCACCGGCGCGGCCGCGCTCTACCTGGCCGCCAACCCGGGTGCGACGGCCCAGCAGGTTCGGGACGCGCTCGTCGGCGGCGCCACCTCGGGCGTGGTCAAGAACGCCGGCAGCGGCTCGCCGAACAAGCTGCTCAACGTGTCGTTCATCGGCGGCGGCACCCCGCCGTCCCGGTGCGGCGCGAAGTCGAACACGACCCCGGTGGCCATCCCGGACGCCGGGGCCGCGGTCACCAGCTCGGTGACCCAGGACGGCTGTGACGGCAAGGCGTCCGCGTCGCTGGCGGTGAAGGTGGACATCAGCCACTCCTACCCCGGTGACCTGGTGATCGACCTCGTCGGCCCGGGCGGCGCGGTCTTCGGACTGCAGAAGGCCGGTGGCTCCGGGACGGCGTCGGGTGTCCACACCACCTACTCGGTGAACGCGGCGAGCGAGGCCGCGAACGGCACCTGGCAGCTGCGGGTGCAGGACGTCTACCGGTTCGACACGGGAACGATCGACGGCTTCACGATCACGTTCTGACGCGGGCCGGGCGGGAGGCCGTGGCGCGGCGGCCTCCCGCTCGTTCGTCCCTATTGGACGGTCAAGGTGTACTTGGCCGTCGCCGTCTTGCCGGTCGAGTCCTTCGCCGTCACGGTGACCGGGTAGGTCCCGCGCTGGAACGGCCCGACCACCTGCATCTGCGACGTCCCGGCGCCGTTCACCGTCGAGGGGTTGAAGAACGGCGCGAACGACAGGCCGGTGCCCGACAGCGTCACGGTGCCGGTGCCGCCGGACACGGTGACCGTCGCGGTGGTGAAGAAGCCGGGCTGCACGGTCCCGCTGCCGGGGTTGACACTCACCTTCAGGTCACCGGTGGGCGGTTGGCCGGTGCCGACGGTCAGGGTCAGCTTCGCGGTCGCGGTGCCGCTCGGGCCGGTGCCGGTGACCGTGACCGGGTAGTCCTGCTGCGGGGTGTTCGCCGCCGTCTCGATGGTCAGCTTGGCCGACTCGCCGGAGTTGATCGTCGCCGGCTGGAACGTCGCCTTCGCCCCCGCCGGCAGGCCCGACGCGGTCAGGTCGACCTTCTCGCTCCCGTTCTGGCCCGCGGTGCTGGTCACCGTGGCCGAGACGTACTTGCCCGGGTCGACCTTGACGCTGCCGGGCGTGACCCCGAGACCGAAGGTCTGCGGCGGGGTGACGTCGCCGATCTGCTGCGCGACCCAGTCGCCCATGTCGTTGTTCAGGCGCCCGTAGACGCTGTACCACTTGAAGTCGCTGCGGCTCCACGACGCGACACCGGTGACCTTGCCGTCGACGATCAGCGGGCCGCCGCTGTCGCCGGGCAGGATCGTCACGTGGCCGTCGGAGTACCCGCTGCAGATCATCGTGGCTTCCTGGAAGCCGGCGCCGACGCCGCTGCAGTTGCTCCCGGCCACGACCGGCAGGCTGAACTTCGTCAGCGTGACGTCGCGGGTGTTGTCGTTGAAGTCCTTCTTCCCGTACCCGAGGCCCAGCCCGGTCTTGCCCGGCTTGTTCAGGTCGGTGTCGGCCGACGTCGCCACCTTGGCGTACTTCCCGCCCGGCACCGGGATGTCCCGGTCGGTGGTCACGACCGCGACGTCGTACCCCTGGTCGAAGTTGACGTACTTGGGGTGCGTGTCGTAGCTGGTGACGCCGATGGGCGTGCCGCCGCCGGCGTTGAGGTCGTCCAGCCCGTACAGGAAGGACTTCTGCCCTTCGGCGGCCTTGCAGTGGGCGGCGATGAGGATCTTCCGCGGCGCGACCACCGAACCGGTGCAGGTCTGCCCCAGCGGCCGGGTGCCGCCCTCGCGCAGGCCCGCGATGATGAACGGGTAGTCGGCCACCGAAGCCGGCGACCCGCCGACCGAAGACGGCGAAACCCCGGCCGGCAGCGGGGTTCCGCCGAGCGGGGTGACCGCGGGCGGGTTCCCGGCCGCCCCGGCGTCGGGGACGGCGAACAGCGGCAGGGCGAGGACGGCGGCGAACGCCCCCAGCAAGCGTTGTCTCGAGTTCACGGCAGCTCCTTAGGTTGCTGCCGGTCACCTTCCGGTGACGCCGGGTGCGAGAACAACCGGGGAGCCACCCCGTACGGCTACGGAACTATTGCCCGCCGAGGACCTCGCCGAGCACGCGCCGGGCGGCCACGGCGTCGGCGTCGTCCCGGCCCAGGGCCTGCGCGCAGGCGACGAGGGTCTTCCAGAGGGCCCACCCGCGGCCGCGCGCCCAGGTCGCGTCGTCGACGGACAGCCGCTCGCGGAACGCCTCGCGGGCGTCGCCGGTCAGCAGCGTCCACGCGATGGCGACGTCGCAGGCCGGATCACCGGCGCCGCAGGTCCCGAAGTCGAGAACCGCGGCCAGCTCGCCGTTTTCGAGCAGGATGTTTCCCGCGGCGACGTCACCGTGGAACCAGCGCGTCACGCCGTCCCAAGGGGCGTCCACCGCGGTCTTCCAGACCTCACGGACCCGGGCGGTGTCGACGTGGCCATCCAGTTTCGCGAGCGCGCGCTCGGCGGTTTCTTCGTACGTGCGCACTGTCCCGCCCCGGAACCAGTTGTGCTTCCCGGGTCCGGGCGCGCCGACAGGGTCGACGCTCTGCAGGGCGGCCAGGAACCCGGCCAGGTCGTGCGCGAACCGGACGGGGTCGGCGATCCGGTCGGCTCGGGCGGGCTCACCGTCGAGCCAGGCGTAGACCGACCACGGGTGCGGATACCCCTCGCCGGGCGAGCCTGCTCCTAGCAGGACGGGGATCGGGAGCGGCAGCCGCGGCGCGAGCACCGGCAGCCACTGCTGTTCCTTCGCGACCGCCAGGGCGTATTCGGATGCGCTGGGCAGCCGCACCACCTTGTCCGCACCCAGGTGAAAGGTCCAGTTGTCCCAGCCGCCGCGGGCCACCGGCCGCACCGGGAGCCCGGCCCACTCCGGGAACTGCGCGGCGACGAGCCGGCGCACCTGGTCGACGTCGACGGTCAGGCGCCGCGGCGCGGGGCCGAGCGGGGACGGGCTGCTCACCAGTGTCCGATCCGGGAGGGGGCGGGGAACCGCGCGACATCATGCCAGCTCCCCGGGCAAGGTGCGCGGCCTTAAACCGGCTTCACCTCGGTGAGCAGCTGCTCGTGGTCGCCGGCTTCGCGCAGCTTCGGCGCTTCGAGCAGGCCTGCCGCCGGGTCGTCCGCGCGCACGGCCGCGAGGAAGCGGACGACGGCGCGAGGCTCCGGGTGCACCTCGCGGCCGAGGTAGACCAGGACGGTCGAGGCGTCCCCGCCCGCGTCCTCGATCGCGGCCGCCCACCCGTGCACCTCGTCCCAGACGAGCGAGAGGTCGTGGCCGGGAAAGCGGTCCAGCCGCCAGTCGAGGGCGATGTACGCGGCGGCGGGCGTGCCCGCGTCGAGCGTGCAGGACTCCAGTCCCACCCCCACCGCCCGGGCGACGGCGCCGAGGTACCTCCGCAGCCGCCGCTCGAACGAGAACTCCGTGTCGCGCCCGAAGTCGATCAGAATGCTCAACGCCGCCCCGCTTTCCCCGTGCCGCCGCGGGATCCCCGCGGTCCGAGCGCCGGATACCCCGCCCAGGGGCGATCAACCGCGAAGTTCCCACCTCGCGGGACACCCGGATCTTCCTCACGCCGGAGGCGCGGTGCGCCCGCTCTTCCCGTGAGGCAGGATCAGGTGGTGACCACCCAACGGGCCGGTGCCCCCGAAGCCCCGGCCTTCCCCGACCACGAAGCCCGTGTCGACGCCCTGCGGCGACAGCTCACCGCCCTCGGCGGCGAAAGCACCGTCCGGCTGGCGAAACGGACGTCCAACCTCTTCCGCGCCCGAACCCGGACGAAACACCCGGGCCTGGACGTCTCCGGGTTCACCCACGTGCTGCGCGTCGACCCCGAGACCCGCACCGCCGACGTCGAAGGCATGGTCACCTACGAGCAGCTCGTCGACGCGACGCTGCCGCACGGCCTGATGCCGCTGGTCGTCCCGCAGCTGAAGACGATCACCCTCGGCGGCGCGGTGACCGGGCTCGGCATCGAGTCCTCGTCGTTCCGCAACGGCATGCCGCACGAGTCGGTGCTGGAGCTCGAGGTGCTCACCGGCGACGGCGGGATCGTCGTCGCGCGCCCGGACAACGAGCACAGCGCGCTCTTCCACGGCTTCCCCAACTCCTACGGCTCCCTCGGCTACGCCCTCCGGCTGCGGATCCTGCTGGAGCCGGTGAAGCCCTTCGTGCGAGTGCGCCACGTCCGCCACCACGACCGGGAGACCTACTTCACCGCGCTGGGCGAGATCTGCCGGACCAGCGAGTTCGAGGGTGCGCACGTCGACTTCGTGGACGGCACGGTGTTCGGCCCGGACGAGCTGTACCTCACGCTCGGCACGTTCACCGACCACGCGCCGGCGACCAGCGACTACACCTGGCTGGACATCTACTACCGCTCGATCCAGCGGCGCGAGACCGACCACCTGACCGTCCGGGACTACCTCTGGCGCTGGGACACCGACTGGTTCTGGTGCTCCCGCGCGTTCGGCGTGCAGCACCGGCTGCCCCGGTTGCTGCTCGGCCGGCGGCTGCTGCGCTCGTCGGTGTACTGGAAGGCCGTGGCGCTCGACCGCCGGTTCAAGATCGCCGACAAGCTCCTCAAGCTCCGGCGGATGCCGCCCGAGGAGACGATCGTCCAGGACATCGAGGTGCCGCTCGCGCGCGCCGCGGAGTTCCTCGAGTTCTTCGAGCGCGAGATCCCGATCAGCCCGGTCTGGATCTGCCCGCTGCGCCAGCGCCCCGGCGGCGTCCGCTGGCCGCTCTACGAGCTGAACCCGGACGAGCTGTACGTCAACTTCGGGTTCTGGTCGGCCGTCCCCCTCGACCCCGGCGAGCGGGACGGCGTGCACAACCGGATGATCGAAGCCGAGGTCACCCGGCTCGGCGGGCACAAGTCGCTCTATTCGGACAGCTTCTACGCCGAGGACGAGTTCTGGCGGCTCTACAACGGCGACGTCTACCGGGACCTCAAGCGGACCTACGACCCCGCCGGGCGGCTGCTCGGCCTCTACGAAAAATGCGTCCGCCGCCGGTGAAAGGAACCATCGTGACCCAGGAAAACACCTCCGTCGGCGCCGTCTTCGAGCGCCTGCTCGGCCCGCGGGCCCAGGTGTCGATCACCGCCTACGACGGCAGCAGCAGCGGCCCGGCCGACGCGCCGGTGGCCATCGAGGTGCGCTCGCCGCTGGCGCTGGACTACCTGATGTCCTCCCCCGGCGACCTCGGCCTCGCCCGCGCGTACGTCGCCGGCGCGCTGGACGTCACCGGCGACCTCTACACGGCGCTGCACGCCCTCTCGGCCCAGGTCGACCAGCTCTCGACGGCCGACCGCGTGTGGCTGCTGCGCCGGCTCGGGCCCCGCCACCTGCGGCTGGTCAAACCGCCGGCCGAGGAGCACCCGAGCCGGTTCCGCCGCGGCATGACCGCGCTGCGGCACTCGAAGGAACGCGACAGCGAGGCCATCGCCAGCCACTACGACGTGTCCAACCGGTTCTACGAGCTGGTCCTCGGCCCGTCGATGGCCTACACGTGCGCCGTCTACCCGTCGGCGGAGGCCACCCTCGAGGAGGCCCAGGCGAACAAGTTCGACCTGATCTGCCGCAAGCTCGGCCTCAAGCCCGGGATGCGGCTGCTCGACGTCGGCTGCGGCTGGGGCGGCATGGTCGCGCACGCCGTCCGGCACTACGGCGTCGAAGCGCTCGGTGTCACCCTTTCGCGTGAACAGGCGCAGTGGGCGCAGAAGAACGTCGTCGCCCTCGGCCTCGCCGACCGCGCCGAGATCCGCCACCTCGACTACCGGGACGTCACCGAGACGGGCTTCGACGCGATCTCGTCGATCGGCCTGACCGAGCACATCGGCGCGCGCAACGTGCCCGGGTACTTCCGCTTCCTCGCCGGCAAGCTCAAGCCGCACGGACGCCTGCTCAACCACTGCATCACCAACCCGGACAGCAGCGTCGCCCACCGCTCCCGCGGGTTCATCGACCGCTACGTCTTCCCGGACGGCGAGCTGGAGTCGCCCGGCGAGCTCGTCACGGCGATGCACGACGCCGGCCTCGAGGTCCGGCACACCGAGAACCTGCGCGAGCACTACGCGACGACGCTGGGGGCGTGGTGCGCCAACCTCGACGAACACTGGGACGAGGCGGTCGCCGAGGCCGGCCCCGGGCGCAGCCGCGTGTGGGCGCTCTACCTCGCGGCCTGCCGGCTGGCGTTCGAACGGCGGGAGATCGAGCTGCACCACATCCTCGGGGTGCGGACCGACAGCGAGGGCGGAATGGGCATGCCGCTGCGCCCCGATTGGGGAGTTTGACGACCGGGCTGGCCCGTCCGGACCGGTAATGGGAGGATGGTCGTGAGACCGGGTGTCCGAACGGGACGTCCAGGCTCACTACAAAGAGTAGGTATGGGTATGGCTCAGGGCAGTGTCAAGTGGTTCAACGGCGAAAAGGGCTTCGGCTTCATCGCGCAGGACGGCGGGGGTCCGGACGTGTTCGTCCACTACTCCGAGATCCAGGGCAGCGGCTTCAAGTCGCTCGACGAGGGCCAGCGCGTGGAGTTCGAAATCGGCCAGGGCCAGAAGGGCCCGCAGGCCCAGCGCGTCAGCGTCATCTGAGCCACGAGGCACCCAGGCCCTCGCCCCGGCACTTGCCGGGGCGGGGGCCTTTCTCGTTCGCGCCACACCGCGGGTTTACAACGGTCAGGTAACGTGGAGGGGGTCGAGAGCCCCTCGGATGCCGGCGTCCTGCCGGTCTCGCTCCCGGCCCACGGGCATCGAGGCGGATCGCCGAACAGGAGCGGCGACGCGCCCCGCCCCACCGAAGACCGCTGACCGCCGGGTGTTTCCCGCTCCCCGGCCCCCGTGCGTGAGCCCGGCTCCGCGCGCGAACGACGTCGAAACGAGTAGTGCATGACAGCCTCCGTGAAGGCTCCCCGTCCCGTCGCCAAACCCGTGCTCTCCGGCCGTCAGACCGTGGCCGAGCTGATCACCATCCGCACGTTCCTCCTCGTCCCGTTCCTCGCGCTCGCCGCGGCCGTCCCGGTGTTCTGGGGCTGGGGCGTCAGCTGGCTCGACCTGACCATCGGCGGCGCGTTCTTCGTGCTGTCGACCCTCGGCATCACCGTCGGCTACCACCGCTACTTCACCCACGGCGCGTTCCGCGCCAAGCGCGCGCTGCGGATCGCGCTGGCCGTCGCCGGCGGGCTCGCCGCGCAGGGCCCGGTGATCGGCTGGGTCGCCGACCACCGCCGGCACCACGCCTTTTCCGACCGGGAAGGCGACCCGCACTCGCCGTGGCTGTTCGGCACGTCGCCGATGGCGCTGGCGCGCGGCTTCTGGCACGCCCACATGGGCTGGCTCTTCGGGCGCGACAAGACCAACATCGACCGCTTCGCCCCCGACCTGGCGGCCGACCGCGACATGCGCGTCGTCGACCGGCTCTTCCCGCTGTGGGTCGTGGTGAGCCTGCTGGTCCCGCCGCTGCTCGGCGGCCTGATCACCCTTTCGTGGTGGGGCGCGCTGACCGCGTTCCTCTGGGCCGGCCTGGCGCGGATCTCCTTCCAGCACCACGTGACGTGGTCGGTGAACTCGATCTGCCACATGATCGGCGAACGCCCGTTCACCAGCCGGGACCGCTCGGCGAACTTCTGGCCGCTCGCGATCCTGTCGATGGGTGAGTCCTGGCACAACACCCACCACGCCGACCCGACCTCGGCCCGCCACGGCGCGCAGCGCGGGCAGATCGACATCTCGGCGCGGGTCATCTGGCTGTTCGAGAAGCTCGGCTGGGCGTGGAACGTCCGCTGGCCGACGGCCAAGCGGCTGGCCGCCCTCGCCCGCTGACCCACGCCTCCGGACCCGCCTCCGCGGCCTCGACGGGCCGCGGAGGCGACTTCGTCCGGTCAGGGGTTGATCCGCGTGTAGGCCGGCTTCGGCCGCAGGTTCTCGTCGAACAGGCAGGCCGCGCCCTCGCCTGGGAAGACGTCCGGGACCCACGAGTGCCGGTCCGTGAAGCCCCACGTCGCGAATTCGACGCACCGCCGAACCGCCTGGCAGCCGTCCCACAGCCGGTCGAAGTAGCTCGCCTGCGTGTCGAGCGTCAGGCGGTCCAGGTTGGCGCGGTACCCGGCCGGGAAGCCGTACCGGATCGACAGGTGCGCCTGGACGCCGACGCCGCCGATCGGCACACCCTGCCGCCGCAGCGTCTTCACCAGGTCGTAGACCGCGTCGCTCTTCGGGTTGCGGCCTTCGATGTTGCAGTCGTTGAGGTAGAGCGTCGCCTTCGGGTCGGCCGCGTGGGCCCAGCGGAAGACGCCGGCGACGAAGCCGTCACCGAGCTTCTGCCGGAAGACCGTGTCGCGGCGGGTGCCGTCCTCGTTGAAGATCTCGTTGACGACGTCCCGGGCGCGGACCTTTCCCTGGTACCGCTTGACTTCCGTCGTGGTGTGGTCCCGCAGGACGCGTCTCAGCTCGTCGGCGGGCAGCGCGGCGACCCAGTCCGGGAGCTGCGAGTGCCAGACGAGCGTGTGACCGCGGACGGTCTTGTGGTGCGCCTGCGCGTACCGCACGATCGCGTCCGCGCCGGACCAGTCGTACTGCCCGCGCACCGCCTCGACGGTGCCCCACTTCATCTCGTTCTCGGGGGTCACGTTGTCGAATTCGCGGGTGAGCACGGCCGGTAATCGGTTTGTTCGCCAGGTACGCCGCGGGCGCCTGCCATGCGGCAAAACCAGCGACGACCGCGACCGTCAGCAGAGCGCGTTTAATAGGAATACTTCGCAGCATCTCTTTTCTCCGTTTTCCGAAAGTTTCGACGAGTGTCAATTCGGGTTTCGATGACCTAGAATCTCCTTCATGACAACGAAGTCCGAGGACCTCGAGCCCGTGGCGTCCCGGGTGACCATCGCCCGGATCGCCGCCGAGACCGGGGTTTCCGTCCCGACTGTTTCGAAGGTGCTCAACGGTCGTCCCGACGTCGCCGAAAGCACCCGGGCGCGGGTGGAAGCGGTCATCGGGAAATACGGATACCGCCGTCGGGCGGACGAGCGCTCCCGCCGTTCCCGGCTGCTGGAACTGATGTTCCACGAACTCGAAAGCACGTGGGCGCTGGAAATCATCCGCGGGGTCGAGTTCGTCGCCCGCGAAAACGGAATGGCGGTCGTGCTGGCCGAATCGTCGGGCCGGCACACGCCGGGGCAGAGCTGGCTGGAGAGCGTGCTCGCCCGGCGGCCCGTCGGCATCGTGTCGGTGTGCTCCGACTTCACCGGCGGGCAGCTGGCGAAGCTGCGCGCCCGCGACATCCCGCTGGTGGTCGTGGACCCGGCCGGTGCGCCCGGCCCGGAGACGCCCTCGATCGGGGCCACCAACTGGCAAGGCGGGCTGACGGCCACGCGGCACCTGGTGGAGCTGGGCCACCGCCGGATCGCGATGATCGGCGGCCCGGACGGCGTGCTGTGCAGCCGCGCCCGCATCGACGGCTACCGCACGGCGCTGGAGACGGCCGGCCTGGCATTCGACCCGGCCCTGGTCCGCCGCGGCGACTTCCACACCCGGTCGGGCTATCGCGAGCTGGCGTCATTGCTGACCCTCCCCGACCGCCCGACGGCGGTGTTCGCGGGCAGCGACCTGCAGGCGCTGGGGGTGTACGAGGCCGCGCGCGACGCGGGGCTGCGCATCCCGGACGACCTGAGCGTGGTCGGGTTCGACGACCTCCCGATCGCCCGCTGGCTGACCCCGGAGCTGACCACGATCCGCCAGCCCCTCCAGGAGATGGCGGCGGCGGGTGCCCGGCTGGCGATCTCGCTGGCGAGGGGGACACACCCGGAGAGCCACCGGCTGGAGCTGGCGACGAGCCTGGTGGTCCGGCACAGCACGGCGGCACCGGCGATCGAGGTGGTTCCGGCGGGCCGGGGATAACCGGCCGCCGGCGGGCTTCCGGGCGCCGGAACTGTCGGTACCCACCGGTAGAGTGGAAGACGGGGGGCGCCCCCGCGGGCGGTCGCCCGCCTCGATTCCGCGGCAGCCCTCATCCCGGCCACCGCAGGCTCTCCGGCGGCCCCAGATAGCTCGGCCGCACCCCGCCCGTGTCGACGACCAGCTTCCGCACCACCACCGCCGGGTCGACCATCCACACCTTCAGCACGTGCGGGCCCACCGCGCTCACCTCGTGCCGCGTCGAGGTCAGGTTCACGTTGTCCGAAGTGGTCCGCTCCCGCTGGCGGTTCATGGTCGTGTCATCCGCGCCCGTCGCCTTCGTGATGTTCACGACCTGCGGCGGCGCGTCATCGAAGGACACCGCGTACCGCAGCCCGTCCCCCGGCAGGACGTTGCTGCGCGGCGAAAGGTACGCCCAGACCGTCACCGGACCGGCCGTGAACAGCGTCATCCGGTACTCCAGGCGCGGTCCGGCGCCCGCCGCGTGGCTCGGGGACGTCACCGGGAACGGCGTCATGCCGAGGTCCGGGATGCGCCGCCAGGTCACGCCCGCGACACCGATGTTCGCGGTGCACCCCGAAGCCTCCATCGACACGTATCCCCCGGCTTCGACGAACCCGCGCCGCCACGACGGCGGCACGACCGGGTTGCGCACCACCGCGTCCACCACCACCGAAGCCCCCGCGCCCGAGACCGTCACCGGCACGGTCGTCACGCCTCGGGGCGCCCGGCTCCAGTCGATCCGCACCGTCACGCGCAGCTCCTCCTCCACCCGGCCGCCGCGCGGCTCGGCCACGACCCAGGGCACCGCGGCGGAAACCGTGCAGCGGAACGCCGTCCGGCCGCGGTTGAAGACGTCGATGTACTGCGGTGGCGCCGTCTGGAACGGGCTGAACTCCGGCAGCGCCGGACGCCCCGCGGCGCCCGGCCACGCCTCCGCCGAGCCGTCCACGGCGACACCGAGCGAAGCGGCCGAAGGCACCGAGAGCCGTTTCACCGCCGGGAAGATCACGTCCGGCAACGCCACGTTGTCCTTCTCCGGCTGCTGCCACGGCGCGTTCGGCCCGTACCGCTCGACGTCGCCGTAGTCGATGTGCGGCTGGGTCTGGAACCCCCGCCACTTGCCGCCGGCGATGCCGGTGTTGTACTTCTCCGCCAGCGCCAGGTCGTCGGCGAACCGGGCCTCGGTGACGGCGGCGAGCCCGTTCGCCGATGCCCGGCCCTGGGCCGCGTAGAGCAGGTTCGTGAACTCGGCCCGCCGCAGCGCGTACAGGTTCGCCGACGCCGTCACCTCGTAGAGCACCAGTTCGTAGAAGGCGTCACGCCAAGCGGAGGGCAGCCGCGCCGAGATCCGCGACGCTCTTGCCGACAACGCCTGCCACTCGGCCGTGACCCGGTCCAGCTCGCCGTAGTTGACCAGGCTGAACGGCGACGCCTGGTCGTCGTAGACGATCGTGCCGTCCGGCTGGAGCGTGATCAGCCGGTTCAGCAGCTCCGGCTTCCGCCGGGACTGCAGCCGTCCGTAGTCGTGGAGCACCGACGCGATGTCGGACGCCAGGGCGGAGCCGAAGTTCTCGGCGGCGAAGGCCCGCTCCCAAGTGGACAGCCGTGATGCGGGCAGCGCCGAGGGATCCCACGCGAAGTCGAGGAAGAACTGCAGCGGCAGCTCGTTGCCCTTCAGGTCGCCGACGTTGGCCACCCACAGCCGGTCGTTCCCGTACGAAACAGCCTGGTTCAGCTGCTCCCACGTGTTCGCGATCAGCGCGGTGTCGACCCACTTGTAGTTGCGGCCGCCGCCGACGTAGTCGAAGTGGTAGTACAGCCCGAACCCGCCGGGGTGCGGCGGCAGCGAGAGGTCCGGGTGCTTGCGGATGTTGCCCCAGTTGTCGTCGGTGAACACCACGATGACGTCGTCGGGCGGCCGCAGGCCCTGCGCCCAGTACCGCTGCACCTCCTTGTAGAGCGTCCACACCTGCGGGACGTCCGTGCTCAGCTCACGGGCCAGGATCTCCCGCTCCGCGGCGATGATCTCCCGCATCAGCTCGATGCCGTCACCGTCGGGCAGGCTGACGTCGCCGTTGCCGCGCATCCCGAGCGTGACCACACCCTCGAAGCCTTCCCGGGCCATCCGGCGGATGCCGTCGGTCCAGTACGCCTTGATCGCCTCGCCGTTGCGGCGGAAGCTCCACTCCCCCGTGCCGCCGTACGGGTCGTGCCCCGGGGACGCGTGCCGGTTCCACTCCTCGATCCCGCGCATCATCGGCGCCTCGTGGGACGTGCCCATGACCACGCCGTACTCCTGGGCGGTGGCGTGGTTCAGCGGGTCGTCCTCGGCGAACGCGCGGCCCCACACCGCCGGCCACAGGTAGTTGGCGCGCAGCCGAAGCATCGTCTCGAAGACCTTGGCGAAGAACTTGTGGTTGAACCCACCGGGATAACCCGGCGCGAGACCCGGCCCGAAGAACGCCGGCGCCCACGTCCCGAGCGCGGGGTTCTCGTCGTTGATGAAGAACCCGCGGTACTTCACGTGCGGTGTCCCCAGGCTGAACCGCTCGCCCGGAAGGTGCAGCTCCGAAGCCCGGGCAGGCGGGACGTCGGCCCACCAGTACCACGGCGACACGCCGATCCGCCGCGAAACCTCGTAGACGCCGTAGATGACGCCCCGCTGGTCGCTGCCGGTGAGCACCAGCCGTCCGTCGACGACCTGGCTCAGCGACGTCTCCCACTTCCCGGCGATGTCACGGACGTCCAGGCGGCCGGCGGCGGCCAGTGAGTCGACCAACGGGCTGTGCCCGAGCGTGCCGACCAGCACCACCGGCCCGTGCGCGGGGACGGCGTCCGCCACGACCGGCCGGATCCCGGTGACCCGCTCGACGTCGGCGGCCAGGTCGGCGGCCACCCGCCGGACGCCCGGCCGGTCACCGGGGTCAACCACGATCGTCGCGGCCTTTCCTCGCGACACCAGCGGGAACCCCGTCCCGGCTTCGGCGAGCCCGGGCGCGGCGACCGACCCCGCGCCGGCCACGGCGAGCAACTGCAGGAAGGCACGACGGTGGACCTCGGACGGCACGGCAGACCTCCTGAGTCAGCCCTTCACGGATCCGGTCAGCCCGCCGACGATGCGTCGTTCGGCGAGCACGAAGAACGCGAGCGCGGGGACCATCGACAACGCCGTGAACGCGAGCACACGGGCGGTGTCCTGGGAGTACTGGGACTGGAACGTCGCGACACCGAGCGGGAGCGTGAAGTGCGCGGTGTCGTTGAAGACCAGCAGCGGCAGCAGGTAGGCGTTCCAGCTGGTCACGAAGGCGAGCACGCCGACCGTGGTGAGCGCCGGCGCCGAGAGCGGCAGCAGGATGCGCCAGAAGAACCCGAGCCGGCTCGCGCCGTCGAGCACGGCGGCGTCCTCCAGCTCGCCCGGGATGGCGTGCATGAACGGGCGCAGGATCACGATCGTCACCGGCAGCGAGAACGCCGCCTCGGGGATCGCCACGCCCCAGAAGCTTTCGAGCATGCCCAGCTGCCGCAGCCACAGGTACAGCGGCAGCGTCGCCACCGTGAGCGGGAAGAGCAGGCCGAGCGTGAACAACGTGTAGAGCGCCTCACGGCCTTTGAACTGGTACCGCGACAGCGCGAACCCGGCCATCGAGCCCAGGCCGACGGCGACGGCGGTCGCGATCACCGCGATCAGCGCGCTGTTGCCGAGGAACGTCCAGAACGCGCCCGACCCGAGCACCGAGGCGTAGTTCCCGGTGACCCACGGCCCGGGCAGGCCCGCCGGGTCGGAGTTGATCTGCGCGTTGCTGCGGAACCCGCCGAGCACCACGAACAGCAGCGGCACCAGGGTCACGCCGACCACGACGATCGCCGCGAGGTACCCCATCGACAGCCCGAACCGGCGCGAGCGCATCAGCCCACCATCCTCGTCAGGGCGCCCTGGGTGTCGCGGCGCAGCGCGAACCGCTGGTACAGCAGGGCGAACACGAAGCAGATGACGAAGAGGATCACCGCGACGGCGGAGCCGAACCCGAACTCGTACCGCTTGAACCCGTGGTCGACCAGGTAGGTCGCCATCGTCGTCGACGCGTTCGCCGGGCCGCCCAGCGTCATGATCCACACGATGTCGAACAGCTGGAGCGAGCCGATCACCGACAGGAAGACCCAGATCCGGATGGTCGGCCCGAGCAGCGGCAGCACGACGTGCCGGGTGGTCTGCCACGCCGACGCGCCGTCCAGCGCCGCGGCTTCGCGCAGCTCGGCGGGCACGCCCTGCAGGCCGGCCAGCAGCAGGATGATGCCGAAGCCGATGAACTTCCAGGTGATCACCGCGAAGAGCGTGTAGAGCACGATGCCCGGGTCGGCCAGCCACTGCCGGACCAGGCCGCCGAGCCCGGCGCCTTGCAGCACCTGGTCGGCGAACCCGTTCGGCTGCAGCATGAGCACCCAGATCACCGCGGTGATCGCCTCGGACAGGACGTACGGCGCGAACACCAGCGCGCGCAGCACAGCGCGGCCGCGGAGCTTTCGGTTGAGCAGCATCGCCAGCCCGATCGACAGCGGCAGCTGCACCACGATCGACAGCCCGGCGATGATCAGGTTGTGCCCGATCGCGCCCTGGAACACGTCGCCGGCGAAGGCGTCGGCGTAGTTGTCGAACCCGACGAAGTCCTCGAGCGGGCCGAACCCGTTCCACTGGAAGAGGCTGTAGAACCCGGCGATCCCGATCGGCACCAGGACGAACCCGGCGAACAGCAGCAGCGCCGGGCCGAGCAGCAACGCCAGCTCGAGCCGCTTGCGCAGGCTCGAGCGCCGCTTCCGGACCGGCGCCGCCGGTGCGGGCGGTCGCGCCGCCCGCACCGGGCTGGTCGTCGTGGTCACTTGTTGCCCGCCGCGGCCTGGTTGACGGCGGCCACGATGCCTTCGGGGGTGCCCTGGCCGGCGAACATGGTGGCCACCGCGTCGTTCAGGGCCGCGCCGACCGCGGTCGGGAACGCCTTGTCGAAGTACATCTGCAGGTAGGGAGCCTTGACGCCGTAGTCGTAGACCGCCTTGAGCGTGTCGGTCTTCAGCGACTTCGCCGCCGCGCTGTTGACCGGCAGGCCGGCCCCCTGCGCCGCGAGCTGCGTCTGCACCGGCTCGGTGTTGAGGTACTGCAGGAAGTCTGCGCACGCCTTCGACGCGCGGGAGGTGCAGGCGAACCCGTCACCGCCGCCGAGCACGGCCGCCGGGTCGCCCTGCCCGCCCGCCACGGACGGGAACGGGAACCAGCCGACCTTCGAGTCCAGCTGCTTGTCGTCGGTCAGCGACGACATCGTGCCCGGCTCCCAGTCACCCTGCAGCTCCATCGCGGCCTTGCCGTTGGCGACCAGGCCGGCGGAGCTGCCCGCGCCCTGCTGGGCCGGGGTGCCGGCGAACCCGGTCTGGAACGGCTGCGTGGCCAGGAAGTTCTTCAGGTCCTGCCCGGCCTTCGTCCAGCACGGGTCCTCGAGCTTGACGGCCTTCACCGACTGCTTGAGCACGTCGGCGGAGCACTCGCGGACGGCGAAGTAGTTGTAGTAGAACGCGTCCGGCCAGCGGTCCTTGCCGCCGACGGCGACCGGGGCGATGTTCTTGGCCTTCAGCTGCGTGACGGCGGTGTTGAGCTCGTCCATGGTCTTCGGCGGCGCGGTGATCCCGGCTTGGGTGAAGAGGTCCTTGCGGTACCAGAAGCCGACGAAGTGCTGTTCGAACGGCACGCCGTACTGCTTGCCGTCGACCTGCCAGCTTTCGGCGAACTTGCCGGCCTGCGAGATCCACGGCTTGGTCGCCTCGGTGATGTCGGCGAGCTTGCCGGAGGTGACCTGCGAGGCGAGTTCGCCCGCACCCCAGGACTGGTAGACGTCCGGTGGCGTGGCCCCCTGCAGGGCGAGCGGGACCTTGGTCGGGAAGTCCTCGTTCTGCAGCGGCTGGGCCTTGATCGTGACGTCCGGGTGCGCCTGGTGGTAGTCGGTGACGACCTTCTCCCAGATCGACTTGATCGGGTCGGTGGTGCCGTTGTGCCACCAGGTGAGGGTGACCGGCCCGCTCGGCTGCGCGGGTGCTTCGCTCCCCCCGCCGCACGCCGAGAGCGCGAGCGGCACGATCGCCGCCAGCGCGGCGAGAACGGGGATTCTGCGTTTCGCAAACATCGTGGGTCCACTCCTGACGACTTCGGCCGAGTAGGACGGGGCGTCACAGCGCCCGGGTTGGCGAAGAGTTTGCTCCCGGGCAAATCGGATGTCAATCGTTGTCGATAACGTTTTCCATGGTTAGTCTGAGCCGATGCAGCCCAGTTCGAGGGTGACCATCCGTGACGTCGCGGCCCGTGCCGGCGTCTCGGTGGCCACGGTGTCCAAAGTGATCAACGAGCGCTACGGCGTCTCCGCCGCGACGCTCGCGAAGGTCCGCGCGGTGATCGAAGAGCTCGGCTACGAGGCGAGTCTCGTGGCGCAGAGCCTGCGCAACCACCGGACCAACGTGATCGGGATCCTGGTCGCCGACCTCGAACCGTTCTCCACGGAGCTGCTCAAGGGCGCGGCCGACGCCATCCGCGGCAGCGGCTTCGAGCTGGTCGTCTACTCCGCGGGCGGGCGGACCGGCGACCCGAAGGGCTGGGAAAAGCGTTACCTGTCACGGCTTTCGGGCACGTTGGTCGACGGCGCCGTGCTGGTCACGCCGGCCGTCTCGCTGGAAGCCGTGCCCGGGACACCGGTCGTCGCGGTCGACCCGCACACCGGGCCGTCCCACCTGCCGACCATCGACTCCGACAACCTGCGCGGCGCGCAGCTGGCCACCGAGCACCTGCTGGAGCTGGGGCACCGGCGGATCGGGTTCCTCTCCGGCCGGCCCGACCTCGAATCGGCGTCGCTGCGCAAGACCGGCTACCTGCGGGCGCTGGAGGCCGCGGGCGTGCCGGCCGACGAAGACCTGATCCGGATCGGCGCCTACGACCCGGAGGTCTCCGCGGCCTCGGCCCACGACCTGCTCACCGGCCCGGACCGGCCGACCGCGGTCTTCGCCGCGAACGACATCTCGGCCATCGCGACCGTCGGCGCGGCGCGCGAGCTGGGTCTTTCGGTGCCCGACGACCTTTCCGTGGTGGGCTTCGACAACGTGCCCGAGTCGGCGCTCTGCAGCCCGCCGCTGACCACCGTCGACCAGCCGATCCGCGAGATGGGCCACCGCGCGATCAGCATGCTCATCGCGCTGATCAACGGCGACGCCGTCGAGCGCACCCACGTCACCCTCGAGACCGGCCTGGTGGTGCGGCACTCGACCCGCGCCCTCCCCTCGAAGAAGGGCGGAAACCCTTGACCACGCAGCCTGCGACGGCTCCGGAGCCGTGGCGCGACCCCGCCGCCGACCCGGCCGAGCGCGTCCGCGCCCTGATGGCCAGGATGACCCTCCGCGAGAAGATCGCCCAGCTCTACGGCGTCTGGGTCGGCATCGACTCCGGCGGGGAGATGGCCCCGCACCAGCACGACTTCGTCGACGCCTCGATCGATCTCGACGACCTGGCCCGCCACGGCATCGGGCAGCTGACCCGGGCCTTCGGCACCCGCCCGGTCGACCCGGTGATCGGCGCGCGCAGCCTCGCCCGCACCCAGCGGCGGATCGTCGCGAGCAGCCGGTACGGGATTCCCGCCGTGGTGCACGAAGAATGCCTGACCGGGCTGGCCGCGTGGCAGGCGACGATCTACCCCGCGCCGCTGTCCTGGGGAGCGACGTTCGACCCGGACCTCGTCCGCCGGATGGCCGCGCGGATCGGCGAAACGATGCGCGGCCTGGGGGTGCACCAGGGGCTCGCGCCGGTGCTCGACGTCGCGCGCGACCTGCGCTGGGGCCGCGTCGAGGAGACGATCGGCGAGGACCCGTACCTGGTCGGCACGATCGGCAGCGCCTACGTCGCGGGTCTCGAATCGGCCGGCGTCGTCGCGACTCTGAAGCACTTCGTCGGGTACTCCGCTTCGCGCGCCGGCCGTAACCTCGCACCGGTTTCCGCGGGGCCGCGCGAAATCGCCGACGTCCTGCTGCCGCCGTTCGAGCAGGCGCTGCGCGCGGGCGCCCGCTCGGTGATGAACACCTACACCGACGTCGACGGCGTGCCCGGCGCCGCCGACCCCTCGTTGCTGACCGAACTGCTGCGGGACACCTACTGCTTCACCGGCACGGTGGTGTCCGACTACTTCTCCGTGGCGTTCCTGCACCGGTTGCACGGCGTCGCGGCCGACCGCGCCGACGCCGCCGGGCAGGCGCTGACCGCGGGCATCGACGTCGAACTCCCGACCATGGACTGCTACGGCGAGCCGCTGCTCGCCGCGGTGGAAGGGGGCGCGGTCGACGCCGCCGTCGTCGACCGCGCCCTCGAGCGGGTGCTGCGGCAGAAGTGCGAGCTGGGGCTGCTCGACGCGGACTGGGCGCCGGACGTGCCCGAGGAGATCAACCTCGACGAAGACGCGTCGCGTTCGCTGGCGCGCGAAGTGGCCGAAGAGTCGATCGTGCTGCTGCACAACGACGGGACGCTGCCGCTCTCCCCCGGCGGCCGGCTCGCCGTGGTCGGCCCGCGCGCCGACGCCCCCGGCGCGATGCTGGGCTGCTACTCGTTCCCGCTGCACGTCGGTGTCCACCATCCCGACGTCCCGTTCGGCGTCTCGGTGCCGACCGTGCTGGAAGCGCTGCGCTCGTCCCACGACGTCGCGTACGCGCTGGGCTGCCCGGTGACCGGCGGGGACGACGACGGGATCGCGGAAGCGGTGGCGGCGTGTTCGTCCGCCTCGGTCTGCGTGGCCGTGCTGGGCGACCGGGCCGGGCTGTTCGGCGGCGGGACGTCCGGCGAAGGCTGCGACGCGGCCGACCTGCGGCTGCCCGGCCGGCAGGAGGAGCTGCTGGAAGCGTTGCTGGCCACCGGCACCCCGGTGGTCGTCGTCCTGCTTTCCGGACGGCCGTACGAGCTCTCGCGGCAGATCTCCCGGCTGGCCGCGGTGGTCTGCGGCTTCTACGCCGGCGAGGAGGGCGCCGCGGCCCTGGCCGGTGTCCTCGAAGGACGGATCAACCCATCGGGCCGGCTGCCGGTGAGCTTCCCGGCGGCCGGCGCGGGCCAGCCGTCGACCTACCTCGCGGCGCCGCTGGGCCGCCGCAGCGAGGTGAGCACGGTCGACCCGTCCGCGCTGTTCCCGTTCGGCCACGGGCTCTCCTACGCGCCGGCGACCTGGCTGGACGTCAGCGCGACGGGCTCGGTGTGGCCGACGGACGGGGTGTGCCGCGTGCGCGTGACCCTCCGCAACGACCACTCGCGGGACACCACGGAAGTGGTCCAGGTGTACCTGCACGACCCGGTCGCCGAGGTCGCGCGGCCCGAGCGTCAGCTGATCGCGGCCCGCCGGGTCACCCTGGCCGCCGGCGCGACTTCCATGCTGGAGATCGGTTTGCACGCCGACCTGACGTCGTACACGGGTCGCGCGGGACGGCGCCAGGTCGACCCCGGCGACGTCGAGCTGCGGGTGGGGACCTCGAGCGAGCGGATCGTGACGACGCTGCACTGCACGCTGACCGGCCCGCGCCGTCTCGTCGGCTTCGACCGGGTGCTCTCCCCGGAGTTCTCCGGGTGAGACGGCCACTGCTGATCCTGCTCCTGGCCGTCCTGACAGCGCTGTTCGTGGGCGCGTCGGGCCGCCCGCCGTCGTTGCGCTGGGTCGCGACCTGGACGTCGATGCCGCAGCTGACCGAGCCGTCGAACCTGCCGCCGGCGCCGTTCACGGGTGTTGACCGGGTCTTCGAAAACGCTTCCTTGCGCCAGACCGCGCACGTGTCGGCGGGCGGGCCGCGGATCCGCCTGCGCTTCTCGAACGCTTTCGGCGGCGCTCCCCTGCCGCTGACCGCCGTCACGGTGGCGCGTCCCGTCGACGGCCGGGCCGGGGTGTCCGGCGTGGTGCCGGGCAGTGCGCTCCCGGTGACGTTCCACGGAAAGCCGTCGACGACGGTCCCGGTGGGCGCGCAGGTCGTGTCGGACCCGCTGCCGTTCCCGGTGCGCGCGTTCGAAAACGTCACGGTGACGGCGTATCTGGCCACGGGACAGGGTTCGCTGTCGGTCACTTCGCACCCGGGTTCCCGGACGACGTCCTATCTGATGCCCGGCAACCAGGTGGCCGCATCCGACCTGCCCCGCGCGACGCCGGTGGACCACTGGTACTTCCTGAGCGGCATCGAGGTGCTGTCCCCGGCGTCGGCAGCGGCGGTGATCGGCGACTCCCTCTCGGACGGCCGCGGTTCGACGACCAACGGCAACGACCGCTGGCCGGACGTCCTGGCCGCACGGGTGCCGACGGCGGTCGTGAACCAGGCGGCGGGCGGCAACCGGGTACTGCAGGACGGCCTGGGCCCGAACGTCCTGGCCCGCCTGGATCGTGACCTGCTCGCCCAGAGCGGAGTCTCATGGGCGATCGTGTTCGAAGGCGTAAACGACCTCGGCACCGCGACTCCGGCGACGGCAGCCCGGACGGCGTCGGACCTGATCGACGCGTACGACCAGATCCTGGTCCGAGCCCACGCGGCCGGAATCCAGGTCTACGGCGCGACGCTCACACCGTTCGGCGGCAACGAAGGCTACGACGCACCCGAACGTGAGGCGGCCCGGACATCGGTGAACGCATGGATCCGCGGCGGCGGCCACTTCGACGCGGTCCTGGACTTCGATCGGGTGGTCCGCGATCCGGCGGAGCCTTCGCGGCTGCTCCCGGCGTACGACGTGGGTGATCATCTCCACCTCAACCCGGCCGGGTACCGGGCGCTGGCTTCGAGCGTCCCGGCCCGGCTGTTCGAGGAACGCTGACATAACACTGTGGACTGGCCGGGCGAGGGACAACTCCGGGACAACAACGGGCCACCGCGGTAGCTGATCGCTGATCGCGACCTGACGCACAGTGAGCGCGTTATCCGTTGGGACACAAGCAAGTCTCGATGCGGGGGCCGCTGATCGAAAGCCGGGCGATGCCCCTATCATTTCGCCCGTCTGCTCGTCCCCCACCCGAAGTCGTCGCTCCCGGAAAGGGAAAACATGTCCGACGTCATCAACAGCATCTTCGGCCGCCCCAAGAACGAAACCGCCGGTTCCGGCGGGTACGGCTACAGCTCCCCCGAGCCGGTCGCCACCGAGACCGCCGTCGTCGAGCCCGCCACCGAGGAAACGGAATCCGCTCCCGAGACGGCTTCGGCCGAGGAAATCGTCGAGACCGACGCGGCCGACGGTGACCTGACCGAGAACGACGACACCGAAGAAACCGAGGACAGCGCCGAGGCGGTCGAGACCGAGGACGAAGACACCGCCGAGGTTGATGAGGACGACGAGGACTCGGCCGGGTCCGACGAGGACGCCGTCGTGGAAGAGGACGAGGACACCGACGAGGTCGCCGAGCCGGTCGTGGTGACGGCCGAGAGCGACGAGGACACCGCCGAAGAAGCCGAGGAGACCGAGCCGGCCGTGGCCGAGGAAGCGGTCGCCGAGCCGGAGGTCGCGGAATCCCGCCAGGCGGCCGGAACCCGCGGCAGCACGACGGTCGCGGACGGCGTCGTGACCAAGATCGTCACGAAGGTCACGGCGAAGGCCGAAGGCGTCCACGCCCTCGACGAGTCCGGCATCCTGGTCGACATCCTGGACGACGTCGCCACGATCACCGTCGCGGTGGTCCTCGAGTTCGGGCGCTCGGTCAAGACGGTGGCGGAGCAAATCCGCATCAAGGTGATCGAGGCGGTCGAGCAGTACCTGGGCCTCGAGGTCGCCTTGGTGGACGTCCACATCACCGACATCCACTTCCCCGACGCCGACTGACGCTTCCCCCGTGGCTCCGGCCGAGACCGGAGCCGCGGGACGGCTCAACGCCGTACGACGTAACGCAAGTGGAGCACACCCTCGTCGGTGAGCTGCCGCACCAGCTCCAGCTCGCGCCGGTCCAGTCCGGTCTCCCCGAACAAGGGGCGCCCGGCGCCGAGCAGGACCGGGACGAGGTGGATCTCCAGCTCGTCCAGCAGGTCCGCCGCCAGCAAAGCCTGAGCCGCGCCGGCGCCGTGGACCATCACCGCACGCTCGCCCGCCGCGGCGCGCGCCTCCTCGACACACGCGACCACGTCCGTGAAGAACCGCGCGCTGCCCGGCGGGACGTCCGCCGGGTCCACTTCGTGTGTCAGCACGTGGATCGGGACACCGTCGTGGTGGTCGCCACCCCACCGCCCGGCCAGCTCGAAGGTCCGGCGGCCCGAGATGAGCGCTCCCGTGGCCATCGCCTCGGCGAAGATCTGCCCGCTGGCGCCGTCACCGTGGCGGTGGTCCAGCCAGTCGAAGAGCCGGCCACCGCCGGCGCCGAGCTCCTGACCGGGGCGGTCGTCCGGGCCCGCGACAAAACCGTCGAGCGACATCGTCATGTACAGCCGGACCGGACCGGTCATCGTAGGGCCTCCCTGGGCTCGCCGTCATAGAAGCGTCGAACGAGTCCTGACAGGATCGACAGGACGGCGAAGATTCGACTTACGTGCGGAAGAGCTCGACGGGCTGGGCCACGACCAGCTGCACCTCGCGCGTCAAGGTGTTCATGTTCGACCGCTTCACCGGCGACTCCGCCGAAGTCCGGGAACACCTCGGCAGGCTCGCGAAGCACATCGAAGTCGAGGTCGTGCGTGACGCGCTCAGGGAGTGATGACCACCTTCAGCGCCGAGTTCGCCGCAGCGTTGGCGAACACCTCGTACGCTTCGTCCATCTGAGCAAACGTGAACCGGTGGGTTCCCATGCGCTCGGCCGGGATGCGGCCCGAGGACACCATCTTCAGCAGCGTCGGGATCGACACCGTGTCGACCAGGCCCATCGTGAGCGTCAGGTTCTGGATCCACATCTCCTGCATCGGCAGCTCGACCGGCACCCCGTGCACGCCGATGTTCGCGATGCGGCCGCCCGGGCGGACCAGCGATGCCGCCGTCAGGAGGGTCTCCGGGTAGCCCACCGCCTCGATCGAGACGTCCACGCCGAGGCCGTCGGTCAGGGCCTGGACGTCGGACAGAACGCCGGGGCCGGCTTCGAACGCGTCCGTTGCGCCGAACTCCAGGGCCTTCTCCAGGCGGAACTTGTTGGAGTCGACCGCGATCACCTTCGACGCGCCCCACAGGCCCGTGGTCAGGATCGCCGCCAGGCCGACCGCGCCCGCGCCGACCACCGCCACCGTGTCGCCCGGGCGGACGCGGCCGGCCAGGACGCCCACCTCGTAGCCCGTCGGGAGCGAGTCGGCCAGGAAGATCGCCTGTTCGTTCGTGACGTCGTCGGGTACCGCGTACAGCGACGTGTCCGCGTAGGGCACGCGCACCAGCTCGGCCTGCGTGCCGTCGATGAGGTGGCCGAAGATCCAGCCGATCCCGCCGACCGTCCGGCAGTGGGACGGCATCCCGCGGCCGCAGTACTCACAACGCCCGCACTGGGTGATGGCCGGGACGAGCACCCGGTCGCCGACCGCGAAGGCGCGGACCGCGTCGCCCACCGCCGTCACCGTGCCGACCGCCTCATGGCCGAGGATCCGGCCGTCGGTGACCGCGGCGACGTCGCCCTGCAGGATGTGGAGGTCGGTGCCGCAGATCGTCGTGGTGTCGACGCGCACCACGACGTCGGTGGGCTCCTGGACGGTGGCGTCCGGGACGTCTTCCCAGGCCTTCGCGCCCGGACCGTGGTAGACCAGCGCCTTCATCGTCGCCTCCGGCGTGCCGCCCGGCATCGGCGTCCGGGCACGGCCGCCCACCGACGGTAGGACCGCCACCGCCGTCCGGCTGTCGCAATTCGAGACAGCGCCTCAGGTGTTGCGGGCCATGAAGGTCTTCGCGTCCCCGGCCGAAGGGTCGACGAACACGATGTCGTCCGGGCGGCGGCGCGGCACGTCGATCGCCAGCACCACCAACGGCTCGGAGGCCACCACCGGGAAGCCGTGGACCTTCCGCCGCTCGAAGCACAGGAACATCCCCGGCCGCGCCTCGAACTCCTCGCCGTCGAGGTGGAACGTGCCGCCGCCGCTGAGGATGTACAGGTGCTCGTCGCACTCCTCGTGGTAGTGCAGCGGAACCTCGCGGTAGATCCGGAAGATCCGCGCGCTCGCCGACGGCTTGTCGACGAAGTACTTGTCCACCAGCATCGTCGTCGCGGTGGCCGGCAGGGCCGCGGCTTCGGCGTGGACGTCGAACACGCTCTGGCTGTTGTCGCTTTCCATGAACCGCAACCTACCGCCGGTACAGCGGCAGCAGGACCTCGTCGACGATCGCCTCGACCTCCGCCGCCGGCACGGCGCCGGTCTCGATGTGCTCGACGATGACCAGGCGCGGCCCGACCGCGGCCGACCGCGCGGTGACCGCCGAAGGCCGCGCCTCCCCGCGCGAGACGGCTTCCGCGAGCACCGCCACGATCAGCTCCTGACGCGGGCGCAGCACCAGCGCCCGGATGCGCTCGAATAGCTCCGGGTGCCGGTCCCGCTGCGTGATCAGCGGCCGCAGCGCCCGGCCGTGCGGTTCGTCGAGCACCCGGGCCAGCCCGCCGAGCAGCACCACGAGGTCACCGCGCAGCGAGCCGGTGCGCGGCGGCGGAGTCTGTTCGAACCCGGCGACCGGGTCGGTGAGCGCCGCGAGCACGAGGTCCGCCGGCGCCGACCAGCGCCGGTAGAGCGCGGCCTTCCCGGTGCCGGCGCGGGCGGCGATCTTCTCGAAGACCGCCATCACCGACGTCCGGGTGTTCGACGGCGCCGGGCTCACCGAGCCGCGGACCGTCGTGATCGACGGCGCCGTCCTCGGCACCGACCCTTCCGGCGCACGGACGGTCGACGGCGAAGGGCACGTCCTGCTGCCCGGGCTCATCGACGCCCACATCCACCTCGACAGCCGCGACAACCTGGAGCGGCTGACCCGGCACGGCGTCACGACCGCCCTCGACATGGCCACGGCGGACATCGAGCTCCTCACGTCCCTACGGAACCAGCCTGGGCTCACGGACATCCGCAGTGCGGGCCTGCCCGCGATCGGCCCGGGTGGGCCGCACGCGCGCGTGCTCGGCCTGCCCGCCGAGGCCATCGTCACCGATCCTGCCCGGGCCGCGGAGTTCGTCGCGGCGCGGGTGGCCGCCGGGTCCGACTACCTCAAGATCGTCCTGGAGGCGCCCGGAGACGGCGGCCCTGAGCTGCCCGCCGCCCGGGCGCTGGTCGAGGCCGCGCACGAAGCCGGGCTGCGGGTGGTCGCGCACGCCGCTTCGGCCGGGGCGTACACGATGGCTTTGGACGCGGGCGCCGACATCCTGACCCACGCGCCGCTCGGCGTTCCCGTCGCAGCAGACGATGTCGAACGGGCGGTCGCCGCACGGCGGGTGGTCGTCCCGACCCTGGTCATGATGCAGGGCCTGGCGTCCGGGTTCGGCTCACCGGAGGCGTACACCGGCGCGCGGCGGTCCGTGGGCGAGCTGTACCGCGCAGGTGTGCCGATCCTCGCGGGCACGGACTCCCACACCCAGCCCGGCCTGCCTTCCCAGGTGGCGCACGGCGAAAGCCTGCACACCGAGCTGACCCTCCTCGTCGAGGCGGGCCTGTCCACAGTGGACGCGCTGCGGGCGGCCACCGAGCTGCCGGCGCGGCACTTCGGCCTGACCGACCGGGGCCGGATCGAGCCGGGCCTGCGCGCCGACCTGGTCCTCGTCGAAGGCGACCCGGTCGCGGACATCCACGCCACCCGCACGATCACCCGCGTCTGGTGCGCGGGCGTCGAGCACTAGGCCGGGCCCAGCAACGCCAGGGACGCCCGGACCGCCACCTCGGTGACGTCGCCGGCGCGGCCGCCGTCCTCGACCGTCGTGGCGATCAGCTCGCGCAGGCCGCCCAGGAGCATGATCGCCAGCTGCCGCGACGGCGGGCTGATCCCCGCCGCGCGCAGCTCGGGTGTGTCGGTCAGCCGGTGCGTCATCGCGATGAACCCTTCCATCGCGTCGCGCTGCAGTTCGCGGGCCGGGGCGCCGAGGGCCGGGACGTCGCGGATCCAGCTCAGCGTGATCGCCGGTTCGGACTCCGCGCAGGCGATCCACGCCTCGATCGCCTGCCGCACCTGGTCGGCCCACGGGGCCCGGGGGTCGACGGCTTCGGAGATCCGGCGGATCATCTCGCGGTTGGCGTCGGCCAGCAGCGCGACGAGGCATTCTTCCTTGCCGGCGAAGTGTTCGTAGAAGGTCCGGCGGGACGTGCGGGCCTGGCGCACGATGTCGGCGACCGTCGTGTCGCGGAAGCCGTCCGCGGTGATGGCCGCGGCGAGGCCGTCGAGCAGCCGCTGCCGGAACCCGCCGGCCACGGGAGCCGTTGTCGTCACCGTCGCCACGCTATACCCCTCCTCTTGAAATCGAATGGTACACCGGCGTACCGTACCGACGGTACGTTCGCGTACCACCTTTCCGGGAGGGTCGATGACGACCATGACGAGGCCGGTGGCGCTGCCGCCGGGCCCCACCGCACCGCGCGCCGTCCAGGGCGCCTACGCGCTGACGTTCCCGCTGCGCGGCATGCGCCGCCTGCGGGCGCGCTACGGCGACGCCTTCACGGTGAACGTGCCGATCTTCGGCAACGCCGTCGTGATCAGCGGCCCCGCCGAGATCAAGCAGCTGTTCACCTCCGGGCCGGACCTCGTCGACAACCTCGAGGTCAACCTCGGGCGGGTGCTCGGGCCGCGGTCGATGTTCGCCCTGTCCGGCGACGAGCACAAACGGCAGCGCAAGCTGCTGGTGCCGCCGTTCCACGGCCGCCGGCTCGCCGCGTACGAAAAGATCGTCGAGGAAGAAACCGTCCGGGAGCTGGAAACCTGGCCCGAAGGCCGCGCGTTCGCGACGCTGCCGTCGATGATGCGGATCACCCTCAACGCCATCCTCCGCGCGGTGTTCGGCGCCGAAGGGGCCGAGTTCGCGCAGCTGCGCGAACTGCTCCCGCCGTTCGTCACCCTGGGCTCGCGGCTGGCGGTCGCGCCGATCCCGAAGAAGGGCCGGTTCAACCCCTGGCGCCGCTTCGAGGCGATGCGCCGCGAGTACGACACGATCGTCGACCGGCTGATCGCGAAGGCGCGCCCGGACGGCGACGACGTCCTCTCGATGATGCTGCAGACGCGCTACGACGACGGGTCCGGGCTGAGCCGCGACGAGATCGCCGACCAGCTGCTCACCCTGCTCACCGCCGGGCACGAGACCACGGCGACCACGCTGGCCTGGGCCGTCGAACGCCTCCGCCGTCATCCCGCGCTCCTGAAGGAGCTGGAAGAGGCGACGGACGGGAAGCTCCTCGACGCGAGGATCCTCGAGGTCCAGCGCGCCCGCCCGGTCATCGACCTCACCGCCCGGCAGGTCAAGCAGGACGGCTTCCAGCTCGGCCGGTGGACGCTGCCGAAGGGCTACAACGTGCTGGTCAGCATCGCGCTGATCCACGACGACAACGCGGTCTTCCCGCACGCGGCCACCTTCGACCCGCACCGCTTCGCCGGCGCGCGCCCGGACCTCTACCAGTGGATCCCGTTCGGCGGTGGCACCCGCCGGTGTCTCGGGGCCGCGTTCGCGACCATGGAGATGTCCGTCGTCCTGCGCACCCTGCTGCGGGACTTCACCCTCGTTCCGACGGCGGAGCCGGACGAACGCTGGCACTCCCGGGGCGTCGCGTACGCCCCGGCCAAGGGCGGCCGCGCGGTCGTGCGCCGCCGGAGCACCGGATGAGATTCGTGACCGAACAGATCGCCGACGCCGGCCGGGGGATTTCCCTGGCCTGCGAACGGATCGGGGACGCGGGCGCCGAGCCGCTGGTGCTCGTCGCCGGGCTCGGCCAGCAGCTGCACAGCTGGCCGGACGCGTTCTGCGCCCGGCTCGCCGAGCGCGGCTTCGAGGTGATCCGGTTCGACAACCGTGACGCCGGCCGCTCGACGCACCCGCGGTTCCGGCCGGCGAGCCTGCCCGCGATGTTCGCCGGGCGCTTCCCGGCGGAGCAGTACGACCTGAAGGACATGGCCGCCGACACCGTAGGCCTGCTCGACGCGCTGAGCCTCGACCGCGTGCACATCGCGGGCGTGTCGATGGGCGGCATGATCTCCCAGACCGTCGCGGCGCTGCACCCGGACCGCGTCCGGACCCTGACGTCGATCATGTCGACGACCGGCTCCCGGCTGATCGGCCGCCCGGCGTTCTCGACGTTGCGGCTGATGGGCGCGAAGCCGCCGAAGTCGCGCGAAGAGGCGATCGAAAGCGCCGTGACGATGTTCCGGCACATCGGCTCGCACGGCTTCCCCTTCGACGAGCCGTGGGTCCGCGAGACGGCCGGGACGGGCTGGGACCGCGACCCGACGGCGGGCGGCGTGGGCCGTCAGCTCGGCGCGATCCTCAAGTCCGGCAACCGGACGGCGTGGCTGAAGCGGATCACCGCGCCCACGCTGGTGATCCACGGCGACCGCGACCGGATGGTCCACCCGACCGGCGGCGCGGCCACCGCGCGGGCGATTCGCGGCGCCCGCCTCGAAACCGTCCCCGGCATGGGTCACGACCTGCCGGAAGGCGCGTGGCCGACCGTCCTCGACCTCATCGACAAGCACGTGAGGAGCAGCGATGTCACGGCCCCGTAGCATCACCGGCCGGCCGGTGGTCATCACCGGCGCGGCGTCCGGCATCGGCCGGGCGCTGGCGACGCGGCTGTCGCGGCTCGGCTCGCCGGTCGCCCTCGCCGACGTCGACGAGGACGGGCTCAAGGCCACCGCCGCGGCGCTGCACGGAAAGGTGCTCACCCGCGTCCTCGACGTCCGTGACGCCGCCGACCAGCTCCGGTTCGCCGAAGAGGTGCGCGAGTGGCTCCCGGCGCCGCTGGCAGCGGTGTTCAACAACGCCGGGGTCGCGGTGACCTCGACCGTGCTCGACGCCGTGCCCGAGGACGACGACTGGCTGCACGACATCAACTTCCACGGCGTGGTGCACGGGACGCGGGCGTTCCTGCCGATCCTCGTCGAGCAGGGCGAAGGCGCGATCGTGAACACCTCCAGCGTCTACGGCCTGCTCGGCGTGGCCCACCAGAGCGCCTACTGCGCGGCGAAGTTCGCCGTCCGCGGCTTCACCGAGTCGCTGCGCCAGGAGCTGCGCGGTTCGGCGGTCCGCGCGATCACCGTGCACCCGGGCGGCATCACGACCAACATCGCCCGCAACGCCCGGATGCGGCAGGACCCCGAGGGCCTGGGCCGCACGAAGGAGCAGATGGCCGCGCAGTTCGAGGCCGTCACGATGACGTCGCCGGACAAGGCGGCGGAGGTCATCCACACCGGCGTCGACCGCGGGAAGGCCCGCATCCTCGTCGGCCCCGACGCCCGGCTCTTCGACGCGCTCGCGCGTGTCACCCCCACCCACTACAACGCCATGCTCTCGCTCCTGCTGAAGCGCCTGCGGCGAAAGGAGGCCGCCTGAGATGACCGACCACGTCGACGTGCTGATCGTCGGCGCCGGGTTGTCCGGCGTCGGCGCGGCCCACCACTTGCGGACGGCGTTCCCGCGCCGGACGTACACGATCCTCGAGGCCCGTGACGCCATCGGCGGCACCTGGGACCTCTTCCGCTACCCCGGCGTGCGGTCCGACTCGGACATGCAGACGCTCGGGTACCGGTTCCGGCCGTGGACCAGCGAGAAGGCCATCGCGGACGGGCCGTCGATCCTGCAGTACGTCCGCGACACCGCCACCGAGGCCGGGATCGACCGGCACATCCGGTTCGGGCACCAGGTCGTCCGTGCGGAATGGTCCACAGAGGACGCACTGTGGACGGTCGACGCCGTGCACGACGGCGAGCCCGTGACGCTCACCGCGAAGTTCCTCTACCTGTGCAGCGGGTACTACGACTACGCGGGCGGCCACACGCCGGAGTTCCCGGGGCTGGAGCGGTTCGGCGGCACCGTCGTGCACCCGCAGCACTGGCCCGAGGACCTCGACTACACCGGCAAGAAGGTCGTCGTGATCGGCAGCGGCGCGACCGCGGTCACGCTGGTCCCGGCGATGACCGACCGCGCGGAGCACGTGACGATGCTGCAGCGCTCCCCCACCTACATCCTTTCGCTGCCGTCGGAGGACGCGCTGGCCAACCGGCTGCGCGGGCTGCTGGGCGCGAAGCTGGCGTACCCGATCGCGCGCTGGAAGAACGTCGCCGTGAGCACGCTGATCTACCAGCTCAGCCGCCGCCGGCCCGGGGTGGTCAAAGCGATGATCCGCAAGGCGGCGATGAAGCAGCTGCCGCCGGGGTACGCCGTCGACACCCACTTCAAGCCGCGGTACCAGCCGTGGGACCAGCGGCTCTGCCTGGTGCCGGACGGCGACCTCTTCCGCTCGATCAAGCGTGGTGACGCCTCGATCGTCACCGACCGGATCGCCGCCTTCACCGAACGGGGAGTGCGCCTCGAATCGGGTGACGAGCTCGAAGCCGACGTCGTCGTCACCGCCACCGGGCTGAAGCTGCTCGCGTTCGGCGGCATCGAGCTCGTGGTGGACGGCGAGCCGGTGAAGCTGCCGGAAACCATGGCGTACAAGGGGATGATGCTCAGCGGCGTGCCGAACTTCGTGTTTACGATCGGGTACACGAACGCGTCGTGGACGCTGAAGGCCGACCTCGTCGGCGAGTACTTCGTCCGGCTGCTGCGCCACCTCGACCGGCAGGGGTTCGACCAGTGCGTGCCGGTCAACGACGACCCGGCCGTCACCGAGCGGCCGCTGCTGGACTTCGACGCGGGGTACGTGCTGCGGTCGATCGACGAGTTCCCGAAGGCCGGGTCGCGGGCGCCGTGGACGCTCGGCATGAGCTACGCGCACGACGTCGTCAAGCTGCGGCACGGCCGGATCGACGACGGCGCGCTCCGGTTCTCGCGGCGGCGGGCGGGAGCGGGCAGACTGGGCGCATGACGCTCGCTCCCGACCCGGCCCGCTGACATGCACTCCGCGGGCCTGGTCCTGCACCCCCGCCGCGACTCCGCGGCCGCCGTCGACGCCGTGCTCGGCTGGGCGGGCAACCGGAACATCGAGATCCTCGGCATCGCCGACGAGATCGTCCGGCTCAACTGCGCGGCGATCGGGGTGACCCCCGAAGAGCTCGGCCGCCGCTCCGACCTGGTGGTCAGCCTCGGCGGCGACGGCACGATGCTGCGCGCCATGCGGCTGGCCGACGGACAGCGCGCGCCGGTGCTCGGGGTGAACCTCGGCAAGCTCGGCTTCCTCGCCGAGGTCGACGTCCCCGACCTGCCCGGCGCGCTCTCGGCCATCGACGACCACCAGTTCACGGTGGAGCCGCGGCTGGCCGTGGACGCCGTGCTGGAGGGCCGGAAGATCACGGCGTTCAACGACATCGCCGTGGTCCGCGTGCCCGGCGACGGCAGCGCGGTGGTCGCGGTGCGCGTCGGCGGCCAGCCGTTCGTGAGCTACTCGGCCGACGCGGTGGTCGTCGCGACCCCGACCGGCTCGACGGCCTACAGCTTCTCCGCGGGCGGCCCGATCACCAGCCCGGCGGTGGAGGCGCTGCTGGTCACGCCCGCGGCGCCGCACTCGGCGTACAGCCGCGGGGTGGTGCTGTCGGTGCACGACGAGGTGTCCCTGGAGATCCTGCCGACCAGCGGGCGGCTGGCGGTGGAGGTCGACGGCCAGGTCGCGGGCTACGTCTCCCCCGGCGACCGCCTCGACCTGCGCGGCCGGCCCAGCGCCGCCCGGGTCGTCCGGCTCGGGATGACGACGTTCTACCAGCGGGCCCGGCGCAAGCTGCGGCTGACGGACTCGGCGGAGATCCCGCAGGACGGCGAGCACTGAGGCCTGCGTCACATCTCGGCCGGGCTTCACGCTGGTCACGGAACGGTCACGGTAGCGTCCGCGGCTTGCGCCTGAACCAGCCGAGCCGTCCCGGAGTGTCTTAACGCATGTTGTGCCCTTCACCGGTCCGTCCCCGCCTCCGCGCCCGCCTGCTCGTGCCGGGCGCGCTGGCCGCGTTCGCCGTCGCCGTCGTCCTGCTCGTGGTGCTGCACCTCGACCGGAGCCTCGCGCCGCTCGACCCGGTCAGCTCGATGCTCAGCGACTACGCGCTGAGCCCCGGCCGCGGGTTGTGGGACGGCGCGCTGATCCTCACCAGCACCGGCTCGGCGCTGTTGCTGGTCGCGCTCTACCGCCGCGGCCTGCTGGCGAACCCGGCGCTGGTGGCGGCGAAGGCGCTGTGGTGCGTGAGCCTGGTGGCGGTGGCGATCTTCGCGAAGGACCCCCAGGGCGGCGCGATCACGGCGACCGGCAAGATCCACCTGTACGCGTCGGCGGTGACGTGCCTGAGCCTGCCGATCGTCGGCTGGGCCCTGGGCCGCCGCCACCGCGACGACCCCCGCTGGCGCCGTTTCGCGTCCTGGTCACGGCGGCTCGCCCTGGCCGCGATCCCGTTCTACCTGCCGTTCATCGTCCCGTTCGCGGTGAACGTCGTCTTGGGCGGCCACCTGCCGACGGTGGCGACCGGGCTGGTGGAGCGGTTGATGATGGTGCTGGAGATCGCGTTGCTGGCGGTGCTGGGCCAGTGGGCGCACCGAGCTATGCGGCCTTCTCAGGTGCGCGTTTCGTCGGCGGCGTGACGTCGACGCGGAGGCGGCTTCGGCCAGCTCGCGGTCGCTCTCGCCCGTGAAGTCGTAAAGAGTCGCGCCGACCCGCGAATTTGCTACGCCTGAACCGAGGCCTGTCCCGGCTGATCCCGCGTCCGATGCAGCAGCCAGTCCCGGTCCGTGCGGATCAGCGCATACCGCACCGCACCCGCCCGGCCGTGCAGCGTGAACAGGATCCGCTTCTCCGTCCGGTCGTGCTCCTCCCACCAGCCGGTGTCCGCGATCTTCTTCGTCTCGTCCTCGTACGCGAGGTGGTCGAGCGCGTGGTCCGGCACGGCGACCGCGAGCCGGTTGCCCGCCGCGTCCGGGGGCATTCCGCGGGGCACCGCCCACGAGCGCAGCACGCCGTCCTCCTCGAGGCGGAGGTCGAAGTGGTGCCGGGGGCGCCAGTGCTCGTGCAGCACGAACGCCGGTCGCTCGCTCACTCCCCCACGATGCCAGACCGGGCGCCTCTACCCGTTTTCGCGCCCGCAAAACCGTCCATCCGTGGACTTGACCGGTTCCAGAGAAGGGCGCACGGTGGGGAGTCATGAGCGATGCGGCGTCGAGCCTGCGGGCGGCGGGCTTGCGGGTCACCGCGCCCCGCCGGGCCGTCTTGACCTGGCTGACCGAGCATCCTCATTCCACTGTGGACGCCATCGGCACCGGCGTCCGGGAACTGCTGGACTCCGTGTCCACCCAGGCGATCTACGACGTGCTGGGCGCGTGCACGGAAGCCGGCCTGGTCCGGCGGATCGAGCTGCCGGGCCACCCCGCCCGGTTCGAGCGCCGGGCCGGGGACAACCACCACCACGTCGTGTGCCGGCGGTGCGGGCGGACCGAGGACGTCGACTGCGCGACCGGCGCCGCGCCCTGCCTCACCCCCGGCACCGCGCACGGCTTCACCATCGACGAGGCGGAAGTGGTGTTCTGGGGCATCTGCCCCGGGTGCGCCGCCCGCCCCGCGGAAAGAGGAACGTTGTGACGCAGATCCGACCCGAACCGACCACCACCGACGCCGGCATCCCCGTCGAAAGCGACGAGCACTCCCTCACGATCGGCCCCGACGGCC
>NZ_JBVJON010000012.1:161329-321993 GCF_055583145.1 Amycolatopsis sp. NPDC104819 | reverse complement strand
CAGCGTTCGTCCTGAGCCAGGATCAAACTCTCCAACAATGAACAGTTTAATCGAGGCAAAATACTTGCTCTCAAAGGAACCTCATACGAGGTTCACATACATAAGCTCTACTGGCTTAGTTCACTAGCACACTGTTGAGTTCTCAAGCAACACACTCTGAATCCACCCGCGTTATCGGCGGCTGAAACTCTCGGCGATTGTTTCAAGCTTTGTTCCGAGGCTACCACCTCGGTTCAGGACCACCCACTCTACCACGTTCGTGGGAGCTTGGTTCGTGGCCCCGGCGGCCGCCCGGTTTCCCTGGCGACTTGGAGAACTTTACATGCCCCGAAACGGCCTCGCACAGGGGGTCCCCTTTATTCGCGCCAGGCCGCTGACCTGCGTCGATCCGGCAGGTAGCCGGGCAGAAGCTAAGTCTGCGGCTCCCCGTGGGTGGCGACGACCGTCAGCACGACGAGCGCGGCCGTCAGCACCGCCGCGATGTGGATCGGCGCCGGCGTGAACGACGCGGCGAAGACGAGCACCGCCGTCACCGGGAACCCGATGGCGATCGGGCGGCACTCGTTGGTCGGCCCGATGTGCAGCAGCCACACGCTCAGCAGGAAGACCGCGACCGGCACCGTCGTCGGCAACGCCGCGGCCACCCCGCCGAGCCCGTGCAGCGCACCCGTGTCGTAGCCGACCGCCACCTCGAGCCCCGCTCCCACCGCCGCGGCCGACGCGAAGATGAAGTAGTGGCCGTAGCCCCAGCTCATCGACGTGAACATGGTCGGACGGCGCACGAGCCGCGTGTGCCCCGGGCGGTCGAAGTACAGCCACCACATCGAGAACACCAGCACCAGCCCGGCCGCGGCCAGCGAGATCAGCGCGCCGACGTGCCCGGGTTCGGCGGCGCCCTCCTTGATCGCGTTCGTCGCGCCGAGGATCACCTCGCCGAGCACGATCAGCGTGAACAGGCCGTACCGCTCGGCGATGTGGTGCGGGTGCCACGTGGTGCCCCGCCGGTTCTCCGCCCAGACCGGGACGGCCATCTCCAGCACCGCGAACACGACGAACGCGACGACGCGGATCCCCTGCGGCAGCCACTGGTAGGAGACCCACAGCACCTGGACCACCGCGATCCCGGAGGCGTAGCGCAGCGCGGCGGGCCGGCACCCCGGGTCCGACCGCGCGGCCCGCAGCCACTGGAACACCATCGCCAGCCGCATCAGGACGTACCCGACGACCATCAGCCGGAAGTCGCCTTCGAACGCGCTCGACACCGAAGCCGCGACGGTCAGCCCGCCCGCGATCTGCACGAGGGTGGCCAGCCGGTACGGGACGTCGTCGGTGTCGAACGCCGAGGCGAACCAGCTGAAGTTCAGCCAGCCCCACCAGATCGCGAAGAACACCATGGCGAACGACGCGACGCCGTGGGCGGCGTGGCCCTCGGCCAGCGCGTGGTGCAGGGACGCCCCCGCCTGGCCCACCGCGACCACGAAGCAGAGGTCGAACAGCAGCTCCAGAGGGGTCGCGACGCGGTGCTGCTCACTGCTGTCCCGCGACCGCATCGGCCGGTGCCACACGCGGATCCGGCTCCCGGGCCAAGACGGCTGCTCGGTCATCGAAGCTCCTGGTCTCGTGCCGGTGGGATGCGGTCATCCCAACATGATCACGAGCCGGGTGGAAGCACGACACGAAGAACGGGCGGGCCCGGTTCCCCCTCACCCGGGCCCGCCCGCCGCCGTCACGCGCGCTGCCGGCAGCCGATGGGCAGCCCTTCCGCGAGTGCCGGACGGTCCCCCGCGGACGCCGACAACTCACTGGATGGAAGGTGACCGAGTGTGTCCATTCCCTCGAACTCCGGACGCCTCGATCGCTCAGGCCGGTCACCCCATCCCCGGGTGGCCGACCGATTGCCACTGTCGGTAGCCGAAGCCGCGCAGTGAAGGCTCCATAAGATCTACCCGGTTGCTCTGCGTAGCACCAGTGTCTTTCCGTGCTCGTCACTCGGATGGAGCATCGCGAATCTGCCGAAAGTAGTGTCTCAGCCCCGTTGGACGTCCGCGGCGGAGGTGTGCGCCTCCAGTGCTTCGCGTTCATGGTCGGAAGCCTGCTCTCGGTGGCGCCGCGTCCGGAGCTCGGCGACGGCGAGCGCCAGCGCGCCGCACGTCAGGAGGGCGGCGCAGCCGAGCGCGACGGTGAGCGCCACCGGGTAGCCGGCCGCCGCGCCGACTACGGCGCCGAACACCGACGCCAGCACGGCGGTGCCGATCGCCGTGCCGATCCGCTGCCCGGTCTGCAGCGCGCCGCCCGCGACCCCGGCCATCCGCACCGGCACGCACTCGAGCGTCAACGTCGTGTTCGGCGAGATCACCATGCCGCCGCCCACGCCCGCGAACAGCAGCGGCAGCGCGAACGCCCAGCCGGACGCGGACGGCGGGACGAGCTCGGCCAGCAGCGCCACCACGAGCAGGCCGACCGCGACCATGCTCAGCCCGGTGACGGTCAGCAGCCGGCCGAAGCGGGGCACCAGCCGACCGGCGACCGCCGCGGAGACGGCCGAGCCGAGCGCGAACGGAGTCACCGACAACCCGGACTGCAGCGGCGAGTAACCGAGGCCCTGCTGGAAGAACATCGCGAAGACCAGCCAGATCCCGGCGAACCCGACGAAGTAGAGCGCGCCGACCGACGCCCCGACGGCGTACCCGGGCGTGCCGGTGAACAGCCGGGTGTCGAGCAGCGGGGACCGGCCGAGCCGGACGACCCGGTGCTCCCAGCGCACGAACGCCACCCCGAAGACCACCGCGACGGGGAACAGCCACCACAGCCTCGCGAGCCCGTCCTGGTCGGATTCGACGACCGGGAGCAGCACCCCGAGGACCGCGACCGCGAGCAGCGCGATCCCGGCGAAGTCGATCTCGTCCCGGATCCGCAGGTGACGGTTCTCGCCGCGTGGCAGCAGCCGCAGGGCCAGCCCGAACGCGACCACGCCGATGGGGACGTTCACGTAGAACACCCAGCGCCAGCCGTCCTCGGCGCCGAAGAGGGCGAGGATCACCCCGCCGAGGATCGGGCCGACCGCCGTCGAGATCCCGACGACCGCGCCGAACATCCCGAACGCGCGGCCGCGTTCGGGCCCGCGGAAGAGGTCCTGGATCAGGCCGGTGTTCTGCGGGGTGAGCATGCCCGCGGCCACGCCCTGGGCGAGGCGCGCGATGACGAGCGTCGTCTCGTTCGGGGCCGCGCCGGCCAGCGCGCTCGTGACGACGAACGCGGCGAGCGCGCCGAGGAACATGGTCCGGCGGCCGAACGCGTCCCCGAGGCGGCCGCCGGTGACCAGGACCAGCCCGAACGCGAGCGCGTACCCCGAGACGACCCAGCGGATCCCGCCGCTGCTCGCGTGCAGGCCCGACTGCATGGACGGGAGGGCGACGTTGACGATGCTGACGTCGAGCAGCCCCATGAACCCGGCCGTCAGCGAGACGGCGAGCGCTTTCCAGCGACGGGGGTCGGGTTCGTAAGTCATCCAGCTCAGCAAAACACGAAAGGCGGGATCCGCGCGCGTTGTCCGCCGCGGTCCCGCCCGTTTCGCGCAGAACCTACGTGGAAGCGGTGATCCCGCGGATCCCCTTGAGCTCGCCGATCAGCATCGAGCTGACCTTCACCGGGTAGTCGTGGAGGGCGAACACCGTCTGGTTCCGGCCCACCAGCTTCAGGTGGACCATCGTTTCACCCTTGTGGGCGAGCAGTGTGGAGCGGAGCTCGCTGACCACCGACTGGTCGATCTTCTCCGCCGCGGCCAGCAGCACCAGCGGTGGCTCGTCGTCGCCGTTGCCCGTGCCGACCTCGGACAGGTCCAGCGTCGCCAGCCCGCCGCCGAAGATGGACATCTTGTCCTCGCGCCAGTTGACCCGGCCCTTGACCAGCACCGCGTTGTCCTCGATCAGCTCGGAGGAGAACAGCGCGTACGACTTCGGGAAGAACAGCACCTCCAGCGAGGCGTCCATGTCCTCGACCGTGCAGATCGCCCAGGGCTCGCCCTTCTTGTTGACCCGCCGCTCGAGCGACGTGATCAGCCCGGAGATGACGAGCTCGCCCTCCTTGGGCGGGTCGGCGAGGATGCCGGCGATCGGCTTCGGGGCGTGCTTGCGCAGGATCCGCTCGGCGCCGTCCAGCGGGTGCGCCGAGACGTAAAGGCCGAGCATCTCGCGCTCGTAGGCGAGCAGCTGCTTGCGCGGATACTCCTCCTCGCCGAACTTCAGGTGCGCGAGCGGCGACGACGACGGCTGCGCCTCCCCCTCGTCCCCGCCGAAGCCGAAGAGGTCGAACTGGCCCATCGCCTCCTGGCGCTTGAGCGGGACGACGGCTTCCACCGCGTCTTCGTGGACCTGGATCATCGACAGGCGCGTGTGGCCGAGCGAGTCGAAGCCGCCCGCCTTGATCAGCGACTCGATGACCCGCTTGTTGCAGGCCACGAGCTCGGACTTGTCGAGGAAGTCGGTGAAGGAGGCGTACTTGCCCTTCTCCGCGCGGGTCTTGATGATCGACTCGACGACGTTCGCGCCGACGTTGCGGACGGCACCCATGCCGAAGCGGATGTCGTCCCCGACGGCCGCGAACCGCAGGGCCGACTCGTTGACGTCCGGCGGGAGCACCTTGATGCCGAGGCGGCGGCACTCGGACAGGTAGACCGCCGACTTGTCCTTGTTGTCGCCGACCGACGTGAGCAGGGCCGCCATGTACTCGGCCGTGAAGTTCGCCTTGAGGTACGCCGTCCAGTAGGAGACCAGGCCGTACGCGGCCGCGTGGCTCTTGTTGAACGCGTAGCCGGCGAACGGGAGGATCGTGTCCCAGAGCGCCTTGACGGCCTCAGCCGAGAACCCGCCCGGGAGCAGGTCGCTCGCCTTCATGCCGGCCTCGAAGCCCTCGTACTCGAGGTCGAGGACTTCCTTCTTCTTCTTGCCCATCGCGCGGCGGAGCACGTCCGCGCGACCCATCGTGTAGCCGGCCACCTTCTGGCCGATGTGCATGATCTGCTCTTGGTACACGATCAGGCCGTAGGTGTCGGCCAGGATCTCCCGCAGCGGCTCGTCGAGCTCCGGGTGGATCGGCTTGACCTTCTGCCGGTTGTTCTTCCGGTCGGCGTAGTCGTTGTGCGCGTTCATGCCCATCGGGCCGGGGCGGTAGAGCGCGCCGACCGCGACGATGTCGTCGAACACCGTGGGCTCCATGCGGCGCAGCAGGTCGCGCATGGGCCCGCCGTCCAACTGGAACACGCCGAGCGTGTCGCCGCGGGCGAGCAGCTTGTACGTCTCCGGGTCCTCGACACCCAGGGTGTCGAGGTCGATGTCGATCCCGCGGTTGGCCTTGATGTTGTCGATCGCGTCACCGATGACCGTCAGGTTCCGCAGGCCCAGGAAGTCCATCTTGAGCAGGCCGATGGCCTCGCACGACGGGTAGTCCCAGCCGGTGATGATCGAGCCGTCGTCACGCTGCCAGAGCGGGATCGCGTCGGTCAGCGGGTCGCACGACATGATGACCGCGCAGGCGTGCACACCCGCGTTGCGGATCAGGCCCTCGAGACCGCGGGCGGTCTCGAAGATCGTCTTGCACTCGTCGTCGGTCTCGACCAGCGCGCGGACCTCGGCGGCCTCGCCGTAGCGCTCGTGCTTGTTGTCGACGATGCCCGAGAGCGGGATGTCCTTCGCCATGATCGGCGGCGGCAGCGCCTTGGAGATCTTGTCCGCGATCGCGTAGCCGGGCTGGCCGAAGTGGACCCGCGCGGAGTCCTTGATCGCCGCCTTGGTCTTAATGGTGCCGAACGTGATGACCTGGGCGACCTTGTCCGAGCCGTACTTGTCGGTCGCGTACCGGATCATCTCGCCGCGCCGGCGGTCGTCGAAGTCGATGTCGATGTCGGGCATCGAGACGCGCTCGGGGTTCAGGAACCGCTCGAACAGCAGCTTCTGCGGGATCGGGTCCAGGTTCGTGATGCCCAGGACGTACGCGACGAGCGAGCCGGCGGCCGAACCACGGCCGGGGCCGACGCGGATGCCGACCCGGCGGGCGTAACTGATGAGGTCGGCGACGATCAGGAAGTAGGCCGGGAAGCCCTTCCCGATGATGACGTCGAGCTCCTTCTCGATCCGCTCGGGATAGCCCTCCGGCGGACCGCCCGGGAAGCGCCACGCGAGGCCCTTCGCGACCTCTTCGCGCAGCCAGCCGCCCTGGTCGTACCCCTCCGGCACCTCGAAGAACGGCAGCCGGTCCTTGTGCGCGTAGACGTCTTCGTAGGACTCGACGCGCTCGGCGATCAGCAGCGTGTTGTCCGCCGCGCCCGGGACCTCCTTGTCCCAGTACTCGCGCATCTCGGCGGCGGCCTTGAGGTAGTAACCGTCGCCGTCGAACTTGAACCGGGTCGGGTCGTTGAGGGTCTTGCCGGCCTGGACGCAGAGCAGCGCGGAGTGCGTGTCCGCCTGGTCCTTGGTGACGTAGTGCGAGTCGTTCGTCGCGATCGGCTTGAGGTCGAGCAGCCGGCCGACTTCGAGCAGGCCCTCGCGGACCGACCGCTCGATCGGCAGGCCGTGGTCCATCAGCTCGAGGAAGAAGTTGTCGGCGCCGAAGATGTCCTTGTAGTCGGACGCGGCCTGGATCGCCGCCTCCTTCTGGCCCAGCCGCAGCCGGGTCTGCACCTCGCCGGACGGGCAGCCGGTGGTCGCGATGATCCCCGAGTGGTTCTCCGCGATCAGCTCGCGGTCCATCCGGGGCTTGCGGTAGTAGCCCTGCATGCTGGCCAGGGACGACAGCTTGAAGAGGTTCCGCAGGCCGGTCGCGTTCTGCGCGAGCATCGTCATGTGGGTGTACGCGCCGGCGCCCGAGACGTCGCCGCCCTCGCCCAGCTCGTCGGAGCCGCGCTGGTTCGACTGCCCCCAGAAGACCGGCTTCTTGTGGAAGCGGCTCTCCGGCGCGATGTAGGCCTCGATGCCGATGATCGGCTTGAGGCCGTGTTTCTTCGACTGCTGGTAGAACTCGTCGCCGCCGTACATGTTGCCGTGGTCGGTCATGCCGACCGCGGGCATGCCGAGGCGCGCCGCCTCCGCGAAGAGAGGGGCGATCTTCGCCGCACCGTCGAGCATCGAGTACTCGGTGTGGACGTGCAGGTGGACGAAGGAATCGTTCGACACCAGCGAAAACCTCCCCTGAGTGGATCGGACCGGCGAGCCCGGTCCCCCAGCCTATCCCGCACTCGCCGGGCTCGATTGTGCCCCTCGGGCGGCCGCGCCGGGCGGCACGACGCGCACCCATTTCGGGCGGTGATGATCACGGCACGCGGTGCTGCCGGGTGGGCACGCGGGGGCCGTGCGGGCCGGTTCGGGTGGGCACGGCGGGAGGCGGCCGGGCCCGACCGTCGCGAATGACCCATTCGGGGCGGGAGACGTCCCGAATGACCCGTTCGCGACGCGCGCGAACCCCGGTGAAGTGAGCCGGTGAGGTGAGCCACAGCGGCCCGGGCTCGCGTTGACAGCGCGTCCCCCGGGACCGAGCATTCCCCGCATGAACCTGTCTGACAGCCGGACAGTCGGACAAGGTGGTCCGCGGCGGGTCAGCGCCATGGAGGCCGTGCTGGCCCACCTGCGCCGGCTGATCGAGGACGGCGAGTACGTCGTCGGCGCCAAGCTGCCCTCAGAGGCCGCGCTGAGCAGGGAGTTCGAGGTCAGCCGGTCGGTCGTCCGGGAGGCCCTGCGCGGTCTGCAGGCCCTCGGCCTGACCGAGTCCAAGACCGGCAAGGGCACCTTCGTCACCGCCACCGGGCCCGCCGAGCACCCGACCTTCGGGCCCTACTCGGCCCGCGACCTCATCGAGGTGCGCCGGCACGTCGAGATCCCCGTCGCGGGCTATGCCGCCGTCCGGCGCGACCAGGACCACCTCGACCTGCTCGCCCACCTCGTCGACCGGATGGACGCCGAGACCGACAACACCGCCTGGGTCGCGCTCGACTCGCTCTTCCACATCACCATCGCCCAGGCCTCGGGCAACCCCGCGTTCGGGAAGGTGATCGAGGAGATCCGCGACGCGCTCGCCCGGCAGTCCGCCTTCCTCAACCAGCTCGGCGGCCGGCGGCGGCAGTCGAACGTCGAGCACCGGGAGATCGTCACGGCGATCGAGAGCGGCGACGAAGGCGCCGCCGTCGCCGCCATGACCGCCCACCTGCAGCACGTCGAAGACACGCTCACCAGCATCGTGAACGGGGACCAGTGACCGAGAAGACCCTCACCCGGGCCGCCGACGCCGGGGACGCCGGCTACGCCAAGGCGCTCAAGCCCCGGCACGTGACCATGATCGCCATCGGCGGCGCCATCGGCACCGGCCTGTTTCTCGGCGCGGGCGGCCGGCTCGCCCAGGCCGGGCCGGCGCTCGCGATCGTCTACGGCGTCTGCGGGCTCTTCGCGTTCTTCGTCGTCCGCGCGCTCGGCGAGCTGATCCTGTACCGGCCCTCCAGCGGCGCCTTCGTCTCCTACGCGCGCGAGTTCATGGGCGAGAAGGGGGCGTACGTCGCCGGCTGGATGCACTTCCTCAACTGGTCGACCACCGGCATCGCCGACATCACGGCCATCGCGCTGTACGCGCACTTCTGGTCGTTCTTCTCGCCGATCCCCCAGTGGGTGCTCGCCCTGATCGCGCTCGCCGTCGTGCTGACGCTCAACCTCGTCTCGGTGAAGCTGTTCGGCGAGATGGAGTTCTGGTTCGCCATCGTCAAGGTCGCCGCGCTCGTGCTGTTCATGGTGATCGGGATCTTCCTGCTGGTGACGCAGACGCCGATCGACGGCGCCGTCCCCGGCCCGCAGCTGATCACCGACCACGGCGGGCTCTTCCCGACCGGGCTGCTGCCGATGGTGCTGATCGTCCAGGGCGTCGTGTTCGCCTACGCCTCGGTCGAGCTGGTCGGCGTGGCCGCCGGCGAGACCGAGAACCCGGAGAAGATCATGCCGAAGGCGATCAACTCGATCATGTGGCGCATCGCGGTGTTCTACGTCGGGTCGGTCGTGCTGCTGGCGATGCTGCTGCCGTGGAGCTCCTACACGAAGGACCAGAGCCCGTTCGTCACCGTGCTTTCGCACCTGGGTGTGCCCGCGGCCGACAGCGTGATGAACCTGGTCGTGCTCACCGCGGCGCTGTCGAGCCTGAACTCCGGCCTCTACTCCACCGGCCGCATCCTGCGTTCGATGGCGACGGCCGGGTCGGCGCCGAAGTTCACCGGCGTGATGAACCGCAACCACGTGCCCTACGGCGGGATCCTGCTCACCGCGGCCGTCTGCGTGCTCGGGGTCGGGCTGAACTACGTCGTGCCGAAGGACGCCTTCGACATCGTGCTGAACTTCGCCGCGATCGGCATCCTCGCCACCTGGGCCATCATCGTGCTCTGCCACCTGCTGTTCGTGCGCAAGGCGAAGCGCGACGGCGTCGAGCGGCCGTCGTTCCGGCTGCCGTTCTCCCCGTACACCGAGATCGCGACGCTGGTGTTCCTGGCCGCCGTCGTGGTGCTGATGGGCTTCGACGAGACCGGCCGGATCACGCTCCTGGCGCTGCCCGCGATTGCCGTCGCGCTGGTCGTGGGCTGGTTCGCCGTGCGCAAGCGGATCGACATGCGCGCGTTCGACGAGGAGGGCCTGTGAGCCACGAACCGCTCGTCGAGCTGGTGCGCGACGGCCTGGTCGAGGGGGTCCACCACGGCTCGGCGGTCGTGCTCGCCCCGGACGGCACGACCCTGTTCACCGCCGGCGACCCGGACGCGCCGATGTACCCGCGGTCGACGGCGAAGCCGCTGCAGGCCACGGCGATGGCCCGGCTCGGCCTGCGCCTCTCCCCCGCCGGGTTCGCCATCGCGGCGGCCAGCCACTCCGGCGAACCGGAGCACCTCGACGCCGCGTCGGCCGTCCTCGACGGACGTTCCCCGGACGCGCTCGGCAACCCCGCGGACTTCCCGTACGACCCGGTCGAGCGCGACCGCTGGGTCGCCGCGGGCCGCGCCCCGAGCCGGCTGGCGCACAACTGCTCCGGCAAGCACGCGGCGATGCTCGCGACCTGCGCCCTGAACGGCTGGCCGACCGACGGCTACCTCGACCCGGCGCACCCGCTGCAGCGCGCGATCGCCGCCACCGTCGAGGACCTGACCGGGCGCGGCATCGAGCGGGTCGCGGTGGACGGCTGCGGCGCGCCGCTGTTCGCGACGACGTTGCGCGGGCTCGCCACGGCCGTGGCGAAGATCGCCACGGCCGCGCCCGGCACCCCGGATCGCCTGGTCGCCGACGGGATCCGGCAGCACCCCAACCTGGTCGGCGGCAGCCGTCGCGACGTCACCGCCGTCATGCGCGCGGTGCCCGGGCTGATCGCGAAGGACGGCTTCGAGGCCGTCCAGGTCGCCGCGCTGCCGGACGGCACGGCGATCGCCGTCAAGATCGCCGACGGCGGCGACCGGGCCCGCCTGCCTGTGCTGGCCGCGGCGCTGAAACTGTGCGGCGCCGACGTCCCGTCCGGACCGGAAAACCTGCGTGTCACCGGAAAACTGGCCGCCTCCGTGGGGAGCTTGTGATGACCACCCGCCGCGAACACGACCTGCTCGGCGACAAGGACGTCCCCGCCGGCGCGTACTGGGGCGTGCACACCGCCCGCGCCCGGGAGAACTTCCCCATCACCGGCGCCACGATCGCCGCCTACCCGCACCTGATCGAGGCCTTGGCTTCGGTGAAGGAGGCCGCGGCCCGCGCGAACGCCGAGCTGGGCCTGCTCGAACCCGAGATCGCCGACGCGATCGGCGCGGCCTGCCGGGAGATCCGCGAGGGCGCGCTGCACGGCGAGTTCGTCGTCGACGTCATCCAGGGCGGCGCCGGGACCTCGACCAACATGAACGCCAACGAGGTGATCGCGAACCGCGCGCTCGAACTGCTCGGGCACGCCAAGGGCGACTACCACGTCGTGCACCCGAACGAGCACGTCAACCTGAGCCAGTCGACCAACGACGCGTACCCGACCGCGGTGAACGTCGCGACGATCCTCGCGGTGCGCGAACTGTCCGACGCGATGGTCGTGCTGGAGCAGGCGTTCGCCGCCAAGGCCGTCGAGTTCCACGACGTCCTGAAGATGGGCCGCACGCAGCTGCAGGACGCGGTCCCGATGACGCTCGGCCAGGAGTTCGGCACCTACGCGGTGATGCTCGGCGAGGACCGGCTGCGGCTGAACGAAGCCGTCGCGCTGCTGCACGAGATCAACCTCGGCGCCACCGCGATCGGCACCGGCCTCAACGCCCCGCCGGGCTACGCCGAAGCCGCGTGCCGCCACCTGCGCGAGATCACCGGGCTGCCCGTCGTCACTGCGGCAGATCTTGTGGAGGCGACGCAGGACTGCGGTGCGTTCGTGCACCTCTCCGGTGTGCTCAAGCGGATCGCCGTGAAGCTGTCGAAGAGCTGCAACGACCTGCGACTGCTGTCGTCCGGACCGCGCGCCGGGCTCAACGAGATCAACCTGCCGCCGGTGCAGGCCGGGTCGTCGATCATGCCCGGCAAGATCAACCCGGTGATCCCCGAGGTGGTCAACCAGGTGGCGTTCGAGGTGATCGGCAACGACGTCACCGTGACGATGGCCGCCGAAGCCGGGCAGCTGCAGCTCAACGCGTTCGAGCCGGTCATCCTGCACTCGCTGTCGGAGAGCATCACGCACCTGGGCGCGGCCTGCCGGGTGCTCGCGCGGCGGTGCGTCGCCGGGATCACCGCCAACACCGACGTCCTGCGCTCCTACGTCGAAAACTCGATCGGCCTGGTGACCGCGTTGAACCCGGCGATCGGGTACGCGGCCGCGACGGAGATCGCGAAGGAGGCGCTGGCCACCGGGCGGGGCGTCGCCGAGCTGGTCGTCGAGAAGGGCCTGATCCCCGCCGAGGAGCTGGCGAAGCTGCTGCGGCCGGAGACCCTCGCCCGGCTGAGCTGACTTGCCAGGCGGCCGGTACGGGGTACCGTCGGATCCGGAAGGTGTGACTCCACTTCGGAAGGCGGGCGCCCGTGCTGGACCGACTTGTCGACAGGATGCTCGGGCTCCCCCGCGCCGAAGGCCCGAAACCGGTCGTCACGCGCGACCTGCCGGTGCCGATGGCCGACGGCGTCACGCTGCTCGCGGACCGGTACGCCCCGGCCGGGACGACGACGGCGCCGGTGGTGCTGATCCGCACGCCGTACGGGCGCAAGGGCCTGCTCTCGAAGCTCTTCGGCGACACGTTCGCCCGGCACGGCCTGCAGACGGTCATCCAGAGCACCCGCGGCTCGTTCGGCTCCGGCGGCGAGTTCCGGCCCTTCCACCTCGAGCGCGAGGACGGCGTCGCGACCGCCGAGTGGCTGCGCGCGCAGCCGTGGTGCGACGGGAACCTCGGCATGGCCGGCGCCAGCTACCTCGGGCACACCCAGTGGGCCGTCGGCCCCTACCTCGACCCGCCGTTGAAGGCGATGTGCCTCGGCGTCACGGCGTCGGAGTTCGTCTCGACGTTCTACCCGGGCGGCGTGCTCGCGGCGGACAACATGGTCTCGTGGTCGGCCATGATCGGCCGCCAGGAGGAACGCTTCGCCGCGTTCCCGAACCCGCTCCAGAAGCGCAAGACGCGGCAGGCGATGTCGTTCCTGCCGCTGAGCCGCGCCGACGTCGCCGCGATCGGCAAGCCGGTGCAGTTCCTCCAGGACGTCACCGAGCACTTCGTGCCGGACGACACCTACTGGGCCATGTCGGACCACAGCGCCGACGTCGAAAAGCTGGCTGTCCCGGTGTCGATGGCCACCGGCTGGTACGACCTGTTCATCGGCTCGCAGCTGCGCGACTACCGCCGGCTCGCCGAGGCGGGCAAGGCGCCGCGGCTCACCATCGGCCCGTGGGCGCACGGCGAACCGGCCAGCATGGGCCCGATGATCCGCGACCAGCTCGGCTTCCTGCGCGCCCACCTGCTCGGCGACCGCACGCAGCTGCAGCGCGCCCCGGTCCGGCTCTTCCTCCAGGGCGCCGGCACCTGGCTGGACTTCGAGTCGTGGCCGCCGCCCTCGACCGCGACCGCGTCGCACCTGCGGCCGATCGGCGGGCTCGGCGAGGGTGTCGGTGACGAGGCGCTGCCGACGACGTTCACCTACGACCCGGCCGACCCGACCCCGGCGGTCGGCGGGCCGCTGCTGACCGGCGACTGGAAGCAGAAGGACAACCAGGAGGTCGAGGCCCGGCCGGACGTCCTGGTGTTCACCGGCGAGCCGCTGCCCTCGGAGCTGGACGTCATCGGCGAGGTGTCGGCGACCGTCCACGTGCGCACCGAGCTGCCGTACGCGGACGTCTACGTCCGGCTGTGCGACGTCGACACGAGCGGGGTCTCGCGCAACGTCACCGACGGCATCCTCCGGCTGCGGCCGGGCGTCCCGGCGGCGGACGCGGACGGCGTCGTGACGGCGGAGGTCGCCCTCGACCCGACGGCCTACCGCTTCCGCCGCGGCCACCGCCTGCGGGTGCAGGTGGCGGGCGGGGCGTTCCCGCGGTTCGCCCGCAACCACGGGACGGACGAGCCGATCACCTCGGCGGTCGACGGGAAGCCGAACCGGTTCGAGGTCTTCCACGACGCGGCCCGGCCGTCGCGGATCACGCTGCCGGTGTTCGGCGGCTGACCACGCGGTGGTGGGTGGTCACCCGGCCGTCGTCGTGCAGCACGTGCAGCAGCAGCGACGGCGGCCGCTCGAAGTCCAGCGGGCCGCCCTCGTCCCAGCCGCGCCCGGCGCCCGGTTCCCCCGGCAGCAGCGATGACGACACCACACCCGGCGCGATCCGCAGGGGCACCCCGGCGAAGGTCGTCGCCGCGCCCGTGTGCACGTGCCCGGCCAGGAGCGCCGTCACGCGCGGGTGCCGGCCGAGCACCGCGGCCAGCCGCTCCTCTCCCGACTGCCGGATCGCGTCCACGAGCGGGACACCGACCTCGACGGGCGGGTGGTGGAAGGCGATGAACGCCGGGCCGTCACCCTTGGCGAGGACGCCGTCGAGCCAGTCGAGCGTCTCGTCGGCGAGGAAACCCGCGCCGCGGCCGGGAATCGTCGAGTCGCACAGGGCGAACAGCACGCCGTCGACCTCCCGCGCGAGGTTCACGGGCGCGTCGGACGGCGGCAGCCCGAGCAGCCCGGCGCGGACGTCGTGGTTGCCCGGGCACACGAGCACCGGCGCCGGGTGCGTCAGCAGCTGCGCGGCGCGCGCGTACTCCGCGGGCGCGCCGTGGTCGGCGATGTCGCCGCTGACGACCACGGCGTCAACCGGCAGCTCGGCCAGGTAGGCCATGACCGCGGCGGCGCGTTCGTCTGCCCGTGGCTCGCCGTCGAGGTGCAGGTCGCTGAGGTGCGCGATGATCACCGTTCGTCCTTTCCCAGGTACGCCAGCGCTTTCACCCAGTTGCGGACGAGCACCGCGGACGCTTCGGGCAGGTCGCCGTCCCGCAGCGCCGCGGCGATCCGGCGGTGCTCGCCGATGCTCTCCTCGGCGCGCGCCGCCCCGCCGAAGTAACACGACTCGTACCGCTTGAGCAGCGGTTTGGTCTGCCCGATCAGGCGCAGCAGGTGCGGGTTCGGGCAGCGGGACAGCAGCAGCGCGTGCCAGCGATCGTCCACTTCGGACGGATCGCCGCCGTCGGCCAGCGTCGTGGCCATCTCGTCGGCGACGGCGTCGAGGACGTCGGGCAGCCCGGCCAGCTCCAGCGGCGACGTCCAGCGCAGGGCGAGGGCCTCGAGCTCGGCGACCAGCGGGTAGAGCCGGCGCGCCTCGTCCGGGTCGAACGGCGGCACCAGGAACCCGCGGCCCGGCGCGGAGACGAGCAGGCCGCGGTCGGCCAGCCCGATCAGCGCCTCTCGCAGCGGTGTCCGGCTGACGCCCAGTTCGCGGGCCAGGTGCACTTCGTTGACCCGCGCGCCGGCGGCGAGCCGCCCGTCGAGGACGCGGGTGGTGATCTCCTCGATGAGGTCGCTGCGCAGCGGGGTCCGGGCCATGGCCGGGAGTATTGCATACAGATAGCAGCTACTGTATTCAGTTCCTATGACCTTCGACGTCGCACGCGCCCGCCGTGAAACGCCCGGCTGCGCCGAAGTGGTCCACTTCAACAACGCCGGCTCCGCACTGCCCCCGGCCGTCGTCACCGACACCGTCGTCGACTACCTGCGCCACGAAGCGCTGGTCGGCGGCTACGAGGCGGCCGCCGAAACGAAGGACCGGCTGGACGCGGTGTACACGTCGGCGGCCCGGCTGGTCGGCGGCGAGGCCGACGACATCGCGATCACCGACAACGCGACGCGGTCCTGGCAAGCCGTCTTCTACGCGCTGCCGTTCGCCGCCGGGGACCGGATCCTCACCTCCCGCGCGGAGTACGCCAGCAACGCCATCGCGTTCCTTCAGGTCGCGCGGCGCACCGGCGCGGTGGTCGAGGTGGTCGGCGACGACGAGACCGGGCAGCTGGACGTCGAAGACCTGAAGCGGCGCGTCGACGGCAGCGTGAAGCTCATCGCGGTCAGCCACGTGCCCACCCAGGGCGGGCTGGTCAACCCCGCCGAGGAGATCGGCGCGGTCGCCGAGGCGGCGGGCATCCCGTTCCTGCTCGACGCGTGCCAGTCGGCCGGCCAGGTCGACCTCGACGTCACCCGCCTGAAGTGCGACGCGCTGTCGGTGACCGGCCGCAAGTACCTGCGCGGCCCGCGCGGCACCGGGTTCCTCTACGCGCACCCGCGGCTGCGGGAGCGGCTGGAGCCGGCGATGCTCGACCTGCACTCCGCGAGCTGGACGTCGCCCACCGAGTACGTCGTCGACCCGAGCGCGAAGCGCTTCGAAGTGTGGGAACGCGACTTCGCCGCCGTGTACGGCCTCGGCGCGGCCATCGACTACGCGCTCGCCTGGGGCCTGCCGGCCATCGAGACGCGCGTCGCCACCCTCGCCGCGACCCTGCGGAGCCGGCTGGCCGACGCCGGAGCCCGGGTGCACGACATCGGCGCGAAGAAGTGCGGCATCACGACCTTCAGCGTCGACGGCACCCCGGCCGCGGACGTCAAGGCCCGCCTCGCCGAGGCGGGCATCAACACATCGGTGTCGTCGAGGACGTCGGCGCAGTACGACTTCACCGCGCGCGAGCTGCCCGACATGGTCCGGGCGTCGGTGCACTACTACAACACCGAAGAGGAGATCGACCTGCTGGTGAAGCAGGTCGAGAAGCTCTGACTGTCTCAGGCGAACGCGTCGACGCCGGTCAGCTCGGCCGACACCGTCCACAGGCGCTCGGCCTGCGCCGGGTCGACCGCGTAGTCCTTCACCCCTGACCGCCCGCCGTCGGCCGGAGCGGGCTCGGCGATGTCGCAGTCCTCGAGGTACACCCCGCCCAGGCCGTCGAGCTGCGGGGACGTCGCGGCCCAGACCTGGGTCGCGGCGCCCTGCTCGGGCGTCTTGACGTCGCCGGTCACCTCGCCGTCGGCGTCGAGCATCCCGGCGGCGACGAGCTCCTCGCGGTCGAGGTAGCGCACCAGGTCGGTCATGATCCGGCCCGGGTGCAGCGCGAACGCGCGGATCCCCCGCTCCCGCGCCCGCTTGTCGAGCTCGACCGCGAAGAGCACGTTCGCCGTCTTCGCCTGGCCGTAGGCGAGCCACTTGTCGTAACCCTGCTCGAAGTTCAGGTCGTCGAAGCGCACCGGGCCGAAGTGGTGGCCGCGCGAAGACACCGAAACGACGCGGGCGCCCGGTGCGAAGGCCGGCCAAAGCCGGTTCACCAGGGCGAAGTGCCCGAGGTGGTTGGTCGCGAACTGCGCCTCCCAGCCCGGCCCGACGCGGGTCTCCGGCGCCGCCATGATCCCGGCGCTGCCGATGAAGACGTCGATCCCGCGCCCGGAAGCGACGAACCGCTCGGCGAACGCGCGGACGCTGTCGAGGTCGGCCAAGTCGAGTTCGTCGACCTCGACGTTCTCGATGCCCCGCAACGCTTCTTCCGCCGTGGCGCGCCGCCGCGCCGGGACGACGACGTGCGCGCCCGCCCGGGTCAGCGCCCGAGTCGTCTCCAGGCCGAGGCCCGAGTAGCCGCCGGTGACGATCGCGAGCTTGCCGGTCAGGTCGATCCCGGCCAGGACGTCGGCCGCGGTGCTGGTGGCGCCGAAGCCCGAGCCGATCTTGTGCTGTGCAGTGGTCATACCCCGACGCTAGGAGCTGGAGTGAACTCCAGCGCAAGCCGGAGTGATCCACGGATCAGTGCGCGGTAGCGTGCGGAGCGTGAGCACCTTCTACGACGTCGCCGAACAGCACCCGGACCGGCTCGCGGTGCTCGCGCCGGACGGGACGGCCGCGACCTTCGGGCAGCTGGCCGCGCGGGCGAACCGGCTGACCCACGCGCTGCGGCGGCTCGGGCTCGGCGAGGGTGACGTCGTCGTCGCGATCGTCCACAACGGACTCCCCTACTTCGAGCTGCTGTTCGCCACCCTGCAGGCCGGGCTGTACTTCACGCCGGTCAACTACCGGTCTTCGGCCGAGGAGATCGCCTACGTCGTGGGCAACAGCGGCGCGCGGGTCGTCGTCGCCGACGCCGACATCGCGCGGACGTGCGCCGATCTCGGCTCGGTGCACCGGTTCGCGATCGGCGAGGCGGACGGCTGGCGCGACTACGCGTCGTGGGGCGAGGACGAGCCGGACACCGCGCCGGAGCCGCGGACCGCCGGCCAGACGATGCTCTACACGTCGGGGACCACCGGGCGACCCAAGGGCGTCCGCCGCGCGCTCAGCGGGAAACCGCCGTCGCTGCACGCGATCCACCGCGACCTGCTGGCGATGTTCGACGTCCACCCGGGCCCGGGGGTGCACCTCGTCGCGTGCCCGCTCTACCACGCCGCGCCCGGCTCGTTCGCCGTCAACGCGATGCACCTCGGGCACTCGGCGGTGCTCATGGACCGCTTCGACGCCGAGGAGACGCTACGGCTGGTCGAGCGTCACCGCGTGACGAGCACCCACCTGGTGCCGACCATGTTCCACCGGATGCTGCGGCTGCCCGAAGACGTCCGTTCGCGGTACGACACGTCGAGCCTGGCCAGCGTGATCCACGGCGCGGCGCCGTGCCCGCGTGAGGTCAAGGAGCGGATGATCGCCTGGCTCGGGCCGGTGGTGCACGAGTACTACGGCGCGTCCGAGGGCCTGATCTGCGGCGTCACGGCGGCGGACTGGCTCGCCGCGCCGGGCACGGTCGGCCGGCCGCTGACCGGCGTGCGGCTGAAGGTCGTCGGCGAAGACGGCGAGGACGTGCCGGACGGCGAGCCGGGCACGATCTACTTCAGCTCGGCGCACACCACGCTCGACTACCTCGGCGACCCGGAGAAGACGGCGGCCGCGCGGTCCGGCGAGTTCCTCACCGTCGGCGACTTCGGCTACCGCGACCCCGAAGGCCGCGTCTTCCTGCTCGACCGCCGCACGGACCTGATCCTCTCCGGCGGGGTCAACATCTACCCGGCCGAGGTCGAGGCGCGGCTGCTCGGCCACCCGGACGTCGCCGACGCGGCGGTGATCGGCGAGCCGGACGACGAATGGGGGCAGCGGGTGGTCGCCGTCGTCCAGCCGGTGCCGGGAGTGCCCGGGGACGACGCGCTGGCCGCGCGCCTGGCCGACCACTGCCGGGCCGCGCTCGCCGGGTTCAAGACCCCGAAACGGTTCGACTTCACCGAGCTGCTGCCGCGGACGGAGTCGGGCAAGATGCTGCGCCGCACCCTGCGGCGGGACTGACCACAGAGGAGCTCCCCGATGCGCAAGCCGTTGACCGTGCTCACCGCCGCCGCGCTCGCCGCGGTCCTGCTGCCCTCGACCGCGTCCGCGACGCCGGGCAGCGGCGTGACCGGCACGATCCTCACGCAGAAGACGATCGGGCACACCGACTACACCCTGCGCGAGATCACCGTCCAGCCCGGCGGGTACACCGGCTGGCACTTCCACGACGGCACGCTCTACGCCTACGTGAAGGCGGGAACGCTCACCCACAACCTCGCCGACTGCAGCGTCGACGGCGTCTTCGGCACCGGGCGCGCGTTCACCGAGCACCCCGACCAGGTGCACATCGGCCGCAACCTCGGGTCGACGCCGCTGGTGCTGGAGGTCCTGTACGTGCTCCCGGCGGGCAGCCCGCTCTCGGAGGACGCGCCGGACCCCGGCTGCGGCTTCTAGGCCGAGAACCAGCCCGCGGCGTCGAGGCGGTACGCCGCGGGCCCGACCACCGCGCGCAGGTCCGCCTCGAGAGCGGCGATGCGCTCGGCGCCGACCGTGCGCGCCCAGTCCGCGCGCAGATCGTCGAAGATCTCGGCCGACTTCGTCAGCGCGTCGACGCCGTGCGCGGTCAGCCGGACGATCTTGCGGCGCGCGTCGTCCGGGTCTTCGGCGCGCTCGGCGTACCCGAGCGCTTCGAGCCGTTCGACGGTCTTGCCGGCCGCCTGCTTGGAGACGCCGAGGCGGCGGCCGATCTCCGACGCCGTCGCGCCCGGGATCCCGATGGCCTGCATCGCGAAGCCGTACGACGGCCGGACGTGCGGGTGGCCCCGAAGCGCGAGCTCGGCGTGCAGGCGGTCGATGAGCGTGCGGAAGCCGCCGAAGAGCAGGAAGGGCAGCTCGTAGCCGGGCGCGTCGGTCATGACCCCTTGCCAAGTTCGACAACCAGGTTTACGGTTTCGACAACCACATTGTCGATCCTACGTCCGGAGACGTCTTGTTCCCCGATCACACCCCGGAGTCTGCACCCCCGGCCGCCCGCCCGGCGATGGCGGCCACGGCGAAGAAGTTCGGCCACGTCCCGGCCGCCGTCGGACGGCTGGCGACGTCACCCGAACTGCTGAACGGCTTCCTCAAGCTGAACGCGCTCTTCGAATCCACCACCCTGCCCGCCCTGGATCGCGAAGTGCTGGTCATGACGGTGACCGCGCGCAACGGCTGTCACGTGTGCGTCGCCATGCACACGGCCGCGCTGGTGCGGCTCTCGGCGTCACCCGAACTGGTGACGGCGCTGCGGGCGCAGGCCCCGCTCCCCGACCCGCGGCTGGAGGCGTTGCGGCAGTTCGTCCACGCCGTCATGGACACGACGGGCGACGTGCCCCCGGCCGCGCTCGCGGCGTTCGCCGACGCCGGATACACGCCGCGGAACGCCTTGGAGGTGGTGCTGGGCATCGGCACCTACACGCTGTCGACGTTCGCGAACCGCCTGACGGACGCGCCCCTCGACGAGGTCTTCGCCGCCCACGCCTGGAGTCCCGAAACTGTCGGTGCCCCTCGCTAGTGTTTTTCCCGTCGGCGGCGAACAGGCCGCCCGAGAAGGGGGATTCACCGTGGGGCTGTGGGGAAGAGCGGCGCTTCTGGCGGTCGTGCTGATGGGGGCGGTGACCGCTCCGGCGGTGGCGGACACCGGTCCCGGCGACCTGGAGGGCCGCGTCTGGTTCGACCGCGACGGCAACAACATCGAGAACCAGGGCGAGCCGGGCCGGGCGGGCGCGAAGGTCGTCCTCCACCAGGTGTCACCGCCGGCCGACTACGTCGCTTACACCGACCAGGACGGCCATTACGCGTTCACCGGGCTCGCCCTCGGCGACTACACCGTCCACGCGATCGACGACGGCTACCGCACGAGCGGGTGGAACACGCAGGACCGCACGCTGGCGTTGCCGCATCCCACCGGCTACGACCACTTCGGGCAGCAGGGCGGCCGCATCCACGGCCGCGCCTGGGACGACACGAACGGCGACGGCGTCCGCCAGGACACCGAACCCCGCCGGGAGACGCAGTTTTCGCTCGTCGGCCCGAGTGGGTTCGAAGGACTGCTGAACCGCACGGTGACCACCACCGGCGGTGAGGACTACTACTTCGAAGACGTCCCGCAGGGCACGTACAAGCTGCAGACGACCGCCCCGCCGGGGATGACGGCGACGAAGTACCACGCGGGCACGGAGTGGTACCTGGACTCGGACTTCCACAGCGGGCTGGGAAGCCGGCTGTCGTCCGATCCGCTGTCGATCTGGCCGGGCTCTTACCTGCCCAACAACGACGTGGGGTTCGTCGTGCGGTGAGCCGGGCGCCGGTGGCGGTGAACTTCCGCCGCCACCGGCTACCCCGGTCTGACGGTGCTGCCGTTCGCGTCGCCCTCGACGAGCGCACGGTAGGCGTCGGCGACCACGGCCACGGGTGTCCCGCCGGTCTTTCCCATGGCCTCGAGGGTCTCGGTGATCCAGCCCGGGCTGACGACGTTGATCCGCAGGCCACGGGGCAGCTCGCCCGCGGCCGAGCGGACGAACCCCTCGAGGCCGGCGTTGACGAGCGCGCCCAGGCCGCTGCCCGGGATCGGCTCGTCGAACGTCCCGCCGGTGAGGGTGATCGAACCGCCGTCGTTCAGGTGTTGCGCGGCTCGCTTCGCGAGGGCCACCTGGCCGAGCAGCTTGCCGCGCAGGTCGTCCAGGACCTGCTCGTCGGTCAGCTCGGCCAGCGGCCGCAGCGGCACGTGGGCGCCGCGGCACGAGGCGTTCGCCTGCCCGGCTGGGCGGTTCGCGATTCGCGACGGGGAGGTGAGGGGACGGTCGATCCTTTAGCCGACGCGCGGTACCGGCTGCTCGAGCAGTCTCCCGGCGGCGGTGGGGACCGGTCATGAAAAGACCTCGACCAGGCCCACCACGTCGCGCTGACGCATCGTCGTCACCAGCAGGGCCAGGCCCGCGAACAGCACCGCCGCGATCACGCCCGTGACGTTCACCGCGGTCGTGAACGCCGCCTTGGCCTCCGCGGCCAGCTCCGGCCGGGTGACGTCCACCGCCAGCGTTGTCCCCGCCGGGAACACCGCGCGGTAGACCGCCGTCGCCAGGAGGCCGATCAGGGCCAGGCCCAGGGAGCCGCCCAGGTAGTTGCCCGTGTCGGCCATCGAGGCCGCCGAGCCCGCGCGTTCCGGCGGGACCGCGCCGACCACCAGGCCGATGCCGAGCGCGAACAGCGGGCCCGTGCCCAGCGTCAGCACCGCGATGCCCGCCACGACCAGCGGCAGGCCGTCCGCGAAGGCCAGCAGGAGGCTGCCCGCCGCCGAGACCGCCAGGCCGCCCGCGATCGCCGTGGCCGGGGTCATCCGGCCGGTCAGCGCCGGCGCCGCCAGGGTGCCCGCCGCGACGCCGAGCCCCATCGGGGCGAACAGCAGCGCCGACACCAGCGGCGAATACCCGAGGACGCTCTGCAGGTACTGCGTCACCAGCAGGCCGACCCCGGCCATCGCGACCCCGGCGAACACGAGCGCGACCAGCACCGCGGTGAACGGGCGATTCCGGAACAGCCGCAGGTCCAGCAACGGCGACGACGAGCTCAGCTGACGCCGGACGAAGACTGTGCCCAGCCCGGCGCCGGCGGCGATCGCGACCAGCGGCACGGTCAGCTCGCCGGCGCTCAGCTGCTTGAGGCCGAACACGATGAGCAGCACGGCCGCCAGCGAGAGCGCGACGCCGGCGAAGTCGAGCCGCCCGGTCGCGGGCGCCTGGGACTCCGGCAGCAGGAACGGGCCGGCCACCAGCAGCACCGCCATCGCCGGGACGGCGACCAGGAAGACCGAACCCCACGCGAAGTGCTGCAGCAGGAACCCGGCGAGCACCGGACCGGCCGAGCCGCCCGCGAACTGGCAGGTGGCCCAGATCGAGATGGCCTTCCCGCGCTGCCGGTCGTCGCGGAACATGTTCGTGATCAGGGCGAGCGTCGAGGGCATCAGCGTCGCCCCGGCGATGCCGAGCGCCCCGCGCGCGACGATGAGCATCTCCGGGCTGGTCGAGAACGCGGCGACGACCGAGAGTGCGGCGAACGCGCCGCCGCCGGTGAGCAGCAGCCGCCGTCGCCCGATGCGGTCGCCGAGGGTGCCCATGGTGATCACGAACCCGGCGACGACGAAGCCGTAGCTGTCGGTGATCCACAGCTGCTCGGTGGCGCTCGCGCCGAGGTCCGCGCTCAGCTGTGGCAGCGCGAGGAACAGCGAGGTCATGTCCATCGCGACGAGCAGGGTGGGCAGCACGAGCACCATCAGCCCCAGCCACTCGCGCCGTCCGGCCGGCTTGTCCATTTCGACTCCTTCTCGGTGGTGCGGTCACCGAGGGGTCGTCGCCGCGGGCCGGGACCGGACACGGGAAAATGAGACCTGGGTCACACAAAACCTCGGGGCCCGCTGCGCGAGTAGCTTGGTGGCCACCACCGGCACGGCGAGCGCCGGGCAGGTCGGCGACTCGACGAGGTTCGACTCCGACTGGCGGATGAGCGGGGACGCCAACCCGGTCACGATGATCAACATCGTCTTCGACGCGATGAAGGGCTCCGCCCGGGTCGCCTCCGATGGCCGCACGGTCACCTTCGACGACTACCCGCACGGAAGCCGGTCCATCCACTTCACGCTCGGCGACCCCGACCTGGTCGGCGGGTTCGACCGGATCCGGATCACCCGGTGTTCCTACCTCCAGACGCCCGACGGGCTGCCGCCGGACTGCATGGTCCTCGGCAACTTCTCCCGGCCGTTCTGAGCGCGCGGGAAATCCCGGGGCGGACCGGAGGCCGGCGCCGGTAGCGTCGACGGCGTGAAGATCATCGTGCTGGGCGCGACCGGGCTCGTCGGCCGGGCCGTCACCGCCGCTCTCGAACCGCGTCACGAGGTCGTCCGCGTCTCGCGGACGGCCTCGGTGCGCGCCGATCTCCGGGATCCCGCTTCGCTCGACGCGCTGTTCGGCGAACCGGCCGACGCTGTCGTTTGCTGCGAGCCGGTGCAACAACGACAAGGCCACTTTCTGAGCGAACTGCCTAGCCCGAGCTAAGCGGTGCCGCGACCGAACTCCCCGTACAGAGCTTCACCGTCCAGCAGCGCCCGGTGCGCGAGTTCCACGCGCCGCGCCATGGATGGCCGCAGGCGCTGCTTGGCTGCGTCCACCTCCAAGAACTCGAACCGAGCCACCTCATCGGCCGCCGGCCGGATCGCGTCGGTCTGGTCTGCGCTGAGGATGCCACCGTCGAAGATGAGCTGAACGCTGTCACGCCAGACGCCGTGAGTCGGCATCCAGTCCACGAGCAACAGCCGACCGATCACCAGGTCAATGCCGAGTTCTTCGCGCACCTCTCGGTGACAGGCAGCCAGCGGCGACTCGTCGTCTTCGGTCAGGCCGCCAGGAATTTCGAGGAATGGCTTATAGGTCGGCGAGATGAACAGCACCCGGCCTGCCTCATCGCGGATGAGGACACCCGCGGCCACGTTCTTGCGCGGCAGCCGGGCTGCGATACCAGGATTGAACTCGACTTCGGGCTCGCCCTCGTCGCGAAAGTCGTGCGCGAACACTGTGCGGTCACCGCAGTGGTTCGGCTGCTCGTCGTTCAAGGGGCGCCTCGTTTGGTAGGAGCGCGGTCACCGTCTCCGTCAGCTCGCGGACCGGCTGCAGTTCCTGATGGCCATCCAGGCGAACCAGCAGGTCACGAACGATTCGGTGCGAGCGCTTCGACCGGGTGGCCGCCGCGGCTTCGGCCGCCATGCTCCCATAGTGGGCGCTTTGCTCCACGTCGTGCTCCAGCAGCGCCGCCCGGGCGAGTTGACCGGCGGCGAAGACCTGCCGCCTGACCTGCCGGCCGGCTCTACTCCACAACGTCTGGAGGTACGGTTCGGCTGCCTTGCGGTCACCGAGATCAAGCCAGGCTGAGCCGGCGAAGCTGGCAAAGACCGACTCGTCCCAGTGAGTCATCCAGTACGGCGTTTCGGCGGCGGGGGTGTGACGCTCGTACAAGACCTCCGCCCGGGTAAGAGCCTGCGTGCTGCCACTGGCGTCTCCGAGCGCCGCGCTGGCCGCCGCTTCAAGCATGGCCGCCTCCGTCGCGACGGCCGGCGACTGAGATGGCGCGCTCCGTTCAGCTGCCTGGGCCAATGTCAAAGCCTGGTCGGGCCGGTCCAGGTACAGCGCTTGGTGGCTCATCGTGGCCAGTACGAACGAGCCGTACGCTTGGTTACCGGCTTCCTGGGCGAAGCGCAGGGCTTGGATGAAGTAGTGCTGAGCCCGGCGGTGGAGCTGCGCGTCGTAGGCCATATAGCCGATGACCTCGCACAACACAGCGGCGGCCTGGAACAGCTCGCGGCGCACCGAGCCGGACGCGGGGCGGTGCAGCAGTGGCAGCACCCGGTCATTCAGGTACTTCGCGGCCAGTCCCCGGCTGTAATCCCCGCCGAACTGACGGTCCAGCTGGTCGAGGGACTTGGTCGTGGCAATGATCTCGTCGATGTCGCGCAGGCGAACGGGCTCGCCTGAACGCGGCACGTCGTCGATGATCGCACCGGCTCGCCAAGCCCGGATGGCTTGGGCGGGAAGCCGGCCGAAGAACGCTGCCGCTTGGTGGTCGGACACTCCGTGCGCGTCAACCAGCGCGACGGTCTCCAGTATGGTCAAGGCCTCATCGAGCGACGAGGTATACCGAGGCGCAGGCACCTCGGCCGATGGCTCAGACAGACGCGCCGATTTCGCCAGGCCGGACGTAACGGGCTGGGTGGCCGGGATCGGCTCCGCGGTTGTCCGAGAAGTGCCCTCCGCCAGGAGGGCTTCCAGCTCGGTCAGCGTCACCCCGAGCAACCGGGCCAGCTTCGGCCGCTTGTAAGGCAGCGGCTCGGCCTCGCCGCGCTCCCACGTGCCGATCGTCTTCGTGTCCATGCCGAGCTCGTGAGCGAGCGACTCCTGGGTGTAGATCGCGGCTTTGCGAGCCCGGATCAGCCCATGTCGCCGTCCGCCCATGAAATCGCCCCCTCGGTCACAATGCGAGATCATCACATTACCGCAGGTCAGACTGCTCGCCACCCCATCGGGCCGACATTCGCCCGGTTTCGTCCCCCTGGTGGACCAGGGACGGCCGCTCCATGGTCATTTCGGCACCCCCGGCGGTCACACCGCTCTCAGACCGACCAGGAAGCAGGGACGACATGACGGCTCGCGTAGGCCACTACAACCGGAGGCGACCGCCGACGCTCGCGCCTCGGCGCCGCCCCGGTAAAGCGAGCCACCGTCCAGCGGACGGGCGCTCCACTGCAATTGCCGTGAAACGGGTTGACGGAAAGGCCGACGTGAAGCGCGAGACCGGCGATCTCCGGTTCGAAACCGGAACCCTCGGTGGGAGCGACCTCAAGGAAGTCAGCGAGTTGCTCAAGGCGCTCGCCGAAGTCTCGACCGCCGAGCCCAAATCACCCGAGCCGCCGGCATCGTGAACGGCGGGGTGCTGGCGGTGCTGGTCGTCATGGCCGTTCCAGTGGTTCTGGTGGTCGTGCTGCTGCTCTCGGACGCCCGGCACAACCGCCGGGTCCGGTCCCAGCCCGAGCGGACGGTGGCCGGTATCCGCAGCCGTGTCAAGTACGAGTACGCCGAGGTCCGCGCTGCGCGAAGAAACTCACAACCCGTGTCGTCGACAGCCTGCACCAGCTGCCGAAGTTCTTGTGTTGTGACAGGAAAGGAAAACAGCAGATGACTACCACCGAGCTGCCCGTCATCGATGCCGACAAGCGGTTCGCACTCGGGCCGCCATTGGGGTGGACGCCCACGTCCGGACGAGTTTCGGACACCGCGGCAACACCCTTTGGCCTCACCCTTCGGACCACGCCCAGCCGCGTCGATATTCGCGGCGGCAAAAATAACGCCACGGAAGCGGTCACCGAGATCACCAGTGACGGCAGCGGCGAGGACGAAGACGTGCGATTCGACGTTACTGACGACTAGCAGCCCGGCGAGGAGACAGACACCAGCGATGAATCCGCAAACTTCTGCCGGCACCGTGCTGGTGCTAACCGAGGCGAGCGACACGACGGCTGATCTCGTGATCAAGGAGCTGGCCGACCGGGGCGCGCCGGTGATGCGCGTCGACACCGCCGACTTCCCGCTCTCACTCCAGGTGAGCGCGCGCTTCGACGGCACGTGGCACGGCGAGATTCGCAGCGCGGATCACTCCGTCGAGCTGAACGACATCCGCAGCATCTACGTACGCCGACCAACAATGTTCAAGTTCCCGGAGGTGATGACCGATGCCGAGCAGCGGTTCGCGGGCCGGGAAGCTCGCCGAGGAATCGGCGGGCTGCTCCTGAGCCTGCTTTGCACCTGGGTCAACCACCCATCCCGGGCGGCCGACGCCGAGTACAAGCCGTTCCAGCTCCAGGCCGCGGCCGCGGCCGGGCTATCGGTGCCGCGCACTGTGATCACCAACGCCCCGGAGCGCGCCGCCGAGCACGGCGCATTCCTGGGACCGGCAGCCGTGTACAAAGCACTTGCGTCGGCGACCGTCGCCGATGGCAACCGGGTGGCCTTCATTCCGACGACCAAGGTGTCGGCTTCGGGCATGGCTGATCTCCGCGTGGCGCTGACCGCACACCAGTTCCAGCAGCGGGTGCCGAAAGTCCGCGACGTACGGGCGACCGTGGTCGGCCGCCGCGTCTTCGCAGCCGACATCCTGTCACCCGACACGGACATGATCGACTGGCGGACGAACTATGCGGCGCTTCGCTACGAGCCGGTCAACCTCCCAGGCGAGGTCGAAACCTCCTTGCTCGCCCTGCTTGACCACCTTGGCCTCGTCTTCGCGGCAGCCGATTTCGTCGTGACGGCAGACGGCCGGCACCACTTCGTCGACCTGAACCCGAGCGGGCAATGGGGTTGGATTCAGCAAGCGACCGGGCTTCCCATCGCCGCAGCCCTCGCCGCGCACCTGACAGGAGAAGACCGGTGATCGATCTCGACAGCCGGCTACAGCGACTGGCCGACGAACTCAACCACGCCTTGATCCGGCAACTGGTCGACAAGGGAGCACTGACCACGCGCGAGTGGCAAGCCGCGATCGAGGAGATCCCCCGGCACTTGTTCGCGCCGAAGTTCACCTTGCCGGACAACCTGGGCGGCCACGCACACGATGCCGCGGACATTGTCCGGCGTGAACACTGGCTGCGCGCGATCTACCACGACGAGGCGCTGTTGACCGACTTCGACGGGCAAGGCGTCCTCGTCAGCTCGTGTTCCGCCCCAACCGTGGTGTCCACCATGCTGGAGGAGAGCGGAGCCACCGAGGGCGACTCCGTGCTGGAGATCGGCACGGGCACCGGGTGGACTGCCGCCCTGCTGTCACACCGCCTGGGATCGGGGTCGGTGACGTCGGTCGACGTCAACCCGGCGTACGTGGACCAGGCCCGGGAGCGGCTGGACGATCTCGGCTTCGCCCCGACGCTCGCGGTGGCGGACGGGTATCTCGGCTATCGGCAGCGCGCCCCGTATGACCGGATCATCGCTACGGCGTCGCTGCGACGGATACCTCCGGCCTGGCTTGAGCAGCTCCGGCCCGGCGGGACGATCCTCACCGACATCCGAGGGGCCTTCGGGGGCAACCTGGCTCGCCTGACAGTGGGCGCCGACCGGACCGCCCGCGGCCGGTTCTTGTCCACGAAGGTGAACTTCATGCCGCTGCGAAGCCCGGACCAACCGTTCCGCCCCGTCCCCGAGTTGTCCAGCCGCGCTGTCCACGAGGCCGGCTCGGGCCGCACTACCCAGCTGGCTCCCGGGGTGCTGCGGGAGCGCGGGCGCGTGTTCGCGTTCTTCGCCCAGCTGGCGATGCCCGGAACCTCATCCGGGCACGTCAAGGTCACGGACGGCCCGTTGTACTTCTGCCTGACCGACCCCAGTACCGGGTCCTGGGCGCGGGTAGCCACCATGCAGGGTGATCCGGAAGCCGACCGCCAGGTCACCCAAGGCGGTGACCGGCGGCTGTGGAACGAACTGGAGGCCGCGCACGAGCTGTGGCTCCAGCTCGGGCGGCCACTCCCGGCGGACTTCACCATCTTGATCACACCGGAGGGAGAGCAGATTCTGGCCCTTCCGGACACGGACACGCACTGGTCATTGCCGCTGTAGCGAGACGAGGAAGCAGCAGCTCCGGCGTCGCACTATGAAGTACGTCACGGCCCGGTCGTCCTCTAAACGACTTCTCATTTACGAGCACGTGGTGGGCGCAGCAGGGTTCGAACCTGCGACCGCTCGGGTGTAAGCCGAGTGCTCTTCCGCTGAGCTATGCGCCCGCCAGCGGCGGTCCCCACCCAGGGGGCCGCCGCCGGGAAACCTCACACCAGTTCGGCGACGGCCTTCTTCCAGGCCTGCTGGTCGCGGGCCTCGCCCGGGGCGTTGACCTCGGCGAACCTGACCACACCGGAGGTGTCGACCAGGAACGTGCCGCGGACCGCCAGGCCCGCCTGCTCGTTGAAGACGCCGTACGCGCGGGCCACCTCGCCGTGCGGCCAGAAGTCGGACAGCAGCGGGAACTGGTAGCCCTCCTTCTCGGCCCACGCCTTCAGCGAAAACGGCGTGTCCACCGAGACACCCAGCACCTGGACGCCCTTGCCGTCGTAGTCCGCGAACTCGTCACGGAGCTGGCAGAGCTCGCCCGTGCAGATGCCGCTGAACGCGAACGGGTAGAAGACCACCAGCACCGGCTTGTCACCCCGGAAGGACGACAGCTGGACCGGCTGCTTGTTGTAGTCGTTGAGCGTGAAGTCAGGGGCCTCAGAGCCGACCTCGAGGGCCATACCGCGTTTCCTCTCCCGAACGGACACGTGCCTGCGACGACAACCCTATCGTGTCACCCGGGCGAGCCGGTTCAGCGCTGCTTGGACTTCGACTTGGGGGACACCAGCCGGGTGCCGATCCAGTTCGCCCCCACACTCATGTTGGCGGTCTGGGCCAGCCCGACGGCAGGGACCGCTTCGGCGATCTCGCTCGGCTCGACGTGCCCGGGCTGTCCCGTCTTCGGGGTCAGGACCCAGATCACGCCGGTTTCTTCCAGGGGGCCCCTGGCGTCGATGAGCGCGTCGCCGAGGTCGCCGTCGTCTTCGCGCCACCACAGCAGCACCACGTCGATGACCTCGTCGGCTTCCTCGTCGAGGATGTCCCCGCCGATCTGCTCCTCGATCGCCGCGCGGACGTCGTCGTCGACGTCCTCGTCCCAGCCGATCTCCTGGACCACCATCTCGGGCTTGATGCCGAGCCTCTCGGCGACGCTGCTCTGATCAGCGTCTCCCGCGGCGACCACTGCTTTCACTCCTCCAACTACGACGGAGCGTGGCGGTCCGGCACCCTCGTGGAGGGTACGGCTGCGCCACACTCGGCTACCCGGTTGCCGATAGCGAACACTGGTGCGGCGCTGCGCGCAACCGTCCACACCGGATCTTTGACAACTCGTGTCGCAGGATACGGGGCGGCGGGGACCCGCCGCGACGGCGTTTCGGGTGCCTCCGGCGACCGGTCTGGCACCCCGCCAGGACCCGTCCCCTAGGGTGGGGAGGAAGAAAACGCGCGCGCGATACACCGCGCGCTGGGAGTGGCTCGCCCGGGTCGGCCGATGTTACCGCCAAGTAGCGGTGCGGAAGCCGGGACGGAAGACGACGATGGAGAGTCGTACACCCCCGCGTACGAGCACCACCGGCTACAACTTTTCGCAAGGAGACCCCTTGGCCCCGCAGAACGACGGCGCCTCCGGCAAGGAGACCCCGGCACGCGTACGCGTCATCCGTGACGGATTGGCGGCGCACCTGCCCGACATCGACCCGGAGGAGACCGCCGAGTGGCTGGACTCCTTCGACGAGGCGCTGGCCAGGGGAGGTCAGCAGCGGGCCCGGTACCTGATGCTGCGCATCCTGGAGCGCGCCCGCGAACGCCACGTCGGCGTGCCGGCGCTCACGTCGACGGACTACGTCAACACCATCCCGACGGAGAACGAGCCCTGGTTCCCCGGCGACGAGGAGATCGAGCGCCGCTACCGCGCCTACATCCGGTGGAACGCCGCGATCATGGTGCACCGGGCGCAGCGCCCGGGCGTCGGCGTCGGCGGGCACATCTCGACCTACGCCTCCTCCGCCGCGCTGTACGAAGTCGGGTTCAACCACTTCTTCCGCGGCAAGGACCACTCGGGTGGGGGCGACCACGTCTACCTCCAGGGTCACGCCTCCCCCGGCACCTACGCCCGCGCGTTCCTCGAAGGCCGGCTGACCGAGCAGCAGCTCGACGGCTTCCGCCAGGAGTTCTCGCACGCCGGCGAGGGCGGCGGCCTGCCGTCGTACCCGCACCCGCGGCTGATGCCGGAGTTCTGGGAGTACCCGACGGTGTCCATGGGCCTCGGCCCGATGAACGCCATCTACCAGGCCCGGTTCAACCGCTACCTGCGCGACCGCGGCATCAAGGACACCAGCGACCAGCACGTCTGGGCGTTCCTCGGCGACGGCGAGATGGACGAGCCCGAGTCGCGCGGCCTGATCCACGTCGCGGCGCACGAGGGCCTCGACAACCTGACCTTCGTGATCAACTGCAACCTGCAGCGGCTCGACGGCCCGGTGCGCGGCAACGGCAAGATCATCCAGGAGCTGGAGTCGTACTTCCGCGGCGCCGGCTGGAACGTCATCAAGGTCATCTGGGGCCGCGAGTGGGACTCGCTGCTGCACGCCGACCGCGACGGCGCCCTGGTCAACCTGATGAACGTGACGCCGGACGGCGACTACCAGACGTACAAGGCCAACGACGGCGCGTTCGTCCGTGAGCACTTCTTCGGCCGCGACCCGCGGACGAAGGACCTGGTCAAGGACCTCTCCGACGCCGACATCTGGAACCTCAAGCGCGGCGGCCACGACTACCGCAAGGTGTACGCGGCGTACAAGTCGGCGCTGGAGCACCACGGCCAGCCGACGGTGATCCTGGCCCACACGATCAAGGGTTACGGCCTGGGCCCGGCGTTCGAGGGCCGCAACGCCACGCACCAGATGAAGAAGCTCACCCTCGACGACCTCAAGCTGTTCCGCGACTCGCAGCGGATCCCGATCAGCGACGAGGAGCTCGAGCGCGACCCGAAGCTGCCGCCGTACTACCACCCGGGCGCGAACTCGCCCGAGATCGAGTACATGGTCGGCCGCCGCAAGGCGCTCGGCGGCTTCCTGCCCGAGCGGCGCCCGAAGGCGTCGAAGGCGCTCGTGCTGCCCGGCGACAAGGTCTACGAGGGCCTGCGCAAGGGCTCCGGCAAGCAGGAGGTCGCCACGACGATGGCGTTCGTCCGGCTGGTCCGTGAGCTGGCGAAGGACTCCGAGATCGGCAAGCGCGTCGTCCCGATCATCCCGGACGAGGCCCGCACCTTCGGCCTCGACTCGATGTTCCCGACGGCCAAGATCTACAACCCGCACGGCCAGACCTACACCTCGGTCGACGCGAGCCTGATGCTGGCCTACAAGGAGTCCGAAAAGGGCCAGCTGCTGCACGAGGGCATCAACGAGGCCGGCTCGACCGCGTCGTTCACCGCCGTCGGCACGTCGTACGCGACGCACGGCGAGCCGATGATCCCGATCTACATCTTCTACTCGATGTTCGGGTTCCAGCGCACCGGCGACGGCCTCTACGCCGCCGCCGACCAGATGGCCCGCGGGTTCGTCCTCGGCGCCACCGCCGGCCGGACCACCCTGACGGGTGAGGGCCTGCAGCACGCGGACGGGCACTCGCTGCTGCTGGCGGCGACCAACCCGGCCGCGGTGGCCTACGACCCGTCGTGGTCGTTCGAGATCGCGCACATCGTGAAGGACGGCCTGCGCCGGATGTACGGCGAGACCGGCCCGGACGGCAACGGCGAGAACGTCTTCTACTACATGACGATCTACAACGAGCCGTACCAGCAGCCCGCCGAGCCGGAGAACCTCGACGTCGACGGCCTGCTGAAGGGCCTGTACAAGTACGCGGACGCGCCCTCGGGAGACGGTCCGGAGGTGCAGATCCTCGTCTCGGGCGTCACGATGCCGGACGCGCTCAAGGCGCAGAGGCTGCTCGCCGAGGAGTGGGGTGTGCGGGCGTCGGTCTGGTCGGCGACGTCGTGGACCGAGCTGCGGCGCGAGGCCGTGGAGATCGACCACGACAACCTGCTCTACCCGGGCAGCGAGCCGCGCGTGCCGTACGTGACCGAGAAGCTTTCACGCGCGAACGGCCCGGTCGTGGCGGTGTCGGACTGGATGCGCGCGGTGCCGGACCTGATCCGCCCGTACGTGCCGACCGACATGCTGACGCTGGGCACCGACGGGTTCGGGTTCTCCGACACCCGGCCGGCGGCGCGGCGGAAGTTCCTGGTCGACGCCGAGTCGATCACCGTCGGCGCGCTGTCGATCCTGGCCAAGCGCGGCGAGGTCGACGCGGCGAAGGTCCTCGAAGCGGCCACGAAGTACCGGCTCGACGACATCGCGGCCGCCGGGCCGCAGACGTCGGATTCCGGTAGCGCGTGACCTGGTGCTAGAAAGGGACCCGGCAGACATCCGATGTCTGCCGGGTCCCGCTCGCCGTGTTGGTCGTCAGGGAGTTGATGAAGGTGACGAAGCGCCGACTGCCGAAGCCGGACGAGCTGAAGCAGATCCTGCGGCCGAAGCCGATCGTGCTGAACCCGACCGACCGGCGGCTGGCGAACGCGCACACCATCGCCGACCTGCGGACGATCGCGCGCAAGCGCACTCCCCGGGCGGCCTTCGACTACACCGACGGCGCGGCCGAGCTCGAAGACAGCCTGCGCCGCGCGCGGCAGGCCTACCGGCGGATCGAGTTCCACCCGAACGTGCTGCGCGGAGTGTCCGATGTGGACACCACACGCGAGATCCTCGGGAAGACGTCCGCGCTGCCGTTCGCCTTCGCCCCCACCGGGTTCACCCGGATGATGCAGCACGAGGGCGAGAGCGCGGTGGCGCGCGTCGCCGAGCGCAACGGCATCCCGGTCGGCCTCTCGACGATGGCGACCACGTCGATCGAGGACCTCGCGGCCGCCGCGCCCGGCGCGCGCAAGTGGTTCCAGCTCTACGTCTGGCGCGACCACGGCGCGGGTGAAGATCTGATGAATCGCGCGTGGGAGCACGGCTACGACACCCTCATGCTGACCGTGGACACCCCGGTCGGCGGCGCCCGCCTGCGTGACGTCCGCAACGGCCTGACCATCCCGCCGGCGCTGACCCTCAAGACGTTCCTCGACGGCGCGACGCACCCGGCGTGGTGGTTCAACCTGCTGACCACCGAGCCGCTGAACTTCGCCTCGCTCAACCACTTCGGCGGCACCGTCGCCGAACTGCTGAACAAGCTCTTCGACCCGACGCTCAACTTCGACGACCTCGACTGGGTGCGCCGGACCTGGCCCGGGAAGCTCGTGGTGAAGGGCGTGCAGAACGTCGACGACGCCCGCGACGTCGTCAAGCACGGCGCCGACGCGGTCCTGATCTCGAACCACGGCGGCCGCCAGCTCGACCGCGCCCCGACGCCCCTGGAGCTGCTCCCGGCGGTGCTGGACGAGCTCCAGGGCGGCGCCGAGGTCTGGATCGACACGGGCATCCTCTCGGGCGGCGACATCGTGGCGGCGATCGCCCGCGGCGCCGACGCGGTGCTGGTCGGCCGCGCGTTCCTGTACGGCCTGATGGCCGGCGGTGAGCGCGGGGTCCAGCGCTGCGTCGACATCCTGCGGACGGAGCTGGTCCGCACGATGCAGCTGCTGGGCGTCCGGACCCTGAAGGACCTGACACCCTCGCACGCCACCCTGCGTTAGACCTGCGCCTGGCCACCGTCGACGAAGAACTCGACGCCGTTGACGAAGCTCGCCTCGTCGGTCGCCAGGAACAGCGCCGCCGCGGCGATCTCGCTCGGGTCGCCCAGGCGCCCGAGCGGCACCTGGCTCGCCATGCCGTCCACGAGCTGCTGCCGCGCGTCCGGCTCGGCCAGGCCGAGCAGGCCCGGGGTGAGCGTCGGCCCGGGGCTGAGCACGTTGACGCGGATTCCCTTGCCCTGCAGGTCGAGCGCCCAGGTGCGGGCGAAGCTGCGGACGGCGGACTTCGTCGACGCGTAGACGCTCATGCCCGGCGCCACGCGCGTCGACGTCGTCGAGCCGGTGAGGATGACCGACGCCTTGTCGTTCAGCAGCGGCAGGGCCTTCTGCACGGTGAAGACGACGCCCTTGACGTTCGTGCCGAAGGTCGCGTCGAACTGCGCCTCGGTGATCTCGCCGAGCGGCTGGGTCACGCCACCGCCCGAGTTGGCCACGACGACGTCGAGACCGCGGCCGCGCTCGGCGATCACCCGGTAGACCTCGTCGAGGTCGGTGAGGTTCGAGGAGTCGGCGCGGATCGCCTGGACGCTGCCGCCGATCTCGGCGACGGCGTCGTCGAGGACCTCCTTGCGCCGCCCGGTGATCACGACGTGCGCGCCTTCGGCCGCGAACCGCTTCGCGATGCCCAGGCCGATGCCGGTCCCGGCGCCGGTCACCAGTGCCGTCTTGTCCTTCAGGTTCATCTCGCCCTCCAAATTCTTGACTATCTCGTCCAGAACGTACGCGGTTCTGGACGAGATAGTCAAGAATGGGTAGGCTGGCTTCATGGCGAGACCCCGGAGCTTCGACGAGGCCGCGGTCCTGCGCGCCGCACGGGACCAGTTCTGGGCGACCGGTTACGCGGGTACGAAGATCGACGACATCGCGGCGGCGACCGGCCTCGGCAAGGGCAGCCTCTACGGCGCCTTCGGGGACAAGCACGCGCTGTTCCTGCGCGTCTACGACGACTACTGCACCGAGGCCACCGAAGGCACCCGGCGCGCGCTGTCCGGGCCGGACGCCACCGCCTACCAGCGGCTGCGCGAGCACGTCCTGGCGATCGCCGCGGACACCGCGGCCGATCACGACCGGCGCGGCTGCCTGATCGCGAAGAGCACGGCGGAGTGCGCGCAGCACGACGAAGCCATCGCCGCCCGGTCCGAGCGCGCGTTCCGCGAGCTGCACGCCCAGCTGGCGGACTGCATCGCGGCGGCCCAGCGCGCCGGCGACATCGCCGGCGGCCACGACCCGGCCCACCTGGCGAGCCTCCTGCTCGCCGTCAACCGCGGCATCGAAGCACTCGGCAAGGGCGGTTCAAGCCCGGCGGAGCTGCAGACGATCGCCGAGACCACGCTGGCCGTCCTGCCGAAGCCGTAACTCGCGTTACCGCCTGACCCGTTGGGCCAACCGGACTCAACTTCTTGACGGACCGCCTGGTTTGTGACGAAGATCTCGGGCACTCGCCGAAAGGCCGTTTTCGCATCGTGGAAAACGGAGGTCGCCCGTGTTCGTGCAGGCCCTGTTCATTCAAGACGTGACTCCCCTCGGCTCGCTGGGCCTGTCTGCGCTCGTCGCCGTGCTGCCGCTGGCCACCGTCCTCGTCCTCCTCGGCGTCGTCCGGATGCGGGCGCACCACGCCGCTCTGATCGGGCTGCTGGTCGCGCTCGTCGTCGGGATCGCCGCGTTCGGGATGCCGGTCGTCCAGGCCGTCTCCGGCGCGCTGTCGGGCGCCGCGTTCGGGTTGTGGCCGATCATGTGGATCGTCGTCAACGCGCTGTGGATCTACCGGCTCACCGTGCGGACCGGGCACTTCGACGTCCTGCGCCGCTCGTTCGGCCGGATCTCCGACGACCCGCGGATCCAGGCGCTGATCATCGCCTTCTGCTTCGGCGCGCTGATGGAGGCCCTCGCCGGCTTCGGCGCGCCGGTCGCGATCAGCGCCGTGATGCTGGTGGCCGTCGGCTTCCACCCGGTGAAGGCCGCCGTCGTCGCGCTGGTCGCGAACACCGCCCCGGTCGCGTTCGGCGCCATGGGCACCCCGGTCGTCACGCTCGCCCAGGTCACCGGGCTGCCGCTGGAGCAGGTCTCCTCGATCGTCGGCCGCCAGACGCCGTTGCTCGCGCTGGTCGTGCCGCTGCTGCTGGTGATCATCGTCGACGGCAAGCGCGGCCTGCGCGACACCTGGCTGCCCGCGCTGGTCTGCGGGGTCGCGTTCGGGCTCGTGCAGTTCCTCGCGTCGAACTTCGTCTCGCCGCAGCTGGCCGACATCGGCGCGGCGCTCGCCGGCGCGGCCGCGCTCGTGGCGCTCCCCCAGACCCGCCGCGCGGTGCCCGAGTCCGTCCGGATCGGCACGGGCGGCGCGGCCACCGAGGAGACGCCGCCGGAAGACTCCCGCAACGACGTCGTCAAGGCCTACCTGCCCTACCTCCTGATCATCGTGATCTTCTCGGTCGCCGTGCTGCCGCCGGTCAAGAAGCTGCTCGACAAGGCGACGTGGAAGTTCCACTGGCCGGGCCTGAACGTCGCGGGGCCGAACGGGAAACCGGTGTCCGGCAACACCTTCTCGCTGCCGTTCCTCAACACCGGCGGCACGCTGGTGCTGCTGGCCGGCATCCTGACGACGGTGCTGCTGGCGGTGTCGGCGAGCGGCGCCGCGAGCGAGTGGCTGGCCACGGTGAAGGAGCTGCGGTTCGCGATCCTCACCGTCACCGGGGTGCTCGCGCTGGCCTACGTGATGAACCTGTCCGGCCAGACGAGCACGATCGGCACGTTCATCGCGGCCGCCGGCGCGGGCCTGGCGTTCCTCTCCCCGGTGCTGGGCTGGTTCGGCGTCGCCGTCTCGGGCTCGGACACCTCGGCGAACGCGCTGTTCGGCGCGTTGCAGGTGACGGCGGCGAACAAGACGGGCCTGCCCGCGGACCTGCTCGCCGCGGCCAACAGCTCCGGCGGGGTGCTCGGCAAGATGGTCTCGCCGCAGAACCTCACGATCGCGTGTGTCGCCGCGAACCTGCCCGGTGAAGAGGGCAAGCTCCTGCGGAAGGTGCTGCCGTGGAGCGTCGGGCTGCTGCTGGTGATGTGCCTGATCGTGTGGGGTCAGAGCACGCCGGTGCTCAGCTGGATGCTGCCATGACGTCGTGGGCGGCGATCGTCTGCTTCGCGGAGCGGTTCCAGCTCCACCAGCCGTGCACGACGAGCCCGGCGAAGACGATGTAGATCGCGGCGGAGAAGTAGAGCCCGGACGAGATCTGCAGCGGCACGCCGATCGCGTCGACGACCAGCCAGACCAGCCAGAACTCGACGAGCCCCGCACCCTGCGCCCCGAAGGCGACGAGGGTCCCGACGAAGATGGCGGCGTCCGGCCAGGGCGCCCACGACGCGTGCAGCGCGTCCAGGACCAGCGCCATCACGGTGGTGCCGACGACGAAGGCGCCGAGCATGGCCAGGCGTTCGACGAGCCGGCCCTGCCGCACGACGACGCCGAAGACGGGGTCCTGGCGGCGCGTCCAGGCCCACCAGCCGTAGACGGAGATGGCGAGGATGGCGACCTGCCGGGCGGCGAGCCCCCCGAGGTGCGCGGAGACGTAGACGGCGAAGAGCAGGACGGTCGCCCCGACCTGCACGGGCCACGTCCACAAGGTGCGACGCTGAGCGAGGAAGACCACGGCCAGCGCGAACACCTGCCCGGCGAGCTCCGCGATCGAGATCCACTGTCCGAGCACGGTGATCCCGTGGTGCAGCAGGAAGTCCACGACACGCCCCTTTCGTCCTCCCGCTCCAACATGCTCCGCGAAGGGTGAATTCCCCAGAGACTGTGAGCGGCGAGACATCCCGAGGCGTGGGACCAAACCGTCCCAATGTGGCGCGAGGGGTGCGGCAGGAAAGGGCCCGGCGGCTTCCCCGTCCGCCGGGCCCGTCCCGTCAACCGCTGAGCCCGCTCAGACCTGCGGGCGCTGCATGCCCGCCGGCGGAGTCGGGGTGTTGTCGGCGCCCACGGTCGCCCGCGGCGGGGCGCTCGTGCCCATCTCGCCCGTGCGCTGGGCCGGGGTCTCGGCCAGCTGCTGCTGCATGTTCGCCATCCAGCCGCGCCAGCGGTCCTGAGCCGGCTTGATGAGGCCGCCGCCGAAGCCGACCACGATCACTCCACCGATCGTCGCCAGGACCGCGATCAGGACCGGGCCGGTGATCGCCGTCGCGATGTTCACCTGGCCGAGGGCCGCGATGATGCCGAACGCCATGATCAGCCAGTACGCGCCGGTCGCCAGGTAACGGCCGGCCGGGCGGCCCGACATCGCCGACGAGACGACGTCACGCACGACCTTCGCGATCGCCGCCGCGACCACGATCAGCACCAGCGCGACCACGATCCGCGGCAGGAACGCGATGATGTCGTTGAGCAGCTGGCTCACCGGGTTGGTCGGCCCGAACACGCCGAACGCCAGCTGCAGCGCGATCAGCAGAATGAAGTAGTAGACCAGTTTCACGAGGATCCCGGCGGCGTCGATCTTCTGCTGGCCGATGCTGGCGGAAAGGCCGGTCTTCTCGATCAGCTTGCCGAACCCGACCTTTCCGAGGACCAGACTCAGCCCTTTCGACACCGCCTTCGCGATCAGCCAGCCGATCAGCAGGATGATCAGGAATCCGACGAGTTTCGGCACGAACGTGGCGACGAGGTTCCACGCCTGCCCGAGTCCGTCCTTCAGTTGCTGGCCCATGTCCGACTCCCTCTAGGTGTTCGCACCGAATCACGATTCGGGTGGTGCGCGGTGTTGTGCACCGGATCGTTGATCAGGTACCCAGCCGCGGCAACTCGTGCGCCCCACGATCGAGTGAGACGACTGGCGCGCGAAGATCAGCCACGGCCATACTGGTTCTACCGGTGGGGACCGGGGAGACGAGGCCGTCCGGCGCAGCGTAAACCGCAAGCGCCGGGCGGCCTCGAGCATTTACCGGGTATACAAAACCGGCCCCCGGAAGCCGAAGCTCCCGAGGGCCGGATGAACAGCGGAAGAACGTCAGGCGGCGCGCAGGGCGTCGCGCAGTTTCACCTTCGCGCCACTGCGCATCACGGCGTTGCGGTAGATCCGCGCGGCGAGCCAGATCAATCCCGGAATCATCAGCACCACCAGCCCCACCGACAACACCGCTTCCCACACCGGCACCCCGCCCATCGCGAGCCGGATCGGCATCAGCGTCGGCGAGAACACCGGAATCACGGAAAGCACCTCGACGAACGTGCTGCCCGGATTCGACGGCAGCACCGAAATGCCGATCACGTACCCGGCGATCACGAACATCAACGCCGGCATCGTCGCGCCGCCGACGTCTTCCTGGCGCGAAACCAGCGCACCCAGCGCGGCGAACACGATCGAGTACATGAAGAACCCGAGCAGGTACCACACGATCAGCCACACGACGGCGCCGATCGCCGAAGACAGCGAGAGATCCGGCAGCGCCCCGGTCGCCGTCACGGCGATCAGGCCGCCGACGCCGATCACGACCATCTGGATCAGCCCCACCACCCCGATGCCGAGCACCTTCCCGGCCATCAGCTGCCACGGCTTGATCGTCGACAGCAGCAGCTCGACCACCCGCGAGGTCTTCTCCTCGACGACACCCTGCGCGACGGTCTGGCCGTTGATCATCAGCGAGAGGTAGATCAGGATGCCCGCCACGATGCCCAGCACGAGCTGCGTGCCGTTGTAGTCGTACGGCTGCTCCAGCGGCGGGTCCTCGACGAACTTCGCCGCCGCGACGGCTGCCTGGAACTGCGCCGGGTTGCCGCCCAGGCCGGTGATCTGCTGGTTGATCGCGGCCTGCCGGGCGAGCAGCTGCAGCACGTTCGCGAGCTTGCTGTCGAGGTCCTTCTTCACCTGGACGTGCACGCTCTTGCCGTCGCCGGTGAGCAGCGCGTCGATCGAGCCGTCCTCGAGCTTCGCGCGTCCGGCCGCCTCGTCGGCGACCTGGGTGACGTCGATCTTCTCGTCGACGGCCTGGCCGCCGGCCTTCAGCGGCGCGGCGAACGGCGCGGTCGCCGAGGTGTACCCGACCGTCGAGTCGGCGCTGTCCCCACCGGAGATCAGCTTGACCAACACGATGCCGGCGACGATCAGCAGCAGCATGACGGCGGTGGCGACGCGGAAGGCCTTCGACTTCACCCGGGTGGAGATCTCGCGGGAGGCGACCAGCCCGACCGCGCCCATCGGGCTCATCCGCACATCGGGAAGCGGCGTGCTCATGCGGGGACCTCCTCGGTGGTCACGACGGAACGGAACAGGTCGGCCAGCGTCGGCTGCTCGCGGGCGAACTCGCGCACCGGCCCGGTGGCCAGCGCGGCCTTGAGGACGTCCTGGTCGTCGGCACCCTCGCCCAGCTCGAGCTCGGTCACCGTGCCCTTGCGCCCGAGCACCTTCACGCCGGGCAGGCCGTCGGCCCAGTCGTCGCCTGCCGACGGCACGTCGACCCGCAGCCGCACGGCGCCGCCGGAGCGCAGGTCGCCGACCGTGCCGATCTCGACCATCTGTCCACTCCGGACGATGCCGACGCGGTCGCAGAGGCGCTCCACGAGGTCGAGCTGGTGGCTGGAGAACACGACCGGCACACCCTCGGCGGCCTTTTCCCGCAGCACCTGGCTCATCACGTCCACCGCGACCGGGTCGAGGCCGGAGAACGGCTCGTCGAGCACCAGGATCCGCGGCTCGTGCACCAGCGCCGCGGCCAGCTGGACGCGCTGCTGGTTGCCGAGGCTGAGCTTCTGGACCTCGTCGTCGCGGCGCGAGGCCACGCCCAGCCGTTCGGTCCACTTCTCCGCCGACGACTTGGCGTCCGAAGCGGACATCTCGTGCAGCCGGGCCAGGTAGGTGAGCTGCTCGCCGACCTTCATCTTGGGGTAGAGCCCGCGTTCTTCCGGCATGTACCCGATGTGGCGCCGGGTTTCGTGCGTCACCGGCTCGCCTTCGTAGCGCACCTGGCCGGCGTCGGCGGACAGCACGCCGAGCGCGATCCGCATGGTGGTGGTCTTCCCGGCGCCGTTGCTGCCGACGAAGCCGAACAATTCACCCGGCCGGACGTCGAACGTCATTTCACGCAAAGCGACCACGTCGCCGTAGCGTTTGGAGATCGCGTCGATCTCTAAACCGGTCATTCCGGTTCCCCCATTCCTGGTCTGCCCTCGCCGGAGATCCTAGGCAGTACGTCCACGCCCCGCATACCGTCCGGCGTTGCCTTCGGCGGCTACGAAAGTTGCGGGCACGTAGGATCGCCTCCGCCATGGATGGAACGACCGCCCCGCGCCGGGTGCCCAAGCACCACGGACTGTCCGCGAAGACACTCCGGCGGCTCGAGCACGCGTCCGGCAGCCTGGCCAGCGCCAGTGTCGCGGTGATGGAACGGCGGCTGCCGTGGTTCGCCCGGCTGCCCGCCGACCAGCGCGCGAGCGTCCTGCTGATCACGCAGGCCGGCGCCGCCGGTTTTGTCAGCTGGCTGCGGGACTCGAAGGAAGCGCTGAAGCTCACGACGGAGGCGTTCCGCGACGCGCCGGCCGAGCTTTCCCGGTGGGTCAGCCTGCGCCAGGCGGTCGGCATGGTGCGGCTCGCCATCGAAGTCTTCGAAGAGCAGCTGCCCGAATTCGCCGCGAACGAAGCCGAACGGGCCGCCCTGATCGAGGGAATCCTCCGCTACGGCCGGGAAATCGCGTTCGCCGCGGCGAACTCCTACGCCGCCGCCGCGGAAGCACGCGGCGCGTGGGACGCCCGGCTGGAGGCGCTGGTCGTCGACGGCATCGTCCGCGGGGACGCCGAGGAGTCGGTGCTCTCGCGCGCGACCGCGCTGGGCTGGGAGCCGTCCGCGGCCGCGACGGTGCTCGTGGGGAACCCGCCGTCGGAGGACCCGCCGACGGTAGTGTTCGAGGTCCGCAGCCGCGCGGCCCGCGTCGGGCGCCCGGTGCTGCTGTCGGTGCAGGGCTCCCGGCTGGTGGTCGTGGTGGGCGGACCGACCGACGGCGGCCTGAAGGAACGCGAAATCCTGGCCAAGATGTCGGTGGCGTTCGCCGACGGCCCGGTCGTCGCGGGCCCGACCGTGGCGACGCTCGCGGAGGCCCACCACAGCGCGACGGAGGCGCTGTCCGGGCTGCGCGCGGTGGTCGGCTGGCCCGGCGCGCCCCGCCCGGTCCGTTCGGCGGACCTGCTGCCGGAGCGCGCGCTGTCCGGCGACGCCGAGGCCGAGCGCCTGCTGGTCGACCTGATCGCCCGGCCGTTGGAAGAGGCCGGCCCGACGCTGCAGCGCACGGTGGAGGCCTACCTCGAGTCCGGCGGTGTGCTGGAGACGTGCGCGAAGACGCTGTTCGTCCACCCGAACACCGTCCGCTACCGCCTGCGGAAGGCGGCGGACCTGACCGGCTGCCAGCCGACCGACCCGCGGGACGCGCTGGTGCTGCGGATCGCGCTCACCGTGGGCCGGCTGGCCCGCGCCCGCGGCCTCTGGTGACGGCCCGCCCTTCCCTCCGCGCGTGACCCAGATTACAGTGAACCCGACAAGGCTTCCGGGTTACGAGCGAGGTCGTCCGGCGCGTCTTTGGAGGTTTCCGACAAAGACGCCGGGCAGACACTGTGAACGTCGGCATCACGGGAACCAGGCCCCAGCGTGTTGTCTTAGAGGGTGACAGCAGCAGTCCTCGCTCCCGGTCAGGGGTCTCAGGCCCCCGGTATGTTCACGCCCTGGCTCGACCTCGACGGCGCCCGCGAGCGCGTCGCCCAGTGGTCCGAGCGCGCGGGGCTCGACCTGCTCCGCCTCGGCACCGAGGGGGACGCCGAGGAGATCCAGGACACCGCGATCGCGCAGCCGCTGATCGTCGCGCTGTCGCTGCTCACCTTCGAGCACCTCCAGGCCACCGCGCCGGTGCCCGCCGACGCGCCGGTCGCCGGCCACTCCGTCGGCGAGCTCGCGGCCGCCGCGATCGCCGGGGTGCTCAAGCCCGAAGACGCCGTCGCGCTCGCCGCCGTCCGCGGCGCCGAGATGGCGAAGGCGTGCGCGCTCGAACCGACGTCGATGGCCGCGGTCATGCTCGGGGACCCCGAGCAGGTCGTCGCCTGGCTCGAAGAGCAGGGCCTGACCGCGGCGAACCGCAACGGAGCGGGGCAGATCGTCGCCTCCGGCGCCGCCGACACGATCGCGAAGATCGTCGCCGAACCCCTTGAAGGCACGAAGATCCGCGCTCTCAAGGTCGCCGGCGCGTTCCACACGCAGTACATGGCGCCCGCCGAAGAGGCGTTGCGCGCCCACGCCGCCGAGCTCACCCCGGCCGACCCGACGCGCCCGCTGCTGTCCAACGCGGACGGCGCGGTCGTCACCAGCGGGGCCGAGTACCTGGAGCGCCTGGTTTCGCAGGTCACCCGGTCGGTCCGCTGGGACCTGACGATGGACGGCCTCGTCGCGCTCGGCGTCACCCGCACCGTCGAACTCGCGCCCGCGGGCACGCTGACCGGCCTGGTCAAGCGGCAGCTCAAGGGCGTCGTGACCACTACCACCGCGCTGAAGACGCCGGCCGAACTGGCGGCGCTGCGCCAGGAGGACGCCTCGTGACCGACCGACCGGCCCTGAGCCTCAACCCGGGCTCCCGCGGGAGCCGCGTGCTGGGCGTCGGCAGCTACCAGCCCAAGAAGGTCGTCACCAACGACGACCTCTCGAAGCTGATGGAGACCAACGACGAGTGGATCCAGACGCGCGTCGGGATCATCGAGCGCCGCTTCGCCGAGAAGGACGAGCTGCTCACCGACATGGCCGTCGCCGCCGGCACCGCCGCGCTGGCCGACGCGGGCGTCGACCCGTCCGAAGTGGACACGGTGATCCTCCCGAACTGCACCATGCCGACGCAGATCCCGAACGCGGCCGCCCAGGTCGCCGCCCGGATCGGCATCCCGAGCCCCGGCGCGTTCGACCTCAACGCGGCGTGCGCCGGGTTCTGCTACGGCCTCGGGGTCGCCTCCGACCTGGTCCGCGCGGGCTCGGCGAAGAAGGTCCTCGTGATCGGCGCCGAGAAGCTCACCGACTCGGTGAACCCGACCGACCGCGCGAACGCGATCATCTTCGCCGACGGCGCGGGCGCCGCGGTCGTCGGCGCGTCCGACGAGCCGCAGATCGGCCCGGTCTCCTGGGGCAGCGCGGGTGACCTCGTCGACCTGATCGGGATGACCGAGGACAAGTTCATCTACCAGGAGGGCCAGTCGGTCTTCCGCTGGGCGACCACCCAGATCGCGCCGATCGCACTACAGGCGCTGGAGGTCGCCGGGCTGAAGCCGTCCGATGTGGACGTCCTCATCCCGCACCAGGCGAACCTGCGCATCGTCGAGGCGATCGCCAAGAAGCTGCGGGCGCAGGGCGCTCGCGAAGAAATGGTCGTCGCCGACGACATCAAGTACTCCGGCAACACCTCGTCGGCGTCCATCCCCCTCGCGCTGGACCACATGCGCAAGGCCGGGACGGCGAAGTCCGGCGACGTGGTGCTGGCGGTCGGGTTCGGCGCGGGCCTGTCCTACGCCGGGCAGGCGTTCGTCTGCCCCTGACCACCGTTACGCTCCCCGCGGGCACTCGCCCGTGGGCACCCAGACCCAAAGAAACACCGAGAAGGGAACTACCCCATGGCTGACAACGCTGAGATCCTCGCCGGCCTCGCCGAGATCGTCGAAGAGGTGGCCGGTGTGGCTCAGGACGACGTCACCGCCGAGAAGTCGTTCGTGGACGACCTGGACATCGACTCGCTGTCGATGGTCGAGATCGCCGTGCAGGCCGAGGACAAGTTCGGCGTCAAGATCCCGGACGACGAGCTCGCCAACCTGAAGACCGTGGGCGACGCCGTGAACTACGTGTCGGCCAACTCCAAGTAAGTCCTCTTCCCTCCTTGAGGAGACTCCCATGAGCAACATCGACGTCGTGATCACCGGTCTCGGCGCCACCACACCGCTCGGCGGGGACGTGACGTCCACGTGGGACGGTCTGCTGGCCGGGCGGAGCGGGATCCGGGCGATCGAGGCCGACTGGGTCGAGGAGCTGCAGCTGCCGGTCAAGATCGGCGGTCAGCTGGCCGTCGATCCGTCGGAGGTCCTCCCGCGGGTGCAGGCCCGCCGGCTGGACCGCTGCGAGCAGGTCGCGCTGATCGCCGCCCGCCAGGCGTGGGCCGACGCCGGGTACGCCGAGCCGACCGACGAGCACACCGACGTCGACCCCGACCGCCTCGGCGTGTCGATCGGCACTGGTGTCGGCGGCCCGGTCACCCTGCTCACCCAGAACGACCTGTTGCACCAGCAGGGTCTCCGCAAGGTGTCGCCGCTGACCGTGCCGATGCTGATGCCGAACGGCCCGGCGGCGCACGTGGGCATCGACCTGAAGGCGCGGGCCGGGGTGCATTCGCCGGCTTCGGCCTGTGCTTCGGGCGCGGAAGGCATCGCGAACGGCGTGGAGATGATCCGCTCCGGGCGTGCCGACGTCGTGGTCGCCGGTGGCGCCGAAGCGTGCATCCACCCGATCACGCTGGCCGGGTTCGCCCAGGCCCGCACGGTGTCCACGCGCAACGACGACCCGGGTGCGGCCTCGCGCCCGTTCGACGCCAACCGGGACGGCTTCGTCCTCGGCGAGGGCTCCGGCGTGGTCATCCTGGAGCGCGCGGACCAGGCGAAGGCCCGGGGCGCGCGGATCTACGCGACGATCGCCGGCCACGGCATCACCTCGGACGCCTACCACATCACGGGCAACCACCCCGAGGGCATCGGCCAGATCGCCGCCATGCGCGCGGCGATGAAGATGGCCGGGGTCACCCCCGCGGATGTCGGGCACGTCAACGCCCACGCGACGTCCACTGTGGTCGGTGACATCGGCGAGGCGGCGGCGATCCGCAACGCGGTCGGGGAACACCCGGTCGTGACGGCGCCGAAGGGCGCACTCGGCCACCTCGTCGGCGGTGCCGGCGCGGTCGAGGGGATCATCACGATCCTGGCGCTCTACCACGGCATCGTGCCGGCGACCCTGAACCTGACCGACCTGGACCCGCGGGTGCAGCTGGACGTCGTGGCGGGCGAGGCCCGCAAGGTCGAGCTGACCGCGGCGATCAGCAACTCGTTCGGCTTCGGCGGGCACAACACGGCGCTGCTGTTCACCCCGGCGGCCTGAACGCACTGACGAACGAGAAGGGGCCCGGCTTCGGCCGGGCCCCTTCTCGTGTCAGCACTTTTCGTGTTCGGGCGGCGGGCCCTTGTCGACGGAGTCGATCTTCAGGGTGGACTTCTCGACGATCACGGGCAGCACGAGCCGCCACTTGATGCACGGCTCGGGGAAGAACGGGGGCGCGTCCTCGCGGTCCTGGACGCTGGTGAACCCGACCAGAACCCGCAGCGACGAGCCCGAGCCGCGCTCGATCCGGTAGACGAGCGCGTCACTGTCCTTTGTGGTGCGGACGCCGTTCTTCCAGGTCGTCTGCGACTGCTCCGCGATGCGCTGGGCGCTGACCACGGCCGTCCACCGCGCGTACTCCTTGGTGTTGATGGCGTCGAAGTACTGCTGCAGCAGCTTGCGGACGGCGTCGGCCTGCGGGTGCGCCCGCGCGTCGTCGGTCATCCCGACGGCGTCCGCCGCGGCCGGTTCACCGCCACTGGCCGAGGACGGCGCCGACACCGGCGAGGACGTGTCGTCGGCAGGCTGGTCCGGCCGGCGGTAGAGCTCGCGAGCGAGCAGGCCGGCACCCACGGTCACGGAGAGCACCACGACCACGACGGGCACCAGCCAGCGCTGGCGGGAGCTGGGGGCGGGGCTGGTCACGCCCGGAAGCGTACCGGCCCCGGCCGCGCGGGACTCCGGGCCCGGACGCGCGAGCGGCCCGGCGCGCCGGGGATCACCCGAGGTCGCGCCGGGCCGCTCGCGGGAAACCGGTCAGCCCACCTGGTGCAGCCAGGTCACCGGAGCGCCGTCGCCGGCGTGGCGGTAGGGCTCGAGCGCCTCGTCCCAGCCCGCGGCGAGGAGTTCGTCGAGCTTGTGCGCGAGGGACTCACCCCCACGGGTCATGGCGACGAGGGCGCGCAGCTGGTCTTCGCCCACCACGATGTCCCCGTTGGCGCTGGTCCGCCCGTGCCACAGGCCGAGGCCGGGCGCGAAGCAGAACCGTTCGCCGTCGAGGCCCGCGCTGGGCTCTTCGGTGACTTCGAACCGAATCATCGGCCACGCCTTGAGGGCGGACGCCAATCTGGCGCCGGTGCCCGCGGGCGCGCGCCAGCCGCATTCGGCGCGAAGCTGACCCGGACTGGCCGGCTGCGCCGTCCACTTCAGGTCAACGCGGGCACCCAGGGTGCCCGAAATAGCCCACTCGACGTGCGGACACACCGCAGACGGCGACGAGTGGACGTACACCACACCTCGGGTGCTGCCACGGGTGCTCACTGCTACCTCCGCTTGTAACTCGACGAGGGACGTCTTCCCCTACGCCCTGAATCGAGTTGCAGCGCGGCCTCAGTGCGGCTCCCGAATACCGCCTCCGATGCGTTGTAGCACATTCTGCACCCCAACCGTGCTGTTTGGCCACATGAACACCACAAGTCACCCAGGGCCCCACTTTCGGTGGGCCTGCGGCCGCGTCGTCCCCGTGTCGCACGATGGATACCACCACGCGCGCTAGCGTGATGACCCGGAACGACGAGCAGGGAGGGGTTTCGGTGCGACTGGTGCGCCTGGAGCGGCAGCAGTCCCGGGTGGCCGACGACGTCCGGGCGGCGCTGGCGTCCCTGGGCCGCGGCAGCACCGTCGTCGGCGGGATCGCGCTGGTCGGGGTCGGCTCGGTGACCGAGCGCCCGATCGAAGCGGTAGTCCTGTTGCCACACGGGGTGATCATCGTGATCGGCGTCGACCTCCCGGACCCGGCGCTGCGCCTGGAAGCCCCACTGGGGGCCGAGTGGAAGGCGGACGGCTGGCCCCTGGTCGCCGACGACGACGCGGTCAACCCGGCGACGGAGGCATTGGACCTGTCCCAGGCGTGCGAGCAGCGCATCGTGTCCCTGGTGCCGGGAACGGCCCCGGTGGGGACGATCGTCGCGGTAGGACCGTACGTGGAGACGGTCGACCAGCCGGCGGGCGACCTGGCGGGCCCGGTCCGCGTCCTGCACCCGACCCCGACGACGATGCTGGCGGCGACGGTGTCGCTGGCCACGGCCCACCGGCCCCGATCGGTGGACCAGGTGCGGGCGTTGATGCGGGGGTTGGCGCCGGAGGCTCCGGAGCTGTCGGACGAGGTTTTGCTGGGGGAAGGCTTCAGCCGTTTTTCGGACGACTCGCCCCCGGAGTCCCTTTGGGACAGTGGGGCGGCGGTGTCTGGGTCTTCTGGGGCGGCCAGCGCGGTTGTGCCAGCTTCATCCGGTCTGGTGGCGTCGAGCGGAGCCGACTGGCGGACCAAGACTCCGGCTTCGGCGGCCGGCGCTGCTTCGGAACCGGACCTTTCTGTCGCCGTGCCCGCGATTTCTGCCGCTTCCGAGGTCGCTCCGGACTCAGCTGCGCCCCGGGCGAGCACGAATTCTGCCGTCTCGAGCGGCTCGCTCCCGGCCGAAACGCGGCCCGAGGCTGCGCAAGCGGGCTCTTCCGCAGCAGATCCCGCGCCTTTCGCTGCGGAGCCGGCTGCCGAGCGCACCGAGGTTCTCTCGTCCCCCACCGAGGACAAGGTCGAACCGGCGGAAACTCCCGCCCTGCCGGTGTTCCCCGGCACAGAGTCTTCCGCGCGCCCCGCGGCTCCCGCCACGGAAACCGAGCGGACCGAGTCCCTCGAAGCCCCGGACGCCGAGCAAACCGAGGCTCTCCGCTTCCCCGGGAGCGCCCGACCCCAGCCCGCCCGGCCCGCCGAACCGGCGCAATCCACCGGAGTGGCCGAGCCCGACGGATCCACCCAAGCCGCCGAGTCGACCGAACCCGCCGAACCGGCGCAGTCAACCGGACCGACCGAACCCGCCGAACCCACTCAGCCCGCCGAACCAGCGCAACCCACCGAACCGAACGAACCAGCCGATTCGACTCAGCTCGCCGAACCGGCGCAGGCCGCTGAGCCAACTCCGCCAGCGGAGCCCACCTCAGCCGCCGAGTCCACTTCGGCCACCAACGCGGCCCAACTCCCCTGGCTCCCGAAATCGGCCGGTTCCTCCCCCGCCGCCGATTCCACCAACGCAGCCCAGCTCCCCTGGCTCCCCAAGTCGGCCAGCCCGTCCCCCACAACCGAGCCCGCTCAAGCCGCCAAGGCCACTCCGGCCACCGGACCCGCGCACCCCCTCGGGCCGCCGTCCTTCCCCACCCCCCGGCCGCGCCCCGAACCCGCGCCCCGCGCCGCCACCCCGGCCTCAAAGACCGTCCGCTGGCTCCCCCTGGCCGCCATCGCGCTGCTCGTCGTCCTGGTCGTCGCCGCGATTGCCGTCGCCACCACCGGGGATGACACCGCCGCCGCACCCACTGGCCCGCCCACTCCCGCCACTCAGCCGCCCGGCTCCTCCGCCGGCGCCGCTCCCGTCGAGAGCCTTCAGTTCGCCCTGCGCGCCGCCGGGGGTGACCAACGATGCGCTTCCCATGCCTTCGGGGATGCTCAAGCCAGCCTTCAGCAGACCAGCTGCGCCGGCGTGCGGCGGGCGAGCTACGCCGCCACCATCGATGGGCGGGCCGCGGCCGTCACCGTCGGGATCGTGCAGTTTCCCGATGCTGCTCAGGCCGCCGACTTCAAGGCCGTTGCCGACACTCCCGGCGGGGGCGGCATCCTCGACCTCGCCACCGAGACCGGCCAGTGGGGCGCCACCCAGCCACCCCGCTTCGAGAACGCCGCCTACGCCAGCAAGGTCGAAGGCACCTCCGTACGCCTGGTGCAGGCCGTCTGGGCGCCGGGACCGTCCACTCCGGACGATCCCGGCCTCACCCGGGCCGCGAAAGCCGCCCTGGACCTGCCTGCCCAGTAACCCTCAGAGCCCGTACGCCTCGAGCAGGCGCAGCCACACCTCGCTGATCGTCGGGAACGACGGCACCGCGTGCCACAGGCGGTCCAGCGGCACCTCGCCGACGATCGCGATCGTCGCCGAGTGGATCAGCTCTGAGACGTCCTGGCCGACGAACGTCACGCCGAGCAGGACGTTCCGCTCCGTGTCGACCACCATCCGGGCCTTGCCCGTGTACCCGTCGGCGTGCAGGGACGATCCCGCCACCGCGATGTCGATGTCGACCACGCGGTCGGCCGAGCCGGGCCGCGCGTCCGCCAGGCCGACCGCCGCCACCTCCGGGTCGGTGAACACCACCTGCGGGATCGCGTGGTGGTCGGCCGTCGCGGTGAACGGGCTCCACGGCGAAGCCGACACCGGCTTGCCCGCGGCCAGCGCCGCCACCGTGTCGCCGGCCGCGCGGGCGCCGTACTTGCCCTGGTGGGTCAGCGGGGCCCGGCCGGTGACGTCGCCCGCCGCGTACAGCCAGCCACCGTCCACTGCGGACACGCGGCCGGTGTCGTCGACCTCCAGCGGGCGCCCGGGCTCGACGCCGAACGCCTCCAGGCCGAGCCCGGCCGTCGCGGGACGGCGACCGGTCGCCACCAGGAACTCGTCGACGACGACCGTCTCGCCGTCCTTCAGCGCCAGCTCCGTGCCGGACTTCCCGGCCGTGACCCGCTCGACGCCCGATTCCGTGTGCACGTAGACCCCGGCTTCGCGCAGCCCGTGCAACACGAGATCGCCGGCGAACGCGGCGTTACGCGGCAGCGGCCGCTCTCCCGTGATCACCAGGTGGACCTCCGAGCCGAGCGACGCGAACGCCTGCGCCATCTCGACGCCGACCACCCCGCCACCCAGCACGCCGAGGCGGCCGGGCACCGACGAAGCCGACGTCGCCTCCCGCGAGCCCCACGGCTCGATCGTGTCGAGCCCGGGGATCGACGGCCGGCTCGGCACGCTGCCGGTGCAGACGATCACCGCGTGCCGCGCGGTCAGGACGCGGTCGCCGCCGACAGTCACCTCCCGCTCACCGGTGATCTCGCCGTGCCCGCGGACCGGCTCGATGCCGGCGCCGCGCGCCCACTCGACCTGGCCCGAGTCGTCACCCTTGCCGGTGAACCAGTCACGGCGGGCGAACACCGCGGCGGGGTCGATCTTGTCGCCGACCGGCACCCCGGGCACGCGCTTGGCCGCCGCGAGGAGATTTCCGGGCCGCAGCAACGCCTTGCTCGGGATGCACGCCCAGTACGAGCACTCGCCGCCGAAGCGTTCGTGCTCGACGAGAGCGACCTTCAGGCCGCCACGGGCCGCCCGTTCGGCGGCCACCTCCCCCACCGGACCCGCGCCGACCACCACTACGTCAAAAGTCTGTCCAGACATGGGTTCAGCGCACACCACCACGCGGGATCGCGCAAGCCAGCAGTTATCCTCGTCAGGAAGCTGCAAGACATCGGCGGCACCGGGTGCCGTCGGGCCCGGTGCGCGCGAGCAACCACGTTCGAGCACGGGAGGTTTGTCGTGGCCAGAAACACGGCTGTGCGGGTCCTGGACGATCTGACCGGGGACCCCGCCGGCGAGACGGTCGGGTTCTCGCTGGACGGCATCGACTACGACATCGACCTCACCTTCGCCAACGCCGAGGCGCTGCGCGAGCTGCTGCAGCGCTACGCCGACGCGGGCCGGCGCGCAGGTGGCCGCAAGCGCCGCCCGCGGATCGTCCCGGGCGCGAAGAAGACCAAGACGAAGGCGAAGGCCGCCCCCAAGACCGCGAAGCCGGTCGCCGGGCGCACGGCCACGGCCGCCAAGACCACCGCACCGAAGACCACCGCGGCCAAGACCACCCCGAAGGCCGCTGCCAAGGCCGCCCCGGCGAAGGCGACCCGCGCGAAGGCCGCGGCGAAGGCCGAGCCCGCGAAGACCACCCGCACCCGCAAGGCGGCGGAGCCGAAGAAGACCACCCGGGCGACCGCGCGGAAGGTGCCGGGCGTCACTTTCTCGGCCGCCGAGCAGTAAGTCCACAGTAGACAGACGATCCAAGCGGGGTCAGGTTGCGCGCTGGGAACCGTCCGCGTGCCAGGCCGGGTACCGGTAGCGGGTGTGCAGCAGCGCCCGCTGCCGGGCCAGCTCGGCCGCGGACGGCGGGCGCGGCACCAGCGTGCCGAGCAGCTGCGACGCCGCCGCCCGCACCGCCGCCTCGACCGCCGGGAAGCCGGGCCGCAGCCCGTGCTCGGCCAGCGACGCCACCGGGCTGCGGTGGGAGTCGAGCGGGCGCGGGTCCGGCGGCGCGCTGGTCAGGTAGCGCCCGACGAGCCCCGCCGACGTCTCGACCAGCAGCGTCGAGTGCGCGAGCAGCCCGGTCTTGGTGCGGAACACGGCGAACCCGCACAGCTTCGCCTCGCCGACGAACAGCCCGCGGTCCCCGATCCGCGGGACCAGCCCGAGCTGGTCGACGGCGGCGCTCATCACCTGGCCGAGCGCTTCCAGCGGCCGGTCGGCGGGCCCCGGCAGGACCAGCGTCACGTTCAGGTTGCCCGGGTCGTGGAACACCGTGCCGCCGCCGCTCGCGCGCCGCAGCACCGGGACGCCGTCGCGCGAGCACGCGTCGACGTGCACCTCCCGCGCGATCCGCTGCCCGCGGCCCACCACGACACAAACCGGGTTGCGCCAGAGCCACACGACCGGTGACTCGGGCGCAACCCGGAGGAGCGCTTCGTCGAAAGCGAGGTTCTCGGCCGGATCGGTGAACGCCGCGCGCACGTCCGACCCGGTTGTCATAACGCTTTGAGTTCCTCCACGATCTCGCCCACCGACGACTTGGCGTCCCCGAAGAGCATGCTGGTCTTCGGATCGTAGAACAGGTCGTTGTCGATGCCGGCGAAGCCCGAGCTCATGCCGCGTTTCAACACGATCACGGACCGGCTCTCGTTGACCTTGAGGATCGGCATCCCGTAGATCGGCGAGCTCGGGTCGGTCTGCGCCGCCGGGTTCGTGACGTCGTTCGCGCCGATCACCAGCGCGACGTCGGTCTGGCCGAACTCGGAGTTGATCTCGTCCATCTCCTTGAGCTGCTCGTAGGGCACGTCGGCCTCGGCGAGCAGCACGTTCATGTGCCCGGGCATGCGCCCGGCCACCGGGTGGATGGCGTAGGCGACCGAAATACCCTTCTTCTCCAGCAGCTTCGCCATCTCGCGGACGGTGTGCTGCGCCTGCGCCACGGCCATGCCGTAGCCGGGCACCACGACGACCTTGCTGGCGTACGCCATCTGGATCGCCGTGTCGGCCGCGCTGGTCGAGCGCACCGGCCGCGCTTCCTTCGTGCCGCTTCCGGCCGCCACCGCCGGCCCGCCGCCGAACCCACCCGCGACGATCGCCGGGATGGACCGGTTCATCGCCTTGGCCATCAGGTTGGTCAGGATCGAGCCGGACGCGCCGACGATCATGCCGGCCACGATCAGCGCCGTGTTGTCCAGCGCGAGGCCCATCGCCGCGGCCGACAGGCCGGTGAACGCGTTGAGCAGCGAGATCACGACCGGCATGTCCGCGCCGCCGATCGGCAGCACGACGGTGAGACCGAGGATGCCGGCCGCGACGAGCAGGCCGACGATCAGCAGCCACGAGTCGCCGCCGGCGATGATGCCCACCGCGCACGCGAGGGCGATCAGCAGCAGCAGCGCGTTGACCGGCTGCTGCAGCTTGCCCATCGTGATCGGGCGGCCGCTGATCAGCTCCTGGAGCTTGCCGAACGCGACGTTCGAGCCCCAGAAGGAGATCGACCCGATGATCGCGGCGAACAGCGACGCGATCGCGATGTACGTCGGCTCGTGCGCGTAGCCGTCGGTGGAGTTGAACTCGACCCACGCGATGAGCGCGACCGCGCCGCCGCCGACGCCGTTGAACAGGGCCACCATCTGCGGCATCGCGGTCATCTTGACCTTGCGCGCGGACGGTACGCCGACCACCGCGCCGATCGCGACGCCGAGGACGATCAGCAGCCAGTTGCCCATGCCCGGGGTGAGCAGGGTGGCGATCACGGCGATGCCCATGCCGACCGCGGCGATCCAGTTACCGCGGACCGCGGTGCGCGGGCCGGTCAGGCCCATCAGGCCGTAGATGAAGAGGGCGAACGCGACGATGTAGAGGATCGCGACGAAGTCGGTCACTTGTCCTCCTCCTCGCCGGGAGCGGGTTTCTTGGCCTTGAACATCGACAGCATCCGGTCGGTGACCAGGAAGCCGCCGACGACGTTGATCGTGCCGAAGGCGATCGCGATCACCAGCAGGATCTTGTTGAACACGCCGTCGACGCCGAGGCCGAGCACGACCAGCCCGCCCAGCAGCACGATGCCGTGGATCGCGTTGGTGCCGGACATCAGTGGCGTGTGCAGGGTGTTGGGCACCTTGGAAATGACGGCGAAGCCGACGAACCCGGCGAGCACCAGCACCGCCAGGTTCTGCACCAGGGGACTCATGCCGGGCTCCCTTCGCGCCCGGCCACGCAGGCACCGGCGACGATCTCGTCCTCGAAGTTCAGCTCCAGCGCGCCTTCCTTCGTCACCAGCAGCTCCAGCAGCTCGGTGACGTTGCGGGCGTAGAGCTCGCTGGCGTGCGAAGGCATTTCGGCGGGCAGGTTCAGCGGGGACGAGATGGTGACGTCGTGCTCCACGACGTCCTCGCCCGGCTTGGTCAGCTCGCAGTTGCCGCCGGTTTCGCCGGCGAGGTCGACGACGACCGACCCGGCCGGCATGCCCTTGACCGCGTCCGCGGTGACCAGGGTCGGCGCCTTGCGGCCCGGCACCAGCGCGGTGGTGATCACGACGTCGAACTTCGTGATCGCCTCGGTGAGCCGCCGCTGCTGCTCCTCGCGCTCCTCCGCCGTCAGCTCGCGGGCGTACCCGCCTTCGCCGACCGCTTCGATGCCGAGGTCCAGGAACTGCGCGCCGAGCGACTTGACCTGCTCGGCGACCTCGGGCCGCACGTCGTAGCCGGTGGTCTGCGCGCCGAGCCGTTTCGCGGTGGCCAGCGCCTGCAGGCCGGCGACGCCGGCGCCGAGCACCAGCACCTTCGCCGGCGGCACGGTGCCCGCCGCGGTGGTGAGCATCGGGAAGAAGCGCGGGAGCTTCTGCGCCGCGAGCAGCACGGCGCGGTACCCGCCGATGCTGGCCTGCGACGACAGCGCGTCCATCGCCTGGGCCCGAGAGATCCGCGGAACCGCCTCCATCGCGAACGCCCGCAGGCCCGCTTCGTCGAGCTTCGCGAGCCCCTCCGGGTTGCCGCGCGGGTCGAGGAAGCCGATGAGCACGGCGCCCCGGCTCAGCTTGGCGATCTCTTCCGGCGCGGGTGGGTTCACCTTGACGACGACCGACGCGCCCCAGGCGTCGCCGAGTTCGGCGCCCGCTTGGGTGTACGCGTCGTCACTCAGGTGCGCCCCGGCCCCGGCGCCCGGTTCGACGAGCACGCGCAGCCCGCGCTGCACGAGTCTCCCGACCAGTTTGGGCACCATGGCCACCCGGCGCTCCCCGGGGCGTGACTCGGCCACCACGCCCACGGTGAGCTGCTGATCCTGTTCGCTGTCCGCCACACGACCTCCTCATCGGCGAGGCACGATCCGTGGGTTGTACCACGCCGGACCGACAGTCCCCAGTGACGTGGGTCGCAAGTCTCGGGGATGTGCCAGAAGATACGAGCGTTGTGCCGGAAACGTTCAGCTCGTTTTCCAATGGGGGATCCCGAGCAGGACCAACCGCAGCCGTTTTTCCGCCGTTCCGGTGATTTTTGCGTCTTCACCAGGGCGCGCTTCCAGCAGTTCCACCGTCGTGGTGATCATTACGGAAACGATCAAGTCGGCCAGCATGTGCAGGTCTTCGGTGCTCCACGCCCGCAGCGGCGTGAACCGGGCGAGGTCGATCGCGAGATCACCGGAGAACATCCGCAGTTCGACGGCGATGGCGCGCGCGAGCGGGCCGCCGCCGTAGCGTTCGCGGGTGAGGAACCGGAAATGGTCCTCGTTCGCCCGGACGAATTGGTGCACGGTGGTGACCGAAGCGCTGATCATCCCCCGGTAGGTGTCCGGGTCGCTGCGCGCCGAGCGCATCATGCCGCGCAGGGTGCGGGTCGCTTCTTCGACGAGCGCGACGCCGAGCTCCTCCATCGAGGCGAAGTGCCGGTAGAACGCCGTCGGGACCAAACCGGCGCCCTTGGCGACCTCACGCAGGGAAAGGCTCGCGAACGGGCGGTCGGCCAGCAGCTCCAGGGCGGTGTCCAGCAACGCCTGGCGCGTGCGCTGCTTGCGCTCCTGGCGGCTCACCGGCTCTTCGGACACAGGGTCCAGCGTACGGATGTCCACCGCGTTGCTCACGTCACATCCTCCGCGTCCTTCGTTGACAGGCAGTCCACTCCTGCAGTGCACTGTTGAGTGTACAGTCGTTCACTGTAATCGAGGAGGTCTCCGATGACGGCGCTCATCCCCCGGCGGGTGCGCAGCCTGGCCTCGCTGGCCGAAGCGCTGCTGACCCCGCACGGGATGGACCGCTACCTGGAGCTCGTCGACCCGATGCTGGTCCGCCGCGAGATCCGCGGCCTGGTCACGGCGGTGCGCAAGCAGACACCGGACACCGTCACGCTCACCGTGCGGCCCAGCCGCGCGTGGCCCGGCTTCACCGCCGGCCAGTACGTCCGCCTCCAGGTGGAGATCAACGGCGTCCGGCGCACGCGCTGCTATTCGCCGTGCGGTTCGCAGTACGACGGCGTGCTGGAGTTCACGGTCAAGGAGCAGGGCCTGGTCTCCGGGCACCTGAACCGCGCGATCGGCGCCGGCTCGGTGGTCGGTCTGTCCACTCCGGACGGCACGTTCACGCTGCCGGCCGCCCGGCCGGAGCGCGTGCTGCTGATCGGCGGCGGCAGCGGGGTCACGCCCGTGCTCGCCATGGTGCGCACCCTGGTGGCCGAGGGGCACGCCGGCGAGATCGTGTTCCTGCAGTACTCGAACGGCCCGGCCGACGCGCTCTACCGCACCGAGCTGGCCGAGCTCGCCGCCCGGCACCCCGGGCTGAAGGTCGTGCACGCCTACACCCACACCCAGGGCGGGGACCTGCACGGGTTCTTCTCGCCGGAACACCTCGAGCGCGTCGCGCCGTGGCACCGCGACGCGGAGGCGTTCGTCTGCGGCCCGAAGCCGCTGATGGACGCCGTGCGTGACCAGCTGGGTGAACGGGTGCACACCGAAGAGTTCACGCCGCCGGCGTTGACCTTCGACACCGCGAACGCCGAGGGGCAGGTCCGGTTCAAGCGCAGCGGCCGGGAGTGCGCCAACTCCGGGAAGCCGTTGCTGGAGCAGGCCGAGGAAGCGGGCCTGTCGCCGGAGCACGGCTGCCGGATGGGCATCTGCTTCTCCTGCACCCAGCTCAAGACCGCCGGCCGCGTCCGCAACGCCAAGACGGGCGAGGTCTCCGGCGAAGAAGACGAAGAAATCCAGCTCTGCATCTCCGTCCCGGTCGGGGACGTCGAGATCGACGCTTAGGGAGAACCGCCATGACCGGTCTGCAGGACCGCCTGACCCCGGAACAGGTCGAGGAGTTCGGCCGCGAGCTCGACGCGCTGCGACAGCGGACCGTCGACAGTCTGGGCCAGGAAGACGTCGACTACATCCACGGCATCATCAAGACCCAGCGCGGCCTCGAGGTCGCCGGCCGCGCGCTGTTGTTCGCCGGGTTCTTCCCGCCCGCTTGGCTCGCCGGCGTCGGCGCGCTGTCGGTGGCGAAGATCCTCGACAACATGGAGATCGGCCACAACGTCATGCACGGCCAGTACGACTGGACGCGCGACCCGGCGCTGAGCTCGCAGCGTTTCGAGTGGGACACCGTGGCGCCGGCCGAGAACTGGCGGCACTCGCACAACTACATCCACCACACGTACACGAACATCGTCGACAAGGACCGCGACGTCGGGTACGGGATCCTGCGGATGGACACCGCCCAGAAGTGGCACCCGTACTACCTGGGCAACCCGGTGTACGCGACGCTGCTGGCGCTGTTCTTCCAGTGGGGCGTGATGCTGCACGACCTCGAGGTCGAAAACGTCGTCAAGGGCGAGCGGTCGTGGGCCGACAACGCGCCGGTGCTCCGGCGCATCCTGCGCAAGGCGTCGCGGCAGGTCGGCAAGGACTACGTGCTGTTCCCGCTGCTGACCGGACCGCTCGCGCCGCTGACCTTCGCCGGCAACGCGACCGCGAACCTGGTCCGCAACCTGTGGTCGTTCTCGATCATCTTCTGCGGCCACTTCCCCGCCGACGTCGAGAGCTTCACCGAGGAGGAGACCGCGTCCGAGTCCCGGGGCCAGTGGTACCTGCGCCAGATCCTGGGTTCGGCGAACATCTCCGGCGGCCCGCTGTTCCACATCATGAGCGGCAACCTGTCCCACCAGATCGAGCACCACCTGTTCCCCGACATCCCGGCGCGCCGCTACCCGGAGATCGCCGGCGAGGTGCGCGCGATCTGCGAGAAGTACGGCCTGCCGTACCACACGGGGCCGTTGCGCAAGCAGCTCTGGTCGGTGGCGAAGAAGATCGTGAAGCTGGCTCTTCCGCAGAGTTCGCCGTCGCCGGTTACCGTGGAACCCGACCGGCAGCTCCGAGCAGCGTGAGGGTGACATGGTGGGCCAGTTCGAACGAGACAAGGACACCCTGCAGGTGATCACCGAGTCCGCCGCGACCCACGTCGGCAACATCGCCTCGATCATCACGGGAGCGATCCGCGACATCGCCCGCGAGACCGGCGACTGGCTGACCGACGTGATCGAGATGCGCGAGGCGGCGCAGAAGGCCCGGGACGACGACCCGGACGCCCCCTGACCGACGGCGGGTGCGGGCCACCTTGTGGATGCAGGATGGCCCGCACCCGTTTCCGGCGCCGGAACTGTCGGTGCCCGCCGGTAGCGTGGAAAACGGGGGCGCCCCCGCGGGCCGAGGGGTGAACCCGGGTCCGGCCCGGGGGAAAACCGGATGGGCACCACCGCCCCCACGGGCGAGACTGGCACCGTGACCAGCCTCGACGTCCCTCGCCCCCACCCGTTGCGCCGTACCTTCGGGCCGCTGGCCTCGCGGGACTTCTGGGCCGAGTACCTCTGGCTCTGGCTCTCCGCTCCGCTGACCCTCTTCGCCCTGGTCAGCTTCCTCGTCCTGCTCGCGCTCGGGCTCTGGCTGACGCCGATCCTGCTCGGGTTCCTCGTGCTCGCCGGGGCCATCCTCTACGCCCGCGGCCTCGGCGGCGCCCACCGGCGGCTCGCCCGGGCGCTGCTCGGCGTCAGCGTGCCCGTTCCGCGTCGGCCGGAGCTGAAGCCCGGGCTCTGGGCCTGGGTGCGGGCCCGCGTCGGGGATCCGGCCGGCTGGCGCGCCGCCGGTTACCTGCTGCTTCGCCTTCCCCTGACCCTCGTCGGGTTGTTCACGGTCTTCGCCGCGACCGTCTACGGCCTGGCCGCCACGACCTACAGCTTCCTGTGGTTCCCGCTCGGCGAAGAGAACCTGCCGGTCTTCGGCATCCGCGCCGAAAGCTGGCCCGGGTCGCTGGCCTGGACGGCGTCCGGGCTGCTCGTGCTCGTCGCGCTGCCGTGGGTGACGCACGCCTTCGTCGCCCTCGACCGGCTGCTCGTCGTGGGCCTGCTCGGCGAACGCGTGCTGTCCGAACGGGTCCGCGACCTCGAGGCGAGCCGCGCGACGGCGGTCGAGGACTCGGCGCTGCGGCTTCGGCGCATCGAGCGTGACCTCCACGACGGCGCGCAGGCCCAGCTCGTCGCGCTGGCGATGAAGCTCGGCCTGGCCAAGGACGAGCTGAGCGCCGACGAGCTCGACCTCGCCCAGGTCAGGCAGCTGGTCACCGCCGCGCACACCAACGCCAAGCAGGCGCTGACCGAGCTGCGCGACCTCGCCCGCGGCATCCACCCGGCCGCCCTGGACGCCGGGCTCGACGTCGCGCTCGCCACCTTGGTCGCGACGTCCGGGATCGACGCGCGGGTCGTGGTCGAGCTGCCGCGCCGGCCGCCGCCGTCGCTGGAGACGATCGTCTACTTCAGCGCCGCCGAGCTGCTCACGAACGCCGCGAAGCACGGCGGCCGGGGGACGGTCGTCGAGGTCACCGAGGACCGGGACGTCCTGTGGCTGCGGGTGCGCGACCACGGCCCGGGCGGCGCGCGGGTCGTGCCCGGCGGCGGGCTGGCCGGGGTGGCCGAGCGGCTGCGCACGGTCGACGGCCGGCTGGCCGTGACGAGCCCGCCCGGCGGTCCGACCGAAGTGACCGCGGGAGTACCGCTGCCCCGCTAGGGTCTGCGCATGCGGATCGTCATCGCGGAGGACTCCACCATCCTGCGCCACGGCCTCGTCGAGCTGCTGACCTTCCGCGGCCACGAGGTCGTCGCCGCGGTGAAGGACGCCGACGCGCTGCGGGCCGCGGTCGAGGAGAACACCCCCGACGTGTCCATTGTGGACATCCGGATGCCGCCGACGCACACCGACGAAGGCCTGCGGGCGGCGATCTCGCTGCGCCGCGAGTCGCCGGGCCGCGCGATCCTGCTGTTCTCCCAGTACGTCGAGACGAAGTACGCGGCCCAGCTCCTGGCCGACCGCGCGGGCGGCGTCGGCTACCTGCTCAAGGACCGCGTCGCCGAGGTGTCGGACTTCCTCGACGCGCTGCGCCGGGTCGCGGACGGCGAAACGGTGCTGGACCCCGAAGTCGTCAGCCAGCTGTTCTCGGCGACGCGCCAGACGGACGCGCTCAGCGGGCTGACCCCGCGCGAACGCGAAGTGCTGGGCCTGATGGCGGAAGGCCGTTCGAACTCCGCGATCGCCGGAAACCTGTTCCTCTCGGCGGGTTCGGTGGAGAAGTACGTGACGTCGATCTTCGGCAAGCTCGGCCTGCCACCGTCCGAAGGGGACAACCGCCGGGTGCTCGCGGTGTTGCGCTACCTGGATTCCTGAGCCAGCAGGCCGTCGACGAAGGCCCGCAGCCCGCGCGGAAACGTGTCCCGCGCGGTCAGCTCCGGCCAGCGGCTCCCGATCGCGGCCAGGCTGGGGAACTCCGAAGCGTCCAGGGCCGCGAAAACCGTGTCGCGGTACCGAGGACGCTCCTCCCCCGCGCGCCGCCCGGCGCGGACGCGGATCAGGATCTCGCCCACGATGAAGTACCAGACGTCCCGGTACAGCTCCACGGCCCGCTCGGGGCCGAGCCCGCAGCCCAGCGCGCCGCCGACGATGGCCTCGACCATCCACAGCGCGGACTCGCCGAGGAGGTCGTCGGCCGTCAGCACCTCCACGGCCTGCGGCCACGCGGCCAGCGAGTCGTGCATGACGGTGGCCGCCACGATGATCCGCTCGCGCGGGTCCGCGGGCAGCTCGGGGCGCGGGAGCTGGGCGGCGTAGTAGTCGAGGAGCTGGACCAGCAGGTCGTCCTTGTCGCGGACGTGGTGGTAGAGCGTCGTCGTGCCGACCCCGAGCTCGGCGGCCAGCCGGCGGACCGTGAGCTTCTCCCAGCCGTCCCGGTCGAGGATCGCCCGCGCCGCTTCGAGGATCTGCGGGCGGGACGTCGTGGGAGGCCGTCCGATGCGGCCGGAGGGGCGGGGCACACCCCCATCATGCCGTGAACCCGGTCGACAGGTCCGCTCGGCCGGTGCTACTTTCAGAACATGTTCGAAAACTACGACCTGTTCAAGACCCTGATCCGACTTCGTGAAGGCGGCGTGGCCGACTCCGTCGACCGCCGCGAAGGCTTCACCGGCGACGAGAGCCTGTGGACCGTCGGCGCGTTCCACGCCGAGAGCGACCTGTCCGTGCACGCCGACCACTGGGAGCGCCACCCCCACGGCCACGAAGTGCTCGTGGTGCTCTCCGGCGCGCTGCGCGTCCACCTGCGCGACGAGGGGCACGTCGCCACCCTGACCGCCGGGCAGTCGTTCATCGTCCCGCCGGGCCGCTGGCACCGGCTGGCCGTCGAGGAGCCCGGCGACCTCATCTCCATCACGCCCCGCGCCGGCACCGAGCACGAACGGGCCGGGGCATGAGACGCCCGATCCTGGTCGCCTGCCTGGCGGTGTTCGGGCTGATGGCGGGCCAGCAGCTGCTCAACCCGATCCTGCCGCCGCTGGCCCGCGAGTTCGGGTTCAGCGAGCTGGCGCTGGGCGCGGTCTGGGCGGTCGGCGGCGCGGGTGTGGTGCTGGCCAGCCCGTTCTGGGGCCGCCGGACCGCGCACTGGGGGCACCGGCCGGTCCTGCTGGTCTCGCTGGTCGGAGCCATGCTCGGCTTGCTCGGATTCGCGTTGGTCGCCCAGGCCGGGCTCAGCGGATCCCTCGCCGTGCCGGTGCTGTTCGCGGGGGTCCTGCTCACCCGCGGCATCGTGTTCGGCCTGGCCTGGGCCGCCACCCCGGTGACGGCGCAGTCCTACATCGCCGACATGACGTCGGGCCCGGCCGAACGGGTGCGCGGGATGTCGATGTTCGGCGCGGCCCAGGGCCTCGCGCTCGCCGTCGGCCCGGCGCTCGGCGGTGTCCTGAGCCTGACCGGCAACCTGCTCGTGCCGATCTACGCGGCGCCGGTGATCCTGGCCGTGATCGCCGTGGTCATCACGCTCATGCTGCCGAAGCCACCGAAGCGGGAATCCCGGCCGGTGACAGTGAAGGTCAGCCCGTTCGACCGACGGATGTGGCCGTTCCTGACCCTCGGGTTCGGCCTGTACCTGGCGCTTGCGATCGTGCTGATGACGATCGGCTTCCTGGTGCAGGACCGGCTGAACCTCGCCGCGTCGGACACGAGCCGCGTGACGAGCCTGGTGATGCTGGCCGGCGCCGGGATGATCATCCTGGTCCAGGTGCTGGCCGTCCCGCGGCTGGGCTGGCCGCCGCTGCGGCTGGTCCGGGTCGGCGCGGTCGTGATGACCGGCGGCATGCTCGTGGTGGTCGTCGCCCCGAGCGGGCTGCTGCTCGGCGCGGGGGTGGCCGTGCTGGGGGCGGGCATGGGCTTCGCGACACCGGGGTTCATGTCCGCGCCGACTTTGCTGGCGAGCCGCGAAGAACAAGGCGCGGTCGCCGGGCTGATGGGGTCCGGCAGTGCACTCGCGTTCATGGGCGGCCCGTTGCTGGGGACCGGGCTGTACGAGATCGCCCCCGCCGTCCCGTACGTCGCCGGCGCGGTGCTGCTGGCCGGCCTGGCGGTCTTCGCGTTCACGATGCGCCGCGAGCCCGCGAAGGTGCTCGTCGCTCCCTAGGCTGGGGCGCATGTACTCCACCGAGATCGAGGTCCGCACCGGCGCGGAAGCCGTCGTCCACGACCTCACCCACGAGACCGAGGCGTTCCTGCGCGACGCCGACGCGACCGACGGGCTGCTGCACGTCTGGGTCCCGCACGCCACCGCGGGCCTGGCGATCCTCGAGACCGGCGCGGGCAGCGACGAAGACCTGCTGACCGCGCTCGACGAGCTGCTCCCCCGCGACGGCCGCTGGCGGCACCGGCACGGGAGCCCGGGTCACGGCCGTGACCACGTGCTCCCGGCGCTGGTGCCGCCGTACGCGACGATCCCGGTGCTCGGCGGCGTGCTCGCGCTGGGCACCTGGCAGTCGGTGTGCCTAGTGGACACCAACCTCGACAACCCGGTCCGGCGCGTCCGCTTCAGCCTCCTGGCGGGCTGACCGGCCCGGCCACAGCACCACCAGCAGCCCCGCGGCGAGCAGGGCGCCGAGCACCCAGACACCGGTCGCGACGTCGGGTGCGCCCGGCACCCCCTGCAAGAGGCTGCGCAGGCCTTCGGCCGAGAAGCGGAACGGCGTCCACGACCACAGCAGCGTGCGGTAGGCCGGGTTCAGCAGCTCCGGCACCTGCCCGGCGATCGCGGGCGCGACCAGGTACAGCGGGCCGAGCACGGCCATCGCGCGCAGGCCGAGCAGCCGCAGCAGCCCCGCCTGCACCGCGGCGAACGCCGTCGCGGCGAGGAAGACGAACCCGAGGACGTTCCCGTCCAGCGGCAGCGCCGAGTCCCACAGCGCGAAGAACCCGGCCACGGCCGCCGTGACGAGCACTCCGACCCCGGCGACCTGCAAGAGCCGCGCGCCCGCGCCGACCGTGCGGCCGGTGCGCTTCGCCAGCTGCGTCAAGGCGAGTCCCGCGACCAGCGCGCCGATCCAGGCCAGCGCGGACGCGGCCAGCGGCGCCGTCCGGCCGGCGAGGCTCACCGGGTGCAGCACCTCCTGCTTCGGCGCGGCGGCCAGCGCCGACGCCGCCCCGGTCAGCGCCTGCTGCGCGACCTGCGTGCCGGCCGGGTTGACCGCGCCCGACGTCACGACGGTCGCGGACGGCCCCGGGCCGAGCTCGAGCACGCCGTAGACCTTCTTGTCCTCCAGCAGCTTCCGCGCGTCGGCCGGGGTCGCGATCGTCCAGTCGAGCTGGCCGCCGCCGTGCGCGGCGATGCGTTGCGCGACCTCGGGTGGCGCGGCGACCGCGACCGGGACGTGGTCCGGCGCGACGGTCGCCTGCGCGCCGAAGGTCAGGAACCCCAGCACCACCGCCACCAGCGCGCCGGCCACGGCGGCGACCAGGGCGAGCGCCCCGGCGGGGCGCCGGACGGGAGCAGACATGACAGCCTCCATTTATTCGTCACGTGTTGAATTGATGTCAAGGTACGACGGCTCTCCCAGGAAGTCAACGCGTGTTGAATAGTGATCCCGGTAACCTCGAACCCGTGACGAAGACGCGGCTGGTGCTCTGGGACATCGACCACACGCTGGTGGACTTCGCCGGGCTCGGCATCGACTGGTACGCGGCCGCGTTCACCGCGGCGACCGGCGCCACCCTGCGCGTGCACCCGGTCTTCGGCGGCCGGACGGAGCTCGCGACCACCACCGAACTGCTCACCTCGAACGGCTTCGAACCCGGCGAGGCGACGATCCAGGCGGTGTTCGCGGCCCTGGTGGCGGAGTCCGAACGCGCCGAGCACCGGTTCGCGGCCGAGGCGCGGGTCCTGCCCGGCGCCGCTGAGGCGCTCACCTCGTTCGCCGGCCACGACCACGTCGTCCAGACGCTCGTCACCGGCAACCTGCCGGAGATCTCGCGGCACAAGCTCGCCGCGTTCGACCTGCTGGAGCACCTCGACCTGGAGATCGGCGGGTACGGCGAGCTGTCGGTGCACCGCCCGGACCTGGTGCCGCACGCGGTGGGGCTCGCCGCGGCCAAGCACAGCGCGACGTTCGAGGCCGACGCGGTCGTCGTCATCGGCGACACCCCGAACGACGTCCAGGCGGCGCTGCACAACGGCGCGGTCTCCGTCGCCGTGGCGACCGGCCGCTACAGCGCCGAGGAGCTGCGGGCGGCGGGCGCGCACACCGTGCTGCCGGATCTGGCCGACACCGACGCCGTCCGGGCGGCCGTCCTCGGCTGAGCGTCGTCCTTCGGAGGGGGATGTCCCTCAGCCGAAGGGACGACTCCCCTAGGGGAAATCTCGCTCTGCCGTCGGATGTCCGCGGCGGCGCGGCTCGCAAGACTCTTCTTCATGACTGAAGCAGCGTCGGCGGCCGGGCCCGCCGGAGGGGGACGCATCCACACGACGGTGGCGGTGCTGAGACAGCGCCTGCCGTTCACCAGCGGTGTTGTGCTCGCCATGCTCGTGCTGGCCGTCGCGACCGGGGCGCTGTGGAGCGCCGCCGAAGATCGCGCGGCCTACCCGTTCGTCGCCTACGGACTGCCGTCGCTGGAGGTCGGGCGGTGGTGGACGATGGTCGTCGGCCCGTTCTTCGCCGTCATCCCCTGGTACTACCTGCCGATGGTCGGCACCTTCGCGCTCTTCGCGGGCTTCGCCGAGTGGCAGCTGGGGACGCGCCGCGCGATGGCCGTGACCATCGGCGGCCAGCTCGTCTCCGTGCTCGTCGCGACCCAGTTCCTCGCGCTGTGCCGCAACTCCGGCTGGCTGTGGGCCGAGCGCATGGCGGGCAGCCTCGACGTCGGCTTCTCCGGCGGCGCGCTCGCCGCGGTCGCGGTCGCCAGCGCGACGCTGCGGCCGCCGTGGGCGCTGCGGCTGCGGGCCGGGCTTTGCGTGTACGCCGGCGTCGCGATCGTCTACGTCGGCACGCTGGCCGACCTCGTGCACTTCTTCGCGTTGCTGCTGGCCATCCCGCTCGGAAACCGGCTCGTCGGCAACCGGCGGGCGCCCTCGGCCGGGCCCAACCCGCGCGAGTGGCGGCTGCTGGCCGTCGCCGGCCTGCTGCTGCTCACCATCGCCGAAGTGGTCATGTTCCTGGTCCCCGGCGACGGCCCGTTCGGCTCCACGGAAGGGGTTTCGCTGTCGGCGCCGGAGCTGGCGGTCCTGGCGCTGCTCGTCGTGCCGATGCTCAACGGGCTGCGCAAGGGCGGCCGCGTCGCGTGGCGGTGGGCCGTCGCGCTCTCGGTTTTCGTGACGCTGCAAGGACTCGCGGCCGCGACGGTCATCGGGCTGGCCGACGTCTTCGGCGCGGACTACGACACCACGGGCCTGCCGCTGTTCTTCGTGGACAATCTCTTGTGGACGGTCGAGCTGGGTGTCCTGATCGCCGCCCGGCACGCCTTCCGGGTGCCTTCCCGGCGCCGGTCGCGCCGCCACGCGCAGGGTCCGGGTGTGGCGCTGGCCCGCACGCTCCTGGGGCGCCACGGCGGAAGCACGCTGTCGTGGATGACAACCTGGCCGCGTAACACGTACTTCGTCCGCGAAGACGGCCGTTCGTACCTCGCCTACCGCCGTCACGCGGGGGTCGCGGTGGCACTCGGCGACCCGATCGCCCCGGACGGCACGGCGGCGGCCACGGTCCACGAGTTCACGGCGATGTGCGAGAACTCCGGCCTGGTGCCGTGCGTGTTCTCGGCGACGGAAGCGACGGTCGAGGCGACGCGCGAGCTCGGCTGGCAGCACGTCCAGGTGGCCGAGGACAACGTGCTCGACCTGGAGGGCCTGGAGTTCCGCGGCAAGGCGTGGCAGGACGTCCGGTCCGCGCTGAACAAGGCCGCCAAGCAGGACATCGACTTCCGGCTGGTCCGCTTGGCCGACCAGCCGGAACCCATTCTCGCCCAGGTCCGCGCGCTGTCGGAGGAGTGGATGGCGGACAAGGCGATGCCGGAGATGGGCTTCACCCTCGGCGGCCTCGACGAGGCGATGGACCCGGCGACCCGCGTCGGCCTGGCGGTGGACGCGGAGGGCACGGTCCACGGCGTGACATCGTGGCTCCCGGTGTACACGGGAGCGGGCAAGGTGGGCGGCTGGACGCTGGACGTCATGCGCCGCAGTCCCCACGGTTTCCGTCCGGTGATGGAGTTCCTGATCGCGTCGGCGTGCATGGCGTTCCGCGCGGAGGGCGCAAGGTTCGTGTCCCTGTCGGGCGCCCCATTGGCCCGGAGCGCCTCCGGCGGCCCGGCGCGTCCGGTGGACCGGGTGCTGGAGTCGCTGGGGCGCGTGATGGAGCCGTACTACGGGTTCCGCTCGCTGCACGCGTTCAAGGCGAAGTTCCAGCCTCGGCACGTTCCGTTGTACCTGGCGTTCCGTGATGAGGCCGACCTGCCGCGGATCGGGCTGGCGCTGAGCCGGGCCTATCTGCCGGATGTGCGGCTGCGGGAGCTGGCGAAGCTGGCGCGGAAGCGTTAACGGCGCGTGGTCGGCGGCGGGGTGGTCGTGGACCGGTCCGCCGCCGGCACGAACCGGTAGCTCCGCACGATCCGCACCAGGTCCTCGCGAATCGACGGCCCGGCGCGATCGCTGTCGGCATAGGCCACCACGACCCCCGAGGTGCTGCCGTTGCCGAACGCCAGCGTCGCGACCAGCGCGTGCTTCGCCGCGCACTCGCCGGTGTCCGACGGAATCACTTCTGCGACCACGATCCGGGCCGGAGCCTTCGTGCCGTCGGACTTCGTCAGCTCGGCGTCCTCGCCCGGGCCGCCCGGGAACGTCCCGCCGTAGGCGCCCGCCGCCAGGTCCGTCGCGGCCTTGCGCGCCGCCGTCTCGGGGTCGCCGACCGGCTCGGTGGTGACGCCCGCGCCGCCCAGGTCGTCCCGGCCGCAGAAGTCCCGGCGCAGGAACGCGCTCGTGACCAGCCGGACCGGCGGTTCGTCCCAGCCGTGCAGCGTGGTCGGGGCCGGTTCCCAGTTCGGTGGGACGTCGTAGGCGTACGAGCCGTCGCGCGCCGCGACGGACTGCCAGCCGCTCACCGCCGCGGGCACCACCACCCGCGGCGACGGCGTCACGACCACCGGCGTCCGCGGCACCGGCGTCGAGGCGGGCCGGTGCGACTTGCCGACGCCCAGCGCGTTCAGCACCCCCGCGACCAGCGCGATGAGCACCAGCCCGAACCACGGCGCCCGCCGCCACTTCAACGGCTTCGCGGCAGGACGGATCCGCTTCGGCGCCGCGCGCGGCGGCTCCGGCGCGTCCGCGGGTTCGTAACCGCCGAACCCGCGGAGCGCCGCGTTGTCCTCGTACCCCGGTGTCGTGTCGTCAGAGCGCCGGGAGAACGGGCCCATCAGGACCGGACGAGCTTGACCAGGTGCTCGACGACGGCGTCGACCGCGATTTCCTCGCGCTCGCCGGTCCGCCGGTCCTTGACCTCGACGACCCCGTTGGCCAGCCCGCGCCCGACCACCAGGATGGTCGGCACGCCGACCAGCTCGGCGTCGGCGAACTTCACGCCCGGCGTCGCCTTGCGGTCGTCGAGGATGACCTCGATGCCCGCCGCGTCGAGGTCGGCGGCGATCTTCTCGGCGCCGGCCGCGACCGTCTCGTCCTTGCCCGCGATGACGATGTGCACGTCGAACGGCGAGACCTCGCGCGGCCAGATGATGCCGAGCTCGTCGTGGTTCTGCTCGGCGAGCACGCCGACCAGCCGCGAGACGCCGACGCCGTAGGAGCCCATCGTGATCCGGATCGGCTTGGAGTCGGGGCCGAGCGCGTCGAGCTCGAACGCGTCCGCGTACTTGCGGCCGAGCTGGAAGATGTGCCCGATCTCGATGCCGCGCGCGGCGACCAGGGTGCCGTGGCCGTCCGGCGACGCGTCACCCTCGCGGACCTCGGCGGCCTCGATGGTGCCGTCCGGGGTGAAGTCGCGCCCGGCGAGCAGGTCGACGACGTGGTGGTCGGGCTTGTCCGCGCCGGTGACCCAGGCGGTGCCGGCCACGACCCGCGGGTCGGCGAGGTAGCGCACGCCGTTGTCCTGCAGCGCCTTCGGGCCGATGTAGCCCTTGACGAGGAACGGGTTCGCCTTGAAGTCCGCCTCTTCGAGCAGCGCGACCTCGGCGGGCTCGAGCGACGCTTCGAGGCGCTTCATGTCCACTTCGCGGTCACCGGGGAGCGCGACGCAGACGAGCTCCCACTCCTTCGCGCCCGGCTGACGCGTCTTGAGCATGACGTTCTTCAGCGTGTCCGCGGCGGTGAAGGTGCGGCCCAGGCCGGCGTTGTTGAGGAAGTCGACCAGGGTCTCGATGGTCGGCGTGTCGGGCGTGTGGTGCACCTGCGCCTCGGGCCGGCCGTCGATCGGCTGCGCGGGCGGGGCGGGCGTGACGACCGCTTCGACGTTAGCCGCGTAGCCCGACTCGGTGCTGCGGACGTAGGTGTCTTCACCGGTCTCGGCGACCGCGAGGAACTCCTCCGACGCCGAGCCGCCCATCGCGCCCGACGTCGCCTTCACCACGACGTACTCGAGGCCGAGGCGGTCGAACAGCTTCGTGTAGGCGGCGCGGTGGGCCTGGTAGGAGCGCTCGAGGCCCTCGTCGTCGAGGTCGAAGGAGTAGGAGTCCTTCATGACGAACTCGCGGCCGCGCAGGATGCCGGCGCGGGGGCGCGCTTCGTCGCGGTACTTCGTCTGGATCTGGTAGAGCGTGACCGGGTAGTCGCGGTACGAGCTGTACTCGCCCTTCACGGTGAGGGCGAAGAGCTCCTCGTGCGTCGGGCCGAGGAGGTAGTCGGCGCCCTTGCGGTCCTTCAGGCGGAAGAGGGCGTCGCCGTACTCGGTCCAGCGGCCGGTGGCCTCGTAGGGCTCCTTCGGCAGCAGCGCGGGGAACTGGATCTCCTGCGCGCCGATGGCGTTCATCTCTTCGCGCACGACGTTCTCGATGCGGCGAAGCACGCGCAGGCCCAGCGGCAGCCAGGAGTACCCGCCCGGCGCGACGCGGCGGACGTAGCCGGCGCGCACCAGGAGCCGGTGGCTCGGCACCTCGGCGTCCGCCGGGTCCTCACGCAACGTGCGAAGGAACAACGACGAAGTCCTGGTGATCACTGCGGGTCTCCCTGCTCCGGGCGGGTGTGAAAGTCCCGCTCAGGGTAGTCAATCCCCCGGCCGTGACTCCAACGGGTTACTCGGCGGCCGGTTTTTGTCGGTGGTGGCGGCTAGCTTCGGGGGCATGACGATCCACATGGGCATGATCACGATCGACTGCGCGGACCCGCGCGGCCTGGCGCAGTTCTGGACGGCCGCCCTGGGCACGAAGGTCGACCAGGACTACGAAGGCGAGTTCCTCATCCTGGCCCCGACGGAGGGCGGGCTCCCGCTGGCGCTGCAGCGGGTCCCGGAGCCGAAGCCGGGCAAGAACCGGGTCCACATCGATTTTCGCGGCGGCGATCGTGCGGAGGAGGTGGGGAGGCTCGTGGGGTTGGGTGCGAAGGAGGTGGCTGAGCATGAGGTGCCGGGGTTGGCTTGGACTGTGCTGACCGATCCGGAGGGGAATGAGTTCTGCGTGGGGTAGCGGGGCGGGTTCCGGAGGCTGGGGTCGTCGCGGCGGCCTGGGATGCGGCGGTGGCGGGGACCGCGCTGGCGCGAGTGGCGGATTCCGGCGCGGCCGGCAGAGGTCGGCGTGGCCGGGAGCGGCCCGCGCAGCACAGCGGCCGCAGGTTTCGGCGCGGCTGGCGGCGGCCCGCGCAGCACGGGGCCGCGGGTTTCGGTGCGGTCGGCAGCGGGTGCCCAGGCTGATGCGCGCCAGCCGGGCATCAAGCCTGCCCGAAGCCGGCGCAGCTCGGCAGCCACCCGGCACCTCCCGACCTAGCCAGGCACCGCCACAGGCTCGTCCGGCAGCAGTCCCTCCGCAAGCACCTCCCGGCGCGGTCCACCAGGCAGGAACCGCCGCGGCAGCACCGCCAGCGCCACCAGCACCAGGCACCCCAGCACCACGTAACTCTCCCCCGCCACATGCGTCCACCACGCCGTGTCCGGCCCCGCCGGGAACCGCTCGGGTGGGGCGAACAGCGCCGTGCCGCCGGCGACTACCACCGCCGGTACCGCGAGGCGTGGGGCGCGGGCGACCCACACCGTTGCCGCCGTCAGCAGCGGGGCCAGCCACACCCAGTGGTGGGTCCACGACATCGGCGACACCAGCGTGCCGAGCGCGGCGGCCGCCAGCCAGGCGGGCACGTCGCTGCCGATGCGCCGGAAGCGGACCACCACCACCGCCGTCAACACGGTCGCGACCGCGGCCAGCACCAGCCACAGGAAGGAGGCCGCACCCGCCGAAAGGCCGAGGCGCGCGACGAACCCGCGCAACGACTGGTTGCCGGGCAGCGCGACGTTCCCGATGCGCGTCGGGTCCCACATCGCCCGCGTCCAGTACACCAGCGAGTCGTGCGGTGCGACGAGCCAGCTGAGGCCGGTGCACGCCGCGAACCCCGCCACCGTGACCACCGCCGGACGCACCTGGCGGCCCAGGAGGAAATACAGGAGGAACACGAACGGCGTCAGCTTGATCGCCGCGGCGATCCCGACCAGCAGGCCGCGCGGCCAGCGCGGGTTGCGGTGCAGGCAGTCGACCGCCACGAGCCAGAGGAGGAACACGTTGATCTGACCCCAGAACAGCGTGCTGACCAGCGGTTCGAGCTGCAACGCGCCGACCGTGCCCACCGCGGCGACCAGCGCGCGGTGCGGCAGCGACGGCGCCAGCCGTCCCAGCACCAGCAGCAGGATGTGGAACATCGCGGCCGCGGTGCCGGCGGTGAGCACGAACGCGCCCAGCGGGTACCAGGCCAGGATCAGCCCGAACGGCAGGAGGGAGAACGGCGGGTAGGTGTAGTGCGCCGGGTTGGCGCCGCTGTAGAGCACCGTGGTGTACAGGTCGCTGCCGTGCACCCACGCCACGACGCCGTCGCGGTAGATGCGGGTGTCGGAAAGCGCGGTGAGGCCGTCCTCGGCGGACAGCCCGATCCGGACGGCCAGACCGGCCGCCAGCGCCACCAACAGCCACGGAGCGGCGCGCAGGAACACTCGGAACTGGGACGCGGTCACGAAAGGCTTATCGCCACCTCCCGCAGTTCCGTCACTCTTGTCCGGCAGTTCGACGAATTCGCCGGACAGCCGCCGGACGACTACGCCGATCCGCATCCGGAGCCGACACATCCCACGGATTCGTGACCGACGCGCAGCTGCCTGTAGAAAGGCGGCATGAGCGCTCGTGTACTGCTGCCGTGGACCGACATCGCCGTGCCCGAGGGGTCGAGGCCGCCTACTACGACGGCGTCGCAGCCCCGCCGGCCGAGCTCGACGGCGTCGAGTTCTACGTGCTCCCCTACGACCGCGGGCCGGAGCCGCCGAAGCTGGTCGAACGGCTGCCGTCGCTGCGGGTGGTGCAGTCGCTGTCGGCCGGCGTCGAGACGCTCGTGCCGCTGCTGCCGCCGGACGTCCGGCTGGCGAACGGGCGGGGGCTGCACGACCTGAGCGTCGCCGAGCACGCGCTCGCCCTGATCCACGCGGCGCAGCGCGACCTGCCGCGGTGGTTCGCGCAGCAGACGCGCGGTGAGTGGAAGCGCGAGCACACGCGCTCCCTCGCCGACAGCCGCGTGCTGCTGGTCGGCCACGGCTCCATCGGCCAGGCCATCGAACGACAGCTGGTGGCGGCGGAAGCCGTGGTGACGCGGGTGGCGAGCCGCGCGCGGCCGGCGGAGGACGTCCACGGCGTCGACGAGCTGCCCGCGCTGCTGCCCGAGGCCGACATCGTGGTGCTGATCCTGCCGGACACGGCGTCGACGCGTGGCCTGATCGGCGCCGACGAGCTGGCGGCCCTGCCCGACGACGCCCTCGTGGTCAACGTCGGCCGCGGCACCGCGATCGACACAGCGGCGCTCCTGGCCGAGACCCGGGCCGGACGGTTGCGCGCCGGCCTCGACGTGACCGACCCGGAGCCGCTGCCGTCGGACCATCCACTGTGGACGGTCCCGGGCGTGGTCATCACCCCGCACATCGCGGGTGGGTCGGCGTCGTTTTATCCGCGCGCGAAGAAGCTGGCGGCGGAGCAGCTGCGGAGGTACGTGACGGGAGAGGAGCTGCTCAACCTCGTAGAGCGGTGACGGCGGCGGTCCAGGCGGCGCGGGACACGGTCAGCTGGCCGTGCTCCCGGGCCTTGGTGTCCCGGACGCCCACGGAGAGATCAACCCGAACCTCGACGCAGTTGGACTGACCGCCACTGTGGCTCGCTTTTCGCCAGCCCACCTCGACGCAATTGGACTCGGTGCCGCTGTAACTCGCCTTGCGCCAGGTGATGTGGTCCATGCGGCGGCCTCCGCGCTCATCGTGCCGCCTCCCGCAGCAGTGCCCGGGTGGCGTCCTCGGTCAATGCCTTGCCACTAAGCAGCTTAGCCTGCTTCCGATAGCGCCGGACAACCTCTTCATCGAGCAGAAATGCCGTGGCGTGCGAGTTCTCCAGGTGCACGATCGGCGGCAGAGCCGCGAACTCGTAAAGGATGAACGAGCCCAGCAACCCCGGATGGTAGCCGATGTTCGCAGGCACGATACGCAGCGAAATGTTGGGCCGATCCACCACTTCGAGCAAGTAATCGATCTGGTCTGACATCACATCCGGACCGCCCACCTGTTCTCGGATCGCGATCTCGCTGATGAAGACGGCAAGACGTACCGGATCAGCCTTGGTGAGGATCCGCTGCCGGTTCAGCCGGGCCACCAGCATCGAATCGGCCTGCTGGAGGCTGATTTCCGAATTGCTCAGGATCGCCCGGGCGTAGTCGGCGGTCTGCAGCAGGCCTGGCAAGATCGCCGGTTCCCAGTTCGTGATGTTCGTTGCGGTGCGCTCGTACTCGACGATCCCGCTCAAGGCGGGCGGCAGGTCCGACGGGTTCGAATCGAGCCAGTTGTCGTCCTTGGCGCGTCTGGCCAGGCGCATCATGCGGTGGTAGGTCGCGTCGTCCACCTGAAGAGCGCCCAGCAGGCGGGCCACGTCCTCCGGGCTGGGGCTGCGCTGCCCTTTCTCCCACGCCGACAACAACTGCGGCAGAATCCGCACCATCCGCGCGAGCTGGCGAAGCCCTTTACCGCGCGCTTCGCGGACTTCGCGCAGCGAAGCGGCAAGTGCTCTCGAACCCGGGGAAGCGGAAGTCGGCTTCATGAAGCGATCGTACGAATGCCGTCCATTCCCCGATCGGCGGTGGGGCGTCCCGAATTCAGGACAGCACGTACACGTGCCATTCGTCGTCGACGCGATATCCGCACCGTTCGTAAACACCCAGCGCGCGGTGGGCGTTGTCGACGTCGACGTTCAGCGCCGACCGGTCGAAGCCCGCCGCCTTCGCCGCCAGCACCACGTGGCCCAGCAACCCGGACGCGACACCGCGGCCGCGCAACACTTCCCTCGTTCCCACCCAGCTGGCGTAGTGCTCGCGGATGCCCGTCACCTCGGTGTCGGACGCGTAGAAGTGGCTCAGCACGAACGCGAGGACCTTGTCGCCGTCGAGGACGAGGTACGACAGGTCCGGGCGGAAGTCCTTGGAGCCGGTCACGAGGTGGCGCCAGGCGTCGGGCTCGTAGACCGTGCTGCCCCAGTGGCCGGCGAAGGTGTCGTTGCGGGCGTCGAGCACCGCGAGGTCGTGCTTGAACTCGAACGGCACCGCCTCGACGCCCTCCGGCAGCGGCGGCTGCGGTGGAAGATCTGCGAGGCCGACACGCATGTTGACCATCGTCCGGTTGTGCGTGTATCCCGCGTCGGCGAGGACGCCGGCGATCCAGCGTTCGTTCTGGTGGATGCCGTGGTGCAGCTCCAGCGGCGCCCGGGGGAACACACGCTCGCTGACCTCGCGGCTCGTGCGTCCGAACCACTCGACCAGGTGAACGCCGACCGTGGCGCCGCGGTAGGCCGGGTGCACGACCGACTGGAGCCGGACCATGTGCACGGGGTTCGCGGCGTCGCGGCGGCGGACCAGGCCGTACCCGACGAGCCGCTCGCCCGCCCAGGCGCCGGTCGTGGCGCGGGCCAGGTCGACGTTGGGGCCCTCGAGCTCCTCGCGGAGGTCGTCGGCGCTGAGGTGCTCACCCGTCCGGTCGACTTCCTCGGCCGCCGCGTACAGGCGGGTGAGCGCGGGGACGTCGTCGAGGGTCAACGGGCGCCAGGTCAGGTCCATCCCGCGAGGCTAGGCCGGGCGACGGCGGCCGCGCACCCCGATTTACGCTCGATGCGTGCTGGTGCTCCTCCCCCCTTCCGAAACCAAGGCTGACGGCGGCCGCGGCGGCGCGCTCGACCTCGGCGCGCTGTCGTTCCCCGAGCTGAACCCGACGCGCGCGAAGCTCGTCGACGCGCTGGCCGAGCTGGCCCAGGACGTCCCGGCCAGCATCGCGGCGCTGGGCATCACCGAGCGCCAGGCCGGGGAGGTCGCGCGCAACGCGGAGCTGTGGTCGTCGCCGACGATGCCGGCGCTGCGCCGCTACACCGGGGTGCTGTACGACGCGCTGGACGTGAAGAGCTTCACGAAGGCGGGCCTGGCGAAGGCGCACCGGCGGCTGGCGGTGACGTCGTCGGTGTTCGGGGTGGTCTCGGCGACCGACCCGATCCCGGCGTACCGGCTGTCGGGCGGGAACGCGCTGCCGTCGGTCGGGACGGTCCGCGGGCTGTGGAAGCCGGTTCTCGAGCCGGTGCTGCAGCAGGTCGAGGGGCTGGTGGTGGACCTGCGGTCGGGCACGTATTCGGCGTTCGCGAAGCTGCGCCCGGACGCGGTGACGGTCCGCGTGGTGACGGAGAACGCCCGCGGCGAGCGGGTGACGGTCAGCCACTTCAACAAGGCGTACAAGGGCCGCCTGGCGCGGGTGCTGGCCGAGACGCGGGCGGAACCGTCCACTGTGGACCAGCTGGTGAAGGTGATCACGAAGGCGGGCCTGACGGTCGAGCGCACCGGCGACCACGCGCTGGAGCTGGTCACGGAGGGCTGACGGCCCGTTCGAAGAGGGCGCCGGAGAGGCTGTCCGCGGCGATCCGCACGAGCCGGAAGCCCTGACTCCGGTAGTACGCGTGCAGGCGGGTGTTGGTGGTCCAGGCGTCAAGCCGCAGCGACCGCTTTCCGCGCTGCGCGGCTTCCCTGGCGGCCTTGTCGAGCAACCAGGCACCGACGCCCCGCCCAGCGAGAGCCCGGTCGACGGCGAAGTGGCTGAGGTAGAGCGCGGAAGCGGGGTCGTCCTCGGGCCGCCAATGGGAGGCGGGCGTTTCGCCGAGGGTGATGGTCGCAACGGGGTCGCCGGAGCACGCCTCTTTCGCGGGGAAAGTGCCGTTCTCAGCCACCCGCAACCCGCCCGTCGCGAGGTCCGGGCGCAGCTCGTCCGCGCGCCAGCGGGCACCCGCCCACTGGTCGGTCCCCCGCCCGCCGAGCCAGACGCTCGCGCCGTCGAGGATTGCCAGCAATGCCGGAATGTCCGACTCCGTCGCGCGGCGAAGGCGGAGTTCGCTCAAAACCGGTCCGGGGCGAACGGGCTCAGGTCGAAGCCCGGGTCCTCGCCCAGCGCCAGCGCCGCCACCAGCTTTCCCGCGAACGGCCCGTTCGTCAGCCCGCCCGCGCCGAAGCCCGTCGACACCGCCAGGCCCGGGCGCAGCAGGCCGAGGATCGGCAAGCCGTCCGGGGTGCCCGGGCGGAAGCCCACCCTCGTCTCCGCCAAGGTCGCGTCGGCCAGGCCCGGGGCGACCGTCAGCGCGTTGTCCAGCACCTCGCGCTGACCGGCCGCCGTCACGCGGTAGTCGAAGCCGGCCTCCGCCTCGCGGGTCGCGCCCGCCACCACGCGGCCGCCGCCGAAGGCCAGGAGGTAGTGGCTGGTGCGGGGCAGCACCACCGGCCACGCCGCCGTGTCCGTGTCCGGCAGGTCGAAGTGGCTGATCTGGCCGCGGTGCGGCGTCACCGGGAGGTCGACGCCCAGCGGCGCCAGCAGCTCCCGGCTCCACGCGCCGGCCGCGACCACCACGCTGTCCGCCTCCAGCGGGCCGGCCGGGCTCGCGACCGTCCCGTCGGCCCGGAAGGCGACCTCGCCCTCGACGAACTTCGCGCCCCGGCGCTCGGCGGCGGACAGCAGCGCGCGACGCAGCCGGTGGCCGTCGACCCGGCCGGCGCCGGCCAGGTGGACCGCGCTCAGCCCGGGCGCCAGCGGCGGGAACAGCTCGCGGGCCTGGTCCGGGCCGAGCCGCCGGATCTCGCCGATCTCCGGCGCGTCCACCGCCCGCGCCGTCAGGCGTGCGTGCGCTTCGGCCAGCTCGGCCTCGTCGGCCGAGACGATCATCCCGCCGACGACCTCGAACGACGAGTCCTCGACCTCCGCCGTGAACTCGCGGTAGTACCGGCCCGCGGCCGCCGCGAGCGGGTAGAGCGCGTCTTCCCAGCGCGACGTCCAGGGGCTGACGATGCCGGCGCCGGCCTCGGTGGCCGTCCCCGGGCGCGCCGCGTCCGCCACGACCACCTCCGCGCCCCGGCCCGCCAGGTGCCAAGCCGTCGCCGCGCCGCCGATTCCGCTTCCGATCACGAGCACTCGCATGTCCCCCACCCTGCCCGAAACTGCCGCGCCCGGGCCAACGGCGCACCACCGCGGCTCGACGGGCGGGTCGTATGCTGCGCGCCATGCCGAGCCGTGCCGAGCGGTATTTCGCCCATCTCGACACCCTGACCGGGGACACCGAGGCCCGCCTGCAGCCGATCCCGTCCACCCATCCCGAGCTCGACGACGTCATCGCGTTCGTCTACGCCGACGAGCCGGAACCGCGCTACCTGACCGGCGCGACGTACGGGCTTTCGCTGGCCGACCACCCCGACTGGCACGGCGTGAGACCGGAGCTGTGGATCAGCGTCCGGTCCGACGACCCGGTGTGGGCGCTGGCCATCGGCTACCTCGCCGAGCAGCTGCGGGGCACCTGCCCGTTCGTCTACGGCGACACCATCGACTTCGGGCAGCCGATCGCGCCGGAGTCCGGCATGACGGCGTTCGCCGTCTCGGCGCCCGCGGGCCTGGACGCGCACCAGTACACGCTGATCGACCTCGGCGGCCCGCCGATCAGCATCGCCGGCTGTTACCCCGTGCACGACACCGAGCGCCAGTACATCCGCGAGCACGGCATCGACGCGTTCTGGCAGCTGGACTGGGACCTCTACGACGTCCGGCGTCCGCCGGTGGTCTGATACGCGGCCGTCGCGAGCCCGGCGAACGACCTGACCAGCGGTCCGGCGTCCTTCCACGCGACGACCACCGGACTCGGCGCCAGGTCGGTCAGCGGCACGACGGCCAGCTCCCCGGGCGGCCGGTGCCCCAGCGGCATCAGGCCGACGGTGCCGTTCCAGAGCACGGCCCCGACGCACTCCTGCACGGCGCGCACCACCGGCCCGTCGCGGGGTTCACCGCCGTGCCAGTACGCCTGCCAGACCGGGTCGGTGCCGTCCGGGAACCGGAACCAGCGGCGGCCGGCCAGGTCCGCCAGCACCAGGCTTTCCCGGCGGGCCAACGGGTCGTCGGCGCGCAGCACCGCGCCCACCGGGTCGGCGCGCAGCTGCCGGACGGTCAGGCCGGTCTCGTCGAACGGCCCGCGTGTCAGGGCGACGTCGACCAGCCCGGCGCGCAGCCCGCAGGTCGGGTCGGTCAGGTCGGTGTCGCGGACGACGACTTCGACCTCGGGGTGCCGGCGGCGGTAGGCGTCGGCGAGGCGCGTCGCGCCCGGGTCGGCGTTGTCGGCGAGGATGCCGACGGTGAGCGTCGCGGCGCCGGCCGCGGCGGCCACGCGCACCCGCGCCTGATCGGCGTGGTCGAGCAGCGCCCGCGCTTCGGCCAGCAGCGCGGCCCCGGCCGGGGTGAGCGCGACCCCCGCGGCGGACCGGACGAGCAGGACGGCGCCGACGTCCGCCTCCAGCTGCTTGATCGCCCGGCTCAGCGGCGGCTGGCTCATGTGCAGCCGCGTGGCGGCACGCCCGAAGTGGAGTTCCTCGGCGACCGCCACGAAGTACCGAAGCGTGCGTAGCTCCATGACCGGCGACGATATTCGCCGGGTATCGGCTCCGCACAACCGGTCTTGGACGGGAGCGCCGCCCCGGCGGTGGAATCGGGGCATGACCGAACCGACCGATCCCGCCGTCCGCGTCGGCGGCGCCCGCGAGCTCGCCCCGGACCTGCTCGTGATCCCGAACGACCACGTCGACCTGGTGCCCAACATCGGCGTGGTCGGCGGCCGGGACGCCGTCCTGGTCGTCGACACCGGCATCGGCACCGCCAACGCCTCGGAGGTCCTCGCCTTCGCGACCGAAGTGGCGAAGGGCCGTCGCCTTTACCTGACCACGACGCACTTCCACCCCGAGCACGCGTTCGGCGCGCAGGTGTTCGCCGGCGAGGCCACCTACCTGGTCAACCGCACCCAGGCCGACGACCTGAGCACCAAGGGCCCGGGTTACCTGGAGATGTTCCGCGGCCTCGGCGAGGTGATCGCCCGGCGCCTCGACGGCGTCCGGGTGCCGGCGCCCGACGTCGTCTACGACGGCACGCACGAGCTCGACCTCGGCGGCCGGACGGTCCGGCTGCGCCCCACCGGCCGCGGGCACACGAAGGGCGACCAGGTCGTCGAGGTGCCGGACGCCGGGGTCCTGTTCACCGGCGACCTGGCCGAAACCGGGCAGTTCGCGATCTTCCCGTGGTTCCCGCCGCACGACGCGGACGTCTCCGGCATCGGCTGGCTCACGGTCCTCGACCGGCTGGTGGCGGACGAGCCGCGGGTGGTGGTCCCGGGCCACGGGGAGGTCGGCGGCGGCGCCGTGCTCACCGACGTCCGCGACTACCTGCGCGAGCTGCGCGACGAGACCTGGCGACGACGCGACTCCGCGATGGCGCAGGCGGAGATCGTCGCGGAAGTCCGGGCCCTGCTGCTGGAGCGGCACCCGGAGTGGGCCGGGCAGGAGTGGATCGAGCCGGGCGTCGGCTGCCTGTGCGCCGAACACGGCGGTTGACCCTTTCGGGCGGCGCGAACCTCGCGTCACGGAGTGGTGAGCCAGTCGCCCATTGCGCGGTCGATCTTGAAGTGGCACGCGGCAGTGCGCGGTGAGCCGCACGCACCCTCGGCGATCTCCGGAGGGAGATGGCGGCCGGGAGTCGTTGACCCCGCGGACCGGATATCCGCCGTATGGAAAACAAATGGGGATCACCGACCGGGAAGGCCCAGCACCGCCATCGCCGCGTTGTGGCCCGGAATGCCGCTGACACCACCTCCCCTCGTCGCGCCCGCGCCGCACAGCAGGACGCGGTCGTGCGCCGTTTCGACGCCCCACCTGCCCGCCTGGCCCGGATCTTGCGCGAACGGCCAGGACAGGTCCCGGTGGAAGATGTGCCCGGCCGGCAGGCCCAGCTCGGCCTCCAGGTCGAGCGGGGTCTTCGCCTCCACACAGGGTTTCCCGTCCGGCCCGGTCAGCAGGCAGTCCTCGATCGGCTCGGCCAGCACGCTGTTCAGCGAAGCCAGCGTCGCGCGCAACGCCGCTTCGCGCGCCTCCTCGTTGCGCCCTTCGAAGAGCCGCGCGGGCATGTGCAGGCCGAACAGGGTGAGGGTCTGGGCGCCGGCCGCGCGCTCGGCCGGACCCAGGATCGACGGGTCCGTCAGCGAGTGGCAGTAGATCTCGCACGGCGGCAGCGTGGGGATCTGCCCCGCCGCCGCCTCGCGGTACGCCGTTTCCAGCCGGCCGAAGGTTTCGTTGACGTGGAACGTGCCGCCGAACGCCTCGGCCGGGTCGACGGCCGGGTCACGCAGCTTCGGCAGCCGCGACAGCACCATGTTCACCTTCAGCTGGGCGCCTTCGGGCCGCTCCGGCGGCTCCTCGCCCAGCAGCCGCGTGAGGGTGGCCGGCGCGACGTTCGCCAGGACGTGCCCGCCCCGCACGACGTGCTCGGTGTCGTCACGGCGGTAGCGCACCTCGCCGTCCGGGTCGAGCGACAGCACCTCCGCGCCGGTCACCAGGCGCGCGCCCGCCGCGGCCGCCACCGCCGCGAGCGAGCCGGTGACCGCGCCCATGCCGCCGACCGGCACGTCCCAGTCGCCGGTGCCGTTGCCGATCACGTGGTAGAGCAGGCACCGGTTCTGCCGCAGGTCCGCTCCGCCTGCCGAGGCGAAGGTGCCGATCAGCGCGTCGGTGAGCACGACTCCGCGCACGGTGTCGTCGCCGAACCACGCCGTGAGCGCCTCGCCGATCGGCCGCTCGAACAGCGTCGACCACGCTTCTTCGTCGCCGACCCGGTCCCGGAAGTCCACTTCGGACAGCAGAGGCTCGGTCAGGGTGCCGAAAGTGCGTTCGGCGACGCGCCTGGTCAGCTCGTAGAACCGCTGCCACGCCGCGAAGTCCGCTGTGGACCCCGTGAGCGCGCGGAACGACGCCGCCGTCCGGGCGTCGTCGCCGGTGTCGACAAGGAGACCCGAGTCGCCGGCGGGTGTGTAGGACGACATCCGGCGCCGCTTCAGCCGCACGTCGAGGCCGAGGTCGGCGATGATCTTCTTGGGCAGCAGGCTGACCAGGTACGAGTAGCGCGACAGCCGGACGTCGACCCCGTCGAACGCGCGGAACGACACCGCGGCGCCGCCGGTCTCGCCCCGCCGTTCGAGCACGAGCACCGACCGGCCCGCCCGCGCCAGGTACGCGGCCGCCACCAGCCCGTTGTGACCGCCACCGACGACCACGACGTCGTAGGAATCCATCCACCCCTCCTCGCTCGGCTTGCCCGTTCATCGTGACCACGGCGGCGGGCCGAATACAAGGAAAGGGCGCGAACGGTCCGTTCGTGCTATTCGGTTGCGCGGCCCCGGATCGGTCCGGCAAGCTGAAGCGCATCCGGCAGGGAGCCGGAGTGGGAAGAGCAGGAGGTGCGACTCGTGATGACTGTCCGGGCCCTTCCGCGCCCTCGCCCACCCGCCCCCCGAGGCTGACCACGCGCCCGGTGGGGCATCCCTGACCAAGGAGAACCCCACCAGTGCGCCAGCACGACTTCGAAGACTTCGACCTGTTCGACGAACACCGTCCGGCCGGCAGCGGACGCCGCCGAGCTCGGCTCGACGAAGAAGACCCCCGGACCACCCGCCGCCGGACGGCGCGGTTCGAAGACGACCCCGAACCCACCCGCAGCGGGCGGCTGACCGAGGGCGAACGCGTCCGCCTCGCGAAGCTGCGCGACGACGCCTACACCGAAAACCAGCTGCCCGACGACGCCGACCGCTGGTCCACCTGGGACGACGCCGAACACGGCCCGCTCCCCCGGCCGGACTGGGTGGTCACCGAGCTCGCCGCGGTCGACACCGACCTCGGCGTCCTCAAGACCGGCAAGGAGGCCGATGTCCACCTCTTGCGGCGTGGCCTGCCCGGCACGCCGGGAGCCCTGCTCGCCGCGAAGCGCTACCGCAGCGACGAACACAAGCTGTTCCACCGCGACGCGGGGTACCTCGAAGGGCGGCGGATGCGCCGCTCCCGCGAGATGCGCGCGATCGAGCACCGCACGGCGTTCGGCCGCAACCTCATCGCCGAACAGTGGGCCGTCGCAGAGTTCGCCGCCCTGAGTCGCTTGTGGACGCTCGGCGCGCCGGTGCCGTACCCGGTGCAGCGCAACGGCACCGAGCTGCTCCTCGAGTTCGTCGGCGAGGACGACGGGACGGCCGCACCCCGGCTGGCCCAGGCACGCCCGGACCCGGTGGAACTCACAGACCTCTGGCACCAGGCGACCGCGGCGCTCGAGCTGCTCGCGTCCGAGGGGCTCGCCCACGGCGACCTCTCGGCGTACAACGTGCTCGTGCACCGAGGCCGGCTGGTGGTGATCGACCTGCCCCAGGTGGTCGACGTCGTGGCCAACCCCGGCGGGGTCGAGTTCCTGGCGCGGGACGTGCGCAACCTGGCCGGCTGGTTCCACGGCCGGGGCCTCGGCGAGGACGTCACCAGGACCGATGAGCTGCTGGCGGAGCTGGCGACGACGGCCGGGCTCGGGTGATCGCGGGGCGGCGGCGCGGATGTGGCGCGGAACACGTCTGCGACGCCGCCCACAACCGGTGACCTCGATGCGTAGTCCCAGCTCCGGCTCGGGTACAGTATGTACAGACCGCAACCGGCGGCGTGGATGAGTTGGTGTCCGTCGCCTCCAGAGCCACCGAATGGCTCGCGGTGATCCGTAACCCCCCAGCGGCGCGCAGTGTCGGAAAGCGCAAGACACAGTGTGCCGGGTCCGTCCTTGTGAACGCCCACCGCACACCATCTTGCCGTGCCTGCGCGCGGGGAGCCCGGGCCTCCTTGCGACGAACCACGTCCGAGAGGCATTTGTGACAGTCACGTTCAACTCCGGTCCGTCCTCGACGTCCGCGCGCGCGGACCGTCCCGACCGCAAGCCGCGCCAGCGGCCCGCGGGCGGGGACATGCTGCGCGACGACGCGGTCGAGACCGTGGCGACCAAGACCTTCGCCCAGCTGGGCCTGCCGGAGCCGCTGCTCCGCGCGCTGGCCGAGGCGGGCATCACCACCCCCTTCCCGATCCAGTCCGCGACCATCCCGGACGCGCTGGCCGGCCGCGACGTGCTGGGCCGCGCCCAGACCGGCTCCGGCAAGACCCTCGCCTTCGGCCTGGCCATGCTGGCCCGGCTCGACGGCGGCAAGGCCCGCCCGAAGCGCCCCCGCGCGCTGATCCTGGTCCCGACCCGCGAGCTGGCCATGCAGGTGGCCGACTCGCTGACCCCGCTGGCCAAGTCCCTCGGCCTGTGGTGCCGCACCGCCGTCGGCGGCATGGCCTTCACCCGCCAGGCCGACGCGCTTTCCCGCGGTGTCGACCTGCTGATCGCCACCCCGGGCCGGCTGTCGGACCACGTCCGCCAGGGCACCGCGCACCTGGGCGACTGCAACTTCATCGCCCTCGACGAGGCCGACCAGATGGCCGACATGGGCTTCATGCCGCAGGTCCGCGAGATCATGGACCTCACCCCGCCGGGTGGGCAGCGCCTGCTGTTCTCGGCGACGCTCGACGGTGACGTCAACCGGCTCGTGCGTCAGTACCTGAGCGACCCGGTCACGCACTCGGTCGCGCCGTCGACCGCGAGCGTCGACACCATGGACCACCACGTGCTCCAGGTTTCGCACCAGGACAAGCAGGACATCATCACGCAGATCGGCGCCCGCGAGGGCCGCACGATCATGTTCGTGCGGACCAAGCACCACGTCGACCGCCTCACCGAGCGGCTGCGCGAGCAGGGCGTGAACGCGCAAGCCCTGCACGGCGGCAAGACGCAGGGGCAGCGCAACCGCGTCCTGGCCGACTTCAAGGAAGGCCACTCGCCGGTGCTCGTCGCCACGGACGTCGCGGCGCGCGGCATCCACGTCGACGACATCTCGCTGGTGCTGCACGTCGACCCGGCGGCCGACCACAAGGACTACCTGCACCGCGCGGGCCGCACGGCGCGCGCCGGCGCGTCCGGTGTGGTCGTCACGCTGGTCACCAACGACCAGCGCCGGATGGTCAAGCGGATGACCGACCGGGCCGGCGTCCGCGCCGAGTCCACGATGGTCCGTCCGGGTGACGACGCGCTGTCGCGCATCACCGGGGCCCGCGAGCCCAGCGGCGAGCCGGTCATCGAGCGGCGGCGCGAGAACCCGCGTCGCGGCGGCGGTGGCTTCCGCGGCGACCGTGGCTTCGGCGGCTCGAGCCGCGGTGGTTACCGCGGAGACCGTGACCGCGGCGGCGACCGTGGTGGCAGCAGCTACGGCGGCGACCGTGGTGACCGCGGGGGCGACCGCGGCGGGTACCACCAGGGTTCCCGCGAAGGCTCCGGCCACCGCGAAGGCCGTCCCGGCGGCTTCGGTGGCCGCGGCCGTCAGCCCCGCTCGGGCAACGGCGGCGGTTACGGCCGCCCGAGCCGTGGCCCGCGTCGCGGCTACGACAGCTGAGTTTTCCCTTCGGAAGCCCCGGACCCTCGTGGTCCGGGGCTTCCGGCGTTTCCGGGCCCGCTTCCCCGTTGTGCCGGGCCCGGATGCGAGACTGCGGGACGTGACTACGCCGCCGACGCTCCCGCCCGAAGAGGTTTTCGACTGGCTCGACACCGAGGCGGAGAAGCGGGCGAACGCGGGGCTCGTGCGGCAGCTGCGGCCGCGTCCCGCGCAGAGCGACGAGCTGGACCTGGCCGGCAACAACTACCTCGGGCTGGCCCGTGACAAGCGGGTCGCCGGGGCGTCCGCGGCCGCCGCGCTCCGCTGGGGCGCCGGCTCGACCGGGTCCCGGCTGGTCACCGGGTCGACGGAGCTGCACACCGAGCTGGAAATGGAGCTCGCGCGGTTCTGCGGCACGCAGGCGGCGCTCGTCTTCTCCTCCGGGTTCGCCGCGAACCTCGGCGCGGTGACGGCGCTTTCGGGGTCCGAAGCCGCGATTGTCACCGACAAGTACATCCACGCGTCGCTGATCGAGGGCTGCCGGCTGTCCCGGGCGGACGTCGCGGCGGTCGCGCACGGGTCGCCGTCGGCGATCAAGCACGCGCTCGCGACCCGGCGCAAGCCGCGGGCGCTGATGGTGACGGACTCGGTGTTCTCGGTCGACGGTGACCTCGCGCCGCTGGCCGAGCTGGCCGGGATCTGCCGTGCGCACGGCGCGGCGATGCTGGTCGACGACGCGCACGGCTTCGGCGTCCTCGGCGAAGGCGGCCGTGGCGCGGTGCACGCGGCCGGGCTCGCGGGCGCGCCCGACGTCGTCACGACGTTGACGCTGTCGAAGTCCCTCGGCGCGCAGGGCGGCGCGGTGCTGGGGCCGCGCCGGGTGATCAAGCATCTCGTGGACACGGCGCGCAGCTTCATCTTCGACACCGCTTTGGCGCCGGCGAGCGCGGCCGCCGCACTGGCCGCGTTGCACGCGCTCAAGGAAGAGCCGGGGCTGGCGGAGAAGGTCCTCGAGAACGCGGGAAACCTCGCGATGTCACTGAAGGCGGCGGGGTTGAAGGCGAGTGTGCCGGACGCCGCCGTCATCTCGATCCAGGCGCCTTCGGCGGAGACGGCTGTCGCCTGGGCGGCGGCGTGTGCCGAGCAGGGCATCCGGGTCGGGTGCTTCCGGCCGCCGTCGGTGCCGGACGGCGTTTCCCGGCTGCGGCTGACCGCGCGGGCCGACCTCACGGAGTCCGATGTGGACCGTGCGGTGAAGGTGATCACGGCGACCGCGCCGCGGGGCGCGACCGCCTGAGCCTTACCGCGGGAGGCGGCGCATCGTGATGTGCGGGATGCCGTCTTCGTCGGTGTACTCGGCGCCTTCCGCGACGAAGCCGTAGCGCGCGTAGAAACCCTGGACGTACGTTTGCGCGTCCAGGACGTACTCGCCGGGGGTGGTGAGGGCCGCGTCCATCAGCTGGGCCGCGAGGCCCCGGCCGCGGGCGGTCGCGGCCGTGGCCACCCGTCCGATGCGGCGGACACCACCCGGGTCGGCGAGCACCCGCAGGTACGAGGTGACGCCGCCGGCGTCTTCGAACCACAGGTGACGGGTGTCCGGCCGCAGGTCACGGCCGTCGAGCTCGGGATAGGCGGCCTTCTGCTCCACGACGAACACGTCCACGCGCAGGCGGAGGATGTCGTGCAGCTGGGCGGCGGTGAGCTCGGGTCCGGACGCGTCGTGCAGGGTCGGCATACCCCTGCTTACCACGCTCAGAAGAGGCGCTGTTTGGCCTGGGCCCGGATGTCGTCGACGTAGGCCGAGACGCGGGTGTAGACACCCGGCTTGCCCGCCTTGCCGCAGCCGTCGCCGAACGAGACGATCCCGATCAGCGTGTCGCCCACGACGAGCGGGCCGCCCGAATCACCCTGGCAGGCGTCGATGCCGCCGTCGGCGTACCCGGCGCAGACCATGGACTTGCTGTTGTAGACGTTGTAGTCGGCGCTGCACTCCGAATCCGAGACCAGCGGCACCTGGGCGCTGCGCAGGTAGTCGGAGCGGGCGCCGCCGTCGGCGACCCGGCCCCAGCCGAGCACCGTCGCCTTCGTGCCGGTGCGGTAGACGTCCTCGCTGTCCGGCAGCTTCGCGGGCCGGTAGTCGAGCTGGCCGCGGACGGTCAGCACGGCGATGTCGTCACCCTGCGTCGGGTCGTTGTACCCGGTGCTGATCCAGATCTTGGAGACGCTCAGCGCCTCGCCGTCGTCGGTCCGCTTGTCCTCCCGGCCCTCAACCACGCGGACGTCCTGCTTCGAGACCGCCTTGGCGCAGTGCGCGGCCGTCGCGACCGCCGTGGAGCTGACGATCACCGCGCCGCAGAACTGGTTGCCGCCCGCGTCGGTCAGGTAGACCGCGTACGGGTGGTCGGAAAGGGACGCCTTGTCGCCGCCCACGATCCGCGGCTGGTTGGCCGACGCCGGGTCCGCCGACGCCGTGCCGACGACCACTGGGACGGCCACGGCGGTGACCGCGAGGAACGCGCCGCACGCGAGCAGCAGGGATCGACGGGACTTCACGGACATGGGACGTTCCCCTCTTCACAGCAGCACAAGACAGAACACTCGGCACCCGGATGACTCCGGTGCGTGAACGAGTGGCGCTGAATACCCTAATCGGAGTGGGCCCGAAACGGTGTCACTGAAACGGGTGGACTCCGCGCTCACCCAACGCTTCTGTCAGGCTGGACGGATGCGACGGACAGCGGCGATGGTCTCCGGGGCGGTCATGGCCTTCACGCTGGGCGCCTGCACGTCGGAAGTCCCCTCCACACCGCAGCCGGTGGCCGCGACGCCGTTCTCGACGACCGTGTCCAAACCCCCCGCTCCGGTGACTTCGGCGCCGCCGAAGCCGTCGAGCGCGCCCGCCGTCACCTGGCAGGTGGGTGCCCGGCCCCTCCCCGTCGGCCCGGACGGGTTCGGCGCGGTCGAACCGACACCACCCGAACTGGTGAACCGGGCACTTCCGACAAAAGACCTCCTTCCGCCCCCGTCCGGCGGCCGCTACGCCTCGACGATCAGCGCGGTGCCCGCCGCCGTCCTCGCGCGCAGCACCTGGCAGCCCGCCTGCCCGGTCAAGGCGACCGACCTGCGCTACCTGACGATGTCGTTCTGGGGTTTCGACGGCCGCGCGCACACCGGCGAGATGCTGGTCAACACGACCGGCGCCGCCGGGATCACCAAAGTCTTCGGACAGCTGTTCGCGGCGCGCTTCCCGCTGGAGGAGATGCGCGTGACCAGCCCGGCCGAGCTCACCGCGCCGCCGACCGGCGACGGCAACTCGACCAGCGCGTTCGTCTGCCGCCCGGCCCGCGGGCAGACGTCCTGGTCGGCGCACGCCTACGGGCTCGCGGTGGACGTCAACCCGTTCTGCAACCCCTACACCCAGGGCAAGCTCGTACTGCCCGAGCTGGCGTCGGCCTACCTGGACCGCACGAACCGCCGTCCGGGCATGGTCCTGGCCGGCGACGCGACCGTGCGGGCGTTCGCGGCGATCGGCTGGAGCTGGGGCGGGGCCTGGACCAGCCCGAAGGACCGGATGCACTTCACCGGCAACGGCCACTGAGCACGTAATACGACGTTAAGCACAGCCGGGAACACCCGCTTCGCGCAGGCGGTTGGCTAGGGTGAATCGACCGGACCGAACCCCCGCGGAGGATGCAGTGCCCCACTACGACCTGGTGATCGTCGGGACGGGATCGGGGAACTCGATCCTCGGGCCCGGTTTCGCCGGCAAGAAGACGGCGATCGTGGAGAAGGGCACCTTCGGCGGCACCTGCCTGAACGTCGGCTGCATCCCGACGAAGATGTTCGTGTACGCCGCCGACGTCGCGTACACGCCTTCGCACAGCGCGAAGTACGGAGTCGACGAAGAGCTGAAGGGCGTGCGCTGGCGCGACATCCGCGACCGCATCTTCGGCCGGATCGACCCGATCGCCGCCGGGGGCGCGGAGTACCGCCGCAGCCACGAGGACAACAAGAACGTCGACGTCTACGAGGGCACCGGCCGCTTCACCGGGCACAAGGAGCTGCGCGTCAGCTTCACCGACGGCCGCGCCGACGAGGTGCTCACCGCCGACAAGTTCGTGCTTGCCGCGGGCGGACGTCCGGTCATCCCGGAGATCCCCGGCATCGAGGACACCGGCTACCACACCTCCGACACCGTGATGCGGCTCGACGAGCTGCCCGAGCGGATCGTCATCCTCGGCGGCGGGTACATCGCGGCCGAGTTCGCGCACGTCTTCGCGTCCTTCGGGGTGCGGGTCACGCTGGTCAACCGGTCCGCGCGGCTGCTGCGCGGCGAAGACGAGGACGTCAGCGCGCGCTTCACCGAACTGGCGTCGGAACGCTTCGACGTCCGTCTCGAGCGCAAGACCGTGCGGGCGCGCAAGACGGCCGACGGCGTCGCGCTGGACCTCGAAGGTCCGCAGGGCGCCGAGACCGTCGAAGCCGACCTGCTGCTGGTCGCCACCGGCCGGAAGCCGAACTCGGACACCCTCGACGTCGCCGTCACCGGAGTGACCACAATGGACAGTGGGCACGTCGTGGTCGACGACTACCAGGAGACCGTCGTCGAAGGCATCTACGCGCTCGGCGACCTGTCCTCGCCGCACGAGCTGAAGCACGTCGCGAACCACGAATCCCGGGTGGTGCAGCACAACCTGCTGCACCCGGACGAGCGGATCAAGGCCGACCACCGGTTCGTGCCGCACGCGGTGTTCACCCACCCGCAGGTCGCCTCCGTCGGGCTCACCGAGCAGAAGGCCCGCAAGCTCGGCGTCTCCTACGTGACGTCGAAGCAGGACTACGCCGGGATCGCGTACGGCTGGGCGATGGAGGACACGACGGGCTTCGCGAAGCTCCTCGCCGACCCGGCGACCGGGCAGCTGCTCGGCGCGCACATCATCGGCCCGCAGGCGTCGTCGGTGATCCAGCCGCTGATCCAGGCGATGAGCTTCGGCCTGGACGCGCGTTCGATGGCGCGCGGCCAGTACTGGATCCACCCGGCGATGCCGGAGCTGGTCGAGAACGCCCTGCTCAACCTGCCCCTGGACTGAGTCACCGCGGGCCGGACGGGGTGACCGCCCGGCCCGCGGGAGTCCTTAGAGCGTGATCGACCAGGTGTCGAGGGTGCCGGTGTCGCCGGGCCCGTAGTCGGTCACGCGCAGCTGCCACTTGCCGGACGCCGGGGTCGCCGTCGCCGGCACGGTGAACGTCCGCGCGCCGCTCCACGGCGTGCAGGTGCTGCCGCCGCTGTACTTGAGCGTGTACGCCCGGCCACGCGGGTCGAGCAGCGTGATGCCGAGGTCTTCGGCGCACGTGTGGCGGATGGTCAGCGAGACGCCGATCGTGGTGGCGGCGCTGCCGGTGAGCGTCGAGGCGATCGGGCTGAACACCTGCTGGTAGTCACGGATCGCGTAGTCCGTGTCATTGGTCAGCGTGCGGTTGCCGCCGCCGCCCGCCTGCGTCCGGGCCGACACCGCCGCGCTCGCGGGCGACGCGTTCCCGGCCGCGTCCTTCGCCTTGACCGTGAAGGTGTACGCCGTGTCCGGGTTGAGGCCGCTGACCGTCGCGCTGGTCCCCGCGACGCTCGTGGCGAGCGCGGAGCCGTTGTAGACGTCGTAACCGGTGACGCCGACGTTGTCCGTCGAAGCGTCCCAGGCGAGCGAGACGCTGCTCGACGTCGTGCCGGTGGAACGCGGATTGCCGGGCGCGCTCGGCGCTGTCGTGTCGCCGGTGCCGCCGCTGGTCACCAGGGTGAGCTGCCACTTGTTCAGCGCCTCGATCACCGGCTGGAACAGGGACATGTCACCGTCACTCGGGTTCTGGACGCACTGGGACGGGCCACCGTCGTGCAGGCCGGTGGCCTTGTCGCCGAGCAGCCAGCCGCCGCCGGAGTCCCCGCCGAGCGAACACGCCGTGGTCCAGGTCAGGTCGTCGATGACCAGGCCGTTGCCGTAGTCGGCGGACTTGTGCGTGTACTTCACTTCACCGCACTGCCAGTGCGAAGTGTTGCCGGAGTGGCAGACGCGGTCACCGACCATCGCCTCGGCCGCGCCGGTGAGCGTGACGGCCGGCTGGCCCCAGGTGTTCACCGACGCCGAGAGGTTCCAGCCCGCCTCCGTCACCGCGACGACGCCCATGTCGCCTTCGCGGCCGTTGACGCTGTGCGTGCCGCCGACGTTCGACGTGCCGATCTTGTTCTGCTGGCCCGAAGCGCCGTACGCGGCCTGGTTGACGTCGTTCGTGCAGTGGCCCGCGGTGAGGAAGTGCTTGGCACCGGCGGAATCCGTCACCGGGAAGCCGACCGAGCAGTTCGACTCGCTGCCCGGCCACCACGGGTTGCCGGTCTGGATCGTGCCGGACTGCTGGCGCGGCGACGACGTCGTCTCGGTGATCCGGACCCCGAGATCCTTCACCCGGGAAAGAAAACTCTCGGTCGCCGCGGTCTTCTTCGTCCGGTCGACGTCGACGGCGACGTCGTTGGCGCGGACGTCGACACCCCACCCGTAAACACCGGGCACGCCGGCGCCGACCAGCTCGCGGACCGCCGCGTCGGTGCGGTCCAGCTCGGCCTGGCCGCGCGCCACGACCTGCGCCGCCGCACCCGCTTCACGCGCTTGGTCAGCGGCTTCGGCGGTGGTGACGGCGACAGTCAGCTTCCGGGCGGCCGCGTCGAACCATTGCCCGGCCGACTTCGCGCGCACCGCGGCGGGCAGGGCCGCGGCCAGCCGGTGGGCGCCGTCCTGGGCGGTGAGCTGGGCGCGGGCCTGGTCCGCGGTGAGCCCGAACGCCGCGGCGACACCGGCGATCTCGGCCGGCGGGTGGTCCGGTGCCGCGGCTTCGGCGGGCGTCAGGCCCAGCCCGAGCGCGGCCAACGCGGCCACGCTCGTGACGGAAACGATTCTGCGCATCGGTTTCTCCTCGAATCGGCGAGTGGCGTGCGCAGACCGTAGAACGCGGGAAACACCGGATTGAAGATCCGGAAGTCCTTAACAGTTAACTGGCGGGCCAATCCCATTCGAACCCGTAGCGGCCGGGGCCGAAGTTCAGCGCGACCCCGTGCACCGCACCGGATTCCGGGACGACGTCGGTGAGTTCGCCGGGCTCGGCGAACCGGCGGCACACCGCCGGGACCGCTTCGGGGGAGAACCGGATTTCGAGCACGTATTCGCGGACCGGCAAGCGGAACTTGCGTTCGTAGTTCGTCGCGACCGGGTGCGGCGCGCGATTCACGAGCGTGTGTTCGGTGAGCACCGTTTCCCCGCGCAGGAGCGGCCGGGCGAAAAGCAGTTCGACGACGAGGAGGCCGTCCTCCGGCCGGTGCACACTGCGGCCCGGGCGGCAGCCGCGCAGGTCGCGCAGCTCCGGCAGCGGCCGGTCGTGCTCGTCGAGGTGCAGGATCACCACCCAGCGGTCGGGACCGTCGGCCTCGGCGCGCAGCACCTGCCGCGACCGGATCTCCAGCTCCTCGCGGCCGGCGCCGACGAGGACGACGTCGTGCTGGCCGATCCGGGTCAGCCGCTCGTCCCACCGGGTGTCCACATCGGACACCGCGGCGTCGACACGCCGGCCGTCCGGCCAGAACCGGCTGAGCTCGGCGGGCGCGGACCGGCGCACCCGCGGCGGCCCGAGCAGCGAGACGAGCGAACCCGCGGGCACCTCGAGCACGGCTTCGAGCTGCCCCAGTCCACGCACCGAATCCCGCCGTTCGGGGCGGCTGCGGCCGGACTGCCAGTAGCTCAGCGTCGCCGTTGTCACCGTGACACCGCGAGCGCGCAGGTGCTCACGCAGGCGGTCGAGGCTCAGGCCGCGGGCGCGGATGGCCGCGCGCAGGGCGGCGTCGAACGGGCCCACGCGCAGCAACGTCCCGAGGTCCGGCGACGGCACGGCCATCCGGTGATCTTAGCCGCGCCGACCCGGGCGAAAGCCGTTAACAGTTAAGAGTCAGACAAACCGGTGACGGCCGGCGAGCGCGCCGAACACCATCTGGACCAGCAGCAGGACCAGGAGCATGGCCAGCGGCACCGGCCAGCCGCCCGCGACGTCGTGCAGCAGGCCGAACAGGAACGGGCCCAGCGCCGCGAAGAGGTACCCGAAGCCCTGCGCCATGCCGGAGAGCCGTGCGGTGTCGGCGCCGGTGCGGGCGCGCAGCGCGATCACCGTCAGGGCCAGGGAGAACACGCTCATCCCGAGGCCGATCAGAATGCTCCAGAGCAGCGGCGACCACGCCGGGGCCAGCATCAGCCCGGCCGTGCCGGCGAAGCCGAACACCCCGAGCACGACGATCCAGCCGCCCTGCCCGCGCTGCCGGGCCGCCATCGGCGCGACGAACAGGCTGATCGGCACGGCGATCAGCGCGACCAGGCCGAACAGCAGGCCGGCGTCGCCGCGCGACACCCCGGCGTCCATCAGCACCTGCGGGAACCAGCCCATCGCGGCGTAGGCGTAGAAGGCCTGCAGGCCGAAGAAGACGGTGACGATCCACGCCAGCCGGTTGCCCAGCAGCGACCGGCCGGCTTCGGCCGCGTCGGAGTGGCGCGGGGCCCGGCCGGTGCCGCGGGCTGCGAGAATCCACGCCAGCAACGCGACGACGGCCACCACCGCCCAGCTGCCCAGGGCGGGCCGCCAGCCGCCGAACGCGTCGCCGAGCTGCGGGGTCACCGCCGACCCGAGCGCGCCGCCACCCTGCAGGGCGGCGGTGTAGACGCCGGTCATCAGGCCGATGCGAGCCGGGAAGGAGCCCTTGATGACGACCGGGATGAGCACGTTGACCAGGGCGATCCCGGCGGTGGCGACGAGGGTCCCGCCGAGCACCACGGCCGGGCCGTCGAGCACGCGCAGCACGAGCCCGGCGCCGAGCGCGATGAGCGCGATCGCGATGGCGGCGCCGATCCCCGCGCGGCGGGCGAGCAGCGGCGCGGCCAGCCCGGCACCGGCGAAGCAGAGTGTCGGCAACGTCGTGAGCACCCCGGCCCAGACCCCGGACGTGCCCAGGTCGGCGCGCATTTCGGCGAGCATCGGGCCGACCCCGGTGATGGCCGGGCGCAGGTTGAGGGCAGTGAGCACCACCGCGACCGCGAGCAGCGCGCCGGCGGCGACCACGCCCGGTGTGCGCAGCTCCACGGCGCCGTCCAGCTCGGGTTCGAGGGCGGATTCACGGTGTTCGACGGGCATGACCGCTACTATCGCATACGTAGGATGATTGGATGAAGGGATAACAGCTGTGCCTCTGGCCACCACCCGCCGGGCCGGCCTCGTCGACCAGGTCATCGAGCAGCTGCGGACCGCGGTCACGCAGGGCGAATGGCCCATCGGCGAGCGCATCCCGACCGAAGCCGAGCTCGTCGACCAGCTCGGCGTCGGGCGCAACACCGTCCGCGAGGCCGTCCGCGCGCTCGCGCACACGGGGATCCTCGAAGTCCGCCAAGGTGACGGCACCTACGTGCGCGCCACCAGCGAGGTGTCCGGCGCGATCCGCCGGCTCTGCGGCTCCGAGCTGCGTGAAGTCCTCCAGGTGCGCCGCACCCTCGAGGTCGAGGGCGCCCGGCTCGCCGCGTTGTCACGCACCCAAGAGGAGGTCGCCGAGCTCTGGTCGATCCTCGCCCGCCGTGAGGTCGAGCTGAACGAAGGACGCTGGGAGGACTTCGCCCGCACGGACGCGGAGTTCCACTGCGCGGTCGTCCGCAGCGGGCACAACCAGCTGCTCACCGAGCTCTACCGCGGGCTGACCGAGGTCATCACGGCGAGCGTCGCGGCGACGGCGAACATCACGCCGGGCACCGACCACCTGCCCGAGATCGGGCACGAAGGGCTGGCCGACGCCATCGCCAAGCGCGACCCCAAGCGGGCCACCGCCGAGGCCTGCGGGTTTCTGGACGAGCTCCTGGAGCGCCTCGAACGCGAATGACCATGCACCCGGGTCAGCACCCGATCGACGACGACCTCGTCCGGCGCCTGGTCGTCGCGCAGTTCCCGGGCTGGGCCGGCCTGCCGGTGCGGCGCCGGCCGTCCGGGGGCACCCTGGTCGCACGGCTGCCTCTGGTGGCCGGCGGTGCCCAGGACGTCGCCCTGGACGGGAGTAGCTGCCCCGGCTCGCGCCGCGGCTGCCCTTCGCGATCCCCGAGATGGTGGGCGCCGGGGGGTATCCGTGGTCGGTGTACCGGTAGCTGCCGGGCGAGAACCCCGGCCTGCCGAGCGATCCGGTGCGGCTCGCCGAGGACCTGGCCGAGTTCGTGACGGCGATGCGGAGCATCACCCTGCCCGGCACACCGCGGCAGCCCGCTCGCCGCGCCGACCTGCGCGGCGATCGAAGCCCTGCGCAGGATCCCGCAGGAGAACGTCGACTGCGACGCCGCGGCCGCCGTCTGGGAAGTAGCGCTGCGCGGCCCGGACCGGGACGGCCCGCCGGTCTGGCTGCACGCCGACCTCATGCCGGGCAACCTGCTGGTCGACGGCGGCCGGCTGAGCGCCGTCATCGACTTCGGCTGCACGGGCGTCGGTGACCAGGCCTGCGACCTGTTCCCGGCCTGGAACCTCCTGCCGGCCGACGCGCGCGAGGTCTTCCGCAAAGCGCTCGACGTCGACGACGCCACCTGGAGCCGCGGTCGCGCGCGGACGCTGTCCCAGGCGCTGCCCGGCACGTTTTTGGCACCACTCTGAACCCCTAAGGGTGCCAATTCAGGGTTGTCGTGGTGCCATCGCGGTGCCACAGTAGTGCCATGGACCTGACGCCCTTCGTGGACGAACTCCGCCGGGAGCTCGCGGTCGCCGCCGAGGCGGCGGGTGAGGAAGCCGTCGCCCTCGCCGAGCGGCTCACCGCGCCGCTCGAGTCGGCGATCCGGCTCACCCTGCTCGACGCGCTTTCGGCGGCGGCCGACGAGATCACCCGCGACCTCGCGCCCGGCTCCGTCGAGGTGCGCCTGCGCCGCCGCGAAGCCGAGTTCGCGGTCGCGCTGCCGGCCCAGCCCGAGCCGGCGCAGGAGGAAACTCCGGCACCACCACCCGAAGCCGACGACGGCGCCGTCTCCCGGATCAACCTGCGGCTGCCCGAGCAGCTCAAGCAGCGCGTCGAGGAGGCCGCGAACCGCGACCAGCTCTCGATCAACGCCTGGCTCGTCCGGGCCGCGAACGCCGCGCTCGGCCCCGGCCGGAGCCAGAGCACCCACCGCCGGTCGATGTTCGGTGAGAAGTACACCGGCTGGGTCCAGTAACCCTTTCCCTTTTACCCGTCACGTCTCCGACCTGCGGAGACGCCATCCGAGCAGCCCAGGAGGGCGCAGCCATGCCGTTTTTCGCCACCCCCGAGCCGATCACGGCCACGATCGACGTCAGCATCGCGGACGTCCGGATCGTCGCCGGGGAGCGCGCGGAAACCACCGTCGAGGTCGAACCCGCCGACCCGTCCGACAACGAAGACCTCAAGGCCGTCGCGAAGACCCGCGTCGAGTTCGCCGACGGCCAGCTGCTGGTCAAGGGCCCGAAGTACACCACCAAGCTGTGGGGCAAGGGCGGCGCCCTGCACATCTCGGTCGAGCTGCCGGCCGGCTCGCGGGTCAAGACGTCGGCCGCGCTGGGGGACGTCCGGGTCAGCGGCCGCGTCGGCGAGAGCCGCATCAAGACCTCCGTCGGCAACATCCACCTCGACGAGGTGGCCCGGCTCGAGGCGAGCACCTCGACCGGCGACGTCACCATCGAGCGGGTCACCGGGCACGCCGAGGTCGGCACCGCCTCCGGCGAGCTGCGGATCCGCGAGATCGATGGCACCGCCGAGCTGAAGAACTCCAACGGCGAGACCCGCGTCGGCGAGGTCACCGGCGACCTGCGGGTCAGCACCGCGAACGGCGACATCGTCGTCGACCACGCCCACGCGGGGGTGCACGCCAAGACCGCCGCCGGCGACATCCGGATCGGTGAGGTCATCCGCGACACCGTCGTCCTCGAGACCGCGGTCGGCGAGATCGAGGTCGGCATCCGCGAGGGCAGCGCCGCCTGGCTCGAGCTCAACTCGCTGACCGGCACCGTGCACAACTCGCTCACGCCGTCCGACGGTCCCGGCGGGACCAGCGAGACGGTCCAGGTCAAGGCCCACACCTACACCGGCGACGTCGTCATCCGCCGCGCCTGAAGTTTCCCTTACCCGGAAAGGAAGTCCGATGCCAGACGCCATCGTGGCCGAAGGGCTCGTCAAGAAGTACGGGAGCGTCACCGCGCTCGACGGGATGTCGCTCGCGGTGCCCGAAGGCACCGTGCTGGGGGTGCTCGGGCCGAACGGCGCCGGGAAGACCACCACCGTCCAGATCCTCACCACCCTGCAGAAGCCGGACGCGGGCCACGCGACGGTCGCCGGGTTCGACGTCGTGCGGGACGCGCACGAGCTGCGTTCGCACATCGGCGCGTCGGGCCAGTACGCCGCGGTCGACCAGGAGCTGACCGGCGCCGAGAACCTCGAGATGGTCGGGCGGCTCTACCACCTGGGCACCAAGCGGGCCAAGGCCCGCGGCCGGGAGCTGCTGGCCCGGTTCGGCCTGGATGAGGCCGCCGACCGCCCGGTGAAGGGCTATTCCGGCGGCATGCGGCGCCGGCTCGACCTGGCCGGCGCGCTCGTCGCGAACCCGCCGGTGCTGTTCCTCGACGAGCCCACGACCGGGCTCGACCCGCGCGCCCGCACCGACCTCTGGGAGGTCATCACCGAGCTGGTCGCGGGCGGCACGACCCTGCTGCTGACCACGCAGTACCTCGAAGAGGCCGACCGGCTGGCCGACAGCATCGCCGTCGTCGACCACGGCCGCGTCATCGCGCGCGGCACGGCCGACGAGCTCAAGGACCTCGTCGGCGGCGAGCGGATCGAGCTGGTCGTCGGCACGCACGACGACGTCGTCGTGGCGCAGCGGACGCTCGCCCGGCTGGCCAGCGGCGAGTCGCAGGCCGAAGGCTTCCGGCTCACCGTGCCCGTGAGCCACGGCGCGAAAGCGCTTACCGAAGCGCTGGCCCTGCTCGCCGTGGAAGGCGTCGACGTCCGTGACGTCGGTGTCCGCCGCCCCACCCTCGACGACGTTTTCCTCACCCTCACCGGCCACGACGTGACCGAGACCGAACTGGAGGCCGTGTGATGAACGCGGTGCAGATGGCCGTGACCGACGGCGTGACCGTGGCCAAGCGTAACTCGATCAAGATCCTCCGGTCGCTGGACCTGCTCGGGTCCATCGTGTTCATGCCGGTGATGTTCGTGCTGCTGTTCGGGTACGTGTTCGGCAGCGTGATCGACATCCCCGGCATGTCGTACCGCGAGTTCATGCTGCCGGGGATCTTCACGCTCGCGGTGGCGATGGGCAGCATCGTCACCGGTTACGGGCTGACCGACGACCTGCAGAAGGGCCTCATCGACCGGTTCCGGTCGCTGCCGATGTCCCCGGCGGCGGTGCTGATCGGGCGGACCACCGCCGACCTCATCCTCAACGTGACGAGCCTGCTCATCATGGGACTGGTCGGCCTGCTCGTCGGCTGGCGCATCCACACCGGCGTCTTCGAAGCTCTGGGCGGAGTGCTTCTGCTGCTGGCCTTCGCGTACGCGTTGTCGTGGGTGATGGGGACGCTCGGGCTGGCCGTGCGCAAGCCCGAGGTGTTCAACAACGTCTCGAGCGTGGCGATCTTCCCGCTGACGTTCCTGGCCAACACGTTCGTCGACAGCGGTCGGCTGCCCACCCCGCTGAGGGTGATCGCGGACTGGAACCCGGTCTCGGCGATCACGCAGGCGGCGCGGGAGCTGTTCGGCAACACGAGCGCGGCGATGCCGGTGCACGACGTCTGGCCGATGCAGCACGCCGTGCTGGCGTCGGTGCTGTGGATCGCGGTGCTGCTGGCGGTCTTCGTGCCGCTTTCGGTGCGCTGCTACAAGAAGGCGACCAGCCACTGACTCACGGCAGCGTGAGGATCTCGCTGCCGTCGGCCGTCACCACGAGGGTGTGCTCGAACTGGGCCGTCCACTTCTTGTCCTTCGTGGTGACGGTCCAGTCGTCGGACCAGATGTCGTAGTCGATGGTGCCCAGCGTGATCATCGGCTCGATCGTGAAGGTCATGCCCTCCTCGATCACCGTGTCGACGGAGGGCTCTTCGTAGTGCAGGACCGTCGGGGGCGTGTGGAAGGCCGGGCCGACGCCGTGGCCGGTGAAGTCGCGGACCACGCCGTAGCCGAAGCGCTTCGCGTACGCCTCGATGACCCGGCCGATCACGTTGAGCTGGCGGCCCGGCCGGACCGCCTTGATCGCCCGCATCGTCGCCTCGCGGGTGCGCTCCACCAGCAGGCGGGCCTCCTCGGAGACGTCGCCGGCCAGGAACGTCGCGTTCGTGTCGCCGTGGACACCGCCGATGTAGGCGGTGACGTCGATGTTGCAGATGTCGCCGTCCTCGATGGGCGTCGAGTCCGGGATGCCGTGGCAGATGACCTCGTTGAGCGAGGTGCAGCACGACTTCGGGAACCGGCGGTAGCCCAGCGTCGAGGGGTAGGCGTGGTGGTCGAGCAGGAACTCGTGCACCACCTTGTCGATGTCGTCGGTGGTGGCGCCCGGCTTGACGGCCTTGCCGCCCTCCTCCAGCGCCTGCGCCGCGATCCGGCTCGCGATCCGCATCGCCTCGATCACCTCGGGCGTGCGCACGCCGTTGCCGGTGTCCCGCTTCGGCGCCGGCTTGTCCACGTACTCGGGACGGGCGATGGAAGTGGGGACGTCACGGCGCGGCGTCTGGACACCGGGCACCAGCGGGGCACGAACGGACATGCCCCCCACCTTACGACGGGCCGCTCAGCCGATCGCCGCCAGGAACCGGTGCGCGGCCTGCACCGCCGGTTTGGACGATCCGGCCTCGGTCAGCAGCACCGCGAACGCCAGGTCGCCGCGGTAGCCGACGAACCAGCCGTGCGAGCGGGAGCCGTCGCCGAACTGGGCCGTGCCGGTCTTGCCCGCGACATCCGGGATGTCCCGCAGCCCGGTCGCGGTGCCCGCGGTGACGACCTCGCGCATCATCCCGCGCAGCGCCCCGAGCACCTCGTCCGACGGCGCGTCGCCGACGTTGTTCGTGGTCGCGGGCATCCCCTTGACGATCGACGGCGTCGGCACCTTCCCCGCCTGCACGGCCGCCGCGACCAGCGCCATGCCGAACGGGCTGGTCACCACCGTGCCCTGGCCGAAGCCGTTCTCCGCGCGCTGGACGGCCGAGTCGCTGGCCGGGACCGCGCCGGTGACCGTCGTCAGGCCGGGGACGACGAAGTCCGCGCCGAGGCCGAAGGAGCGGGCGGCGTCGGTGAGGGCCGAGGCCGGGAGGCCGGCGGCGAGGCGCGCGAAGGTCGTGTTGCACGAGCGCGCGAACGCCGTCTTCAGCGGGACGCGGCCGAGGTCGAACCGGCCTTCGTTGGGGATGACGCGGTTCTCGACCGTCGTGGTGCCCGGGCAGTCGACCGGGCTGCCCGCGTCCACGTCGCCCGTCGAGAGCGCGGCCGCCGCCGTGACGATCTTGAACGTCGACCCCGGCGGGTACCGCCCGGACAGCGCCAGCGAGCCCTCCTCGTCGGCCGCGGTGTTCTGCGCCACGGCGAGGATGTCCCCGCTCGAAGGCTGGATCGCCACCAGCGCGGCCGGGTAGTCCTCGGTGGCGAGGGCCTTCTCGGCGGCGTCCTGGATCTTCGCGCTGAGCGTGCTGGTGACCGCGGGCGCCGGCCGCGGCGGCTCGGCCCGCAGCTCGGCGGCCTCGCCGCCGGTGACGTCCCGGGTGACGATCCGCCAGCCCGCCGCCCCGGCCAGCTCCTGCTCGACCAGCGCCCGGATGCCCGGCAGCACCTGCTGCCCGGACCCGCGGGTGACCGGCAGCAGCCGCTCCTGGCCGGCGAACCGGACGCCGGGCAGGTCGTAGATCACCGGCTTGACCCGCTGGTAGTCGCCCGCGCGCAGGGTGATCACCGGGTAGGCGTCCCCGGGCTTGGTCTTGTTCATCCCGTCGAGCACCGACCGCCCGGTGACCGACGGCTCGAACCGGTGCAGCGCCTTCGCGAGCGACCCCGCGACGGCGCTCGAGTCCCCTGTCTTCTGCGGGTCGACGACCACACCGACCACGGTCTGCGGGCGCATCAGCGGCACGCCGTCGCGGTCGAGGACCGGCGCGGTCTCCGGCAGCTGTGGCAGCAGGCCGAGGGTCTGGCCGACGGCCAGCTGCGGGTGCACGACGGTCGGCTGCCAGTGCACCTGCCAGCCGGTCTCGGCCGCGCGCAGCTGGGCGTCAGCGCGGTAGGTCCAGGTGCGCTCGTGCGGCAGGTGCCAGGTGAGCTGGTAGCCGGCGGTGACGGTGTCGCCGTTCGCCGGCTCCTTCACCGCTTCGTCGTCGACGTCGAGGGACTCCGGTTCGAGCACGGCGCGGACCTGGGACAGCACGGTCCTGGCCGCGTCCGGCGAGTCGGTGCCGGCGGCCGCGGCGGCGACGTCCCCGGACGCGACGGCGTCCAGGAAGGCGGAGAGGGCGTCCTCGGGACCGTCGCCCGAGCAGCCGGCCGTGGTCGCGGCGACGAGCAGCAGCACCGCGAGCACACCGCGGCGTCGACGTGCACTCATGGCCGGATGATGCCTGGTCAGCGGGGGTGTCCCGGCCCCGAAACGCCGCCACGGAAGAGTGCTAGAACAGCACCGTCGCGTACTGGCCGACCTGCTGGAACCCGATCTTGCGGTAGGCCGCGAGGGCGGGGGTGTTGAAGGCGTTGACGTAGAGGCTGGCGGTCCGGCCCAGACCGCGGACCAGCCGGTTCACCACCGCGGCCGTGCCGGCGGTGCCGACACCGCCACCCCGGCGTTCGGGGTGCACCCAGACACCCTGGATCTGCCCGACGGTCGCCGACATCGCGCCGATCTCGGCCTTGAACACGACCTCGCCGTTCTCGAACCGGGCGAACGCACGCCCGGCGCCGATCAGCTCGGTGACCCGCGCGCGGTAGCTGGCCCCGCCGTCCCCGCTGCGCGGGTCGACACCGACCTCTTCGATGAACATCGCGACGGCCGCGGGCAGGTAGCGCTCGAGCTCGTCCGGGCGCACCGCGCGGACCTGCGGATCGGCGGCGACCAGCGGGGTGCTGTCCAGCGCCATCAGCGGCTGGTCACCGCGGATCTCGCGCGCCGGGCCCCACTCGTCGGCCAGCTCGTCCCACAGCCCGAGCACCTGCTCGGCCGGCCCGACCAGCGAAGAGCAGGTCCGCTGCCGGCGCAGCGCGCGATCGGCGAAGGAGCGCAACGCGGGCGCGTTCCCGCGAAGCGGGATGAGGTTCGGGCCGGCGAAGCACAGCCCTTGGAGCCGTCCGGCCCGGACCGGACGGCTGTCGGCGGCCCAGAGCTCACCACCGAGCCGCCACGGGTCGAGGCCCGCGGCCTCGACCCGGGCGCTGACCATGCAGCTGCCCACCGGGTCGGCGGCGAGCGCGGCACGGACCGCCGGATAGTCCCGATCATCGAGCAGCCGTGCACCTGCAAGCCGCAACACGGGGTCCAGGGTGCCAGATGAACAGCCGAAACGGAACGCGAGGCCCCGGACACGCTCAGATGAACGGCCGGCGCCGCGCCGCGCGAGCAGAATCGGGAGCATGCAGCGCTACACGTACAAGGTCGTCGAGGTCCGGGAAAAGCTCCTCGGCGGCAAGATGTCGGGCGACAAGCTCGAGAAACTGCTCAACGACCACGCGGAGGACGGCTGGCAGCTGAAGGCCATCACTTCGGCGGAGGTGAAGGGCCGCGTCGGGCCCGGTGGCGTCGACGGACTGCTGGTCACCTTCGAGCGGCCGGTGCGGTAGCGGGGCTCCTCAGGCGCCGCGGTAGCTGCCGATCGTCCACGCGTTGCCCTCCGGGTCGCGGAGGCTGAACGTGTGGGAGCCGTAGTCGGTGTCCGTCAGCGGCGCCGTGATCTCCGCGCCGGACCGCTTGACGCGGTCGTGGATCTCGTCGACCTTGTCCGACACGACGTACACCGCGCCCGTGCCCGGCTTCATCGCGTCGTGGACGCCGTCCGGGCCGCGGACGCTGCCCAGCATCACCGCGCCGCCCTCGGGCCAGCGCAGCTCGGCGTGCGCGATCAGGTCGCCCTCGGGCACCACCAGCGTTTCGGTGAAGCCCAGGACGTCGACGAGGAAGCGGACGGCCGCCGGGGCGTCGTCGTAACGCAGGGCGGGCCAGACGTTCGGTTCAGGAGTCATACCCGGGAGTCTTGCCCCGCGCCCACCTCCTCGTCTTGGAGGAACGGGAGCTCCTCGGCGATCCAGGTGCCCGGCGTGCACCCGGCCAGCGCGCGCCACTCATTGCTCAGGTGCGCCTGGTCGTAGAACCCGCACTCGACGGCCAGCGCGGCCAGGTCGCTCTGCCCTTGCCGCAGCAGCCGCGTGGCCCGCTCAAACCGAAGCACCCGCGCCGCCTGCTTCGGCGCCAGGCCCAGCTCCGTGCGGAAGCGCTCCCCGAGGTGACGGCGGCTCCAGCCGACCTCGCCGGCGAGGTCGGCGACGCGCACCTGCCCGTCGGCGCCGCGCATCCGGCGCCACGCCTCCCCCAGCTCGGGTGGCGCCGCCACCGGCTCGACGGCCCGGGCGGCCAGGACGTCGTCGAGCAGCGTGAACCGCTCCGCCCACGTGGGCAGCTCGGCCAACCGCGCCGCCAGCGAGCCGAGGCCGAAGTCGGCGAGGTCGGCCACCTCGCCGCTCAGCTCCGCCGCGGTGACGCCGAAGAGCGTGCGCACGCCCAGCGGGTCGAGCTCCAGCTGCAGCCCCTCCTGCACGCGGTCCTGCCGGATCAGCACCGCGCGGGTGTGCAGCCCGCCGACCAGCGCCTGCAGGCTGCGCCCGGCCATCCGCACCGGCCCGGCCAGGCTGATGACCAGCGTCACGTGCCGGGACGGCAGCCCGCGGTGCACCGGCAGCGTGACGTCGTCCTGCGCGTACCCGACATAGCGCGTGACCAGGGGCCGCACCACCGGGTGCGGCTGCCGGACGGCCCAGGTCACGCTCACGAAACCAGCGTAAACGTCACCACCGACAGTTCGGGTTTCTGCTAACACGGAAGGTGCGTCCCCCCGCGGAAGGAACCCCCGATGACGATCCAGGAGCAGGCGCAGCAGCTGGAGCTGCTCGCCGACCAGGTGCCCACCGGCATCGCGCTCGCCACGAAGAGCGACCTCGAAGACCTGCAGGCCCAGGTGATGGGCCTGCTCGGGGAGACGTCGACCGCGACCGCGATCCAAGGCTCGATCCAGCTGGCCTCCCAGCAGATCGACGAGGTCGCGGCCGCGCTGGAGAACGTCCGGCTGCAGATCCGCGACGCCGCCCAGCACCACCTACAGGGCTGAGTAGTGGGAGTGGACGGCCGGCTGGCCCGTGTAGTTGGGGCCGGCCCGGTCGTCCGCGCCGAGGTAGCGGAAGGGCAGGGTCCCGGTGAACGGGCCGGTGCGCCGGATCCGGCGGGTCCGCGAGTCGTAGGCGAAACCCGCCTCTCGCAGGGCGGGCAGCACCCGCCGTGCGCCACCGGCCAGCTGAACGCCGGAGACGTCGAAGTTCGCCACGAACACGCCGTCTTCGCTCAGCCAGGACGCCGCCCGCAGCAGCGCGCCCAGCTTGTCGCCGACGTAGTGCAGCCCGTGGACGCAGGTGACGAGGTCGAACCGGGCGGTGGGCTCCCACGCCGTGATCGACGCCGTCACGAACCGGACCGGTCCGGCCGCCGCGAAGTACCCGACCAGGTCGACGCCGGTGATGTCGAGGTCGGGCCGGACGGCGGCCGCGTCCAGGAGCGCGCGCCCGCTGCCGCAGCAGAGGTCCAGCCAGCGCGCGCCCGGCGGCAGGCCCAGGATGTCGAACCCGAGGACCCGCGAATAACCGTCGCGCCCGGCCAACCGCCGTTCGCGGTTCATCGCACGGTTGGCGACGACGGACGACGCCTCCAGAGCGTCGTCCGTCAGCAGCTCAGCCAGCGGTGACCACGGGCTCGCCCTGGCCGAGGGACTCCCCGGCCTCCTCGGCGATGCGCATGGCCTCTTCGATCAACGTCTCGACGATCGCGTGCTCCGGCACGGTCTTGATGACCTCACCCTTCACGAAGATCTGGCCCTTGCCGTTGCCCGACGCGACACCCAGGTCGGCCTCGCGGGCCTCGCCCGGGCCGTTGACAACGCAGCCCATGACAGCCACGCGCAGCGGGATCTCCATCCCCTCCAGCCCCGCGGTGACCTGCTCAGCCAGCGTGTACACGTCAACCTGCGCGCGCCCGCACGACGGGCACGACACGATCTCCAGCTTCCGCTGCTTCAAGTTCAACGACTGCAGGATCTGGATACCGACCTTGACCTCTTCGACCGGCGGCGCCGACAACGACACCCGGATCGTGTCCCCGATCCCCTGCCGCAGCAACGCCCCGAACGCCACCGCCGACTTGATCGTGCCCTGGAACGCCGGACCCGCCTCGGTCACCCCGAGGTGCAGCGGATAGTCGCACTGCTCCGCGAGGATCTCGTAGGCACGCACCATGACCACCGGGTCGTTGTGCTTCACCGAGATCTTGATGTCGTGGAAGTCGTGCTCGGCGAACAACGACGCCTCCCACAACGCCGACTCCGCCAGCGCTTCCGGCGTCGCCTTGCCGTACTTCTCAAGCAGACGCTTGTCCAGCGAACCCGCGTTGACGCCGATCCGGATCGGTGTGCCGTGGTCCTTCGCCGCCTGCGCGATTTCCTTGACCTGGTCGTCGAACTTGCGGATGTTGCCCGGGTTCACCCGCACCGCGGCGCAGCCGGCCTCGATCGCGGCGAACACGTATTTGGGCTGGAAGTGGATGTCGGCGATCACCGGGATCTGCGACTTGCGCGCGATCGCGGGCAGCGCCTCGGCGTCGTCGGCCGACGGGCACGCCACCCGGACGATGTCGCAGCCCGCCGCGGTCAGCTCCGCGATCTGCTGCAGGGTCGCGTTGACGTCGGAGGTGAGCGTCGTGGTCATCGACTGGACGGAGATCGGGTGCTCGCTGCCGACACCGACCGGGCCCACCTGGAGCTGGCGGGTCTTGCGGCGCTCGGACAGGACGGGCGGGGGCAGGGCTGGCATACCGAGTGCGACGGTCACGGCCTCCAGCGTACCTACCCCGACCGGGCCACCCGCACCAAGTCAACCGTCGCGGTGAGCAGCATTACGGCGTGTGCGGCACGCCACAGAGGGGCCGGAACCCCTCCGTGGCGGGGCGCTACTGCAAGCGAATCGGGTTGACGATGTCCGCAGTCACCGTGAGTAGCGTGACCGCACCGCCGATGAGCACCAGGACCATCGTGATCCCGGACAACCTGGTGTAGTCGACGGGCCCGCCGGCCACCTTGCCGCGGCGCGCGCGGATCCAGTCGCGGACGCGCTCGTACCAGACCACCGCGATGTGCCCGCCGTCGAGCGGGAGCAGCGGCAGCAGGTTGAACACGCCGATGAAGAAGTTCAGGCTGGCCAGCAGGAAGAAGAACAGCACCCAGATGCCCCGCTCGACGGCCTCGCCGCCGATCCGGCTCGCGCCGACGACGCTGACCGGGGTGTTCGGGTCGCGCTCGCCGCCGAAGATCGCGGTGACGACGGCGGGGATGCGCTCGGGGAACTCCACGAGCCGCTGCGCCGTCTCGGCGAACATCGTGCCGGTGAAGCTGAAGGTGGCGCCGACCGCGGCGACCGGGCCGTACTGCGTGGTCAGCGCCGGGGCCTGTGCGGACGCGCCGATCATGCCGACGCTCTTGACGCCGGCGCTGGTCCAGCGCTGCACCTTGGGCACGTCGACGGTCAGGTTCAGCGTCTGGCCGTTGCGCAGCACCTGGAACGGCGTCGGGCCGCTGGTGGCCTGCACGGCGGCGAGCATCTCGTCCCAGGTCGCGATCGGCTTCCCGCCGACGGAGACGATCTTGTCGCCGGGCAGCAGACCCGCCGACTTGGCCGGGGTCGGCGCGCCCGCCGGGCAGCTGGTGTCCTTGGCCTGCTCCTCGGTCGTGGTCGACCGGGCGCACGACGTCGAGGCCAGGATCGGCTCGGTCGAGGTGGGCGCCAGGTTCGGCAGCCCCATCGTCACGGCCATCAGGTAGAGCACGACGAAGCCGAGGATGAAGTGGGTGACGGACCCGGCGCTCATGACGACCGTGCGCTTCCAGGTCTTGAACCGCCACATCGCGCGCGGCGCCTCGTCCGGCGTCACCTCGTCGAGCGCGGTCATGCCGGCGATGTCGCAGAACCCGCCGAGCGGGATCCACTTCAGGCCGTATTCGGTCTCCCCGCGGCGCCACGAGAACACCGTGGGGCCGAAGCCCACGAAGTACCGGCGGACCTTCATGCCGAAGGCCTTCGCGGTGACCATGTGGCCGGCCTCGTGCAGCGCGACGGAGACGCAGATCCCCAGCGCGAAGAGCACCACACCGATGATGTAGGCGAGCACCCGCTACTTCCCCTCGATGATCGAACCGGCCCGGGCGCGAGCCCAGCGCTCGGCCGCGAGAACGTCCTCGACGTCGCGTGGTTCGCGACGCCATTCGTCGGCGGCTCCCACCACCTCGGAAACAGTGTCCACTATCGACGTGAAGCGGGCGTTCTGCGCCAGGAACGCCGCGACGAGCTCTTCGTTCGCGGCGTTGTAGACGGCGGGCAGGCAACCGCCCACGGTGCCGCAGTGCCGGGCGAGCTCGACGGCCGGGAAGGCGTCGTCGTCCAGCGGCTCGAAAGTCCAGGTCGCGGCCTTGTCCCAGGTGCACGCGGCGGCGGCGCCGGGCACGCGGTCGGGCCAGTGCAGCGCGAGCGCGATCGGCAGCCGCATGTCCGGCGGGCTGGCCTGGGCGATCGTCGAGCCGTCGGTGAAGGTCACCATCGAGTGCACGATCGACTGCGGGTGCACGGTGACGTCGATCTTCTCCGGCGCGATGTCGAAGAGCAGCGCCGCCTCGATCAGCTCCAGGCCCTTGTTGACCAGGGTCGAGGAGTTGATCGTGATCAGCGGGCCCATCGACCAGGTCGGGTGGGCCATGGCCTGCTCGACGGTGACGTCGGCGAGCTCAGCGCGCTTGCGGCCGCGGAAGGGGCCGCCCGAAGCGGTGAGCACGAGCCGGGCGACCTCGGTTTTGTGCCCCGCTCGTAGCGCCTGCGCGATCGCCGAGTGCTCGGAGTCGACCGGCACGAGCTGCCCGGGCTTCGCGGCGGCGAGCACCAGCGGCCCGCCGGCGATGAGCGACTCCTTGTTCGCGAGCGCGAGGGTGGCGCCGGTGGCGAGCGCCTTGAGCGTCGGCTCGAGGCCGCGCGAGCCGGGCAGGGCGTTGAGGACGGTGTCGACGGGCACGGCGTCGATGAGGTCGGTGACGGCGTCGGAGCCCGCGAAGAGCCGCGGGAGCTTGAAGTCGCCCTGGTTGTAGCCGCGCTTCTGCGCTTCGGCGTAGAGCGCGAGCTGAACGTCCTCGGCGGCGGTGGCCTTGGTCACGGCGACGGCTTCGACACCATGGGCGAGCGCCTGCCCGGCGAGCGCGGCGGGGTCGGCGCCACCCGCGGCGATCCCGGCCACCCGGAAGAGATGCGGGTTGCGCGCGGCGACGTCGAGGGCCTGCACACCGATGGACCCGGTCGAGCCGAGCACGAGAACGCTTCGCGAGGTAGTCATCGCGGGTCATTGTCGCGCGGGGCGTCTCTGTGGCGCACCCGGAGGTTGCCCTCGGGTGGGCCGGGGTCCTCGGCGCTCCTCGGCGCGGTCCGCGGCACCCCGTCCGCGTCCGCGGTGCGCCCGGAGGTTCCCTCGGGCGGGCCTGGGTCGCCGACGCCAGCGGAAGGCCGTCTCCGCCCGGTCAGCGACACCCCGCACGTGCCCGGTCCGCGGCTCCCGTGGCTGGCCGCCACCACGCGGGGGCATCTCGCCTGCGGACCCGGAGGTTGCCCTCGGGTGGGCCGGGGTCCTCGGCGCGGTCCGCGGCACCCCGTCCGCGTCCGCGGTGCGCCCGGAGGTTCCCTCGGGTGGGCCGGAGTCCTCAGCGCTCCACAGCACCCGATCCGCGGGCTCTCACGAGTGGCCACCACCACGCGGGCCGTGTCCGCGGCGCGCCCGGAGGTGTGGGATCATCTGGGCGTCCGTGGTTCAAGGGTCTTGAGGAGTTCATCGTGGCAGGCAAGGCGGTCGAGAAGCGGCCCGAGGTCGACCCCCGCGACGAACCGTCCGCCGCCTGGGGCTGGCACGGGTCGTTCCCGAAGGCCACCCGGATCGCCGGCTGGCTCAGCGCGATCATCCTGCTGGTGATGATCAAGGGCAACCACGAGAACAACACCGAGAACGTCTGGCTCGTCGGCCTCTCGCTGTTCCTGATCCTGCTGCTCGTGCTGGACATCCGCAAGCAGCGCACGGCCTGGCGCAAGTAGTCGGTGAACGGCTAACGTCCCGGGGCATGAAGCTGCGCTGGGGTCTGGCCCTCGTCGGTGTGCTGGGTGCGTTGCTGGTGGCGCCGGCCACGGCATCGGCGTCTCCGGTAGTGACCCGGTGTTCGTTCACCCCGACACCCGACAACCCCGCCGCCCGGCCGGTGGTGCGCCCGCTGCCGTTCGCGCTGACGCGCGGGACCGTCGACGTGACCTTCCGCTTCAACTACGGCCCGGTGACGGTGCGGCTGAACCGCGCCGGGGCGGCGCCCTGCGCGGTGCACAACATGGTTTCGCTGATCGCCCAGCGGTTCTACGACCGTTCGCAGTGCTGGCGGCTGTCGAACTCCGCCCGCCTCGGCGTCCTGCAGTGCGGCGACATCTACGAAGTCGAGAAGGGCGGTCCGGGCTACAAGTTCCCAGACGAGGTCACAGGTGCGGAGACCTACCCGCGCGGGACCGTGGCCATGGGGAACCAGGGGCCGGGGACGAACGGGTCCGAGTTCTTCATCGTGCATTCCTTCGCGAACATCCCGGCCAGCTACTCGGTGCTGGGAACCGTCGTGCGCGGCATGTCGGCGATCGACCACATGGTGGCGGACGGGATCATCCCCACCGACCCGAACGGCCCCCTCGACGGCGCACCGGCGCACCCGGTGAAGATCCAGCGGGCCTCGCTCGGCTGGTAGCCCATGCGACACCGCACCTTATCTAATCAGAACCAAGGCGCATCACCGTCCTGACCTGCAGGTGATGGCGCGATCCCAACTTCCTCGGGAACAACACCGAGCTGGATCTGACTATTCATCGCAGCATCCCGACGACCAGCCAAGCCGCTTGGAGGATCTTCCCGCTGATCTCATGGGCGTGAATTCCACTCGGCTACCAATCCGCCAGCGCGAGAACCAGCTCGAGGCCCGGCGGTCGAGCCCGGTGCCTCATACCTCATTCGAAGGTACGTCGCTTCAGTTCCGGTTCGACAATCGTGTCAAGCGTCCGACAAACTCGTGCAGACAGAGAATCTCGCCGCCAACGCGGATTGACCTACTCAATACGGTAAGCGAAGCTCCGCGTCGCGCATCATCACTTCATAGGGGGCCAGTTGACTCTTGACAACCGCAACGATCTCACCGAGAGCCTCGCCAAGGTCACCATCCTGACATTGCTCTCGCAGATCACTAGTTCATCGACTACGAACTACAACTGCTTCAAGGAGTCATCCTGCACCAAAGACCCGGATACTTGCACTCCTCAAGCTGAACCAAGGCGTGATTACCACGGCGACCGTAAACACTGGCAACAGCCTCGCTAATCGAACCTCATTTCGGATAGAAGGAAAATAAATGGTTCACCATCAACCAGTTTTCCCTCTGAGCATGTCAACCCTATTCCAGTTATGACGTAATTCCAGCCGGAGAGTGGAACCCGCGTTCCCTGCAACCCCGGGAACCCGCCACAGAAATCGGCATCCCTGGGCTCACGTGGCCCACGCCCAGCCTGCTTGGCAGCCGCCTCGGCGGCGTCGTCAGCCTCCTCAGCAGCCTTGCCGACCTCCAGCGGAGCGAGCTCAAGCTCCGGTTCGTGGACAGAGTCCGGATAGTTGATCGGGCGCTCATGGAACCACGCGCAGATGCCCTAATATGAGCCGCCGTAGCGGCACCAGGCAGGTGACCGTCGAGATCGATGGCGCCGAACAGTTCTGGGCACCGTGATCCACACAGACGGGATCATCCCGAACGGGCCGCTGCATATTCAAGGAAGACCCAGCGGGTTTCCGTCGACCGACAGCCCCAATTCAGCGATGACATCATCCAGCGGTGGCCTGATTCCACACCGCTTCGAAAATATCGCGATCGATCATTTTTGGAGTGAACTCCGCTTGCCGAGCGATCTCGGCGAGGACAGGCACCGGAAGTTCGCCGAGCACGGTATTGCCGATCGCCCCCTCAGGCCCAGCCCAGTCGTGCCGACCATCGAGATAAACCTCAACCTTTCGGATTTCATACCGTTCGGCATCTAGCTCACTGTACAGCAAGATTGGATCTTCGCGCACCTGGTTGTGCCATTCGACCTAGATATACTCCACCATTAGTTCCTTCCCCACCCTACAATTCTGCGCGTCATGTCCAATGGCGTATCTCCTGGCACAACAAAAACGTTGTCACGACCCTTCACTACGTTGAGTCCCCTCACGTCAATCTCCACATAATGAGTGAACCTTGAACCCTGAAACGGAATACCAATGAAACAACGCGATAGTTGAGCGCACGACAATGTTCCTGGAGTAATATCGGAGAAGTACTGGCCATCGCCAAACTTGGCATCCTTCGGGTTCGATGCCTTCAGGGAAGGACGTAACTCACCACTCTCACGTATACCCACTTGACCTGCTTCGTCAGCGTAATAAAACAGCGTCGGCCCCGGCGATCCACCTGCCAAACCGGGGAGACCGGCTCGCCCGGCACCTGCGACCGCCTGTCCGGCCTCGCGCGCGCCGCCGGCCGCAGTCTTACCTATCCGCGCGCCCGTCTTTCCAGCGGCCGCCGCCCAACCAACGAACGGGACCGCTGCCGCTGCGGAGAGACCAGCGTTCAGGTTGTCGCCCTCGCCCAGGTACCACAGCCCGTTCGCGCCATCCGCCACCTCGCCCGCGACCGGGACATACCCAGCCAGATCGAGCAACTGGTGACCCGCATCGGCCCAGCTGTCCGCAGTGACCAAACGCCAAGCCATTCCGAGACCGCTGAGCGGAATCAGGTTCATCAGCTGACTGACCTGGCCACCGAACCCCGAACCCTCGCCCGGCCCGGACGGAGCCTGCTCGGACACCGGCGCCTGGCCGACTGTCCGCACCACCGGGTTCTGACCCGTCACCGCCTGCGTGATCTTCTGCGTGTTCGGATCCTTGCCCGTTCCCGGACGGCCACCACCGGACACCGCATCCCCGCCACTAGTAGGTTACGGTTCCGCCACCAGTCGATCGTCGAGGCCGTATCCGGAACAGGTCGACACAAACAGGCTTAGGTTCAACCTGCCATCGCTGCCTGCAACTCGTCACGCAGGAATTCTAAAAAACCCGATAAATCAGTGGCCACCACAGAAAGTCCGACCTCATCAACGTCATAGTCTGTTTCCAAGAAAGCCCCAGCGGATAATCGATATACTCCACGACCGTTCGAACTCAAGGCAAAGAGTTCTCCGCCGCCGCTCGACCCAAAGACAACGATTTCGTCGCTCACAGCACCAACCAACCGAGTCGGCTGCTGCCCCTGAAGACCCGAAACCACCTGTTCAAGCGAATGAACAAAGTAGCCGTTGACGACGTCGGGCAGTGACACTTCTTCTATGACGGCATAGAAGTCGACTAGATCCCGCGGCATTTCGACTTCGAATAGCTCCACCGGAGAACTATCCGCCGTCACCTCCAATACTGCCACCTCATTATCCTCGGGCGGATAACCAAAGCGACTTTCAAATGACTCAACAAAGCTTGTTAGCAGGGAGTTCATTTCCCTAGCCCAGTTATTTAGATTCTCGCCAGTAGTAGGCACCGTACCCCCTGTCTATTTGCGCAGCGAATTCTTCGATCTGCGTCCGGGTCGCATACGGGTTCAAGTTCTTGAACCACTTCCACTGGTTGGTAATCTCCTGGTGCACGTTAGCACCACGTGAGTTCATCCTGGATCCTGGCACGCCGCGCATGTTGGACGGAGCATCAAAGTCAAAGTCTTGGAAGTCCGGATGGCTGCGATACTCTTGGGGGATCGCGTGATGCGCATCCCAGTCCGACGGCAGCCGTTTGAGCCCATCCCGACTCAGCTGCGCCTGGAAACGGCCACGGTAGTTGCCAAGATCGATCGTCGGCGATTCGGGCGCTTTACCCGGAGGCGCGACCCGAGGCAGGTCCTTGGCCGCGGCACCTGCCTCTTCGGCTGCCTTGCCGACACGTTTCGCGGCCTTGCCTGCTGCCGCAGCCCAGCCGACGAAGGGTATCGCTGCCGCTGCGGAGAGACCAGCGTTCAGGTTGTCGCCCTCGCCCAGGTACCACAGCCCGTTCGCGCCATCCGCCACCTCGCCCGCGACCGGGACATACCCGACCAGATCGAGCAGCTGATGGCCGGCGTCCGCCCAGCTGTCCGCCGTCGCCAGCCGCCACACCACACCCAGGCCGCTGAGCGGAATCAGGTTCATCAGCTGACTGACCTGACCTCCGAACCCCGACGCCTCGCCCGGCCCGGACGGAGCCAGCTCGGACACCGGCGCCTGTCCCACCGTCCGCACCACCGGGTTCTGACCCGTCACCGCCTGCGTGATCTTCTGTGTGTTCGGATCACCGACCACCGTCTCCGCCACCGCCGACGCCGGCAGGTTCGGCGACGACGACACCGGCGGCTTGATCCCACCACTGCTGCCGTACACCGGCTGCGTCGCCGCCTTCGGCACCGGCAACGGGTTGTTCTTCGCCGCCGTCTGACCGGCGGCCCGGTAATCGATCGCCGGCGGGCCACCGTGGCCCGCACCCGTGCCCTTCCCCTTGCCCGCTCCCGGACGGCCGCCACGGCCCGGACCGGTTCCTGGGTTCGTACTGGTCCCCCAGCCGTCACCAAAGACGTCCCACGCACTGAACGGGTCATAACCCTGGTTCGGCGGAGCGAGCTGAAGCTCCGGTTCGTGGTTGGAGTCCGGGTATCGGATCGGGTGATTGTCGAACCACGCGCAGATGCCGCCCATGACCAGGCCCGTATAGCAGTACCAAGGTAGGTGACCGTCGGGATCGACGGTGCCGAGCGGCGTTCCGTTCCCGTACGTGTAACGGTTTCCCCCGATCGAGGGACTGCTCGGCAGGTCGATGTCGTCCCGGGCTGTGAACGTTCCCGTCCCCGGGGTGTACCAGCGGGCGCCCATGTCGACGGCCCCGGTCGCCGGGTCCGTGTAGTCCGACTGATAGCCGAGCGAACCCGAAGTGCCGGTCGAAGCGACGCGCTCACCGAACGGTCCGTACGTCGTCGATCCCGTCAACCCACCCGAAGGAGCCGGGTCGAGGCCTCCCACGACATCAAGATGTGTGTCCGTCAGTGCCAGCTGCTTTGAGCCGGAGGCAGTCCGCTGGGCCAGCAGCTCCCCACCGACGCCCCGAGCGAACACGTTCGCGCCGTCGGAGACGAGGTCCCGGCCATCGCCGTCGTACTCGAAGTTCTGCCCGTTCCGGCTCACCGTCCGGTCGAGGCCGTCGTACGCGTAGGTGCCGTCACCGTGCTTGGTCTGGCGATCGAAGGCGTCGAAGGCCGACGCGACCGTGCCGGCCGAGTCGGTCCGAGACGCGAGCGTCCCTCGCGGTTCCCAGGTGAACGTCGCCGAGCCCTCGGTCAACTGGCGGTTGCGCTCGTCGAACGTCGACACCGTGCCGCCGGCTTTAGTCCGGTTGCCCGCCGCGTCCCAGCCGTACTGGGTCTTGGTCCCGTTGGCGGTCCAGGAAGTCAAGCGCCCCGCGAAGTCGTATTCGTAGGCGTTCGCCTGCGTGCCCGCTGACCCGGCCGCGCTCTTCGAGGTCAGCTGGTCGTTGAGGTCGTACCCGTAGCCGATGGACGCGAGAACGCTCCCGTCCGCGGCCTTGAGCGTGTCCGACGCCGGACGGCCGAAGTCGTCGTAAGCCATCGTCCGCTTGCGGTTGCCGTAGCCGACCTCCGCCGGTGCGCCCGCCGCGTCGTAGCCGATGGTCTGGGTGACGCCGGTCAGACTGTCGCTCTGCGTGGCGAGGCGGCCCCGGTCGTAGGTGAACGAAGCCGTCCCCGCGGCGTCGGTGCGCTGCCGCAGGCGGCCTGCCCCGTCGTACTGGTACGTCGAAGTGCCACCGACCGGCCCCGCGGTGGTCAGCAGCGCACCTCGGTCGTTGTAGGTGAAGACGCGGTCACCACCAGGCGTGTCCACGGTCTGCAGCCGGCCCGCCAGGTCGTAGCTCCGCCGGTGCGGTGCCGTCGGCTCGGCCGCGCCGGCGCCGGTCTCCCCGGTCAACCTGCCCAAGGCGTCGTAAGTCCGCTGCCTCGAGACAGCGCCAGGAACGAGAAGTGAAACGGGTGCACCGGCGAGGTCGTAGCCGGTGGTTCGCGTCCTTTCCGCCGGCGTCGGATCCGCGGCGGTCGGGGGTTCGATCACCGACTCGGGCAGTCCGAGCGAGTTGTAGGTCCGGATCGTCGCGTTCCCGCGCCCGTCGGTGACGCGCGTTTGCTGCCCGGCGGCGTCGTAGCCGTAGGTGCTCGTGATCGTTTCGGTGGCCGACACCGGCTCCTGCTGCTTCACGAGCTGCGACGCGTTGTCGTACTCGTACCGAGTGGTCCGGTTGTACGGATCGGTCGTCGAAAGCAGGTTTCCGACGGCGTCGTAGGCCGAGGACGCCTTGCGCAGGATGTGCCCCGCGGCATCCAGGTCGTAGACCCCGGTGTTCCGCCCCGCCGGGTCGATGCTCCGGAAGACCGTGTGCCCGCGGCCGTCGGTGGTGCGGACCTGGTTGCCGGCGAGGTCGTACCCGAACTGCGACACGACGTCGGCCGGGTCGGTCCTGCTCGTCAGTTGCCCGATCGCGTCGTACTGGTACCGCTCCACCTCCCCCGTCGGCGAAGTAGTGGTCTTCAGGTTCCCGGCGTCGTCGTACCGCAGTTTCGTGGTGTAGGCCGCCGGTTCCGGCCGCCTCTCGAGCTGGGTTCGCGTGATCGGTCGTGCGAGATCGTCGTATGTCGTCTCGGTGCGGGCACCGGTCGGATCCGTCATCGACAGCTGATCACCCGCGACCGTGTAGGAGTACCGCCAGGTGCCTCCCGCCTGTTCGCCGGCGTCGGCCTTCGGGTCGATCTTCTCGACCAGGCGGCCGAGCTGGTCATACCGGTAGCGCGTGACGGCGCCGAGCGGCCCGATGGTCGCGGTGACGTTCCCCGCGGGGTCGTACTGAGTGCGCGTGACGGCCTTGGCGCTCTGCTCCTCGCCCGGCTTGCGATACCCGGGAGACGCCGACTCGGCAACCCGGCCCGCGCGGTCGTAGCGGGTCGTGCTCACCTGCCCGGCCGGATCACGGACGTCGGTGCGCTGCCCGAAGGTGTCGTACCCGACGGTCACCTGCGGGCGAACCTGAACAGGCGCCGCGCCTCCCGATTCCGCCGACACGGCCGCACCGGTCACCGAGGTCTGCAATCCGAGCTTGTCGTAGCCGTAGGTCGTCGTGAAAGGCGCCGGGTCGGCGCCGGGGAGGTTCCCCCGCGCGTCGGTGGCCGAGGTGACCAGGCCACGCTGGTCGAACGTCCACGAGGTGGTGAACTTTTCCGCCTGACGGTTGTAAACCGTGTCGCTGGTCCTCCGGCCCGCGGTGTCGTAGCCGTATTCGGTCCTCTCGACTCGGCCGGGGTCGATGAGCGAGCTGTTGGAGCTCAACCCGGTGTGCGTGATCTTCGTCAGGTCCCCGGCGGTCGAGTAAGTGAACTCGCTCCGGTTCGCAAGGCCGGTGGGGTCCGCGGTCTGCGCACTCCGGCGGCCGGTCGTGTCGTACTCGTAGGTGGTGATCCGGCCGCCCGGTGTCGTCTCCTTCACGACGTTCCCAGCTGCGTCGTACGACAGCTCGCTCAAGGTGATGGTGCGTTTCGCGGCGGCCGGGTTGTCCGGATCGGCCACGTCGGCCGCGATCGTCTTCCACAGCCGGTCGTCGGTGTAGTACTGGTAGCGGGTCGTCCGTCCCATGGCGTCCGTCTGCCGAACGAGCCGTCCGGAGAAGTCGTACGCGAAGGACTGCAGGACCAGCGAATCCTTGAGAACGCCGTCGCCGTCACCGTCACCACCGTCGGTGGCGGCATCGGTCGCCTGACCGTGCCACGACCGCAGCCGGACTTCGGCGATGGCGTTGCGCGCGGTGTAGGCGTACTCGTACTTGTTACCGTCGGGATCGACGAGCCAGGTGCGGTTGCCGAAGGCGTCATAGCCGACGAACTGGCTTCCGCCTTCCGGATCCGTCACCCGGCTCGGGCGGCCCGAAGCGTCGTACTCCGTGGTGGTGACCCGGCTCGGGTCACCACCGGTAAGGTCTCGTTCCTCCACTCGGGTGACGTTTCCGTCGGCGTCGTACGCGGTCGCCTTCTGTGCCGTGTGCGTGACTCCCGTAATCGAGTTGACCGAGCCCGGGCTCGTGATCGACACCTGACGCGAAAGCGAGTCGTAGGCGTACGTCGTGGTGAGTCCGCCTGGGTTGGAGTCGCTGGCCTGCGTCTCGGTCTTCTTACGACCGAGGACGTCATAGGTGAAGGTGGTCGTGAGTCCGGCGGCATTGACGATCTTCGCCAGGTCTCCGTTCTGGTAGTACGAGTAGCGCACCACCCCGCCGCGAGGATCCGTGGTCTGCTCGATCAGCCCGCGGGGCGCGTTGCCCCCGCCGACCGCGGCTTCTGTTCCGTCCGTGTAGACGTGCCGGACGACACCCCCGTCGGGCGTGGTCTGCGACTCCAAGAGCCCCGCGACCATGCCGCCCGTGTAGGTGTAGACCGTCGCGTAAGCCGGGTCGTCGGCGCTTGCCGAACGCGCGTCCCGTGCCGTCAGCACCTTGTTGTTGCGTGAGTCGGTGAAGTCGGCCGTGTTGACGTAGTAGGTGTAGTAGCTCGTCTGGCAATTGCCCGGAGCGATGCGGCAACTCTTGCGCGCGACGATGTTCCCCTGCTCGTCGTGGGTCAGGACGACCTCGTTGCCCAGTTCGTCCCCGATGGTGGTCTGGAAACCCTTGTCGTCGTAGTCATAGGTCCTGACGCCGAGGCCCATGACCGGACCGCCGACCCACGTACCCCCGCCGACAGGGCCGCCGCAGAAGCCCGGTGGCGCGTCCGGCGGGCAGCCGGGGACAGGCGGCGGCGCCGGATTGCCGACCCCGTCACGCCGGTCCTCCGGCCGAATGCCGAGGCCGAGCGGCGCGACGTAACGCAGGATCCGGCCGCGGACGGGGTCGAAGTCGTAGAAGTGCAGGCGGTTGCCCGGATCCGTGACTGCGACGGTGCGCACGATGTTCGTGGCGGTGCCCGTGACGATCGGAGACACGATCTTCCAATGGCCGCCGTTGCGGTCCGTGAACTCGCTCAGCCGGTCGGCGACCTTGTCGTACTGGAGCTGGGCGGCGGTCCGCCCGCTCGGCAACGTGATCTCCGAAAGATAGTCCGCCGCCGACCGGGCACGGAAGTGCGCCTGAGCCGCAGTCTGCCCCAGCGCGTACTCGTAGTAGGCGACTTCGTCGATCTGGCCCGAGAAGTATCGCCGGGACGAGGTGCCCCAGGCCGGCCAGCCGGACGGACTACTGGCGTAGGCCGCGCCGATCTGGTTGAACAGCAATTCGTCGTGGGTGATGTCGCCGTTGAGGCTGCCGACTTTCCGGCCGTCGAGGAACAGCGCCTGCGTCGCCACGGAACCCGAGAGCACGACGTGGTGCCACTGGTCGTCGTTGACCGTACCGACGCTGGTGATGGGGGCCGCGGTTCCGGTCCAGAACTGCCCACGCAGCTTGCCGTCGGTGCCCACGTAGAGCAACGGAACTCCGGTGGCCGAGGTGGTCCCCAGTGCCGACTTCTGGTAACCGGCCAGCGGACCGCCCTGGCTGGTCTTGAACCAGAGCTCGACGGAAAGATCGCGGTTCTTGCGGAGCGTCCCGTCCGGCACCGTCATCGTCGACGTGGTCCCGTTGAACGCTGCCGCGGTGTCGGCCGACTCGGCCATCGCTCCGGACACGCCCAGCGTGACGTCCTGGAGGGTGGCTTTGTCCTTGCCGAGATTGGTGGTGACCTGGCTGCCCGCGGCGGTGCCGCCCGGCTCGCCGAGCCGCCAGTACGACGCGGGCCGGGAATCCGTGACGGAGCTCCGGTAGTGCGAGCCGGTGACCTGGTCGTAGCGAGTGCACGCACCGTTCGGGTCGCAGACCTGGATCAGCTTGTCGCCGTCGTAGCCGTAGCTCCACGTGAGCTGCCTGCCGTCGACCAGGTCCGTGCTCACCGACGAAACATGGTTCCCGCTGTAGGTGAAGTAGAAGATCCGGTCACTGGTCCGGCTGATCACCCGCTTCAGGTGGTCGACCGTGCCGTAGTCGAGTTCGACGTAACGACCGGCCTGGTCGTAGACGGCGATCAGGCGGCCGTCGGGCCGGAACCGGTATGCGGTCTGCTCCTGATCGACCAGCACCCAGCCACCGCCGGCGCCTTCGACCTCGGCGCGGAAGTTCGCCGGCCGTCCCTCCGGCGCCGCGAACGAGCCGTCCGCATTGCGCCCGAAACGAATCTGCTGCCCGTCGGCGAGGGTGACGACGACATTGCCGGATCCGTCGTCGTCGGGTGTGACGCGCATGTCGTAGCGGGTGGACCAGCCGGCGCCGAAGAGCAGGTCGCGCCGCGGGTCGAGGCTGTTGTAGGTACGGGCGATCGAAAGTTCCGGCCCGGTGACAGTTGCTGTCGCGTCGACGGCGCTCGAATGGTAGTTCCCCGTCTGCGGGTCGAAGTCCGTCTGACTGCCGCTGTAAGGCGCATTGGCCAGGTGCGAAGTGATCTCCGGCTGCGGTACAGCGGTCAGGAGGTGACTCGGCGGGAGCTGCTGGCTCTCGGACGTCCCGTCGAACGCGAAGGCACGCCACTGGTAGTCCTTGCTCCAGCGCAGAGCGCCGGCGGGCACGGTCCAGGTCCGCTTCGGCACGTAGCCCGAGTTCGTGCAACCGATTCCGGTCTGCGTGCCGTCGGAGTTCTGCTGGTACTTCTCGCAGATCTCGAAGCGGTACTTGAGGGAGCTGTTCGGTGGCGCGTCGACGTCGACCGCGTCCAGCCAGAGCTGCGGGGTCAAGGTCGGCGCCGAATAGCCGTTCGGCGGGTACTGGGCTTTGACCACCGGTGGGACGTCGACGACCTTCAGCGCCAACCTGATCGGAGCGATCTGCTCGTCGGTGAACCACGGGCCGCCACGGCGGAGCATGCTGAAGTCGAAGAGGTAGTCCCCCGGCTCGATCGCCTTGATGGTCGCCTCGAGCGTCACCGATGCTCCGCGCGGGACGTCTCCGGGCAGAGAGGCTGCCTCGGTGGACGCGACGACCGCGCCCGACGTGCGGAAGGCCCGGTAGCCCAGTGCGTAGCCGCTCGCGTTCCACGTTTCGGCACCGCGATTGGTCACCGTGATCTTGATCTTCCCGTTCTGGGAACGCGTCACCGGTGGGTCGACGGTCGCCGATTCGATCCGGTACTCGGCGTCGTAGATCGAGTGCGTCACATAGAGCTGCGGCGGGTTGGCGGTCCGGTGGCCCGCGAACTTCTTCCAGCCGTACGGGTCCGTCTCCGAGCCGCGGATGGTCAGACCGTAGTTCGGTTGTGCACCCGTGGCCCAGCGTTGGACCAGGTCACGCCCGGCGTCGCCGAGGTTCAAGAGCTCGTAGGCGGCCGGACAGCTCGATCGCGTCTGCCCGCGGCCGATGTACCCGTGGGCGAAGGACGAGTCCGTGAGCGCGGGTCCGAACCCGGGACCGGGGTAGCCACCGCTCGAGCCCCAGGGCGAGGTAACGGCGTGAACGGTGAGCGGACGGGGCTGACAGGACCACGACCACGAGTTGGCCAGGTTGAGGTACGCGCCGAAGATCTTGTGGTTGCGCAGGCGGTCCTGGACCCCGTCGAAGGCGAGGTAGCTCGCGGCCTTGATCGACCCCGTCGTCCCGGCCTTCAGTTCGGAGCCGCCGTCGAGCCTGCTGCCGTCCTGGACGACCATGCTCGCATTGGCGGTCGAGGTGTCGACACTGGGATCGACTTCGACGGGGTACCGGCGGGCGGGATCGGTCAACCAGTTCGTATCCAAGTCCACCTGGAGGACCGGGCCGCTTTTCTGTTCGATGATCCGGTAAGTCACGCCGGTCGAAGTTGCGGGTTCGCCGGTGAGGGGGTCGCGAGAAGCGTCGGTCATGAAGCCGGCAGGGATGTGAGCGCGTTCCCGGCCGGCCTCGTCCAGAAGGGCGACCCGGCCTTCGATCACGGCCGGGCGAAGTCCCTGCAGACGGAGCGGGAAGAGCCAGGACCGGGGCGCGTCCGGCGTCCCCAACACCACCGTCTCCTTGAAACCACCGGGAACGACGTCGAGCCTTACGTCGGAGCCGGGCCGCACCTCCGGATACGTGAGCGTGCTCCCGGAGACGACGGCCGGAGACGGACCGGCCTGGGCGACCGAATACCCGAAAGCATGGTCCGCGTCGAGCCGGACGTCGACCAGGGGGGAACCGGTCCCGGTGGCCGCGAATTCGAGACCGACGGCATCGGCGGCGTTGCGCCAGCCGCCACCAATGCTGGGCACCACCGTCGTGTCGATCGGTTGGTAGCTGCCGCCGGCTGTCCGATAGTTGACGTCCTCGGCGTTGAACTGGGTCGTCAATGTGCCGTCGCTGTTGGCAAAAGTGCGCTCCTTCGCGGTGCGGCGCTCCGGAAGCTCTCTGCTGGTCGTGCGGTCGAACCCGGTGCGGCTCGTCGGGCCGGCGGTCACCCGCACCGGCGCGCTCGCCGGTCTACCGGCGCTGGTGATCGGCGGGTACTTGGACTGCAGGGATCGCGGCCCCGCGACATTGCCCGTACCGGCCGAACCGTCCTGATATCCGTCGGCCGAGCCCGGCTTCTGCTTGGGCGACAAGGCCATCGCGGCCTGCAGTCGTTCGACGTCGTCGAGCGATCCGGGAGCATCGAACCGCCCGGCGGGGCCGATGACTCCAGCGAAGAGGGCGAGAACCAGCACCACGAGCAGAGCTCGGCCGGCGTGTGGCCGGGGGGCGAAACGCGAGCGGACAGACATCGACGGTCACCTCGAAGATCGGGAGAACGGCGGATCGCGGGCGCGGGGCACCCTCGCGCGGCCCGGGTCGCCGGACCGCGCGAGGACTTTCCGATCGGTCAGAACTTCGGCTTCGGCGCGGGACCGCCCACGAACGCGGAGCGGTTGTCCCCGGCGGCACGAGTACTCAGGCCGGCAGCAACCGTCGACGAGTACACGTACGACACCCCGTCGGCATCACGGAAAGCCACGACGACACCGCCGGTGCTGTGCGACGCGAGTGCCGGATCGGTGACACTCTGGTACGACGCACCGGTGCGGGAATCCGCCAGCCGCTGCCAGCCGCGGTACGCGCTGCTGCCCGGAGCAACCTGCTCGGTCACGTAGACGTACCCGTCGTTGGCGCGGACCGCGATGTGGACCGTCCCACCCGGATCTGTCGCAGCCGCGGGCGCTCCGGCGGCGGTGACGCCGGCGAGCGGCTGCCAGGTGCCGGTGAATCCACCACTCAGTTCGCGCTGGGTCACGACCACGCCATCCGGCTGGACGGCGAAGACCTGCAGGTTCTTGTCCGGGTTGGCCACCGCGGCGGCCGTGGTCGTCCAGCCGGTTCCCGGAACGGTGGCCCACGCCCCCAGCGCACCGTCCAGGTAAGTCGCCTTCGTGTAGAGACCTCCGGTCGTGCGGGCGAAAACGTCGATCCCGTCCGGCTGCGGCACGACGGTGAGGTCCCGGCTCAATCCGGTCGACGGCAGCACTCGCCACGGCAGGAACTGCTTGCTCGCGGAGTCCTGCGGGCGGACCCAGAGCTTCCCGCCCGCGTCGACAGCGAACGCGTAGGACACTCCGTCACGTACGACGAGCCGGGCCGGACCGGGGGTCCAGCCTCCGAAACCTGCCAGCGCCGGCCAGCCGGTCGCTCCCGCGGTCTGGTTGCTGAACCGGGTCTCGCTGTCCTGACCGAGTGCGGCGACCTGCAGGCTGTCGTCCGACGCCCGTACCGCGCCGGGTACACCGGTGAATTCTTGATAGCCCGGCACGACGGCGAACTCCACGATGGTCACGTCGTCGGTGCGCTGTCGCCCGTGGACGAGCCGGCCGAAGTCGTCGACGTAGAAGTGCTGGATCTTGCCTTCGGTGCCCTCGATGAGGAGTGTCGCCGGGCTGGGAGTCACCGGCACGGCCGGGCGTGTCGGCAGGCCGGGGTTGACCAGCTTGCAGTCGTCGGTCGTGACGCTCAGCTGGTAATCCGTGCCGATCGTGCCGACCACCTTCGGGCCGGTCCAGCTGCCGCTGCCGAGGTAGCGGTACCACTTGATCTGACCGTTGTTCTTGTCCAGCGCATAGAGCACGTCACCGCCGGCGGAGGCGATCTGGGAGAAGTTCTGCCAACCGGCGCTCCCGACCAGCGTGGCGTATTCGATCCATCGCTGGCTCGCGGGATCGTATTGAAAGCGGTACAGCGCTCCGGCAGGCGTGCGAGCGTAGAAGACGCCGGCGCCCGCGCCCACGATCATGTCGTACTTGGCCAGGGTCCAGCCAGTGTCGATCAGCCGGCTCGTCCAGGCCTTCGTGGTTTCGTCGTAGCGCAACCAGGCGAGGATGTTGTCGTGGGACCAGTAGAAGTCACCAGTGGCGTCGACCGTGACGCGGTTCCGGTACTGGGGCAGGGTCACGCCGTTCCAGCCGGTGGCGATCTTCTGGCCGACGCCCCCGTTTTCCCAGCCGGTGGCGAGCCTGCGCTGACGAGTTACGTCACCGTTGTCCGAGATGGTGTACAGCCTGCCGTCGGGACCGGCGAGAGTCTTGCCCGTCCACGTGAAGCCGATCGTCGTCCGACCTGTCCAGGAGGTGGCGCCGGTCTCGGGTTCGTTGTGACGGTCGAGGTCCAGGTGGGTGTCCGGGAGAGTGTAGAAGACCCCCGCGCTGGCACGGCAGGTGATCGTGTCGGCCGCCGCGGCCGGGTCGGCGCCGATGGCCACCATCATGGCGAGCGTGGCGGCGGACACGGAGAGCAGGGCCACGGGTCTCCGTGTGAGTGGTCTCTGGCGCATGGATTTCCCCTCGTCTGGAACCGCGCCCGGACCGGCCGCCGTGTGCTACAACGGAGGGTCGGCCAAGCATCGGATGGTGATCGGCACGGCAGGATCGCCGGAAACGTGGACGGTGACGGCGGAGCCGGTCCACTGGGACCAGGCAGCGTTCTCCCCAGGGCACCGCACTTCCGTGCCACGCGAGACGAGCCCGCCCTCCCTGCGAGCTGTTCGATCTTCCCATCGACCACCTGACGAACCCGTTACTGGTTCTTTGACAATTGCTCCGTTCGGCTCACTTCTCACGACGGGAACCGGTCATCCAACGCAGAAGGCCGGGGCTCACCCAGTGGGTGAGCCCCGGCCTTCGCCGTTCCGGTCTAGCGCTCCAGGGACGGCGACACCAATTCGCTCGGGCCGCCACCGGACTCCCCGGCGACCGCCGCCAGCTCTTCGCCCACCGATTCGCCGTTCTTCGGGCGCGCGTCCTTCGTCAGCAGGGACGCCACCGCGCCGATCAGGCAGACCGCGATCGCGAAGCCGAACGCCACCGCGAGGCCGGACTGGAACGGGCCCGAGATCAGGTTCGGGAAGAAGCTGCGTCCGGTCAGGAACGAAGCCTGGTCCGGCGGCAGCGACGTGAGCTGGCCGCCCAGCAGCTGCTGGATCGGGTTGTACCCGAGGAACGCCGCGAACAACACCGCCACCGCCGGCAGGTTCGCCACCTGGGTGGCCGCCGCGTCGGGGACGCCGTGGGCGATCAGGCCCGCGTGCATCGTCGACGGGAGGCTGCTCGACAGGCCCGCGATGATCAGGCTGAAGAAGAAGCCGATCGACAGCACCATCGCCGCGTTCTGGAACGTCGTCATCATGCCCGCGCCGGAGCCGCGCGAGTCCGCCGGCAGGCTGTTCATCACCTCGGCGCGGTTCGGCGAGGAGAACATGCCCATGCCGATGCCGTTGACCAGCAGGATCGCCGCGAACGCCCAGTAGTCGAAGTTCACCGGCAGGATGATCAGCAGCAGGAACGTGATCGCCGTGATCAGCAGGCCGCTGGAGGCGAGCAGGCGGCTGCCGATCCGGTCGGCGAGGATGCCGGACGTCGGCGCGGCGACCAGGAAGCCGACGGTCATCGGGAGCATGTAGATGCCCGCCCACAACGGCGTCTGCTCGAAGGTGTAGCCGTGCTGCGGCAGCCAGATGCCCTGCAGCCAGATGATCAGGATGAACTGCAGCCCGCCGCGGCCGAGCGACGCCGTCAGGTTCGCGACGTTGCCCCACGTGAACGAGCGGATCTTGAACAGCGACAGGCGGAACAGCGGGTTGTCGACCTTCGTCTCGATGACCACGAACGCGACCAGCACCGCGACGCCGCCGATCAGGCAGGAGAGGACCATCGGGCTGCCCCAGCCGGTCGGCGAGGAGCCGTAGGGCTGGATGCCGTAGGTGATGCCGACCAGCACCGCGATCAGGCCGACGGCGAAGGTGATGTTGCCCCACCAGTCCATCCGCGCGTGCTTGCGGACGCCGGTGTCGTGCAGCTTGAGGTACGCCCAGATCGTGCCGATGACGCCGAAGGGCACCGAGACCAGGAAGATGAGGTTCCAGTCGACGGGGGCGAGCACCCCGCCGACGACCAGGCCGAGGAACGACCCGGCGATGGCCGCGACACCGTTCATGCCGAGCGCGAGGCCGCGCTGGTTGGCCGGGAAGGCGTCGGTGAGGATCGCCGAGGAGTTCGCCATCAGGAAGGCGCCGCCGACACCCTGCACGATCCGCCAGCCGATGAGCCACAACGCGGCGGCGTCACCGTCGAACCAGGTGATGGCGAGCATGATGGAAGAAACGGTGAAGACGGCGAAGCCGAGGTTGTACATCCTCGCGCGACCGTACATGTCGCCGAGCCGGCCGAAGCTCACCACCAGCACCGCGGTGACCACGAGGAAGCCCATGATCATCCAGAGCAGGTAGCTCGTGTTGGCCGGCTCCAGGGGGTTGATGCCGATGCCCTTGAAGATGTCGGGCAGCGCGATCAGCACGATCGAAGAGTTGATCGTGGCGATCAGCATGCCCAGCGTCGTGTTGGACAGCGCGATCCACTTGTACCGCGGCCCTAGTTCCGCGATCGAATAAGTCCGGCGTTCCGCCACTGTGCAACCCTTCCGCTCATCAGTCCCTTAGCTAGGCTAAGCAACTTGCTTGCGTATGGCAACCAAGTTCCGGGTTTGCCTGGGAGAGCATGATCACAGTCGCTTGACTGTCCTTTGTGGAGTCTTTACTCAAGACCGCACGGTGCGAGTTGCCCGGGCGGCCGTCACCGCAGCAGCCGGCCCAGCACCGCCACCCCCTCCTCGATCTCCGACGCCGTCCGAGCCGCATACCCGAGCACCAACCCCGGCCTCCCCGGCCGCTGACGATGCCAAGACAGTGGCTGGACCTTCACCCCCTCCTCCAGCGCAGCCGCCGCCAGCGCAACGTCGTCCACCTCCGACGAGAACGTGATCGTCAGGTGCAACCCCGCCGCCGCACCATGGACGACCGCCGACGGGACGTCCGATGTCAACGCGCGGATCATCGAGTCACGGCGACGGCGGTGCCTCCCGCGGACCACTCTCAGCTGGCGCTCCAGCTCGCCGGACTCCATGAGCCGGGCCAGGACCAGCTGGGCCAGCACCGCGTTGCCCAGGTCCGCGAACCGCTTCGCGGCCACCAGATCGTCGCGGAAACGAGGCGGCGCCACCAGCCAGCCGACGCGCAACGCCGGCGCCAGCAGCTTCGAAACGCTTCCCGTGTAACAGACTTCGGGCACCATCGACCGGACCGCGGGCACCGGCGCGCGGTCGTACCGGTGCTCGGCGTCGTAGTCGTCCTCGACGATCACGCCGCCGTCGTGCGCCCAGCGCATCAGGGCTCGGCGGCGCTCGCCTCCTAAAACCACGCCCATCGGGAACTGGTGGGCCGGGGTCAACAGCACCGCCGGGGCGTTGAGCTCCGCGACGCGCAGGCCGTCGTCGTCCACCGGGACCGGCGGGGTTGCCAGGCCGCAGTGGTGCAGGTGCTGGCGCGCGCCGAGTGAGCTCGGGTCCTCCACCGCGATCTCCGTGATCCCGTGCTGCCGGAGCACCGCACCGACCAGCGTCAACGCCTGCGCGACCCCGGCGACCACGATGATCTCGCCCGGGTCGGCGCGGATGCCGCGGCTGCGCGCCAGCCAGCGCGACACCGCCAGCCGCATCGCCGGCGCCCCGCGTGGGTCGCCGTAGCCGAAGTGGGCCGGCTCGAGCTCGTCGAGCACCGCGCGTTCCGCCTTCAGCCACGCCGCTCGCGGGAACGCCGTCAGGTCCGGGACGCCGGGGGTGAGGTCGATGCGGGCCGGGGCCGCGCGGACCTCGTCGAAGACCTCGACGCCCGGCAGTGGCGTGATCACCTTCGACGGCGGCCGGACGCGCGCGGGCTCCGGCGCGCTCACCGGCGCCGCGACCACCACGGTGCCCGCCCGGCCGCGGCCCGCCGCGTGGCCGTCGTCGATCAGCCGCTGGTAAGCCTCGGTGACCACACCTCGCGACACATGCAGCTCGGCGGCCAGCACCCGGGACGCGGGCAGCCGGCCGCCCACCGGGAGGCGGCCGTCGGCGACCGCGGCGCGCAGCTGCCCGGCCAGCCAGTCCGCGAGCCCGCCCGGCGGCGCCTCGCGGACGTCGAGCTGCAGGAAGTCCGAGCCTATGGACCCCTCCGGAAGCGAAGTTTTGGCCCTGTCCATCAGGCCATTGTCGCAGCACGCTGGACTCATGGACACCACCTACGTGCACGGATACACCCGCCCCGAGGCCCGCCGCCTGGGCGACCAGGCCGACACCCTGGCCGAGCTGCTCCACGCCGGCACGGCCTACCCGGCGGGGAGCCGCGTGCTGGAGGTCGGCTGCGGCGTCGGCGCGCAGACCGTCCACCTCGCCGCCCGCAGCCCGGACGCGCAGCTGACCGCGGTCGACGTCTCCGCGGACTCCCTCGCCCAGGCGAGACGAAGAGTGCGGGGCGTCGACTTCCGCCAGGCCGACCTGTTCGACCTCGACGGCAGCTACGACCACGTCTTCGTCTGCTTCGTGCTGGAACACCTGCCGGAGCCGGAGAAAGCGCTGTCGCACCTGAGGACGCTGCTGCGGCCGGGCGGCACGATCACCGTGATCGAGGGTGACCACGGCTCGGCCTTCTTCCACCCGCGCAGCGAGCACGCCCAGGCCGCGATCGACTGCCTCGTCCGTCTGCAGGCCGACGCCGGCGGCGACGCGCTCATCGGCCGCCGGCTCTTCCCGCTCCTCGACGGCGCCGGGTTCGGCGACGTCGTGGTCGAACCCCGCACGGTCTACGTCGACCGGTCGCGGCCGGAGCTGGTCACCGGGTTCACCCGCGACACCTTCACCGCGATGGTCGACGGCGTCGGCGAAACGGCCGTCGCGAACGGGCTCAGCACCGAGGCCGCCTGGGCCCGCGGCGTCGCGGACCTGCGCCGCACCGAGGACGGCACCTTCCACTACACGTTCTTCAAGGCCACCGGAGGGACATCGTGATCACCTGGCGCCGCACCCGCCGTCTCGCGGGCAGCACGAACTTCGTCGACCGCGACCGCCAGCGCGTCGAAAACGACCTCGTCGCGCTCGACCGCCCCTACCCGGCGACGCGGTCCAGCGCCAGCAGGTGGTCCTGGACGCGGCTCGCCCCGGGCACCCACTCCCCGGCGTAACAGGCCATCGCGCGTTCCCAGTGCTCCCGCGCGGCTTCCGGCTCTCCGAGTCCACAGTGGACTTCACCGAGCCCGCAGTGGGCGCGGCCCTGCTCGGGACGGCAGCCCGTCTCCTTGGCCGCGGCCAGGGCTTCGCGGTGGTACGTGAGTGCGTCCGAAGCCATCCCGCGCGCGGCGGACAGAGCGCCGAGGCTGTTGAGGACCCGGGACTCCACCCCGCGGTCCCCGCATTCGCGGGCGAGTCCCAGCGCTTCTTCGAGGTGCTGGGCCGCCTCCGCGTGCTTGCCCTGCGCCAGCCGGACGTCGCCCAGGTGCTTCAACGCGACACTCCGGTTCGTCGGGCTTCCGGTCTCCTGGGCGATTTCCAGCGCGCGCTCCAGGTGCGCCGCGGCCTCGGTGTCGCGGCCTCGCGCGTGCTCGACGTCGCCGAGGATGCCCAGCGCGTAGCCCTCGCTCACCCGCACCCCCATCGCGCGGAAGTGCTCCATCCCTTCGGCCAGCGAACACGCGGCTTCGTCGTGACGGCCGAGCGCCGAGAGCGCGTCACCTCGGTTGACCAGGGCGTATCCCTCGCTCGTGCGGTCGGCGATCTCCCGCGCGAGAGCGAGCGCGTCCTCGTGGTGGCCGATCGCTTCGCCGTACCGGCCGATGCCGCGGCACGAGCAGCCGAGCACCACCAGGACCAGGCCTTCGCTGGTGCGGTCGCCGTTCTTGCGGGCCAGCGCCAGCGCTTCGGTCGAGTACGTGATCGCTTCGGCGAACCGGCCGAGCGCCCGGCAGACCAGGCCGAGCGTATTGAGCACGTGGATCTCGGTCCGGCGGTCGCCGGTCTCGCGGACGAGGACGAGCGCCTCTTCGAGGTACCGCCGCGCCTCCCGGGACCGGCCGACGCGCCAGTGCCCCAGCCCGATGAGCGTCAGCCGCTCGCCTTCGGCCACCCGGTCGCCGGCGTCGTGGGCCAGCGCCGACGCGTGCGAGTGCAGCACCAGCGATTCCTCGTGGTAACCGCCGACGTCGAGGTAGTGCCACAGGATCCCGGACAGCAGCCGCAGGTGGTCGGCCCAGCCGTGCCGTGTCGCGTGCGCGGCGACCGCCAGCAGGTTGCGGCGTTCGGCCTCCAGCCACGCCTGCGCGTCGATCACCTTGACGTCGGGGTCGGGCACCTCCGGGCGCAGGTGCCGTTCCTGCGGCAGGACGACGTCCATCGCCTGCGCGGCCGACCGGACGTAGAAGTCGAACAGCCGCTCCTGCGCCTCGTGGCTTTCCCCGGCCGATTCGGCCGCGAGCTCGGCGGCGTAGACCCGCAGCAGGTCGTGCAGCTGGACGCGGTCGTCGCCGGTCTCCTGCGCGAGGTGGGCGCGCACCAGGGCGCCGGTCAGCCGTTCCGCCTCCGGCAGCGGGACACGGGCGAGCGCGGCGATCGCGGCGGGGGTCAGGTCGCGGCCCGGGTGCAGGCCGCAGAGCCGGAACACGCGCGCGGCGTCGGCCGCCAGGTGCCGGTAGGACCACGAGAACACGGCGCGGACCGCGGTCAGCGGGTCTCCGCCGCCGTCGAGCAGGTCGAGCCGCCTGCGTTCGTCGGCCAGCTCGGCCGCGAGGGCGGCGAGCCGCTCCCCCGGCCGGCTCAGCGCCAGCTCCGCGACGAGCCGCAGGGCCAGCGGCAGCCGGGCGGAGTAGCCGATCAGCGCCGCGATGGCGTCCGGTTCGTCGTCGGCGCGCCGGCCCAGCAGCGTCCGCAGCAGGTCGCGGGCTTCGGCTTCGGTGAGCAGGTCGACGAGCACCCGGCGGGCGCCGTGCCGGGCGACCAGCCCGGGCAGCGCGTCCCGGCTGGTCACCAGCACCAGGCACGACGCCGAACCCGGCAGCAGCGGACGGACCTGCCCGACCGAGCCGGCGTTGTCCAGCACCAGCACCATCCGCCGGCCCGCCAGCGCGGTGCGGAACTTCGCCGCGCGCTCGTCCTGCTCGGCGGGGATGTCCGCGCCGTCGACCCCGAGCGCGCGCAGGAACCCGGACAACGCGTCGCCCGGCTCGACCGGCCGGACCGTGCCGTAGCCGTGCAGGTCGAGGTAGAGCTGGCCGTCCGGGAACTCTGCCCGCGAGCGCTGGGCCCAGTGGACGGCGAGCGCGGTCTTGCCGACCCCGCCGGTGCCGGAGAGGACGGCGATGCGGGCGCCGGTGCCGTCGCGGTTCAGGAGGTCGTCCAGCTCGGCGAGCTGGGTGGCGCGGCCGCGGAAGCCGGCGACGTCCGCGGGCAGCTGAGCGGGACCGCGGGAGGGCAGCTCCCGGCCGGCGAAGTCCTGCCGGAGCACCTGCTGCTGGGCCGCGCGCAGCTCCGGACCGGGCTCGATGCCCAGCTCGCCGTCGAGCCGGTGGCGGACCTCTTCGAACAGGGCCAGGGCGCCGGCCTGGCGTCCGGACGCGGCGAGCGCGAGCATCAGCCGCGCGTGCGCGGACTCGTTCAGGGGCTCCTCGGCGGTCAGCCCGCGCAGCTGCACCGCCGCGTCCTCCGGATCCGCGACGTCGGCGTAGGCCATCACCGTCTTCGCGCGCTTCATGGCCAGCCCCAGCCGAGCGGGGTACTGCCGGAGGCGTTCGACGTCGGCGAGCACCGGACCGCGCCAGAGCTCCAGGGCCTCGCGGTGGGCACCCCGGTCGGTGAGCGCTTCGAAGCGCAAGAGGTCGAGGACGTCCTCGTCCGCGGACAGCCGGTAGCCGCCCTTGTCCGTGGTGATGAGGTCGGCGGGCCGCAGCGCCCGCCGCAGCCGCGCGACGTAGGTGTGGAGCAGGTCCAGGCACGACGGCGGCGGCTCGACCCAGATGACGTCGACGAGGTCCTCGCGCCGCACGGTCCGGTTCGGCTGCAGGGCCAGCATCGCCAGCAGCAGGCGCTGCTTCTCCGCGCCGATCTCGACCGGCGTTTCCCCGCGCCGCACCACGAGCGGTCCCAGCACGCCGATCCGCACCGGCTCCGGCGGGGCCTCGGCAAGCGCTTCCCGCAACCGCCGTTCGGTCCCCGGCCGGGGCCGCCGGACGGTGCCGAGCTCGGCGTTGCGCACCGCGCGCAGGCTCACGCCGGCGCGCTCGGCCAGCTGGGCCTGGGTGAGCCCGGCGAGCACCCGGCGTTCCCGCAGCCAGCCGGCGAACGACAGGCCTTCGTCCACTGGTGTCCTCTCCCGCGTGCCCCGAGCGGAACGTACCCCTCAAGCATCACGATCGTGCCGCTCCCCGAGTACCACCGAACGGCGAAGATAACCGTTTCCGCAGGTACCGACGGTGACAACGGCGTATCCCGCGAGTACAGGCGCTCGTCCACCACGGGTTCCTAGGCTTTGGGGGTCCGGTGGTGGCGAGGGGTTCGGAGCAGCCGTCGCGTGGGGTACGACGGCTGCACCCGAGCCTGCTAGACGTCGAAGCGTGCCAAGAGGGCCCGCACGGCGGCTGGGTCCTCGACGTGGGCGTTGTGCCCGAGGCCGGTGAGGACGACCGCGTCCGGGTCGAGCGCCCGCAGCTGCTCGGGCCGGCTCATCGGGTCGGTCTCCCCCGCCGCCAGCACGACCGGGCACCGCGCCGCGGTCAGGAGTGCCGGCATGTCCGGCGCGCCGACGCCGAACGCGGCCGGGTCCATCGCGAGGCGGTAACCTCCCTCGGTCTCGCGAAGCCCGGCCGAGTCGGCGGGCGCGATCCCCAGCAGCCCCGACACCTTCAGGTACGCCTGTTCGGCGTCTTCCCGGGTCTCGAACACCCGCGCCGGCCGCGCCGCGAAGCTCGCCGCGCGCCCGAGGTCGTCCTGGCTCCACTCGACCTTCACCCCGACCGCCAGCACCCCGGCGACCTCGACGTCGTACTCGCCGGACGCCAGCTCGAGCGCGATCACCCCGCCGAGGGAGTGCCCGACGACGACGAGCGGACGCCGGTCCGGCAGCGCCCGCGCGACCGCGGCGGCGAGCGTCCGGAAGCTGTAGTGCGGCAGCGGCGCCGACCGGCCGTGGCCGGGCAGGTCGGGCACCAGGACGCGCCGGGCGAGCAACTCGGGGAAGTGGGCCCAGGCGGCGCCGGTCGCGCCCAGGCCGTGCGGGAGGAGAACGGCGGGCTCGCCCTCGCCGCCGGTGCGCATGGTGAGCGTGTCCATCCGCAGCAGCCTGCCCGACGACGGCGTTCGCGGCTAGGGTCGGCTCGTGGGGATCACGGATCCGGACACCTACGTGCGGGGTGTCCCGTACGACGAGCTGGCGCGGCTGCGGCACGGCTCGCCGGTGGTGCGCGTCGACGACTTCTGGGCGGTGCTGCGGCACGCCGACGTCCGCACGGTGCTGCGTGATCCCGGCCTGTTCTCCTCGCAGCTCGGCGGCACGCAGATCCGCGACCCGGCGTCGGCTTCGGACCTGGCCTACGTCCGCCGGATGATGCTGAACATGGACCCGCCGGAGCACGGCCGGCTGCGCGGGCTGCTCACGAAGGCGTTCACCCCGCGGGCGATCGCGAGGCTGACCGAGCGGATCGAGACGCACGCGCGTGACCTCGTCACCGCGGTCGCCAGCCGGGGCGAGTGCGACTTCGCCGCGCTGGCCGCGGACCTGCCGCTGCTGACGCTGGCCGCGGTGTTCGGCGTGCCGGAGCAGGACCGGCGGCTGATGTACGACTGGAGCAACCGCGTGATCGGCTACCAGGACGCCGACTACGCGGTCAGCGCCACCGTCGCCGAGGCGGACGTGACCGACCTGGCGCGGGCCGCGCTCGCCGTCCGCCCGTCCCCGGGCCCGGACGGGGTGATGCCGGACCCGCGCACGCGAGCGGGGATGCCGGACCTCTACGCGTACGCGAACGCCCTCGGCGAGCACAAGCGCGAGCACCCGGGCGACGACGTCATGAGCACCCTCATGCAGCACGTCGCCGACGACGGCGGGCGCGTCTCGCTCGCCGAGTTCGAGAACCTCTTCTGGCTGTTTTCCGTGGCGGGCAACGAAACCCTCCGCAACGGCCTGCCCGGCGGGATGCTGGCGCTGCTGGCACACCCGGCGCAGTACCGGCGGCTGCTGGCCGACCGATCGCTGCTGCCCGCCGCCGTCGAAGAGATGCTCCGCTGGTGGACGCCGGTGATGCACTTCCGCCGCACGGCGACCGCGGACACGCGACTGTCCGATGTGGATATCCGGGCCGGGGACAAGGTGGTGGTCTGGTTCTCCGCGGCCAACCGCGACCCTTCGGTGTTCGCCGATCCGGACACCTTCGACCTCACCCGGACCCCGAACGACCACCTGACCTTCGGCCACGGCCCGCACTTCTGCCTCGGCGCCCAGCTCGCGCGCGTGCAGCTGCGGGCGATGTTCACCGCGGTCCTCGACCTGCTGGGCGAAGCCGAGCTCGCCGGCGAGCCGGTGCGGCTGCGGTCGAACTTCCAGAACGGCCTGAAGTCCCTGCCGATCCGGTGGCGCCGCTGATGGAGATCCGGGAGATGCGGGCGTTCGTCGCGGTGGTCGAGGCGGGCGCGATGTCGAAGGCGGCGCGGCAGCTGCACGTGAGCCAGCCCGCGTTGTCCCAGACGATGACCGCGCTCGAACGGCGGCTCGGCGTCCAGCTGCTGGTCCGCACCAGCACCGGTGTCCAGACGACCGACGCCGGGACGACGTTGCTGGGCGAAGCGCGCGCGGTGCTGGCGCGTCACGAGCAGGCACTGGCCGCGCTGGCGCGGCACACGACGACCGACGTCCTGCGGGTCGGCATCCCCCTGGAGCTGCCGCCGGACCTGCTGCCGTCGGCCCTCGCGCGGCTGGCGGAGGCGTTCCCGGACACGCGGGTGCAGGCCCGGCACCTGTCGTCGGTCGCGCAGGTGACGGCGCTGCGGGCCGGCGAGCTGGACGTCGGGCTGGTCCGCGAACGTCCGCCCGGCCCCGACCTGGACGCGGTGCTCGCGGTGGCGGAGAACGTCGGCGTCCTGCTGGCGGCGGACCTGGCGGAGAAGCTGGGCTCCCCGGTCCGGCTGGAGGAGCTGGCCGGGCTGGAGTGGTTCGCGTTCGCCCGGGCGGGCAGCCCGGCCTGGTACGACGAGCTGGCCGCGATCCTGCGCAGCCATGGCCTCGACGTCGGGCCCGAGGTGCCCGAGGAGCAGCGGCTGATCGTCGAGCTGAAGATCCCGGCGGTCAGCTCCGGTGGGGCGTACGCGTTCGCCCCGCCGCAGTGGCCGTACCCGATGCCGGACACCGTGCGGTGGCTGCCCCTGGCGGGCAACCCGATCGTGCGGCGGACGTGGGCCGTGTGGCCGGCGACGTCGCACCGCCGGGACGTCGCGGAGTTCGTCGCGGCGCTGGACGACCATCGGCCCGGCGAATCGCGGGCATAAGCAGCGCCGAACGCGTCTCCGGAAGCCCGCCGGAGCGCTCGTCCTTGTACCCGGTGAAGGACAACGGGTACGAGGAGTTGAGTGATGAGTTCGGAACTTTCCGGGTCGACGGCGCTGGTGACCGGCGGAACGAGCGGCATCGGGCGGGCGACGGCGGTCGCGCTGGCCGGGCTCGGCGCGCACGTCGTGCTGTCCGGCCGGGACGCGACCCGCGGCGAAGAGGTCGTCTCGCGGATCCGGGCGGCGGGCGGGAAGGCCGACTTCGTCGCGGCCGACCTGACGGACGCCGCGTCGGCGCGCTCGCTGGCCGCGCGGGCCCGTGAGGTGGGCGGGCCCATCGACGTGCTGGTGAACAACGCCGGGATCTTCCCGACGGGGTCCACTTCGGACACGGCCGAGGCCGACTTCGACCGCGTCTACGAGACGAACGTGAAGATCCCGTACTTCCTCGTCGCCTCACTGGCGCCGGAGATGGCCGCGCGCGGGCACGGCGCGATCGTCAACGTGTCCACGATGGTCGCGACGCGCGGCATGGCGGGAATGGCGCTCTACGGCTCGTCGAAGGCGGCGGTCGAGCTGATGACCAAGGCATGGGCGGCGGAGTTCGGGCCGTCCGGGGTCCGCGTCAACGCGATCAGCCCGGGCCCGACCCGCACCGAAGGCACCGCGGTCTTCGGCGACGGCCTGGACGAGCTGGCCGCGGCGGGCCCGGCCGGTCGCGTGGCCGCCCCGGAGGAGATCGCGGCGGCGATCGTGTTCCTGGTGAGCGAAGAGTCGAGCTTCGTCCAGGGCGCGGTGCTCCCGGTGGACGGCGGCCGCTTGGCGGTGTGAGCCCGGTCGTGAGTGGTCGGGACGGTTCTAACCGCCCCGACCACTCACGACCCCGCGCCCTGCCGCTCGCGCTTGGGCGGCCACGGCACCACCGCGGACGTGCGCCGCTGGTAGTCCGCGTACTCCGGGTACCGCGACTTCGTGATGCTCTCGGTGAACTTCGTCGAGCCGACGAACAGCAGCGTCAGCAGGACCGCGCCGACGACCGTCCACTGCAGACCGCCGGCGACGACGCCGAACGCCGCGACCGCCCACCACTGCGCCTGCTCGAAGAAGAAGTTCGGGTGCCGCGAGTAGCGGAACAGCCCCTCCTGGAGGAACCGCGTCGACGCCCGGCCCGCGTGCTTCTCGCCGTGGAACTCCCACTGCTGCTGGTCCGCGACCGTCTCGCCGACGAGGAACCCGGCGAAGATCACCGCCACGATGACGTCCGCCACCCCGAACGAGCCCTGGTGCTGCAAAGCCGTGTACGCGGGCAGCGTGATCAGCAGCAGGATCGCGTTCTGGTACAGCGAGATGAAGAAGAAGTTGAACACCTGGAACTGCCACGGCGCCATCCGCTCGCGCAGCACCGCCCACCGGTAGTCCTCGCCGCCGCGAGCGTAACCACCCTTCCGGGCGAAGTTGAACGTCAGCCGGATCCCCCACAGGGTGGCCAGCGCGAACACCACGTCGAGGCGCGCGTCGGCGAACCCGGCCGCGCCGGCGAAGATCGCCACGTAGACGACCGGGACGATCGACCAGATCCGGTCGACCCAGGAGTACTCCCTGGTCAGCACCGACATCAGCCAGGTACCGAGCGTCACCCCGGCGAAGACGTACAGGCAGACCCGCAGCGCGTCCATCCCCTCACCATAGGACCTAGGATCGCGTCCATGAACCTGCCGCTGCGGGACCGGAAGATCGACGTCTTCTTCGCGGTGCTGTTCTCGGCCTTCACGGTGACATCGCTGATCAGCGACCTGCTGCCGACCGTCGGGGTCGACTTCTCCCAGCCGTCCGACAACTTCTTCGTGAACTCGAACTACTGGTACGCCCACGACGCCGACCCGCTGTTCATGCACCCGCCGGACTGGATGCGGATCGTCACCGGGCTCTCGGCGTTCGTCTACATGCCGTTCTACGTCGTGCTCGTCTTCGCGCTGCTGACCGGCCGGAACTGGATCCAGCTGCCGTCGGTGATCTACGCGACGATGATCGTCACGCTCACCGGGGTCGTCGTGTTCGGCGTCGAGTTCTTCGGCGACCCGGCGACGCGCACCGGCAACCCCGCGAAGTTCCTCGCCTTCAACCTGCCGTACGTCCTGGTCCCGCTCCTGCTGCTGGTCCGGATGCGCAGGCCGCTGCCGTTCACCCGCCGTTTCTGACCCCGGAGGCGCCGTGCCGCACTCGTTCCTCAGCCACCTCGCCTGCTCCCGGACCGGCGAGCGCCTCGACGCCGACGTCGTCCAGGGCCTGTCGCCGGCCGGCGCGCCGCTGCTCGCGCGGTACGACCTCGACGGTGTCCGCGAGGCCGTGACGCCCAAGGACATCGCCGGGCGGGAGCCGACGCTGTGGCGCTACCACGAGGTGCTCCCGGTGCGTGCGGCCGAGAACGTCGTCAGCCTCGGCGAGGGTATGACGCCGTTGCTGCGCCTGCCGCGCTACGGCCGCGAGCTGGGGCTGTCGCGGCTGTGGATGAAGGACGAAGGCCTGGTCCCGACGGGCACGTTCAAGGCGAGGGGCGCCGCGGTCGGCGTCTCACGGGCGGCCGAGCTGGGTGTGCGCGGGATCGCGATGCCGACGAACGGCAACGCGGGCGCCGCGTGGGCGTTGTACGCGGCCCGCGCGGGGATGACGAGCCTGATCGCCATGCCGGACGACGCGCCACAGATCACCATGCGCGAGTGTGTCGCCGCGGGCGCCGAGCTGTACCGCGTGGACGGTCTCATCGGCGACGCGGGGAAGCTCGTCGCCGCGGCGGTTCCGCGGCGTCCGGGCGTCCAGGACGTCTCGACGCTGAAGGAGCCCTACCGCATCGAGGGCAAGAAGACGATGGGGTACGAGATCGCCGAGCAGTTCGGCTGGCGGCTGCCCGACGTCATCCTCTACCCGACCGGCGGCGGGGTCGGGATCATCGGCATCTACAAGGCGCTGCTCGAAATGCGGGAGCTGGGCTGGGTGTCCGGCGACCTGCCTCGGCTCGTCGCCGTGCAGGCCACCGGCTGCGCGCCGATCGTGACGGCGTTCGAGCAGGGCGCCCGCGAGAGCGAGCCGTTCCCCGACGCGCGGACGGTCGCCTTCGGCATCACCGTGCCGAAGGCCCTGGGCGACTTCCTCGTGCTCGACGCCGTGTACGCGACCGGCGGCACCGCGGTCGCCGTCACCGACGACGAACTGCTTGCGGCGCAACGGGAGCTCACCGAACACGAAGGCACCTTCGTCTGTCCGGAAGGCGGAGCGTGCTTCGCCGCGTTGAGGCACCTTCGCGAGTCAGGCTGGCTCGAAGGCGACGAAGACGTCGTGGTCCTCAACACCGGCGCCGGGATCAAGTACCCGGAGACGGTCCCGCTCGACGTCCCGCTGCTCGCGAAGACCGGTGAGATCCCTCAGCCCCAGGTCAGGAACCGGTAGTGCAGCCCGGTTGACGACTCGAGCCACTCCCCGACCGCGTCCGGCGGGCGGCCGACGTCCGGCGCGAGCGTGTCGCCGTCGAAGGTCTCCCGGAGCTCGGTGACGACGATCCGGTCGGCGAACGGCAGAGTCGCCCGGTAGACGGCCGCGCCGCCGATCACCCAGCCGTCACCGGACACCGCGGCGAGCGCCTCCGGCAGGTCGGGGAACGTCTCGACGCCCTGCTGCGGCGTGCGTGAGAGGACGAGGTTGCGCCGGCCCGGCAGCGGCCGGAACCGCGGCGGCAGCGACTCCCACGTCCGGCGGCCCATGAGGACGGTCGCGCCGGCGGTCACCGACCGGAAGTGCTTCAGGTCTTCCGGCAGATGCCACGGCAGCGTGCCGTCACGGCCGATGACCCCGTTCGCGGACTGCGCCCAGACGAGCCCGATCACACCGCCACCGGCGCCTTGATGCCCGGATGCGGGTCGTAGCCCTCCAGCGCGAAGTGCTCGTAGGTGTAGTCGAAGAGGCTCTCCGCCGGCTTGAGGCTCAGCGTCGGGAACGGCCGCGCCTCACGCGCGAGCTGCGTGCGGACCTGCTCGACGTGGTTGTCGTAGACATGGCAGTCGCCGCCGGTCCAGACGAAGTCGCCGGCCCGCAGGCCGACCTGCTCGGCGATCATGTGCGTCAGCAGCGCGTAGCTCGCGATGTTGAACGGCACACCGAGGAACAGGTCCGCGCTGCGCTGGTAGAGCTGGCAGGAGAGCTCACCGTCGGCGACGTAGAACTGGAAGAACGCGTGGCACGGCGGCAGCGCCATCCGCGGGATGTCGGCAACGTTCCACGCCGAGACGATGATCCGCCGCGAGTCGGGGTTCTCCCGCAGCGTGCGCAGCACCTCGGAGATCTGGTCGACGTGCCCGCCGTCCGGGGTCGGCCACGAGCGCCACTGCACGCCGTAGACCGGGCCGAGCTCACCCTCGGGGGACGCCCATTCGTCCCAGATGGAGACGCCGTTCTCCTGCAGCCACGAGACGTTCGAGTCGCCGCGCAGGAACCACAGCAGCTCGAAGGCGATCGAGCGGAAGTGGACTTTTTTCGTCGTGACCAGGGGAAAGCCGTCGGAGAGCCGGTAGCGCAGCTGGTGCCCGAAGATCGAGCGGGTGCCCGTCCCGGTGCGGTCCGCTTTGCGGGCGCCCGTGTCGAGCACGTGGCGGAGCAGGTCTTCGTACTGCGTGTCCGGCATGCCTGCGAGCCTAAGGCAGGACCGAACGCACCGCTTCGGGCGTCCGCGCCACGACCGTCGTGCCGTCGTCGGCCGTGATGATCGGCCGCTGGATCAGCTTCGGGTGCTCGGCCAGCGCGTCGATCCAGCGTGAGCGGTCGTCCGGGGTGCGGCCCCAGGTCTTGAGGCCGAGCTCCTTCGCGACCGCCTCGGTGGTGCGCGCGATGTCCCACGGTTCGAGGCCGAGGCGCTCGAGGACGGCCTCGAGCTCCGCCGCGGACGGCGGGTCGTCGAGGTAGCGGCGCACGGTGTACTCCGCGCCGGCCTCGTCCAGCAGGGACACGGCGGACCGGCACTTCGCGCACGCCGGGTTGACCCAGATCTCCACGGCGGCAGCTTACCGCCCTGGTTTTGGAGCACGCGTTCTGTTACGGTCGCGGCATGCCCCGCCCCCGCGTCCACGACCTCGACGAGCTCCTCGACGTCGCCGAACGGCTCGTGGCGTCGTCCGGGGAGGTCACCGTGCGGGAGCTGGCCGCCGCCGCGGGTGTGCCGAACGGGACGATCTACCACGCGTTCGGCTCGCTCAGCGCGCTGCTGGCCCGGGTCTGGCTGCGCGCGGCGACGGCGTTCCTCGACCTGCAGACCGCGCACGTGGACGCGGCGTCCTCCCCGGTGGAGGCCGTCGTCGCGGCGGCGGACACCCCGGCGGTGTTCGCTTCCCTGCGTCCCGACGGGGCACGGATGCTGCTGCGGGTCCGTGGCGATCGGCTCTTCGGGCCCGAGCTGCCCGAGGAGCTGGCCGACGCCCTGCACGCGCTGGACAAACGCCTGGTCGCGCTGCTCGTGCGGCTCGCGCGCCTGGTGTGGGACCGCGGTGACGGCCTGGCCGTCGAGGTGATCACCACCTGCGTCGTCGACCTGCCGACCGCGTTCTTCCGGCGGGACATCACCGATCCCCTGGTGCGGGCACGGCTCGCCGCCGCCGTGCGGGCCGTGCTGACCGTGCCCCCTCGAGAAAAGGACCGACCGTGACCGTCTCCGTGTTCGACCTGGGCGACGACGAAAACCGCTTCTCCCCCGACTGGCTGCAACGTGCGCATTCCTTTTTGGACGGTGTCACCGATGCGCTGGTGACGACCGGGAGCGGCAAGTTCTACTCGAACGGCCTCGACCTCGACTGGCTGATGGCCAACGGGGACAAGGCTTCCGAGTACGTCGCCGACGTGCAGGAGCTGTTCGCGCGTGTGTTGACACTGCCGGTCCCGACGGTGGCGGCGATCAACGGCCACGCGTTCGGCGCGGGCGCGATGCTCGCGATGGCGCACGACTTCCGTGTGATGCGTTCGGACCGCGGGTACTTCTGCTTTCCGGAAGCCGACATCAACATCCCGTTCACCCCCGGGATGGCGGCGCTGATCCAGGGGAAGCTGACGCCGTCGGCGGCGATCGCGTCGATGACCACGGGACGCCGGTTCGGTGGGGCGGACGCGCTTTCCTTCGGCCTCGTCGACGAGATCGCGGCCGAGAGCGACGTCGTGAAGGTGGCTTCGGAGCGGGTTGAAGTGCTGGCAGGTAAGGATCGCGGGACGCTGGGTGCGATCAAGGCGACGATGTTCGCCCCGGCGATCGCGGCGCTGCGGACGCCTGCGTAGGCCTCCGGCCCCCGGTTTCCAGCTTACCGGCGGCCACCGACAGTTCCGGACGCCTCCGTGACGGCCACCCCGAGGTCGCCGTCACGGACCGGCGACCTCGGCCAGCCGACGGCGCAGGTGGGCACGCTCGGGCTCGGTTCCGGCCAGCTCCAACGCTTCCCGGTACGCGGCCGCCGCTTCGACGTCGCGGCCGAGGCGGCTGAGGAGGTCTCCGCGCGCGGCCGGGAACGGGCTGTACGCGCTGAGCCGCGGGTCGCCCGCCAGGCCGTCGAGCAGGGCCAGCCCCGCCGACGGGCCGTCGCGCATCGCCACCGCCACCGCGCGGTTCAGCTCCACCACCGGGGACGGCGCCAGCCCGCGCAGCACCTCGTACAACCCCGCGATCTGCGGCCAGTCCGTGCTCGCCACGTCCGCCGCTTCGTCGTGCAGGGCCGCGATCGCCGCCTGGACGCCGTACAGCCCCGGCGGCCCGCCGGTGAGGGCCACGAGAACCAGCGACGCCCCTTCGTCGATCATCTCGCGGTCCCAGCGGGCGCGGTCCTGGTCGTCGAGCAGCACCAGGTCGCCGTCCGAGCCGGTGCGGGCGTCGCGGCGCGCGTGGATCAGCAGCATCAGGGCGAGCAGCCCGGCCACCTCGCGCTCCCCCGGCAGCAGCCGGCGCAGGATCCGGGCCAGCCGGATCGCCTCCTCCGCCAGGTCGAGCCGCTGCAGGTCCGGTCCGGAGCTGGCCGCGTACCCCTCGGTGAAGATCGAGTAGACGACCTGGAGCACGCCCGGCAGCCGCGCGGGCAGCTCGGCGGCGTCCGGCACCCGGAACGGGATGCGCAACGTGCGGATCCGGTTCTTCGCCCGCACGATCCGCTTCCCCATCGTCGCGCCGGGCACCAGGAACGCGCGCGCCACCTCCGGCGTGGTCAGGCCGGCGAGGCAGCGCAGGGTCAACGCCGTCCGGTCCTCGGCCGACAGGGCGGGGTGGGCGCAGGTGAAGAACAGCTGGAGCCGCTCGTCCGGCAGGTCGCCGCCGGCGTCCGGCGGCGGGGCGGGCGCGCGCTCGGCCTCGACCCGCAGCACCGCGAGCCGGGCCGCGTAAGCCTGGTCGCGGCGCAGCCGGTCGACGGCCTTGCGCCGGGCCGTCGTCATCAGCCAGGCGCCCGGTTTCGGCGGCACGCCGTCGGCCGGCCAGTGCACCAGCGCGGCCTCGATCGCCTCCGACGTCACCTCCTCGGCCAGGTCGAGGTCGCCGAACCGGCGGACGAGCGCGGCCAGCACCAGCCCGCGCTCCTCCCGGAACACGGCCTCGACCGCGGCCCGCCCCGGCACCGTCAGCCCCCGTAGGACGCGAGCGGCCGGACGACGATGTGCCCGCCGTCGCGGGCGCCCGGGCAGCGCGCCGCCCAGTCGAGCGCGACGTCGAAGTCCGGCACGTCGATGACGAAGTAACCGCCGAGCACCTCGCGGGACTCCGCGAACGGCCCGTCGGTGACGACCCGCTCGCCGCCTTCGGTGACGCGGACCGCGGCGGCCGTCGTGAAGTCGGCGAGCGAGTTGCCGCCGACGTGGACACCGGCGTCCTTCATCGCCTTGTCGAACAGCATCCAGTCCTCGGGCGTGCTGCAGCCGGTGGGCTCGCCGTCGGCGGTGAGCGAAGCGTTGATCAGCATCAGGTACTGCATGGGGATCCTCCTGTGGCTCGGTTGCCGTACGCGGTGACTACGAACGGCCGGCGCCGCCTTGGACACCCTCGCCGAAGATTTTCTCATGTCAAGAAACTTTGACACAGTGTCTGCTTTATTTTACTTTGAGGAGGTGACCCACGAAGAAAAGCGCGCCTGGATCCTCGGGATCGCCGCGATAGTGAGCTACGCGGTGTACCTGGTGGTGGTGCTCGGCCGGGCCGGCGGGCGACCGCTGGCCGACGTCCCGTACGCCGGGACGCTGCTGTGGACGGTCGGCGCGTCCATCGCCGCGACGATCGTGGCGAGCATCCTCGCCGCGGTGATCTCGAAGGACGGCGGCAAGGACCAGCGCGACCGCGAGATCGGCCGGTTCGGCGAGTACGTCGGCCACTCGTTCGTCGTCATCGGCGCCGTCGCCGCGCTGCTGCTGGCGATGGCCGAGGCGCCGCACTTCTGGATCGCCAACGCCGTGTACCTGGCGTTCACGCTCTCGGCGATCCTCGGGTCGGTCGCCCGGATCTTCGCCTATCGCCGGGGTTTCCAGCCGTGGTGAAACCGACCCGCGTCACCAACTCGCTCCGCGCCCTCCGGTTCGCGCACGGCCGGATGACCCAGGCCGAGCTCGCCACCCGGATCGGCGTCACCCGTCAGACCGTCATCGCGATCGAGCAGGGCCGCTACTCGCCGTCGCTCGAGATGGCGTTCCAGCTCGCGCACGTGTTCGGCGTCCCGCTCGAAGAAGTGTTCCAGTACCCGGAGGAGTCCTCGTGAAAGCCCTGGTCCAAGACCGCTACGGCCCGCCCGAAACGCTCGTGTTCCGCGACCTGGACAGACCGGCGCCCGGAGCCGGCGAGGTCCTCGTGCGGGTGCACGCGGCCGGCGTCGACCCGGGCGTCCGACACCTCACCACCGGGCAGCCGTACCTGCTGCGGCTGCTGGGTTTCGGGCTGCGCCGGCCGAAGCAACCGGTGCGCGGCCTCGATTTCGCCGGCACCGTCGAGGAAGCCGGCGACGGCGTCCGGCGCTTCCGGCCGGGTGACGAAGTGTTCGGCACCTGCGAAGGCGCGTTCGCCGAACTGGCCGTCGCCAACGAGGACCTCGTGGTGGCGAAGCCCGCCCGCCTCTCGTTCGAGCAGGCGGCGGCCGTCGCGGTCTCCGGCTGCACCGCGCTCCAGGCGCTGGACGACGTCGAGCCGGGACAGCGCGTCCTGGTGATCGGCGCGGCGGGCGGGGTCGGGTCGTTCACGGTGCAGCTGGCCAAGACCGCCGGCGCGCACGTCACGGCGGTGTGCAGCACGGCGAAGACGGACCTCGTCCGCACGCTCGGCGCCGACGACGTCGTCGACTACACCCGCGAAGACTTCACGACCGGGCGATACGACCTGGTCGTGGACACCGCGGGCCTGCGCTCGCTGCGCCACCTGCGCCGGGCGCTGAACCCGCGCGGCACGCTCGTGATCGTCGGCGGGGAAGGCGGCCGGTGGCTGGGCGGGATCCAGCGCGTGTTCCGCGCGGCGCTGCTGAACCCGTTCGTGCGGCAGCAGCTGCGCGGGCTCGTCTCGAGCGTCCGCCGCGCGGACCTCGAAGCCCTGCGCGAAAAGATCGAGGCCGGGCAGCTCACACCGCTGCTCGACCGGACCTACCCGCTCGCCGACGCCGTCGCCGCGATCGCCCACGTCCACGCGGGGCACGCGGCGGGCAAGGTCGTCCTCACGCTCTGAAACCACGGTCCTTCAGGTGCTTGATCCGGTCGATGTGGGCCGGGTGCCCGGCCAGCAGGCGCGACCACAGCCGCCGCTCGTCACCCCCGTTGACCCGGATCCACTCGCGGAACAGCGTGATCAGCTCCGGGCCGTACCCCAGCCGCGCCGCCATCAGGTCGGCCCGGTACTCGCCGAGCCGTTTCGACCAGGCGAGCACCGGGCCGAGCAGCGGCGCCAGCAGCAGCCACGGGTCGAGGAACGCGAGCGCGGTGAGGATGCCCAGCGTCAGCAGCACGGTGACGAGCACCGCCACCGACCGGCCGAAGGCGGCGAACGCGCGGCCGATGTGCGGCACGGCCAGCGCGAGCAGCCGGACCACGAGCGTCAGGACCCGGGCCGGCAGCTCCAGCCACCAGACGTAGAGCGAGATGCGCGTGTGCCCGGAGAGGTGGTGGCCGAGCTCGTGCGCCAGAATCGCCTCCAGGCCGGCCTGCGGGAGCTCGAGCGCGGTCCGCGTCACCGCGACGGTGTGCCCGCCCGCGGCGAAGGCGTTCAGCTCGCGCGACCGCTCGACCCACAGCCGGTACCTGCCGCCGTCGACCTCCGCCGCCTCGCAGACGGCTTGCCAGCACGGGCCGAGCCGCTCGAGCTCCCGTGCCGTCGGCGACCGCATGCCGAACAGCAGCGGCAGCAGGAAGTGCTCGAAGGCGGGCACGAACGTGATCGCCCCGGCCACCACCCACCCGGCCGGCAGCACCCAGAAGTACGGCGGCCAGACGAGCTTCCCGAGCAGCGCCAGCACGAACAGGCTGCTGGCGACGACCGGCACGGCCAGGACGACCCCCAGCACGGCGGAAAGGTCGGTGCGCTTCCGCTCGGTCACGACCGACTCAGCGGAAGAGGTCCGCGTGCGCGGCCGCCCACTCGGCGAACGTGCGCGCCGGCCGTCCCGTCACCTCGGGGACGGCGGGGTGGACCGTCGCCTCGTCGAGCGTGCCGTCGACGTAGAAGTTCCAGAACGCGTCGACGTACTCGGCCGGCAGGCTCGCCTCGAGCTCCGCGCGCGTCTCGTCGTTCGTCAGGCCGACGAACTCCAGGTCCCGGCCGAGCACCTCGGCCAGCACGGCGACCTGCTCCGCGGGCCGCAACGCGACCGGACCGGTCAGGTCGTAGGCGCGTCCTTCGTGCCCGCCCGCGAGCGCGCGGGCCGCGACCGCCGCGATGTCGGCCGGGTCCACACTCGCGGCCGCCACCTCGGGGAACTGCGCGCGCACGGTGTCACCCTCGCGCAGCTGCGGCAGCCAGCGCAGCGCGTTGGACATGAACGCGCGCGGCCGCAGGAACGTCCAGCCCAGCCCGGACGCGCGCACCGCGCGTTCGGCGAGCGTCATGTACCGCGAAACCGCGTTGCCGAGGTCTTCCAGCGCGGCCGAACCACCGGAGAGCAGCACGATCCGCCGCACGCCCGCGTCGCGCGCCTTCTGCAGCATGCCGGGCATGTCGTGGTAGCCGGCGAGCAGGAAGACACCTTCGACACCTTTGAGCGCGTTGTCGAGGCCGCCGGGATCGTTGAGATCCCCGACGACGGCTTCGGCGCCCTCCGGCAGGACAGCGTCCGCCCGGCGCACCAGCGCCCGGACCGGCTCGCCCGCTCCCGCGAGTGCCGAAACCACTTCCGCGCCGACGTTTCCGGTGGCGCCGGTGACCAGGAACATGACCCCTCCCCCAGTGTCGGGGGCGAGAGTAGCGCCGTCCGGCGGCGGGCGGAAGCGCCCGCCGCCGGGGAGCCGGTGTCAGCCGGGGATCTCGTCGAACTCGACGACCTGGCGCACCTCGACTTCGATCTCGGAGTCGAACAGCTCGACGTAGGACTTCGCGAACTCGACGGCCTCGGCGCGGTCGGCGGCGTTGATCAGCGCGAACCCGCCGATGACCTCCTTGGCCTCGGCGAACGGGCCATCGGTGACCCGGATGGCGGCCCCCCGCGGCTTGCGGACGAGCGCACCCTTCTCCGACGGGTGAACGCCCTCCGCCGTGATGAGGATGCCCTTCTCCGCCGAGTCCTGGATGAACGCGCCCATCTTCTCGATGAACTCCTGGCTCGGGTTCCAGGCTTCCGGCTGGCTCTCGTCGAGGCGGTGCATCATGAGGAAACGCATGGCTAGCTCCCTGGTCGTTCTCGGCCGTGGCCCGGTGTGTTCCGGACGCGGTGACCGGCCTTCACCCCCGCGTCGAACAGCCGCGTCCGGCGTTCGACATTTCTCCCCGAAGATTTTTCCCGGAGATTTTTCCGGGCAGAGTAACCGGGGGCAAGGCCGGGGACGACCGCGTCAGACCAGGGTCATCGTCGAGACGTCGGGCAGCTTCTCGGGCGGTTCGTCGGTGACCCAGGCGTACTCGATGGCCGAAAGGTAACCACCGCCGACCCAGACACCGCTGCGGGAGCGACGGAAGCGGCTACGGCGAGATCAACGCTCGGCTGTCCCTCCGCCCACCTCGCGACGACCCGGCAATGCGGCACCTGCGCACGGAGCCGGTCCACGCCGGCGAACTCCGGCCCCAGCATGAACTCGAGAACCGCGCGTTCCGCCCGCGTCGGATCGCGGGGAGTCAGCGGTCGAGCCAGGGAGCCAGCAGCTTCTCGAGATCGGCGTCCGACAGCGCACGCGGCCCGCCGTGGAACTCGTGCCAGCGGGACGCGTCGCACGCTGCCGCGTACTCCACCTCGAACGCCCGCATCAGGACGTACATGAACGTCACCGAGCTGAACCGGTCGCCCAGCAGCGTCCGGGCCTCGCGGGCGACGTCCGTCGCGCCGGTGAAGTCCGCGAGCTTCAACGATTCCGCGGCCGGGTCGAGCAGGCTCGGGGCGTACATCACGACGATTTCTCCATCACAGAAACGAAAAGTCAGCCTTCGGCGGCAAGCTGCCCACACGCGGCGGCGATCTCCTGGCCGCGGGTGTCGCGCACCGTGCACGCTACTCCACCGGCGTTGACCAGCCGCACGAACTCCCGCTCCACCGGCTTCGGCGAGGCGTCCCACTTGGACCCCGGGGTCGGGTTCAGCGGGATCACGTTCACGTGCACCAACTGACCCAGGTGCTTGCGCAGCCGCTTCGCCAGCAGTTCCGCTCGCCACGGCTGGTCATTGATGTCGCGGATCAGCGCGTACTCGATCGACACCCGCCGACCGGACGTGTCCGCGTAGTACCGAGCCGCGGACAGGACCTCGTCCACCGACCAGCGCTCGTTCACCGGCACGAGCGTGTCCCGCAGCTCGTCGTCCGGCGTGTGCAGCGACACCGCCAGCCGCACCTGCATCTTCTCGTCGGCCAGCTTCCGGATCGCCGGGGCCAGGCCCACGGTCGACACCGTAACCGACCGCTGCCCGATCCCCAGACCACCCGGCGCGGGATCCGTGATCCGCCGTACCGCGGCCACCACGCGCTTGTAGTTCGCCAGCGGCTCACCCATGCCCATGAAGACGATGTTCGACAGCCGGCCGGGACCACCCGGCATCGTGCCGTCGCGCATGACCGCCGCCGCCGAGCGGACCTGGTCCACGATCTCCGCCGTCGACAGGTTGCGGTCGAGGCCGCCCTGGCCGGTCGCGCAGAAGGGGCACGCCATGCCGCAGCCGGCCTGGCTCGAGATGCACAGCGTCGCGCGGTCCGGGTAGCGCATCAGGACGCTCTCCAGGAGCGTGCCGTCGTGCGCGCGCCACAGCGTCTTGCGGGTCGCGCCGTTGTCGGCCGCCAGCGCGCGGACCTCGGTCAGCAGCGTCGGCATCAGGTCGGCGACCAGCTTCTCGCGGGAGGCCGCCGGGATGTCGGTCATCTCCGCCGGGTCCACGGTCAGGCGCGAGAAGTAGTGGTTGGATAGCTGCTTCGCGCGAAAGGGCTTCTCCCCCAGCTCGGCCACGGCGGCGGCCCGCTCGGCCACCGAAAGGTCGGCGAGGTGACGCGGCGGCAGGCCGCGCTTGGGCGCGTCGAAGACAAGGGGGAGGGCAGTCATAACCGAACCAGTGTCCCACGCCCCCGGAACCCCCGCCCGCACCGCCCCGCACCGCCTGTACCCCAGGTCACCCCGGGCCGGCGCCGGCCGCTGGATACAGTTCGTCGACCTCCCGGGAAACCGGCCGGGCCGTCCGGGAGTCGAAGGGCCGAGGAAAGAGGTGAGCCCGTGTCCTTCCGGCACATCGTCGTGGCCGTCGCGGTCGTCGTGAGCGCTGCTGCCTGCAGCACCTCCACCGCGGGGCAGGCGCAGCCCGTTCCGACCGTCACCAAGGCCGCCGGGCCGCAGGTCGTCGTCGGGACCATGCACGTCGCCCTGCCGGTCGGGGCAACCTACACCGCTCGCACCGAGGACGGCCTGCTCGACGGCTGCGTCGGCAAGGGCACCGTCGTCTGCGCGGCTCGGCTGCTTGACCTGCGCGAAGCGACTTCGGACCCCAACGCGCCGATCAACCTCCCGAGCGCGAAGCGGCCCTTCGGCTGGTACACCGGCACGGACGTGCCGACCTGTATCACCGCCGCTTCGCCGCCCGGAGACGCCGCTGTGGCCACCGGCAGCACCCTGCTCGACTCCGGGTTCAAGCCGGTCGGGCCGAAGAAGGCCGAGTACGGCCACTGGCAGGTCACCTGCGAGGACGCGACGCAGAACAACCAGGTCCGGATGTGGTGGCTGCCCACCAGCAAGATCCTCGTGGTCGAGTACGGCTCCGGCACCGACTGGGACAAGGCCGTCGACACGATGCTCGAGGGCGCGACCTTCAGCTGACGACGTCGAGCGCCGCGCGGATGATCGAGTCCGTGTCGATCCCGTGGTGGCGGTAGACCTCCTCGAGCGACCCGGACTGCCCGAACCCCGTGACGCCCAGCGCGACCGACGGCACCCGGTTGACCCCGGCGAGGAACGCCAGCGTGTGCGGGTGGCCGTCGAGCACCGTGACCAAGGGACGCGCCCGCGACGCCGGGAAGACCTGGTCGAGGATCCACGACTCGGCGCTCCCCCGGCCCGACCGCGCCTGGACCGCCTCGAAGAGCAGGCCCGGGCTGGTCACGCAGACGACGTCGGCCTCGACGCCGACCTGGGCCAGCCGCTCGGCCGCCGCCAGGGTGTCCGGCACCAGCGCGCCCATCGCCGCCAGCGTCACCGCCGGGGACTCCGACCGCCGCAGGAGGTATGCGCCCGCCACGACCTGGCGGCGACGGCGTTCGCGCGCCGCCGGGTCCGCCGGCACCGCGGCCAGCGTCTGGTCCACCGGACGCGTCGACAGCCGGAAGTACGACGACGTCCCGCCCGGCTTGCCGAGCCGGCCGAGCGCCGCGAGCAGCGTCCACTCGGTGTCGATCGCGAACGCGGGTTCGTAGCTGACGCAGCCGGGCTGCTCGATGCCGATCGACGGCGTGGTGATCGACTGGTGCGCGCCGCCTTCCGGGGCGAGCGTGACGCCGGACGGCGTGCCGATCAGGATCGACTGCCCGCCCGCGTAGATCCCGAACGACCACGGCTCCAGCGCGCGCTCGACGAACGGGTCGTACATGACGCCGATCGGCAGCAGCGGCTCGCCCCAGCGGCTCCAGGTCGCGCCGAGCTCCCCGAGCAGGCCGACGAGGTTCGTCTCGGCGATGCCCAGCTCGAGGTGCTGGCCCGTCGGCTTCTCGCGCCAGTGCATGATCGTCTCGGGGTCGTCCTCGAACCAGTCGCGGCGCTCGGTCGCCGACCAGACGCCGACCTTGTTGACCCAGCCGCCGAGGTTGGTCGTCGAACTGACGTCGGGACTGACCGTCACCACGCGCTTCGCCGCTTCGGGCGCTTCGCGCGTCAGGTCGAGCAGGACGCGTCCCAGTGCGGCTTGCGTCGTCGCGGTCCCGGACGGTGTACGCCCGATGTCGACGGGCATCTCGAGCGAAGGCAGCGAAGGAACGTCCGGACGGCGAAGGCGCGAAGCGACTTCGGCGCACAACGCGGCTTCGGACGACTCCGCCGCGAAGCCCTCCCAAGGCGAAGAAAGATCCGTACCCAGCGAAGAAGCCAGCTCCTCCATCTGCGCGACCGTCAGCAGCGAAGAGTGGTTCTGCGGGTGCCCCTGCGTCGGCAGGCCGCGGCCCTTGACGGTGTAGGCGAAGATCACCGTCGGCCGGCTGTCCGAAATGGACGCGAAGACCTCGTCGAGCGAGCCGAGGTCGTGGCCGCCGAGGTTCCGGATCGCGGCCAGGAGCGTCTCGTCGTCGAGGGACGCCACCAGGGCGGCAAGCGCGTCGTTGCCCGCGGGCAGCCGGTCGCGCAGCTGGGCGGCGTCGCAGCGCAGCAGCCGCTGGTACTCCGGGTTCGGCATCGCGTCGATCCGCGCGCGCAGCTCGGACCCACCCGGCCGGGTGAACAGCTCTTCCAGCAGCCGCCCGTACTTCAGCGTCAGGACCTGCCAGCCGGCCGCGTCGAACATGCCCTGCAGCCGCCCGGCCGCGATGTTCGGGACGACCCGGTCGAGCGACTGGCGGTTGAGGTCGACGATCCAGACGATCTCGCCCAGCTCCGCGACCCCCGGGTCGAGGATGGCTTCCCAGATCGCGCCTTCGTCCAGCTCGGCGTCGCCGACCAGCGAGTACTGCCGCCCGGTGCCGGCGGACGAGCCGCGCGTGGTCAGGTAACGGCGGGCGAGCGCGCCCCAGATAGGCGCGGTGGCGCCGATGCCGACCGAGCCGGTCGAGTAGTCCACCGGGTCGGGGTCCTTGGCGCGGCTCGGGTAGCTCTGCAGCCCGCCGAACTCGCGCAACGTCGGCAGGTACGCCTCGTCCAGCTCGCCGAGCAGGTAGTTGATCGCGTGGAGCACCGGCGACGCGTGCGGCTTCACCGAGACGCGGTCCTCGGGACGCAGGTGCCGGAACCACAGCGACGTCATGATCGACACCAGCGACGCGCACGACGCCTGGTGCCCGCCGACCTTCAGCCCGGACGGGTTGGGCCGGACCCGGTTGGCCTGGTGCACGATCGCGGTGGCGAGCCACAGCACCCGCCGTTCGATCGCGGCGAGCGTGTCCGTCGCCTTAACGGTCGCGGAGGGCTGGGTCATCGTCGACACCTTTCGTGCAGGAAGCGCACACCAGGACACCACCGGTGGACGCATCGCACAACCGATGCCCCTCGAAGTGCGCAGAATGCACACCACAGCGCGACGGCTCAGGCCTCCGGCTGCGCAGAATGCACGCGCTCCAGAAGCGGCGTCAGCCGGTACGGGACGAGCTCGCGCATGACGAGCGAGATGTTCGTCCGCTCGACGCCCGGCGAGGCGAGGATGTGCCCGGCGATCCGGTAGAGGTCGTCGGCGTCGACCGCGACGACCTGCACCATCAGGTCGCTCGCCCCGGTCAGCCCGCAGACCTCGGTGACCTCGGGGATCGTGGCGAGCGCGTCGGCGATCTCGGCGAGCCGCCGCTGGTCGACCTGCGCGTTGACGAACGCGCGCAGCGGGTAGCCCAGCCGCGCCGGGTCGATGCGGCGCTCGAACGAGGAGAGCACGCCGCGCTGTTCGAGCCGGGCGAGCCGGGCCTGCACCGTGTTGCGGGACAGGCCCAGCCGTTCGGCCAGCGCGACCGCCGTCGAGCGCGGGTCCGCGCCGAGCGCCAGCAGGAGCCGGGCGTCGATGTCGTCGATGGTGTCGGGCACGCCGCCGATCCTTCCACCCCGCCGCGCCGTGAGCGGCATCGCCGAAGCAGGGTTGCCAGTCGACTGTTTCCGATATATCGTGAAGCAGTCGCAATCGTTCGAGAAAGGAACACAGACATGCGTAGGCAACGACACCCCTTCGCCCACGAGCGTGGGCGCGCACCTTTTGGCCCCTTCGGTGGTTTCGGCGAGTTCCCCCCGGGCTTCGGCCCTGGTGGTGGACGCGGCCGAGGTCACGGACCGGGCAGGCGGGGTCACGGCGGACGGCGCAGCCGCCGCGGTGACGTCCGCGCCGCGATCCTGGCGCTGCTCGCCGAGCAGCCCCGGCACGGCTACGAGATCATCCGCGAAATCGGCGAGCGCTCCGGCGGCTTCTGGCGGCCGAGCCCCGGCTCCGTCTACCCGACGCTGCAGCTGCTGGCCGACGAAGGCCTGGTCGTCAGCAAGGACGAGCACGGCAAGAAGCTCTTCGAGCTGACCGACGCCGGCCGCACCGCCGCGGAAGAGCAGGACAGCACCCCGCCGTGGGAGCAGATCGCCCAGGACGTCGACCCGACCGAGGTCGGGCTGGCCAAGGCGGGCAAGAACCTGGCCGCGGCCGTCGTGCAGATCATGCGCGCCGGCACCGAGAGCCAGCAGGCCCGCGCGGCCGAGGTGCTCAACGACGCCCGGCGCTCGCTCTACGGCATCCTCGGTGAGGACGAGGACGAGTCCTCGGCTTCCGCCGAAGAAGCAGCCGAGTGACCTGGCAGGACGCTGCCGGTGGGCTTCACCCGCGCATGGACGCGGTAGCCCACCGGCAGCGTCAGGTCTTCACCGCGTTTCCCGTTACGCTGCAACGACTCCGCGATCGCCTGTTCGGCGACGGGCTTGCTGAACTCGATCTTCAGCACCGCTTCGAGGTCCGCGGCGGTCGCGAAGCGCCACTCGGTGGCCACGCGGCGGCAGCCGAACCCGGCCCGCGCGAAGAACCGTTCGACGGCGACCGGGTCGTAGTGCGGTAGGTCGGCGCGCATCCAGCCGCCGTAGGGCTCGCTGGTGACGTCGAGGTCGACGATCACGATCATCCCGCCCGGCCGCAGCACCCGCTCCGCCTCCGCGAGTCCGGGTTCGCAGCCGGGCCCGAAGAAGTACGCCGTGCGCGCGTGGACGAGGTCGACACTCGCGCTGCGGACCGGCAGCCGCTGGGCCCGGCCCAGCTTGACGTCCACGTTCGACAGGCCGGCCACCCGTTTCAGCGCGTCCCGCACCAACGGCTCGTGCGGCTCCACCCCGAGCACCGATCCCGCGTCGCGGGCGAAGCGCGGCAGGTGGAAGCCGTCACCGCAGCCGACGTCCAGCACGTCCCGGCCGGCCCAGTCGAACTCCTCACGCAGCGCGCGCCAGATCTCGCCGCCGACGTCCTGCGCCCGGTTCTCCAGCTCGTAATCCGACTGGTAGTACCAGATGTTCGGACTCGGCACGACTTCCGCGCGCCGCGACGACCACCGCACCCGCTGCTCCTTCCGGGGCCTTCCGTGCCGACAGTGATTTTCCGGCGTCGAAATCTTGGCGGAAACCTTACCGATCACGCCTAGAATTCGGTGGGTCTCGGGAGGAGCACCACATGGCATTCGGCCCGTCCAGTACCCCGTCCCCGGTCCCGGCCGGAATTCCGTGCTGGATCGAGCTGGCCTGCCGCGAGCAGGCCATCGCGGAAAGATTCTACGGTGCCCTCTTCGGCTGGGAGTACACCACGCAACGAGATCCGGCGACGTCCGACGGGCGCTACGCCATCGCCACGCTCAACAGCCTCCCCGTCGGCGGGCTCTACCGCGCCGCCCAGGGCGCGCCGCTGGGCTGGATGCCGCACATCTCCGTGCCGCACACCGCGAGCGCGGCCGAATGGGTGGAACACCTCGGCGGACGGCTGACGCTCGGCCCGATGCCGATCCCGCAGCGCGGAACGATCTTGCACGCCTACGACGCGTGCGGCGCGCCGGTGGTGTTCTGGGAGGTCCCGCCGGACTGGCAGTTCGTCACCGGGATCCCCAACACGTTCAGCGGCGCGGATCTCAACACGCACGACGGCGTCGCGGCGGATCACTTCTACACCAAGCTGTTCACCTACTCCAGTCACCAGATCGGCGACGGCGAATCGCTCGACTACGCCGAATGGCTCATCGAGCACGAGCCGGTCCTGTACCGCTACGTGATGGGCTCGGAATACAGCCTCGAGACCCCGCCGCACTGGCTGGTGTACTTCGACATCGACCCCGCGCGCGGCGTCGACGCGGTCGCGGGCGAGGCGCTGATGAACGGCGGCACCGTCGTGATCCAGCCGTACGACACCCCGTTCGGCCGGATGTCGATCCTCGCCGACCCGGAGGGCGCCGTCTTCGCCGTGATCGACCACTCACGCGTCGCCGAAGGCTGGGGCCGCGCCGAGGTCGACGACCCCTACGACGACTGACGCCCGAGCAACGCCAGCACCACGACCAGCGCGTACCCGCCCGCCACCAGCCACATCCCGGTGGCGGGCAGCAGCGCGCCGACGAGCGCGACCCCGATCGCCCCGCCGGTCTGGCGCGACGCGTTGAGCACGCCGGCCGCCAGCCCGGCCTTGTCCGGCAACGAGTTCATGGCCAGCGACGTCATCGCCGGCATCGCGAGCGAACAGCAGCCGAAGACAACCGAGACCACGACGAACGGCACCAGCGCGCGGACGACGGGCAGCAACGCGAAGCCCACCGAGCCGGCCAGCCCGGCCAGCGCACCGGCGATCATCGGGGCGCGCGGCCCGAAGCGCCCGGTCAGGCGTCCGCTGAAGAACGCGTTGAACCCCACTGCCATCGTCACCGGCACCAGCGCGAGACCGGCGGCGAGCGCACCCAGCCCCCACTGCCGTTGCAGGTACAGCGCCAGGGCGAACAGCGTGCCGTAGAGGCAGAAGTTGAACAGGCCGCCGACGCCGGTCGCCACCGCGAAGTTCCGGATCTTCAGGACACCCAGTGGCAGCACGGGGTCCGGCACCCGCCGTTCGACCAAGACGAACACCACTCCGGCCAGCACTCCCCCGGCGATCAGCACGAGCGTCGTCGACGCGGACCAGCCCGCGTGACCGGACTCGATGAACCCGGCGACGACGCAGGCCAGCGCGGCCGTGCCCGCCAGCTGCCCGGCGAAGTCCAGGCGGGTCGACTCGTGCCGCGGCGGTTCGGCGACGGCCCGGCGGGTCAGGACGATCGCGACGATCCCGACCGGCACGTTCACCGCGAACACCAGCCGCCAGTCGGCCAGGCCGACGGCGAGCCCGCCGAGCACCGGACCGGCGGCGAGGCCGACACCGCTCATCCCGCCCCACACCCCGAGCGCGCGGGCCCGCGCCTTCGGGTCCGGGAACTGGTGGACGATCAGCGCCAGCGACGACGGCAGCAGCGCGGCGCCGCCGGCCCCCTGCACGGCGCGCGCGGTGATCAGCCAGGCGGCCGAACCCGCGAGCGCGCAGCCGATGCTCGCGAGCACGAAGACGGCGACGCCTGCTTCGAAGACCCGGCGCGACCCCCACCGGTCACCGGCCGCACCCCAGGTGAGCAGGAACGCGGCGAGCGTCACGGTGTAGGCGTCGACGACCCACTGCAACGCGGCGGTGGCCGGTTCGCCGAAGTCGGCCCCGATCGGCGGGAGCGCGAGGTTCACGATCGTCGCGTCGAGTGTGATCATCAGGAAGCCCAGGCAGACGGCGGCGAGCGCGAGCGGGGCCGGGGCGCGGGTTCCGGTGGACATGCCCCGAGTCAAGCCCCTGGACACTTCGGTGGTCCACGAACCATCGCCTACCTCTGGTAAGCGGAACCTCCCACCGCAGGTCAGCCCAGTGGCACGAACGCCGAAAGCAGCAGCCAGGACACCACGGCCGAGGGCAGCAGCGAGTCGAGCCGGTCCATGATCCCGCCGTGCCCGGGCAGCAGCGTCCCCATGTCCTTGACGCCGAGGTCGCGCTTGATCAACGACTCGACGAGGTCACCCAGGGTCGCGGTGAGCACGATCGCGACACCGAAGATCACACCCTGCCAGACGTGGCCGTCGAGCAGCAGGCTGAGCGTCAGCGCTCCGGCCACGACCCCGCCGACCAGCGAACCCGCGAAGCCTTCCCAGGTCTTCTTCGGGCTGATCGTGGGGGCCATCGGGTGCTTGCCGCCGAGGACACCGGCGATGTACCCGCCGGTGTCCGAAGCGACCACGCCGATCAGGAAGGTGAGGACCCGCCCGACGCCGTCCGAGGGCGGCACGAGCATCGCCGCGAACGCGCCGAAGAGCGGCAGGTAGGCGGCGGCGAACGTCGACGCGCTGATGTCGCGCAGGTAGCCCTTGGCGCCGCCGGGCAGCCGCCACAGCAGGCAGGCGAGCACGGTGAGGACAAACGCGGTGAGCGCGCCCTCGCGGCCGAACGGCCAGGCCAGCCAGATCATCGCCTGGCCGCCGACCAGCACCGGGATCATCGCGACGCGGACGTCGGCGACCCGGCGCAGCACCCCCGCGAACTCGAAGGTGCCGACCGCGATCGCGATCGCGATGATCCCGATGAACAGGAACCGGACGGTGAGCAGGGAAACGATGATCGCGGCGCCGAGCAGCAGCGCCACCCCGATGGCCGCGGGCAGGTTGCGGCCCGCCTTGGAGGCCTTCTTGGCTTCGGGCGCCGCGCTCTCCGGAGCGGCTTCCGCCGGACCGGCGGCCCCGTTCGGCCGGGCCGCGGTCTCCGCCGCCGGCTCGCCGGCCACCGCCGGCGCCGGAGCGGCCGCCGGCTCTTCGCCGACGCCGTCCACCCGGTCTTCTCGTTCCTCGCTCACCTGTGCCATCAGACCTCGAGCAGCTCGGCTTCCTTGTGCTTGACCAGCTCGTCGACCTTGTGGGAGTACGTGTCGGTGAGGTTCTGCAGCTCCTTCTCCGCGCGCACGACCTCGTCTTCGCCCGCTTCGCCGTCCTTGCCGATGCGGTCGAGCTCTTCCTTGGCCTTGCGGCGGATGCTGCGGATGGTCACCCGCGCGTCCTCGCCCTTGCCCTTGGCGACCTTGACCATCTCCTTGCGCCGCTCTTCGGTGAGCTGCGGGATGACGATCCGGATGACCTGGCCGTCGTTGCTCGGGTTGACCCCGAGGTCGGACTCGCGGATGGCCTTCTCGATCGCGCCGAGCTGGGTCTGGTCGTAGGGCTTGATCAGCGCCATCCGGGCTTCCGGCACGTTCACGCTGGCCAGCTGGTTCAGCGGGGTCGGCGCGCCGTAGTACTCGACCACGATGCGCGAGAACATCGACGAAGTGGCTCGGCCAGTGCGCACCGAGGTCAGGTCGTCCTTGGCGACGGACACCGCTTTTTCCATCTTCTCCTCGGCGTCGAGGAGGGTCTCGTCGATCACGGCTACTCCCGGTGTTGTGATGGTGTGGCGCTTGCTGATCCCAGCAGGTCTAGGCCGGCACCCCGTCGGCGGGGGTGCTGACCAACGTGCCGATTCTTTCACCACTCACCGCGCGGGCGATGTTCCCCTCGGTGAGCAGGTTGAACACGATGATCGGCATGTTGTTGTCCATGCAGAGGCTGAACGCCGTCGCGTCGGCGACCTTGAGGTCCCGCTCCAGCACCTCGCGGTGGGTGATCTCGCGGAACATCTCGGCCGTCGGGTCGCTCTTCGGGTCCGCGGTGTAGACCCCGTCGACGGCCTTCGCCATCAGCACGGCCTCGCAGCCCAGCTCGAGCGCGCGCTGCGCGGCCGCGGTGTCGGTGGAGAAGTACGGCATGCCGACCCCGGCGCCGAAGATCACGACGCGGCCCTTCTCCAGGTGCCGCTCGGCGCGGCGCGGGATGTAGGGCTCGGCGACCTGGCCCATCGTGATGGCGGTCTGCACGCGGGTGGGCAGGCCCTCCTTCTCCAGGAAGTCCTGCAGCGCCAGGCAGTTCATCACGGTGCCCAGCATCGCCATGTAGTCGGCGCGGTCGCGGTCCATGCCGCGCTGCGAGAGCTCGGCGCCGCGGAAGTAGTTGCCGCCGCCGATCACGACGGCGACCTGGACGCCGGTGCGGGCGACGTCGGCGATCTGCTGCGCGACCGAGTGGACGACATCCGGATCGACGCCGATCGAACCACCGCCGAACATCTCGCCGCCCAGCTTCAGCAGCACCCGCCGGTAGCCACCTTCGACCCGGTCACCCATCTATGTCGCCTCCTAGGCCCCTCGACCCGATCATTCTTCTCCTGGACCCGACAGTGCCCCGTCCCCGATGGACGGAGACGGGGCACTGGGGGTGAAACCTACGCCCGGACCAGGCCTCAGGCCTGGCCGACCTCGAAGCGCGCGAACTTGGTGATCGTCACGCCGGCCGCGTCGAGCAGGGCCTTGACGGTCTTCTTGTTGTCCTTGACCGACGGCTGCTCGAGCAGGACGTTGTCCTTGTAGTACGCGTTGACCTTGCCCTCGATGATCTTGGGCAGGGCCTGCTCGGGCTTGCCCTCTTCGCGGGCGGTCTTCTCCGCGATCGAGCGCTCGTTCTCGACGATCTCGGCGGGCACCTCGTCGCGGGTCAGGTACTTCGCGCGCAGCGCGGCGACCTGCATGGCGGCGCCGCGGGCGGCCTCGGTGTCGTCACCGGTGAACTCGATGAGCACGCCGACGGCCGGCGGCAGGTCCGAGCCACGACGGTGCAGGTAGTTGGTGGTCTGGCCCTCGAAGGACACGACCCGGCGCAGCTCGAGCTTCTCGCCGATGCGGGCGGAGAGCTCCTGCACGACCTCGTTGACGGTCTTGCCGTCCAGCTCGGCGCCCTTGAGGGCGTCCACGTCGCTGGTCTTGAGGGTCTTCGCGACCTCGACGATCTTCGCGGCGAGCGCCTGGAACTCGGCGTTCTTCGCGACGAAGTCGGTCTCGGAGTCGAGCTCGATCAGGACGCCGCCGTCGCCGGCGACGAGGCCCTCGGCGGTGGCGCGCTCGGCGCGCTTGCCGACGTCCTTGGCGCCCTTGATCCGCAGGAACTCGACGGCCTTGTCGAAGTCGCCGTCGTTCTCCTCCATCGCCTTCTTGCAGTCCATGAAGCCGGCGCCGGTCATCTCGCGCAGGCGCTTCACGTCAGCGGCGGTGTAGTTCGCCATTCTGCTAAATCCGTCCTTTTCAGGTACGTGAAATCCTTGGGGGGTGCTACGCCCGTGGGGGGGGGGGGGGGGGGGGGGGAGGGGGGGGGGGGGGGGAGAGGGGGGGGGGGGGGGGGGTGTTCGGGGCAGCCG
>NZ_JBVJON010000012.1:10041-161319 GCF_055583145.1 Amycolatopsis sp. NPDC104819 | reverse complement strand
AACACCCACCCCCCCCACCCCCCTCCCCCCTCCCCCCCCCCCCCCCCCCCCCCTCCCCCCCCCCTCCCCCCCCCCCCCCCCCCCCCCCCCCCCCCCCCCCCACGGGCGGCGGAACATCAGGAGGAGGCGGTCGCCTGCTCGGCGGGGGCCTCCGCCGGCGTCTCGACGGGCGCCTCGACGGCCGCGGCCGCCTCGGTCGCGTCGGCGGCGGCGGTCTCGGAGCCGGCGAGCAGCTCCTTCTCCCACTCGGCCAGCGGCTCGTCGGTGGCAACACCCGGCTCCGGCTTGGTGTCGGCCGAAGCGCCGTTGCGGCTCGAACGCTGCATCAGGCCGGCGGCCGCGGCCTCGGCGACGACCTTGGTCAGCAGCGCGGCCGACCGGATGGCGTCGTCGTTGCCCGGGATCGGGTAGTCGACCTCGTCCGGGTCGCAGTTGGTGTCCAGGATCGCGACGACCGGGATGTTCAGCTTCCGAGCCTCGCCGACGGCGATGTGCTCCTTCTTCGTGTCGACGATCCACACCGCGCTCGGCACCTTCGCCATGTCGCGGATACCGCCGAGGGTCTTCTCGAGCTTGTCCTTCTCGCGGGTCAGCGTCAGGATCTCGCGCTTGGTGAGGCCGGCGAAGCCGCCGGTCTGCTCCTGCGACTCGAGCTCCTTGAGGCGGAGGAGGCGCTTGTGGACGGTCTGGAAGTTGGTCAGCATGCCGCCGAGCCAGCGCTGGTTGACGTAGGGCATGCCCACGCGCGCGGCCTCGTTGGCGATGGCTTCCTGCGCCTGCTTCTTGGTGCCGACGAACATGATCGTGCCACCGTGCGCGACGGTTTCCTTGATGAACTCGAAGGCGCGGTCGATGTAGGTCAGCGTCTGCTGCAGGTCGATGATGTAGATGCCGTTGCGCTCGGTGAAGATGTAGCGCTTCATCTTCGGGTTCCACCGACGGGTCTGGTGCCCGAAGTGCACGCCGCTGTCGAGCAGCTGCTTCATGGTGACGACGGCCATTGCCGGAATCAACCTCTTCTGTGTCGTGCGCGCTCAGGGGCGCGCTGCTCGGTTTTGTCGCTCGCGGCCGGGTGGCCGTTCGCCCTGGTGCCCGTGCCGGTGCCCGGACCCTGGAGCAAGGACTTCAGGGACCGCCGGACACCGTGCGACTCGCCCGGCTGAGTGGTGCGAAGCCGGGGGAACGCGCACGTGCACGCGAAGTCAGCCCGCTCACGCGGACCGCGGAGAAGATTCTACCCCCTGCCACCAGCCCCTCCCCCACCGGCGGCCGCAGAGCCCGGCAGTTGTCCACATCGCCTCGAGTTATCCACAGATTCGCCGGCGCGGTCCCGGGGTGGGCGTTGGTGCCGCAGGCTGGTGGCATGGAGTTGATCAGCGGGTTCCGGCGGTGGGTGTCGAGGTGGGTCGTGGTTGGGGTTTCCCTGGTCGTGGGGGTGTTTTTGGGGTTTGGAGGTGTGGCTTCGACGGGCTCGGCGGCGGGTTGGTCGGGTGGGGTGGGAGTGGGAGTGCCGGTGTCGGGTGGGTTGGGGATGGCTGGGGTCTCGGGTGCTGGCGTTGGGCCGTCGCCGCCTGCGGCGGAGGTGTGGGCCGCCGGGTCGGCGCCACCCGCGGCGGCAGAGTCATGGCCTGCCGCGGACGCGTCTCGGCTAGCTGCACCGGTGGAGCCCTGGCCGGCCACGGCAGCGGTCTCCCTGGCAGGTAGCGCACATACCGCGTGGCAGTCGCGGCTCTCCTGGCCGTTGTCACCCGTTCCGGTGGTCACCAAGTACTTCGACGCACCCGAAACCCCCTACAGCGCCGGGCACCGCGGGGTCGACCTGGCCGCCGTGCCCGGTCAGGAGGTGCTGGCGGCGGATGCGGGCGTCGTCGTGTTCGCCGGGCTGGTGGCCGGGCGGCCCGTGATGTCCGTCGACCACGACGGCGGGCTGCGCACCACCTACGAGCCCGTCGCGGCGAAGGTGGCCGTCGGCGAGCAGGTCTACCGGGGCCAGGTGCTCGGCACCGTCCTCGCCGGGCACCCCGGCTGCCTGGTCGCGGCCTGCCTGCACTGGGGCGTCAGACGCGGCGACGAATACGTCGATCCCCTCGCCCTGACCGGCGAGGTCGGCGAATACCGGCTCAAGCCGTGGGGAGGTGGTCCCTGATCAGGCGCCGGTCTGCTCGACCAGCTTGGCGCGCAGCCGCATGACGGCCCGCGTGTGCAGCTGGCTGACCCGCGACTCGGTGACGCCGAGGACCTTGCCGATCTCGGCGAGGGTCAGGCTCTCGAAGTAGTAGAGGCTGACCACGATCTTGTCGCGCTCGGTCAGCTGCGCGATGGCCTGCGCGAGCTGGCGGCGGTTGTCCTGGTCGACGAGCACCGCGACCGGGTCGACGGCGTCGTCGTCGGGCAGCGTGTCGACCAGCGAGCCGCTGTCCTTGCCCGCGGCGACCAGGTCTTCCAGCGCGACGACGCTGGTGAGCTGCAGCTGGCCGTAGAAGTCGCGCAGGTCGTCGAGGCCGATGCCGAGCTCGGCGGCGAGCTCCGCGTCGGTCGGCGTGCGGTGCAGGCGGGCGCCGAGGCGTTCCAGCGCGCGCTCGGCCTCCTTGGCCTTGCTGCGGACCGCGCGCGGCACCCAGTCCTGCGAACGGAGGTCGTCGAGGATCGCGCCGCGGATGCGCTGCATCGCGTAGGTCTCGAAGCGCAGGCCGCGCTCGGGGTCGAACTTCTCGATCGCGTCGACGAGCCCGAAGATGCCGGACTGCACGAGGTCGCCCACGTCGACGTGGGTCGGCAGGCCGGTGCCGACCCGGCCCGCGACGTACTTGACCAGCGGGGCGTAGTGCAGCACGAGCCGATCGCGCGACGCCTGGTCCGGGCTGTCGGCGAACTGCCGCCACAGCGCCGCGATCCCGGCGTCGACCTCGTAGCCGGCCCGGGCTTCCTCGGGCGCGGCAACGTCACCGCGGGTGTTCACCCCGGTGGCATCGGTCACGTGCGGTCCTGCGGTCATTGCACAGTCGTTCTCGGCATGCGGCTCAGTGTCGTCTCCGTGCTCGTGCGGATGCGCGTGCGCCGCCGGGCCCGCTGGTGACGACCCCGGCGAGGCTCCCTGGGCCGCCTCAGGCCCTGGGGTGCGCTCGGTCATGGATCGCTTTCAACCGGTCGACGGTCACATGAGTGTAGAGCTGCGTCGTGGCAAGCGTAGCGTGACCAAGCAGTTCCTGAACGCTCCTGAGATCGGCGCCCCCTTCCAGCAGATGTGTCGCCGCCGAATGACGCAGGCCGTGGGGCCCCATGTCGGTCGCTCCGGGCACCGCCGTGACGGCGTCGTGCACCACCCGCCGCACCGCCCGCGGGTCGACGCGTTTGCCCCGGACACCAAGGAAAAGCGCGGGTTCGACGCTTTCACCGGCGATTTCCGCGACGATCTTCGGACGTCCCTCCTCGATCCAGTCCGTCAGCGCTTCTCCCGCCGGCACCCCGAACGGGACGACCCGTTCCTTGCCGCCCTTGCCGAGCACCGTCACGACACGACGGGAGAAATCGGCCTCGCCGACGTCCAGCCCGCACAACTCGGACACGCGGATGCCGGTCGCGTACAGCAGCTCGACGATCGCGCGGTCACGCAGCGCCACCGGATCCCGCTCGGCGGCGCCCACTGCCGACGCCTGCATAACCTCTCCGGCCTGTCCGGCGCGCAGCACCCCGGGCAGGGTGCGGTGTGCCCGCGGCGCGGCCAGCCGGCCCCCCGGGTCGGTGCCGAGGACCCCGGTGCGGTGCGCCCAGGCGGTGAACGTCCGGGCGGAAGCCGCCCGTCGAGCGAGCGTCGTGCGGCTCGCTCCGCCGGACTGCTGCGCGGCGAGCCACGACCGCAGCCGGGCGAGATCCAGGTCCGCGAGCGCGCCACCGCTGTCCACGACGTCCGCCAGCAGCGAAACCGCGTCGCCGATATACGCCCGGACGGTGTGCGCAGACAGGCCGCGCTCGAGCCCGAGGTGCCGTTCGTAGCCGGTGACGACGGCCTGGACCGGCTCGGGCAGCGCGGCCCGGAGCGCGCGCAGGTCCGGACGGCGGGCCCGGCCGGAGCGTGGTGGCGGCATGGATGTCACGCTGCGCGAACAACCGCCCCCGGTCAAGGATCGCCACGCGGGCCCACCGGACCGGCCGAACACTTTCGACGATTTCGCGAGGAATCCGTCGCGTTCACGCGCTTTCCCTTCGCCGTCGCCAGCCCGCTTCCCCGCGGACGGCGAATCCGTCGATCTCCAGTGCCGGCAGCAAGGAGCGGATTGTCCGCAGCGGGAGGCCGGATTCGGCCGCGATCTCGGCATCGGACCGGTCCGCGCGCACGGCGAGTGCCTCGTAAGCCCGCAACGCGTCGGGGCCGAGCCGGTCGGTCGGCCGTTTCGGCCGGGCCGAGGTGTCCTCGGCGATGCCGAAGCGGCCCACGGTCTCGAGGACCTGGTCGACGGTGGAAACGAGTGTCGCGCGGGCGTCGCGGATCAGCTCGTGGCAGCCGACGGACATCGCGGACGAGACCGGGCCCGGCACGGCCATCACGACCTTGCCGAGCGCGCCGGCAGTGCTCGCGGTGTTCCGGGCGCCGCTGCGCCGCCCCGCCTCGACGACCAAGGTGCCTTCGGTGAGCGCGGCGATGAGCCGGTTCCGGACGAGGAAGCGGTGACGCGCCGGCGGCGTGCCGGGCGGATACTCGCTGACGATCGCGCCGCCGTTGCGGACGATCTTGTTCAGCAGCGCGACATGCCCGGCTGGGTAGCCGCCGTCGACGGCGCACCCGAGCACGGCGACGGTGACCCCGTCGGCGGCAAGGGCGCCGCGGTGCGCCGCGCCGTCGATGCCGTAGGCCGCACCGGAGAAGACGGGCACGCTCCGAGCGGCCAGCCCGTAGGCCATCTCGGCGGCGTAGTGCTCGCCGTAATCGGTCGCCGCGCGAGCCCCGACGACCGCCACGGCCCGATCGGCGGCGGTCCCGAGCGCAACGTCACCGGCAACCCACAGAGCCAGCGGCGGAACGGCCTCGGCCACCCCACGCCGAGCGGCGAGGTCGAGGGCGAGCAGCGGCCACCCCGGCCACTCGTCGTCCTCGGGCACGACCAGCCGCGCACCGGCAGCCGCGGCCCGCGCGAAGTCCTGCTCGACGAAGTCGTAGCCTCGGCGCGCCTCGGTCACTTTCAGGACCTCGGGCGGGCAGTCGCCGGCGCGCACCAGACCGGCGGCTTTCACCGGCCCATGCTGCGCCACGAAGGCGACGAGCGCCGGCGCGGGCGGTTCGGCCACCCGCAGCAGATAGGCCCGAGCTCGGCGCAGCTCGTCGACGCTCATGCGGCCACCCGTTCGCGGAAGGCCAGAGCCGAGCCGACCTGTTCTGCGCCGGGGCGGGGCTCGCCGTCCAGGTCGGCCAAGGTCCAGGCGATGCGGAGGCAGCGGTCGGCGCCTCGGCCGCTCAAGGCGCCGCGGTTCATCGCTCGGTCCAGCAGGACTGTCGCGTCGGCCGGGAGGGTGAACTTTCGCCGCAAGGCCGGTCCCGGTACCTCCGAGTTCGACCGCCAGCCGTATTCGCGCCACCGCAGCGCCGCACGTTCACGGGCTTCGAGCACTCTGCCGCGGACGGTTTCCGATGACTCTGCCGTTCCGGTGTCGTGCGCACTCATCGCGCTCAGGGGCCGTAGGCGAACCCGCAGATCGACGCGGTCGAGCAGCGGCCCGGACAGCCGGCCGAGGTACCGCCGCCGAGCCGTTGGCGAGCACACACAATCGGCGTCCTTCGGTGGCGCGCACGCGCACGGGTTGGTCGCCAGCACGAGCTGGAACCGTGCGGGGTACGTGATCGAGCCTCTTACCCGTGCGATGCGCGCCTCGCCCTCCTCGAGCACCGTCCGCAGTGATTCGAGGCATTGACCACCGAACTCACAGACCTCGTCGAGGAACAGCACACCGCGGTGGGCACGGCTGATCGCGCCGGGCTTCGCGATTCCGCTGCCACCCCCGATCAGCGCCGCGATGGAGATCGAATGGTGCGGCGCGACGAACGGGGGCACGGTGACGAGCGGGGAGGCTTTCGACAGCGAGCCGTCGACCGAGTGCACCGCCGTGACTTCCAGGGACTCCTCGGACGACAACCGCGGGAGGAGGCCGGGCAGCCGCTTCGCCAGCATCGTCTTGCCCACGCCTGGTGGGCCGGTGAGCAGGAGGTGGTGGCCGCCCGCGGCCGCCACCTCGATGGCCCAGCGCGCCTCCGGCTGGCCGACCACGTCGGCCAAGTCGGGGATGTCCGGTACCACCGCCGGGGCAGGCGGCTCCGGGCACGCCAGGTCGGCCTCACTCTTCAACCAGGCCACCAGGTCACGCAAATGAGGTGCTCCCACGACATCGATGCCGTCCACCAGAGCGGCCTCGACCAGGGAATCCTCGGGCACGACCGCCCTTCCGTACCCGGCGGCGCGCGCTGCCAGCAGGCCCGGGAGGATGCCGCGGACCGCGCGAATCCGTCCGTCCAAAGCGAGCTCGCCAAGCAGCACAGTGCCGAGCAGTCGCGTCGCCGGGACAGCGCCCGTCGCCGCGAGGATGGCGGCTGCGATGCCCAGGTCGTAGGCCGAACCGACCTTCGGCAGGTTCGCCGGCGAGAGGCCGAGCGTCACTTTGCCGTCGGGCCAGGGCTGGCCGGAGTTGCGGATGGCGGATCGGACGCGGTCCTTCGCCTCGCGCAACCCCGCGTCCGGAAGCCCGACGAGCGTGATCCGACTCAGCCCGCCACCGAGGTCGGCTTCGATTTCGATGACGCGGCCGTCGATCCCGAGAAGCGCTGCCGACCAGGCTTTGGCGATGGGCATCAGAACGCCGCCTCGATGTGCTGGATGCGGGGGCTCGTGCCGGCTTCGGCGAGGATCGTGACGACGTCGTAGCGGATCGGGCACCAGCCGATGCGGAACTCGCGTAGCCAGCGTTGGGCGGCGCGGCGGACTCGGCCGGCCTTCTCTTCGGTGACCGTTTCGGACGGGAGGCCGAACTCGATGCCGGTGCGGGTCTTGACCTCGCAGAAGATCACGCGGGCGCGGTCGGTGAGAACGAGGTCCAGCTCGCCTTCGCGGCAGCGCCAGTTGCGGTCGAGCAGCACCAGGCCGCGGTCCTGCAGGTGCCGGGCGGCGACGTCCTCACCCCAGGCGCCCAGGTTGCGGCGGTGTGCTGCGAGCTGGTCGGTGCCCGTCATCGTGGTGGCCCCCTCGTCGGTCACCGGGACGGTCCCGGCGGTCACGGTGTGTGCGCGTTCGACGGTGCCAGGGCTCGGGGTGGGCTGGCCAGACCCGGATCGCCGGACTGTGGACAACCGGGGGTATGTGGACAACTGATCCACGGGATGGCGGTCGGACCGGCGAAATGTCGGTCCAGTGTGCTACTGCGACACCGGCCGGGCAGAGCAGGCGAGACGGCGGCTCACGCGGGCAGGAGCGCCGGGCGCACGCGCCGGGACGTCGACTGTCGAGGCGGAACGGCCGACACGCGTGACTGAAGGGGCGACACGCGTGATTAGAGGGTCAACTCACGTGATTGGAGGGTCAACTCGCGTGGTCGGAGGGTCGACACGGGGGCGGGAACGAAACGCGCCGGCTCATCGTGGGATGAGCCGGCGCGGGTCGTGGAACGGGGGGTCAGCCTGAGAACGGGCCGTCCTCGGGCAGGCGGAGGTCCGGCTTGTCCAGCTCCTCCACGTTGACGTCCTTGAACGTGATGACCCGGACGTGCTTGACGAAGCGGGCCGGGCGGTACATGTCCCAGACCCACGCGTCGGACATGCGGACCTCGAAGTACACCTCGCCGCCGCCGTCGCGGACCTGGACGTCCACCGCGTTGGCCAGGTAGAACCGCCGCTCGGTCTCCACCACGTACGAGAACTGACCCACTATGTCGCGGTACTCGCGGTACAGCGAGAGCTCCATCTCGGTCTCGTACTTCTCGAGATCCTCTGCGCTCATGAAATCCGCGCCCCTCCTCGGGATCGTGCTGCTGCTCCGCCGGCGGAGCGTTCATTGTGACCCACACCCGCGGCCGGGGCATGCAACGGCAGGGTGAGTTGTGGCTCGAGTGCTTCGTCGAGGACCGCGGCGAGGCCCGCGGTAGACCCCGGCTCCATCGCCTTCTCCAGCGCCGCGTAGGTCAGCAGGACCGGCCGCGCGGGGCGCACGCCGTGCTTGATGGCCGCCGTCGCGACGTTCGTGTACGACCAGCGGTGGACGTCGCTCGGCCCGTGTTCGTGCAGCGCCGCCAGGTGCTCGGACGTGCTGTATCCCTTGTGCACGTCGAAACCGTAGTGCGGAAGGTCGTCGTGGTAGCCCGCCATGATGCGGTCCCGCGTCACCTTCGCCAGCACCGACGCCGCCGCGATGCAGGCCACCGAGCGGTCGCCCTTGATCACCGCCGTGTTCGGCGCGGTCAGGCCCGGGACCCGGAACCCGTCGGTGAGGACGTAGCCCGGAGACACCCGCAGGGCCGCCGCGGCGCGGCGCATGCCCTCCAGGTTCATCACCCGGATGCCGTAGCGGTCGACCTCCGCCGTCGGGATGACGATCACCGAATAGTCGACTGCTCGGGCGAGGACCAGGTCGTAGACCCGGTCCCGCGCCTTCGCCGTCATCAGCTTGGAGTCCGTCAGCTCGGTGAGCCTCGCCGCGTCACCCTGCTTGAGCACGCAGGCCGCGACCACCAGCGGCCCCGCGCACGCCCCGGCGCCGGCTTCGTCGACACCGGCGACCGGGCCGAGGCCACGGCGGTCGAGCGCGCCCTGCAGCCCCCAGAAGAGGTCGCCGCGCACCACGGCCCGCGGCGGCCGGATGGGCTCGGCCGCGATGAGGGGAACGGGAAGAGTCAAGGCTGGATCACCCGTCTGCCGACACGGATCGGGGTGGCTAGCGTTTCCGCCCGGCCGCCCGGCTCAGTCCGGACTTGAGCTTGCGCCCGAAGAACAGCACCGGCCAGGCCGCCGCGATCCCGGCGCCGAGCGGGAGACCGCTCTGCCACGCCGGCGCGCCGAGCGCGACCGGCTGAGCCGACTCCTGCGGGTTGTGGTCGGTGATGCCGCCCCACCGGCCCGGCGGCAGGACGATGATCCGCGCCTTGCCGATGATGTTGTCCACGGGGACCGCGCCGTTCACGCCGCCGCCGCCCTGGAACCGGGAGTCGTCGGAGTTGTTGCGGTTGTCGCCCTGGACCCAGACCGTGCCGACCGGCACCTTGACCGGCTCGAAGGTCTTCTGCTCCTGGTTCGACGGATCTTCCCAGTGGATGTACGGCTCGTCGAGCGCCTTGCCGTCCACGATCATCCGGCCCTGCGGGTCGCAGCACTGGACGGTCTGGCCGCCGACGGCGATGACCCGCTTCACGAAGTCACGCTCGTCCGGCGGGGCGAACCCGACCAGCGAGCCGAGCCCGCGCAGGCCCTGGACGACGATGTTGCTCGACTCCTGCGGCGCGATCTCGTTGTTGATCCACGCCTGCGGGCCCTTGAACACAATCACGTCACCCGGGGAGGGCTCGGTGAAGTCGTAGGTGACGCGGTCGACCAGGATCCGGTCGCCGGTGCAGCCGGGACACCCGTGCAGGGTGGCCTCCATGGACCCCGAGGGGATCATGAAGACCTTCGCGAGGAATGTCTGGATCAGGATCGTGAGCACCAGGGCGATCACGAGCAGGATCGGCAGTTCCTTCCAGAACGACCGTTTCTTGGCGGGTTTGGCTCGCCGCCGGCGGGATCCCCCGCGCTCCTCGGAGCGGGACAGCCTGGGCTTGTCCTCCTCGGAGCGATCGGGGTCATCCTCAGGAGCGTTCTGGGACACGGGTTCGGCCACGTCGTCAGGCTACCGGTAACCGGGTTGTGACTCAGTTAGCCGAGGCCGTCTCGCGGTTCTCGCGGCGCTCCTTGATCTTGGCCTTCTTGCCGCGCAGGTCGCGCAGGTAGTACAGCTTCGCGCGCCGCACGTCACCGCGCTTGTGGACCTCGACCCCGGCGATGTTCGGCGAGTGCACCGGGAAGGTGCGCTCCACGCCGACGCCGAAGGAGACCTTGCGGACGGTGAAGGTCTCCCGGATGCCGCCGCCCTGACGGCGGATCACGACGCCCTGGAAGACCTGGTTGCGCTCGCGGTTGCCCTCGATGACGCGGACACTCACCTTGAGCGTGTCGCCCGGGCGGAAGTCCGGGATGTCGGAACGCAGCGACTGCTTGTCCAGCGCGTCCAGGGTGTTCATCGGTGGTCCGTCCTCGTCTTCGTATGGCTTGCGTACACGTCCCGGGCGCGCAGCGGTCACACTGCGGGCGACCCGGGGGCTGATGGCGGGCTCGTGAACGAGGAGGTCCACTCACGCCAACCTGTCAAGTATCGCAGACGGGGGTTCGGGCGAACGCACCGGCCCTATGCCTGCTCGGGGTCCAAGCCCTCCAGGACCCCGCGATCGTGCTTGTCGAGACTACCTTCCGGCAGCGCGGCGAGGAGATCCGGGCGGCGCCGGGCGGTGCGCTCCAGGGCCTGGTCACGCCGCCAGCGGTCGATCAGCGCGTGGTTGCCGGAGCGCAGGACGTCCGGCACGGCCAGGTCGCGCCACACTTCCGGGCGGGTGTAGCTGGGGCCTTCGAGGAGGCCGTCGGAGAAGGAGTCTTCGGCGGCCGAGCGCGCGTTGCCGAGCACGCCCGGCAGCAGCCGGACGACGGCTTCGACGATGACCAGCACCGCCGCCTCGCCGCCGACCAGGACGTAGTCGCCGATCGACACCTCGTCGACGGGCATCCGCCGGGCGGCGTCGACGACGACGCGCTGGTCGATGCCCTCGTACCGGCCGCAGGCGAACACCAGGTGCTTCTCCGCCGCGTAGGCGTGCGCCAGCTCCTGCGTGAACGGCCTGCCCGCCGGGGTCGGCACGACGAGCCTCGCGCCGTCTCCGCAGACGTCGTCCAGCGCCGGGCCCCAGATCTGCGGCTTCATGACCATGCCCGGGCCGCCGCCGTACGGCGCGTCGTCGACCGCGCGGTGCACGTCGTGGGTCCAGTCGCGCAGGTCGTGCACGCCGACCTCGATCAGGCCGCGGTCGATCGCCCGGCCCAGCAGCGCGGCGCGCAGCGGGTCGAGGTACTCGGGAAAGATCGTGACGACGTCGATGCGCACCCGGTCACCAGTTCCAGTATTCGGTGGCTTCGGCGTGCCACGGGGACTCGACCTGCTGGTCGATCGTGAAGGCCATGCCGAGCCCCTGCGCGATCCGGATGTCGCGGCGCTTCGTCTCGCGCAACGGCGAGCCGGCGGGCAGGCCCTGGTCGGACGACCAGGACTCGCTCTGCGTGATGCACGTCCGGGCGCCGAAGCGGGCCGAGCTGCACGGCGCGGGCGCGTGCCAGGTCTGGACGTGCTTGAAGCGGAAGTTCTTGCCGCTGCTCTGCTCGGTGACAACCCCGTCGGCGACCAGCTGGTAGTCCGAAGCCGGCACGGTCCAGCGGACGTAGTGCTGCTGTCCCCCGTGCGACGGGATCGGCGTGCAGGCGCCGCCCTCGCACAGCGACTCGTTGGTCACGCGTTCGGTGTAGTAGGTGCCGTTGTCGTGCCAGCCGTCGAGCAGCACCCAGTCGCCGTCGTGGACGAAGTGCTCGGCGTAGGACGGCGGCCAGGTGACCGGGTCACCCCAGGAGATCTGCGACTCGGTGGCCGACTGCGGCGACCAGGCCCACTGGTACGCCTTCTCGCCCGGCGGCGCGAACTGGCCGGCGCTGCGCTGGAACATCATCGAGAAGTCGCCGTAGGTGGGGCCCGCGGCTTCGGCCGGGGGCGCGAAGACCGAGGCGAGCAGCAGTGCCGCGAGAACGGCCGTCCAGCGCCTCATGCGTCGAGCAGGCCTTCCGGCGGGTCGAGGACGACCCGGCCGCCCGCGACGTCCACCGTGGGGACGATCGCGCGCACGAACGGCACCAGCACCTCGCGGCCCTCGACGTCGATCTCCAGCAGCTCACCCGCGGGCGAGTGGACGATCTCGACGACCTTGCCGACGACCGTCCCGTCGAGCAGCTCGGCCCGCAGGCCGGCCAGCTCGTGGTCGTAGAACTCGTCGGGGTCCTCGGTCGGGGGCAGCGTGCCGGTGTCGGCGATGAGGAGCGCGCCCCGCAGCGTCTCGGCGACGTCGCGGGTCAGGACCTCCTCGAAACGCACCAGCAGCCGCCCGCTGTGTTCGCGGGCGGCTGCGATGGTGAGTTCCCTTGTGCTGCCGTCACGCAGCTTGGTCGTCACGGCCGCACCGACCCGGAACCGCTGGTCCGGCGAGTCCGTGCGCACGTCCACCGCGAGCTCCCCGCGGATTCCGTGCGCCTTGGCGATGCGACCGACTACGACGTCCATGACCGTTTCCGAAACAGGCTTCAGCGGTCGGTGTCGACGACGTCCACGCGGACGCCGCGGCCACCGATGCCGCCCATGACGGTGCGCAGGGCGGTCGCGGTGCGACCACCCCGGCCGATCACCTTGCCCAGGTCGTCGGGGTGCACGTGCACCTCGAGCGTCCGGCCACGGCGAGTGGTCAGCAGCTCGACCCGGACCTCGTCCGGGTTGTCGACGATCCCGCGCACCAGGTGCTCGAGGGAGTCAGCCAGAAAGCTCACTCGGCCTTCTCACCCTCGGTGGCTTCGGCCTTCTCGGCCTCGGCCTTCTTCGGGGCGGACTTCTTCTTCGGCGTGGTGGCCTCGGTGGAGGGCTCCTCGCCGGCCGCGGCCAGCGCCGCGTTGAACAGGTCCTGCTTGGACGGCTTCGGCTCGGCCACCTTCAGGGTGCCCTCGGCGCCCGGCAGGCCCTTGAACTTCTGCCAGTCACCGGTGATCTCCAGCAGGCGCTGGACCGGCTCGGTCGGCAGCGCGCCGACACCCAGCCAGTACTGGGCGCGCTCGGAGACGACCTCGATGAGGCTCGGCTCTTCCTTCGGGTGGTACTTGCCGATCGTCTCGATGGCCTTGCCGTCCCGGCGGGTGCGCGCGTCGGCGACGATGATGCGGTAGTACGGCGCACGGATCTTGCCGAGGCGCTGCAGCTTGATCTTGACGGCCACGGGTGTGGGTTCTCCTCGAATCTCTCTGGTGCTGGGCTGGGCGCACGCGGGCCGAGTGGGGACACGGACGCGGGCACCCGAAGGTCAGGAGCTTTCGCACGGTGAGAGGGTCCGGCGGAAGCAGGCAGTGCACCATTCTGCCAGACGGCCTCCGCGACCGGCCAAAGAGGCTCAGAAAGAGGCCACGCCGAGCGCGCCGAGCAGGATGGTGAGCGCCGGGAGGAAGTTGTTGACCTGGTGCGCGACGATGCTGGCGGGCAGCCGTCCGGTGACTAGCCGGGCTAGGCCGATCGGCACCGCGATGACCAGCAGCAACGTCGTCCGCAGCGGCTCCAGGTGGCTGGCCGCGAACACCGCCGTGGACAGCAGGAAGGCAGCCGCGCCCGCCCAACGCTCGCTGCGCCACTGCAGCTGTTCCGCGGCGCCCCAGAGCAGGCCGCGGTAGATGACCTCTTCGCAGATCGGGCCGAGCAGCCAGAGGTAGACGAACATCACCACGGCCGCCGACACCGACATCTTGCGGTCCTCGACCAGGGCGCTGATCGCCGACGTCGCGTTGGCGTCGCCGACCAGCCGCGTCCAGAGGTAGGCGCCGAGGGTGGTGAACACGAGCCCGACGCAGCCGTACCGGAAGCCGGTCTTCACGTCGGACCAGCGCCATTCGAGCCGCAGGTCGACGATCGGGCCGTTGCCGCGGACGTAGGTGACCAGCACGGCGACGGCGGCCGCGATCATCGTCGGCAGCATGGTGCCGAGCAGCACGACGCGCATCGGCAGCGGGCCGGGCCCGGTGTCGCCGACCAGCACCGACACGAACGCCGCGGACGACAGCAGGACCACTTCGACGAGCAGGAACGCCCCGAACCCCCACCGGTGCCGCGGCAGGGGCGGCAGGAAGGCCGTCGCCGCGGGCTCCTCGGGCTCGGGCAACGCGTCGGGAGCCGGGTCCCGAGGCTGGGAAGTGGTCACGCCTGCCCTCCGCGATCGCTCGGCTCCTCCGCCCGAGCCTAGCCGCCGGAGGGTGATCACACAGTGCCCGTCCGACTACTGTCCATCGATCTTCGTAACGGTTTCAGTGCGCGACGAACAGCAGGACCGCGGGCGGCAGGTTGTTCGCCGCGTGCGCGATCACCCCGGCGCTCACCCGGCCGGACAGGTGCCGGGCCAGGCCGATCGCGATGCCCTGGCCGAAGAGCGCGATCGTGCGGGTCGGCTCGCCGTGCAGCTGCGCGAACACCAGCGCGGTGAGCACCAGGACCACCCAGGGCGGGATCCGGTGGAACGACAGCGCGTTCCACAGCGTGCCGCGGACCAGCAGCTCTTCGGTGATCGGCGCGCCGGCGATGACGATCACCGCGGCGAGCACCAGCCAGACCGTGTCGCCGTCGAAGGTGTCGGCGAGGTCGGTCAGCGGGCTGTCGGAGACGTCGTCGGCGCCGTAGATCGCGATCAGCACCAGGTTGAGCCCGTACCCGACGACCAGGGCGAGCACCCCGCAGGCGAGGCCGATCCGGACGTCGCGCCAGGTCGGTTTGAGCCCGAAGTCGGCGCGCAGGCCGCCGCCCCAGCGCCACGAGCCCACCGCCGGGCCGAGCCCGAGCAGGAGGTTGGGCACGAACGCCAGGAGCAGCAGCGGGCCGATGTCCCGCAGCTCCAGCGGGTCGAACTCACCGACGTTGCGGTTGACCGCGGCGGCGATGACGAGGTTGACCAGGTAGTAGCCGGCGATCCCCGCGAAGAACGCCACGAAACACCAGTGCGCTCCCAGCACGCGCCGTGCGCCGTCGTCGTCCGTCACGCACCCAACGCTAAAGTGCCGGTCCCGTAAGGAAAACGGCGGGGGTCTACGCGTAGACGACACCGCCGAGCACGATGTGCTCCGGATGCCGCAGGACGCCCAGGTCCTCGCGCGGGTCGCTCGCGTAGACGAGCAGGTCGGCGGGTGCGCCGTCGGTGATCCCGGGGTGGCCGAGCCAGTCGCGGGCGGCCCACGACCCGCTCGCGAGGGCCTGCTCCCGGGTCATGCCCGCGTGGTGCAGGGCCTCGATCTCGTCGACGAGCCTGCCGTGCTCGACCATGCCCCCGGCGTCGCTGCCCGCGAAGACGCGTACGCCCGCTTCGATGGCCGTCGCGACCATCTCGCCGACACCGGCGTGCAGCGCCCGCATGTGCGCCGCGTAGGCCGGGTACTTGCCCGCCTTGTCCGCGATGCCCGGGAAGTTCTCGATGTTGATCAGGGTCGGCACCAGCGCGACGTCGTGGCGCGCCAGCTCGGCGAGCTGGTCGGCGCTCAGGCCGGTGCCGTGCTCGAGGCAGTCGATGCCGGCCGCGATCAGCCCGGGCAGCGCCGCTTCGCCGAACACGTGCGCGGTGACGCGGGCGCCGTGGTCGTGCGCGACCTTGACCGCTTCGGCCAGGACGTCGTCCGGCCACAGCGGCGCGAGGTCGCCGGCGCCGCGGTCGATCCAGTCGCCGACCAGCTTGACCCAGCCGTCGCCGTCGCGGGCCTGCTCGGCGACGGCCGCGGGCAGCTGGGCGGGGTCGTCCAGCTCGAGGCCGAGCCCCGGGACGTAACGCCTGGCCAGGGCGAGGTGGCGGCCGGCGCGGATGATCGTCGGCAGGTCGGCGCGCTGCTGCAGCGGCCGGACGTCGATCGGCAGGCCGCAGTCGCGGATCAGCAGCGTCCCGGCGTCACGGTCGGCCAGGGCCTGCGAAGCCGCTTCTTCGAGCGACACCGGCCCGCCCACGCCGATGCCGGGGTGGCAGTGGGCGTCGACCAGGCCGGGCACGAGGAAGACGTCACGGCCCAGCGTCTCGGCGTCCGGCACCGGCTCGAACGAGATCCGGCCGCCGGTGACCCAGAGGTCCCGGGACTCGCCGCCAGGCAGGACCACCCCGGCGACGTGGAGCGCGGTGCTCAATTGTCCTTGGGGTTCTTCGGCAGCTTGAACTTCGTCGGGTCGAAGCCCGGGACGTCGTTCATCCCGCCCAGCTTCGACAGGTCGGGCATGCCACCGCCGCCCGGCATCCCGCCGCCCGGGGGCAGCATCGGCATGCCGCCGGGGAAACCGCCGCGGACCTTGGGCTGCGTCGGGCCGCGGCCCTTCTTGCCCTTCTTGCCCTTGCGCGACTTGGAGCCGCCGCCCCCGCCGCCGAAGCCGAACCGGCCGGCCATCTGGGCCATCATCTTGCGGGCCTCGAAGAACCGGTTGACCAGGTCGTTGACCTCGCGCACGGTGACGCCGGAGCCGTTGGCGATGCGCAGCCGCCGCGAGCCGTTGATGATCTTCGGGTCGTCGCGCTCGGCCGGGGTCATGCCGCGGATGATCGCCTGCAGCTTGTCCAGGTGCTTGTCGTCCACCTGGGCCAGCTGGTCCTTCATCTGACCGGCGCCCGGGAGCATGCCGAGCAGGTTGCCGATCGGGCCCATCTTGCGGACCGCGAGCATCTGCTCGAGGAAGTCCTCCAGAGTCAGCTGGCCGCTGGACAGCTTCGCGGCGGCCTTCTCGGCCTGGTCCTGGTCGAAGGCCTGCTCGGCCTGCTCGATCAGGGTCAGGACGTCACCCATGCCGAGGATGCGCGAGGCCATCCGGTCGGGGTGGAAGGTGTCGAAGTCCTCGAGCTTCTCGCCGTTGGAGGCGAAGAGGATCGGCTGGCCGGTGACCTCGCGGACGCTCAGCGCGGCACCACCGCGGGCGTCACCGTCGAGCTTCGTGAGCACGACGCCGGTGAAGCCGACGCCGTCGCGGAACGCCTCGGCCGTGGTCACGGCGTCCTGGCCGATCATCGCGTCGACGACGAACAGCGTCTCGTCCGGCTGGACGGCGTCGCGGATGTCGGCGGCCTGCTTCATCAGCTCTTCGTCGACGCCCAGGCGGCCCGCGGTGTCGACCACGACGACGTCGTGCTGCGCGTGCTTGGCCTCGGCGATGGCGCGGCGGGCGACGTCGACCGGGTCGCCGACGCCGTTGCCCGGCTCCGGCGCGAAGGTGACGACGCCGGCGCGTTCGCCGACGACCTGCAGCTGCGTGACGGCGTTCGGGCGCTGGAGGTCACAGGCGACGAGCATCGGCGCGTGGCCCTGCTTCTTCAGCCAGAGCGCGAGCTTGCCGGCGAGCGTCGTCTTACCGGCGCCCTGCAGACCCGCGAGCATGATCACGGTCGGCGGGTTCTTGGCCAGGTTCAGCCGGCGGGTCTCGCCGCCGAGGATCCCGACGAGCTCCTCGTTGACGATCTTGATGACCTGCTGCGCGGGGTTGAGCGCCTGGGAGACCTCGGCGCCCTTCGCCCGTTCCTTGATCCTCGCGATGAAGGTCTTGACCACGCCGAGGGCGACGTCGGCCTCCAGCAGCGCGATGCGAATCTCGCGCGCGGTGGCGTCGATGTCGGCGTCGGACAGCTTGCCCTTGCGCGTGAGCGTCTGAAGGGCGGCGGTGAGCCGATCGGAGAGGGTGTCGAACACGGGTGTGCACGCTCCAGCTGGGTCGAGAGTGGCGCGCCGGACGAGGCCGGCACCTCCGAGGGTAGTCGCTCAGGCTTCCCCGCCTCGCGGGTACGCAAAAGTCGTGCACCCGATCAGTACGCGTGCACGTAGTACCTGACCGGCAACATCGGGAAAATGACTGGCATGCGTCTCCGAGATAAGTAAACATACGTGTATGACTTCCGCGACCAGACCCCGGCCGTCGCTCGCCGAACCGGCCGTCGACACCGACGAGCCGGTCCCCCTCCGGCGGATCGCCGGGCTGTTCCACGCGCACCGCGGGCCCCTGGCCGCGCTGTTCTCGCTGATCGTGCTGCAGGCCGGGCTCGGCGTCGTGTCGCCGTTCCTCCTGCGCGAGATCCTCGACACCGCCCTGCCGCACCGCGACACGCTCCTGATCAGCCTGCTGGCCGCCGGGATGATCGTCTGCGCGGTCGGCAGCGGCTCCCTCGGCGTGGCCACCACCGGCCTGTCCAACACGATCGGGCAGCGGGTGATGAACGAGCTGCGTGTGTCGGTCTACGGCCACCTGCAGCGGATGTCCCTCGGCTTCTTCACGCGGACGAAGAGCGGCGAAGTGCTCTCGCGGGTGTTCAACGACATCGGTGGTGTCGACAACGTCATCACCACGACCGCCGGGTCGATGGTGCAGAACGCGACCACGACCATCGCGATCACCGTCGCCCTCGTCGCCCTCGACTGGCAGCTCGCGCTGCTGTCGCTGATCGTCGTGCCGCTGTTCCTGCTGTTCACGCTGCGGCTGGGCAAGCGGCGGCGGAACCTGGCCCGCGGCCGGACCCGCCGGATGGCCCGGCTGACGACGATGGTCGAGGAGTCCCTGTCGGTCACCGGCGTGCTGCTCGCCAAGACGATGGGCAACGAGCGGGCGATGCGCGACCGCTTCGGCGCGGAGTCGCGGGAGATCGCGACGCTGGAGCGGGCCGCCGCGCTGGCCGGGCGCTGGCAGACCGCGTCCCGGGCGATGAGCCTGACGGTGATCCCGGCGCTGGTCTACTGGATCGCCGGGCTGGCGCTCGCCGGCGGCGCGTCCCCGATCTCGCTCGGCACCGTCGTGGCCTTCACCAGCATGCTCAACCGGCTGGTCGCGCCGGCCAGCGCGATGCAGACCATCGGGCAGAACGTGGCGACGTCGAAGGCGCTGTTCGGCCGCATCTTCGAGGTCCTCGACCTGCCGGTGGAGATCTCCGACAAGCCGGACGCGGGCACTCTGGAGGTGCGCCGTGGCGACGTCGCGATGCGCGGGGTGTCGTTCCGCTACGACGAATCCGGCCCGCTGACGCTGGCGGACATCGACCTGGACGTCCCGGCCGGGACGACAACGGCGCTCGTCGGCTCGACCGGTTCGGGCAAGACGACGCTCGCGTACCTGGTGGCGCGGCTGTACGAGGTGAGCGAGGGGTCCGTGACGATCGACGGCACCGACGTCCGCGACGTGACGCTGGCGTCGCTGGCCGCCGGGGTCGGGATGGTGTCGCAGGAGACGTACCTCTTCCACGACACCGTCCGCGAGAACCTGCGCTTCGCGAAGCCGGACGCGACCGACGACGAGGTCGAGGCGGCCGCGAAGGCCGCGCACATCCACGACACGCTCGCCGGGCTGCCCGAGGGGTACGACACCGTGGTCGGCCAGCGCGGCTACCGCTTCTCCGGCGGCGAGAAGCAGCGAATGGCGATCGCCCGGATCCTGCTGCGCAACCCGCCGGTGCTGATCCTCGACGAGGCGACCAGCGCGCTCGACACCCGCACCGAACGCTCGGTGCAGGCCGAGCTGGACCGCTTGGCCGCGGGCCGCACGACGCTGACGATCGCGCACCGGCTGTCCACTGTGGAGCACGCGGACCAGATCGTGGTGCTGCACGAGGGCCGGATCGCCGAACGCGGGACGCACGAGGAGCTGCTGGCGCGCGACGGGCGTTATACCCGGCTGGTCAGGGGAACCGCCTAATCTGGGCCCATGCAGCCCGAACCCGACGTCGCCTCACCCGTCAGCGCGGACCCCGAGCTGGCCGACCTGGCGTGGCGGGTCCGCGAGGGCGTCGGGCGGCTGAACTGGCGGATGCGCGCCGAGCGCGACCCGAACGGCCCCGGCCCGGCGGTGCTGGCGGTGCTGAGCCGGCTCTACCGGGCGGGCACGCACACGCCGACCGAGCTGGCCGAGGCGGAACGGCTGCAGCCGCAGTCGCTGACCCGGATCCTCGCCTGGGTGACCGAACGCGAGCTCGTCACGCGCACGACCGACCCGGCGGACGGCCGCCGGTCGCTGATCAGCATCACCCCGGCCGGCCTGACGGTGTTGCGGCAGTACAGCATCCAGCGCGAACGCTGGCTGGCGACGGCACTGGAGTCGACGCTCTCGCCGACCGAACGGCAGCTGCTGAAACTGGCGTCGGAGCTGCTGATGCGCGTCGCGGACGCCTGAAGACCGCCGCGGAGACCCCTCGATCCCTCCGCGGCGGCCTTCAAGACACCCCCTTGGCTCACACCGCCTCCCCGCGGTGTGAACGCGGGTCCCGAAACGGGCCGCTCCTCCGTCGGCCCGCCCCGGAACCCCGGTGCCCGGACGGCACACCTCCCCAGGGGCCGTCCGAACCCCCTCGCCGGCGATCCGGTATCCGCCGGCAGGACAAAGTCTGCCGCGCCGGGCGGCCCGCCAGCAGTGGAAGAACCCTCAATTACCCGTGGGTAGTAATACTCAAGACGTCTTCGTGCGACTACGTGACGCCGCGCGCTTCGCCGTCGTACGCGCCTTCGCCGCCCTCGAAGCGGCGGCCTTGGCCTTCGCGACGGCCGCGTTGCGCACGTCCTCCGCTTCGGACGCGCTCGCCTGGAGCGCCGCCAGCAGGCGCGTGACGCCTTCGTCCTGCTCGGCGGCCGTGGGCTGGACGACCTCGGCGCCGTCGATCTTCGAGCGGATCAACGCCTGGAGCGCCTCGCGGTAACGGTCGGGCACACGCGTGGGGTCGAACTCGCCGGTCAGCTCCTCGACGAGGTTCACCGCGCGGCGCAGCTCACCCGGCCGGATGTCGACGTCGGCGTGCCGGAACGGGAAGTCGGGCACGCGCACCTCGTCCGGCCACAGCATCGTCTCGAGCACGATCACCTGGTCGCGCACGCGCAGCGCGCCCAGCGTCTCGCGGCGGCGCAGCGCGACCGTGACCAGCGCTATCCGGCCGGACTGCTGGAGCGCCTCGCTGAAGAGCACGTACGGCTTGGTGCCGGCCGGCTCGGGCTCGAGGTAGTAGCTCTTCGCGAACCAGATCGGATCGACGTCGGCGAGCGGGGCGAACCCGCGGATGGCGATCGTGCGGCCGGGCATCGGCAGCGACGCGAGCTCGTGGTCCGACAGCAGCACGACGTCGCCACCGGGCACGGGATAACCGCGGACCATCTCCGCGGGCGGCACCTCTTCGCCGTCGACCTCGCAGACGCGCTTCACGCGCACCCGGCCGCCGTCGGCTTCGTGGACCTGGTGGAGCGGGATCTCGTGTTCCTCGGTCGCGCTGTACGCCTTCACCGGAACGGCGTAGTCCCCGAACCCGATCGTGCCCGTCCACACCGCTCGCATGCGACACCTCCGCAGCGCCCAGGCTAGGCGGACGGCCTCGCGCGTCCACACCTACAAACGGGTGTCAGGCGCGACGGATTCGCTCACACTTTCGAACGACGGCGTGACCTCGTCGAGCGCTTCGGCCGAACAGCGGGCCGCGATGGCCGCCGCGCGGAGCACTTCGGTGACCACTTCGACATCCAGCGGCGGGGCCGCGGCGAGCACGTCGCCGCCGCCTTCGACCCGGGCGGCGAGACCGGCGAGCGCGTGCGAGAGGGCCTCCTGGCCGGCCACCAGCTGCGCGACGACGTCGACGAGCTCGGTGGTGGTGGCGCCCGGGCCGCCGGCGCGCAGGCCCGCGGCCAGGTCTTCGGCGCACGAACGCAGATGGGTGGCGACGACCGTGGGCGGCAGCGTCAGCCGCGGCAGGTCCTGCATCACGCACCCCCTCCGGCCGGTCCGAGCAGCCATAGTGCCACCGCACGCCGCGTCATCGGACTCGACACACCGCCGTCCACTTATTTGACCGAGCGTTCTCGATAAGGCTAGAGTTTTGATCATGTCCCGCGTGAAGGAGTTCGACGTCGGCGAAGCGTGCGACGCCGCGCTGGCGCTCTTCCGGCGTCAGGGGTACGAGGCGACGTCGGTCAGCGACCTCGTCACGCACCTCGGCGTCGCCAAGGCGAGCCTGTACGCGACCTTCGGCACGAAGCACGACTTCTACGTGACGGCGTTGAAGCGCTACGCCGAGCGGACCGACGCGCGGGTCATGGCGGACCTCTCGCAGCCGGGTCCCGGGGTGCCCGCGGTGCGCCGGCTCCTGGAGGGCTACGTCGCGGACATCCTGGGGGAAGCCGGGCCGATCGGCTGTTTTGTCGTCAACGCGGCGATCGAGCTGCTCCCCCGTGACCCCGAAGTCGCCCGCGTCGTGGAACGCAGCTGGGACACCCTCGAGGTCGCCCTCACCATGGCGCTCGAACGCGCCAAGGCGCAAGACGAGCTCCCCGGCGGCAGCGACCCGGCGAGCCTCGCCCGGTTCCTGCTCACCGTCCTCCAGGGCCTGCGCGTCCTGGGCAAGGGCGCCGACGCCGCGAGCCGGCTGAACGCGGCCGTCTCCCAGGCGATGCGTCTCCTCATTCAAGACTGATCGGATCAGAAAGAAGGCAGACATGGCGGCACGGTTCGCGGACAAGATCGTCCTGGTGACCGGCGGCAGCTCGGGCATCGGGCGCGCGACGGCGCGGGCGTTCGCCGCCGAGGGCGCGACGGCGGTCGTGGCCGGGCGCGACGAGCAGCGGCTCGCGTCGGCGGTGAAGGAGATCGAAGCCGCCGGCGGCACGGCGAGCGCGGTCGTCGTGGACGTCACCGACTCCGCCGACGTCGCGCGGATGGTCGAGACGGTCGTCGCGCGGCACGGCGGCCTGGACGTCGCGTTCAACAACGCGGGCATCCTCGGGGCGCCGGCCCCGGTGGCCGACCTCGGCGAGGACGGCTTCGCCGCGGTGATGGCCACGAACGTCACCGGCACCTGGCTGTCGATGAAGCACGAGATCGCCTACATGCGGGCGCACGGCGGCGGCGCGATCGTCAACATGGCGTCGAACATCGGCGCGCACGGCCGGCTGCCGAACATGGCGGCCTACGCCGCGTCGAAGGCCGCGGTGAGCGCGCTGACCCGGACCGCGGCCCGCGACCACATCGCCGAGGGCGTCCGCGTCAACGCGGTCAGCCCCGGCGCCACGGACACGGAGATGTCGCGGCGCCCCGGCGAGACCGACGCCGATCGTGCCGCACGGCTGGCGGCCGCGATTCCGCTGGGCCGGGTGGGCGCCACCGCCGAAGTGGCCGCCGCGGTGCTGTGGCTGGCTTCGGCGGAGGCCGCGTTCACCGTCGGGCACGACCTGGTGGTCGACGGCGGCGCGACCGCGTAGGCGGCCCACCCGGGCCGCGGGGTTTCAGGACTCACGGTTGCGCATGGTGACGATCCCCTCTCCGGCTGGAAACGGACGGTGTGCGACGGGGTTCAGGACTCGCGGTTGCGCACGACAGCTCTCCTCTCGCGCGTGGTGACGGGTGGGGCTGCGGTGTGCTCAGGACTCGCGGTTGCGCATGACGGCCTCCCTCACTGGTCCGGTGCGGAAAATCGGACGTCGGGGCCTCAGGACTCGCGGTTGCGCATGGCGGCGGCCTCCCTTCACTGCTCCGATCGTGTGGCAATCGTCGATCGCGGCCGCCCGGTGTGGTGGGGTGGACGCGGATCGTCGGATCACCAGGGGAGTTGCACCGCCTTGAGTATGGACGGCGCCCGTCCGGCCGAGCCCCGAGCGGGCCGGATCCGAGGGGTGCCCCGTCCTGCGCGCTGGACGCTCTGGCGGCAGCGGCCGACCTTGATCTTCTACTGCTTCCTCGTCGAGTCCGTGGCCCTCGTGGCCACCGTCTGGACCGCCGTCGTCGTGCCGGTGGACGCCTGGGACCTGGTGGTCTTCGGGGTCCTCGCCGCGCTCGGCGTCCTGCAGGCGGAGCTGGGCCGCCAGATCGAGCGCGTCCGGCGGCTGGTGTCCGACACCCCGCACATCAACCTGACGTCGGTCTGGACGTTCGCGGGCGTGCTGCTCCTGCCGCCCGCGCTCGGCACGGCGCTGGTCGCCGTCCTGTACGTGCACCTGGCGACGCGCAGCCTCGCACGGATCAAGCGCGTGCCGCCGTTCCGGACGACGCTGAACGCGACGCTGGTCGTCGTCACCTGCTACGCGGCCGAGCTGGTCCTGAGCCGCCTCGGCGTCCCCGACATGTACACGGCGCTGACGTCGGGCTGGCGCGGCGTCACGGCCATCACGCTCGCCGCGGTCGCGTACTTCCTGGTTTCGGCGATCACGATCGTCCCGGCGCTGACGATCACGAAGCGCTCGGTGAAGGCGTTCTTCGGCGGTCTCGGCGACAACCTCCTCGAGGTCGCGACGCTCTGCCTGGGCCTGCTCACGGCGTTGACGCTGGCGACGCTGCCCGCGCTCGCCGTCGCGATCGTGCCGCCGCTGCTGGTGCTGCACCGGGCGGTGCTGATCAAGCAGCTGGAGATCGCGGCGACGACCGACGAGAAGACCGGCCTGTTCAACACGACCGGCTGGCACCTGCTGGCCTCACGTGAGCTGGCCCGGGCGCAACGCAGCTCCCGCAGCACGTTCGGCGTGCTGATGATCGACCTCGACCACTTCAAGCTGATCAACGACGCGCACGGCCACCTGGCCGGCGACACGGTGCTGCGCGCCGTCGCGGCGTCGATCAAGAGCGCGGTCCGCGACTACGACTCGGTCGGCCGCTTCGGCGGCGAGGAGTTCGTGGTCCTGCTCCCGGACATCGGCCCGGCGGCGGTACTGGCGGTCGCCGAGCGCATCCGGTCGGCGATCGAGTCCCTGCAGGTCGAGTACGAGGACGGCAGCCACATCCGCGTCATCGCCTCGCTGTCGGCATCCATCGGCGTGGCGACCTACCCCGACGGCGGCACGGCCGTCGAGCGGCTCCTCCAGGCCGCCGACAAGGCGCTGTACCGAGCCAAGGACGCGGGCCGCAACCAGGTCGTCGACGGCACCGCGACCGCCTGACCTGCTCCCCCATTTCCCGGCGTTGACCAGGTGACTTGTCATTTTTGCTCGGCTGAGCTAAATTTTGCTCATGCGAGCAAGAACCTTCACCGAGTCCGGCCGGCGGGCCCAGATCGTGCGGGCGGCGATCGAAGTGATCGCCGAGGCCGGCTACGCGAAGGCGTCGTTCAGCCGGATCGCGAAGCAGGCGGGCCTGTCGAGCACCGGCATGATCAGCTACCACTTCGCGGGCAAGGACGACCTGCTCGCGGCGTGCATCACCGAGATCGAAGAAATCACCGGCGCGTTCATGCAGCCGCGCATCGACGCCGCCGTCGGGCACGTCGCGCAGCTGCGGGCCTACGTCGAGTCGAACGTCGAGCTCGTCGGCGAGCACCCGGCCGAAGTCCGCGCGCTGATCGACCTGGTGAAGAACGCCGGTTCGCAGAGCGCGGGCGTCAACGGGCGGCTCGCGCTGTTCGAAGAGCACTTCCGCACCGGGCGGGCGGCGGGCGCGTTCGGCCCGCTCGACGCCCGGACGACGGCGCTCGCCTTCACCGCCGGCCTCGACGCCGTCGTCGCGACGGCGGCCGCGGCCGGGCTGGCACCCGCCGAGCTCACGCGCATCGGCCGTGAGCTCGCCGACCTCTACGTGCGGGCGACCGCACCCGAATCCGCTGGGGGATCCGCATGATGATCGAAGCGAAGTCCGAGCCCGACGCCGGCCTGCGCCGGCTGGTCCGCGCCAACGTGCTGACCGTGGTGTTCGAGGTGCTGGTGCCGATGGCGCTGTTCTACGGCCTGCGTGCCGCCAGCGTGGACCAGTGGTGGGCGCTGATGGCCGGTGTCCTGGTCGCCGCGCCGTACGTGCTGTGGACGATCGTGCGCAACCGGAAGGTCGACCTCGTCGCGCTGGTGACGCTGAGCGTCCTGGTGCTGTCGGTGGTGCTGGGCCTGCTCTCGGACGACCCGCGCACGCTGGTGATCCGCGAAGGCTGGACCGCGGCCCTGGGTGGCGTTTTCGGCGCGTGGATGCTGGTCTCGGTGTTCGTCGGCCGGCCGGCGCAACTGACGCTGGGCCGCACGATCGCCGAGGTCAAACGCGGCGCCGAGGGGGCGGACGCGTGGGCGGGTCGCTGGGAGACCGACGCCCGGTTCCGGCGCGGCCTGCGGATCAACACGGCCGCCTGGGGCGCGGTGCTGCTGGCCGGCGCGGTGCTGCACATCGTGCTCGTCTACACGCTGCCGATCGACCTCATCGCCCTGGTCACCAACGTGGCGTGGTTCGGCGCGCTGGCCCTCCTGATCGGCTGGCACGTCTGGTACCTCAAGAAGGAGAACCTCGATGCCTGACGTCCTGGTGGCGGGCGCCGGCCCGACCGGCCTGCTGACGGCGTTCGAGCTGGAACGCGCCGGGCTCGACGTGCTGGTCCTGGAACGCGACACCGAGCCCACGACGCAGTCGAAGGCCCTCGGCCTGCAGCCCCGGTCGGTCGAGGTGCTGGCCGACCGCGGCCTGCTCGCCGCCATCGAGCCGCACGTCCAGGCGAAACTGCCCGCCGGGCACTTCTCCGGCGTCCCGATCGACTACACGGATCTGCCGACGCGCTTCCCGTACCAGCTCGGTGTCGAGCAGGTCCACGTCGCGGCGGCGATCGAGGCGCGGCTGCGCACCCCGGTCCTGCGCGGTGCGGGTGTCACTGCTGTCGCGCAGGACGGCCACGGCGTCACCGTCACCGCGGGCGGACGCACGCACCGCGCGGGATGGCTCGTGGCGGCCGACGGCGGCCACAGCACGGTCCGGACGCTGCTGGGCGCCGCGTTCCCGGGCACCCCGGCCCGGGTCTCGCTGGTCGTCGCCGACGTCACGCTCGCCGCGAAGCCCGCCGGCCTGGCCGAGGCCTGGTCACTGCCGGCCGGCTCGTCCGGCTACCTGCTCCCGCTGTCGGGCGGCCGCCACCGCACGATCGTCTTCGGCGAAGAGCAGCAACGGCTCGACCGCGGCACCCCGGTCACGGCCGACGAGCTGCAGCGGGCACTCACCGCGGCGCACGGCCCCGGAATCGAGGTCGGCGAAGTGCTGTGGGCGTCCCGGTTCGGCGACGCGGCACGGCAGCTGGAGCAGTACCGGCACGGCCGGGTGCTGTTCGCGGGCGACGCCGCGCACATCCACCTCCCGGTCGGCGGCCAGGGGCTCAACCTGGGCCTGCAGGACGCGGTGAACCTCGGCTGGAAGCTGGCGGCCGAGATCCGCGGGCACAGCCTGCTCGACAGCTACCACGACGAACGGCATCCGGTCGCCGCGCGGGTGCTGCTCAGCACTCGCGCGCAGGCGGTGCTGGGCGTGCCCGATCCGGACGCCGCGGCGGTGCGGGAGATGGTGACCGGCTTGCTTGCCGTGTCGGAAGCGCGGCGGGCGGTCGCGATGGAGATCTCGGGCCTCGGGCTGAGCTACCCGGGTGTCCTCGGCCGGGCTGAGGTCCCGGCCGCGTCGGACGGCCGGGCCGTGCTGGTGGGCGCGGCGGTCCCCGAGGGATGGGGCGACCGGGTCGAGACCCGGCACGGCGATGCTCCCCAGCTCGTCCGGCCCGACGGGTACGTGGTCTGGAACGGCGGGCCCGGCTTGGAAAACGCGCTGGCGAAGTGGTTCGGCGAACCCGCGGTCGCGCTGGTTTGACCTTGCCTGAGCGGTCCGCTCAGGCAAGGCCCGATCAGGAAGCCGCGGCCAGTACCGCCTGCTCGACCTCGCGACGCCAGCCCGGCTCGATGCGGCCGCTGCGGGGTGTCACCGCGAACGAGTCGACCACCGCGCCGCCCAGCGTCGCGACCTTCGCCCAGCGCACCTCGGCGTTGCAGCGCCGGAGGGCGCCCGCCACCCGGAACAGCAGGCCGATCCGGTCGGCGGCGCGCAGTTCGAGGACCACCGTGTCCGGGCCGCTCGTCTCGTCGTCGAACCAGAGGACCTTCGGCGCGACCGTGGCCGCGTCGGGCGAGCCGTAGTCGCGTTCCTTCGCCGCGAGGCGCTGGGTGAGCGGCAGCGTGCCGGCGACCGCGCGGGCGAACTGCTCGCGCAGCAGCGTCACCTCCGGCAGCGAGCCGAACTTCGGAGACGCCGTGAAGACCCCGGCGCGGCCGCCGTCGTGCCCGCGCAGGACCGCCGAATGCACCTCCAGGGAGTTCAGCGCCAGCACGCCGGCCGCGGGCGCCAGGAGCTCCGCGCGCGCCGGCACGGCCAGCAGCACCGTGACGACCTTGCCGTGCGAGCTGATCCGGATCTCGCCGTTGCCCGACGCCACGGCCTGCGCGACGAGCTCACGCTGTTCGGCGTCCATCGGCTCCGGCGCGGTGAACCCCTTGCCGCGCAAAACTTCTTCGCACCCGGTGACGAGCTCGGCGAGCAGCCGCGCCTTCCAGTCCGTCCAGACGCCGGGGCCGGTGGCCAGCGAGTCGGCCTGGGTGAGCGCGTGCAGCAGCTCGACCAGGACGAGATCGCTGTCCAGGGTCTTCACCACGCGCGCCACCGTCGCCGGCTCGCTGATGTCGCGGCGGGTCGCGGTGTGCGGGAGCAGGAGGTGGTGGCGGACCATCGCCGACACCGTCGCGGCGTCGGCCGGGTCGAGGCCGAGCCGCGTCGCGACCTGGGCGGAGATCTTGGCGCCGAGCTCGGAGTGGTCGGCGTCGCGGCCCTTGCCGATGTCGTGCAGCAGCGCGCCGATCAGCAGCAGGTCGGGTCGCGAGACCGTGGTGGTCAGCTTGGCCGCCTCGACGCAGGTGCGCACGAGGTGCCGGTCGACCGTCCACTGGTGCACCGGCGAGCGCGGCGGCAGGTCGCGGACCGCGCCCCACTCGGGGAACAGCCGGGACCAGAGCCCGGTCCGGTCGAGCGACTCGACCGCGTCGACCAGGCCCTCCCCCGCGCCCAGCAGCTCGACCAGGGCGTTCAACGCCTCGGCCGGCCACGGCGCCCGCAGCTCCGGAGCCGACTCCGCCAGCGCCTTGAGCGTGCCGAGCGCGATCGGCTTGCCCGTGCGCGCCGACGCGGCGGCGACCCGCAGCAGCAGCGCCGGGTCCTTCGCCGGGACGGCGTCGCGGGCGAGCGCGACCTCGTTCCCGTGCAGCACCACGTTTTCGGCGAGCGGCGTGCGGGACGGCCGCCGTCCGAACCGCGACTTCGGCGGCTCCACAGTGGACCGCAACGCGACGTCCAGCGCGTACGCGATCGTGCGTCCGGCGCCGGAAAGCTTGCGGGCCAATGTGAAACGGTCGCCGAAGCCGAGTTCGGCGGCCACCAGCTCGGCCTCCGGCGCGGACAGGACGTCCCGTTCGCGCCGGATCTCGCGCCGCAGCTCGGTGCGGACGTCGAGCAGGAGCTCCTTGGCCTGGAGGAGCTCCTCGCCCGGGCGGGCGGTGAGCTGCGCCGCCGCCAGGGCTTCCAGGACGGCGAAGTCGCGCAGGCCACCCCGGCCGTGCTTGAGATCGGGCTCCGCGGACTGCGCCATCTCACCGCTGCGGGTCCAGCGTTGCCGCACCGACGCCGTCAGATCGGGGATCTGCTTGCGCGCGGTGCGGCGCCACTGGTCGCGCGCCGCGGAAACCATGCGGCCGGCCAGCTCGGCGTCCCCGGCGAGGTGCCGGGCGTCGAGCAGGCCCATGGCCACCCGCAGGTCTTCCGAAGCGACCTTCAGCGCTTCACCGGGCGTGCGGACCGAATGGTCGAGCCCGACTTTCGCGTCCCACAAGGGATACCAGAGCGCGTCCGCGATCTCGCCGACCCTGCTGTTGCCGTTGTGCACCAGCAGCAGGTCGAGATCGGAGAACGGCACCAGCTCCCGGCGGCCGAGCCCGCCCACGGCGACCAGCGCGACACCCGGTTCCGCGGTGTCGACGCCGGCCGCCGAGGCTCCCCTGCCCAGCCAGAACTCGTAGAGGTCGACCAGGGCCGCCCGCAGTGCGGACGCCCCCAGCCTCCCGTGCCTGCCCTCGAGCAGTCGCTCGGTGGCCTTGACCAGTTCGCCCCCGTCGGCCATCCCGGACGCCTATAGAGCGTCCGTGCCGCGCTCGCCGGTCCGTACCCGGATGACCGTCTCGACCGGCGTCACCCACAGCTTGCCGTCACCGATCTTGCCGGTGTGCGCGGCCGTGGTGATGGCGTCGAGCACCTTCTCCACGTTGGTGTCGTCGGTCACGACCTCGATCTTCAGCTTGGCCACGAAGTCCACCGAGTACTCCGCGCCGCGGTAGACCTCGGTGTGGCCCTTCTGGCGGCCGTAACCCTGGACTTCGCTCACCGTCATGCCCAGCACGCCCAGCTGCTCCAGCGCGGAGCGGACGTCGTCGAGCGTGAACGGCTTCACAATCGCCGTGATGAGCTTCATGCCTTGCTCTCCTCGAGTTTCGCGTGCGAGGTGGCGGTCTTGACCGGGATGGTCGTCGGCTGGCCGAGGCCACCGCCCGACCCGGTGAAGTCGTACGCGCTCTCCGCGTGCTGGGCCTCGTCGATGCCGCTGACCTCGTCCTCGGTGCTGACGCGGAAGCCGCCCGCCTTCTTGATCACGAAGCCGATGATGAACGACAACACGAAGGAGTACAGCAGTACCGCGCCGGCCGCGAGCGCCTGACGGCCCAGCTGGGTGAACCCGCCGCCGTAGAACAGGCCGTCGGCGCCGAGGGAGTTGACGCTGGTGGTGCCGAAGAAGCCGATCAGCAGCGTGCCGACGATGCCGCCGACCAGGTGGACACCCACGACGTCGAGCGAGTCGTCGAAGCCGAACTTGTACTTGAGCGAGATGGCCAGCGCGCAGAGGACACCGGCGATCAGGCCGATCGCGATGGCCCCGATCGGGCTCACGAAACCACACGCCGGGGTGATGGCGACCAGGCCGGCGACTGCGCCGGACGCCGCGCCGAGCGTGGTCGGCTTGCCGAACTTCAGCTGCTCCACGATCAGCCAGCCGAGCACGGCGGCCGCGGTGGCGACGGTGGTGTTGGTGAACGCGACGGCGGCGAGGTCGTTGGCGGCCAGCGCCGAACCGGCGTTGAAGCCGTACCAGCCGAACCACAGCAGGGACGCGCCGAGCAGCACGAACGGCACGTTGTGCGGGCGCCCGGTGTCCTTCGGCCAGCCGCGGCGCTTGCCGAGCACGATCGCCAGCGCCAGACCCGCGGCGCCGGCGTTGATGTGGACCGCGGTGCCACCGGCGAAGTCGAGTGCCTTGAGGTTGTTGGCGATCCAGCCGCCGACGGCGTTCTCGCCGACGAAGCCGTTGAAGGAGAACACCCAGTGCGCGACCGGGAAGTACACGACCGTCACCCAGATGACGACGAACAGCGTCCAGCCCCAGAACTTCGCGCGGTCGGCGATGGCGCCGGAGATCAGCGCGGGCGTGATGATCGCGAACATCAGCTGGAACATCACAAAAGCGAGGATCGGCAGGCCGTCCGAGCCGGGCCAGGCGACGGCCGGGCTCGTGTCGGTGGCGGCGGTCGCGAAGCCGGCCAGCTTGCCGAAGGTGTTTTCGAGGCCGGCGAAGTGGAAGTTACCGAGCAGCCCGCCGAAAGCGTCGTCGCCGAAGGACATCGTGAACCCGTAGAGGGCCCACAGCACCCCCACGACCGCCAGTGCGATGAAGTTCATCATCAGCATGTTCAGGACGCTCTTCGCGCGGACCATACCGCCGTAGAAGAAGGCCAATCCCGGTGTCATGAGCATGACCAGCGCGGCGCTGGCCAATACCCACGCGGTGTCTCCTGCGTTCAGCACATCGTCCTCCCGTGCCCTGGGTTCATGCGAAGGCAGTTTTGGCGCGCGGTGTTTCACGGGGCGGCTCGTGAGGTTTCACCCGCGTGAACTGTCCACGCCCGGTTGTTACAGCCAGGTTTCCCGCCACCCGTGCTGGAGTGTCCGGTTGCGAAACGTCGTGGTCGAATATCCCCATGACCTCAGCCGGCCACGGGAATGACCCACTGCCACCCCGGGTCGTCGACGCGTTGCGATGTTCGGTGTGCGCCACCCCGATCGGGGCAGTCGATCGCACGCTGCGTTGCGACAACGGCCACTCGTTCGATCTAGCGCGCCAGGGTTACGTGAACCTGTTGCACGCGCGAATCCCGGCCGGAACGGCGGACACGGCGCCGATGGTCGCGGCCCGCGCGGACTTCCTGGCATCGGGCGCGTACCGCCCCCTCGCGGACGAGCTGGCGCGCGTGTGCGCGGAGACCGACGGCTTGGTGATCGACGCGGGCGCCGGCACGGGCTACTACCTGGCCCACGTCCTGGAGGCGGCGCCGCTCGCGGCCGGCCTGGCCCTCGACGTCTCGGCGGTCGCCCTGCGCCGAGCGGCCCGAGCGCACGACCGGCTGGGCGCGGCGGTGTGGAACCTCTGGGAGCCCTGGCCGGTGGGCGACGGGGTGGCGTCGGTGGTACTGAACGTCTTCGCCCCGCGCAACGGGCCGGAGTTCCACCGCGTCTTGAGCCCCGGCGGCCTGCTGGTGGTCGCGGCCCCGGCCCCGGACCACCTCGGCGAGCTGGGCGACCTGGTCCTGGCCGTGGACGACCGCAAGCAGGAGCGCCTGGACGGCACCCTCGGCGAGTACTTCGCCCGCACGAGCCGCACCCCGGTCCGCCACACGACGGAGCTGACGGCCGCCCAGGTCCGCCAAGCGGTGGAGATGGGCCCGACGGCCCACCACCTCGACCGCGACGGCCGCCGCGAGCGCCTGGACGCGCTGAGCGAGCCGCAAGTGGTGACGTTGTCGTTCACGGTCTCGACCTACCGCCGGTTGTGAGGGCGGTAGGTCGCGGTCTGGCAGGCTGGAGGTCGTGAAGCCCGACTGGACCGCGTCCGCAGCCCTGCTCGCGGACCCGGAGTGGGTCCGGGCCCGCATCGGCGGCGCGGCGAAGCTGTACGGCTGCGCGAGGCCGGAGGTGCTCGGGACGATCTGGTGGTACTCGCTTTCGTCGGTGCTGGTGGCGCCCGCGGTGGAAAGCCTGGTCGCGGCGGTGTCGGCGGGGCTGGTGGAGGTGCCGACGGGCGGGGGCGGTTCGACGGCCCCGGTATCGGCTGGCCGGGCGGGAGTTGCCCCTGCAGGCAGTCCGGCCCCGGCTGACACCGGCGGTCCTTCGGCCGGAGCGGTCCCTTCCCGCTCGTTCACGGGCCAGGCTCTCGCCCCCTCCGCCCACACTGTCCTCGCCGATCCCTCCCTGGCTGCCATGGAGCTCGACCTCGTCGCCGACGGCCGGTTCCTCGGTGCCCGGTCGACCCGCCGACTCTCCGGTGGCCTGGCCGAGCTGGGCACCGCGTTCGCCGAGGCGCTTGGTGCCGCCGTCAGCACGATCGCCGAGGTGAGCGGGGCTCGTGAACGCGCACTGGGCGCCATCACCACCGACTCGATCGGCAACCGGCTGCTCTGGACGCCGGATCCGGAGCTGGCCATGACACTGGCCGAGCCTCTGGTCGCCGCGATCGGGCTCGGCCTGCCGAAGCCGCGGTTCGTGCGTGTCGGGCGCACGCCTGCCGTGCGACGGGCCTCGTGTTGCCTGATCTACGAAGTCGGCAACCCCAAGTGCGTCAGCTGTCCGCGGCAAACGCCGCCCGAGCGCGAAGCACGCCTCCGCGCCGCTCTCGGCTGACCGGGCCTCAGTCGAGAACGGCCACCTCCAGCTCGCGCAGCCGCTCCGGGTCGGCGATGACCTCGATGCCGGTGATCCGGTCGCCGTCGACCTCGAACGACAGGACAACCGTGAGTTGTCCCTCTCGCACCAGCAGCAGGCCAGGCGAGCCGTCGACCAGGGCCAGTTCGCTGGCACGGGCCCGTTCGGAAGCCAGCACCGCGCCCATGCGCACGCTCTCGACACCGCGCAGCACCACCGGCGCCGGGCTCGGGCCGACAAACCGGTCGGCGTGCAGCACGACGTCCGGGTCGAGCAGGGCGAGCAGCGCTTCGAAGTCACCCCCGCGCGACGCGGCCAGGAACGCTTCGACCACCTTCCGCCGCCGCGGCAGGTCCGCGTCCACCGCGGCGCCGCCCTTGACCCGGCGCCGGGCCCGGCTCGCGAGCTGCCTGGTCGCGGCCGGGGTCTTGTCGATCACCGGCGCGATCTCGTCGAACGGCACGGCGAACATGTCGTGCAGCACAAACGCGACCCGTTCGGCCGGCCCCAGCGAGTCGAGCACGACCAGCAGAGCCAGCCCAACCGTGTCGGCCAGCTCCGCCTCCTGCTCCGGGTCCCGGCGCTCCTCGCCCGGCTCGGGCCGCCCGTCCAAGGGCTCCTCACGGTGGTTGCGACGCGTGCGGAGCATCGACAGGCACACCCGCGCGACGACGGTCGTCAGCCACGCGCCGACGTTCTCGACCTCCCTCATGTCGGTGCGGTCGAACCGCAGCCAAGCCTCCTGGACGGCGTCGTCGGCCTCACTCGCCGAACCGAGCATCCGGTAGGCGACCGCTCGCAGCCGCGGCCGCTCCTGCTCGAACCGCTCGGTCAGCTCGTCCACCGTGTCCTGTTCCTTTCGCCGGGGCTCTCAGCAGTAGACCCCGCGGCGCAGGCCGATGTGACACGAACGCGCGACTCCACCCGTGATCTGGGCCATCGGACGAACAACGACCCGACGGCTCAGAGCACGCAGAACTCGTTGCCCTCCGGATCCGCCATCATGATGTGGTCGGCACGGCCGTCGAGTTCGTACTCGTGCACGATCGTCGCGCCCGCCGCGGTGAGCCGGGCGACCGCTTCGACCACGCGCTCCCAGCGCGTGTCCCACGGCACCTCCCGGCCACCACCGGCCTGGACGTCCAGGTGGACACGGTTCTTCACGACCTTGCCTTCGGGCACTTTCAGGAAGCTCAGGTTCGGCAGAACGCCCTCAGGATCACTCAGGTAGGCGCCGTCGTCCCACTCCGACTCGGGCACGTCGTGGTCGGCGAACCAGGCTTCCCAGCTCGCGAAGCCGGCGGGCGGTGGCCGCTCGATGTAGCCGAGGGCCACCGCCCAGAACCTTGCCAGCGCGCGAGGACCCGCGCAGTCGATCGTCAGGCTCCACCGCACCGTCACGGACGAAGCGTAGCCGCGAGAAGCGCGACTGCGCCCTTCGCGACGGCGATTCCTCGTGCCGCGACGTGACCTTCGTTCAACGGCGCCACCGGGTCCGACACCATGACGCTGGTGACGAACGAGCGGCCGTCCGCGGAGCGGGCCAGGTAGTTCAGCGTCAGCACGCCGGGTTCGCTGCCGCCCTTGAACCAGACCTGCGGGAACTTGGCCCGGTCGAGCCCGAGCCCACCGTCGTTCAGTGACAGCGCGTGCCCGATCTCCGGCTGGTTCTCCTTCTGCAGCCCGGAAAACGCGCGGCAGATGTCGTCCGGGGAACCGAACCACTCGATGTCGTCGATCTTCTCGGGTGCCGGCCAGGCGGTGAGCCCGGTGAGCGGGAGCCGTTCCAGCCCGGCCACCGCCGCCGGACGCGCCCAGCGGGGCAACGCCAGGTAGGCGTCGGCGCGGGCCGGGTACTGCGTGGCCTTGAGCTCGAACAGCGCCTTGGTGGTCAGGAACGGGATGTTCGCCGACGGCCGCTGGTTGCCGAACGCCACGACCTGCCGTTGCAGCGCATCCCGGCCGAGCCGGTGGATCAGGTGGTCGGTGGCCGTGTTGTCGCTGATCGAGATCATCTTGTCGGCGTATTCCGACAGCGGGAGCTTCGTGCCCGCGGGCTGGTCCTGCAGCACCCCGGACGGCAGGCTCTTCCAGTCGTCGCGGATCGCCAGCTGCTCGGTCCAGGACGCCTTGTGCTCGGCGACCGCCTTGCCGAGCGCGCCCAGCACGTACAGCTTGAACGTCGAACCCAACGGCCGCTGCACGTTGTCACGAACGCCGTGCACGTCGCGGCAGCGCCCGTCCGGAAGGATCTCCGACGCGCCGAACGACACCCGGGCACCGAGCGCCGCGAGCTGGGTGTCGAGCTCTGGCCACGAGGACGGCACCGGGTCGTCCGGCGTCGCGCGGAGCCCGTCGATCAGCCCGGCCTGGTCCACGTGCAGGTCCAGCAGGTAGTCGTCGGCGGTGCCGTGGACGGCGGCCTCGACGTGGTCCGGTGCTTCGCTGACTACGCGTTTCACTTCGAGCCGGCCGAATCCGGTGAACGCGGCGTTGACACCCGCCGTGCCTCCGGCCGCCGTCAGCAGGACCTCGGCGACGTGCTGTCGCACCTCGGCGTCGGCCACCGGGACGCGCCCGGTCGCGTCGACCACCCATGCGAGCTGCTGGCCCGCCGTCGGCACCTCCGCGGCGCCGGCGGCCGGAGCCACCAGCGGCGCCAGTAGCGCGACCACACCCACTATCGCCGTTTTCACAGCTCCCCCTTGCGGTTTCATGGTTCCCCCTTGGTTGTCCGCTATTCCTCGGGCGGCCGGATCCACAACCCGGCCACCTGACCGTCCTCGCGGTAGGTCACCAGCACGGTCCGCTCGCCGGCTTCGAAGGCCAGCGGCAGGTGGACGATGGTGTAGTCGCCCGTGCTCCGCGCATACGCCTCCCCCATCCGCTCGTACTGACCGACCGCTCCGGCCACCTGCGCCCAGGCGAGCCGCAGCTCGTCTTCGCCGACCGCCGCACGCATGCGGTCGTCGAAGTCCCGGCGCACTTCGTGCCACTGGCAGCCGACGAGCTCCGCCACCAGCCCTTCGGCGCGGCGCACCGCGTCGGGCAGCTTCAGTTCCGCCATGGATGCTCCTGTCGCCGGGTCGACCGGCCGGCCGAACCGCTGGAAAGCGGCCTGCCGGCTGGTGCCCAGCAGGTCGCCGATCTCTTGCCACGTGTGCCCGGCCGTCCGGGCCGCGTCCACCGCGTCGCGCAACGTCGCCTCCGCGTCACGGACCTTCCGCAACGCTTCGCCGACCGTGGCCAGTGGTTCGTGCTTCGGCACAGTGTCAAGGATGTATTGACGCGGCGGATGTGTCAAGTCAGACTTTACGTGTTCGCGTTGCCGGCGGGCGGCGCTCCGGCACGTGGCATCACAGTACTGGCGATTTCGCCCGGATCCCTGGCGAGGTGGCAGCGGCTTGCCACAGGCGGCGCATTTCATGCTTTCGAGTGTAGCGCACGGAATGCCAAAACGTGCTAGCGTTGGCGGCACGAAACGACCTCGCCCACCTCGTGGAAGGCGTGGCGATCCGAAGGGGAGGACGGTTACGGTGAGAACCGATGAGTGAACGCACCTGGGGCTTCCGCACCCGCGCACTGCACGCGGGCGGAACTCCCGATCTGGCGACGGGCGCCCGAGCCGTGCCGATCTACCAGACGACGAGCTTCGTCTTCGAAGACGCGGCCGACGCGGCGAACCTGTTCGCCCTGCAGAAGTACGGGAACATCTACAGCCGCATCGGCAACCCGACCGTGGCCGCGTTCGAGGAGCGGATCGCCAGTCTCGAAGGCGCCATCGGCGGAGTCGCCACCGCGAGCGGGCAGGCCGCGGAGTTCCTCACCTTCAGCGCGCTCACGGAGGCGGGCGACCACATCGTGTCCGCGAGCGGTCTCTACGGCGGCACGGTCACGCAGCTCACCGGCACGCTCAGGCGCTTCGGCGTGGAGACGACGTTCGTCAGCGGCGGCATCAGCGACTACGCGGCCGCGATCACGGACCGGACCCGGCTGCTCTACACCGAGGTGATCGGCAACCCGGGCGGCGGCATCGCCGACCTCGCGGCGCTGGCGGACCTGGCGCACTCCCACGACATCCCGCTGGTGGTCGACGCGACGCTGGCAACGCCGTACCTGTGCCGGCCGATCGAACACGGCGCGGACATCGTGCTGCACTCGGCGACGAAGTTCCTCGGCGGCCACGGGACGACGCTCGGCGGCATCGTCGCCGAATCCGGGAAGTTCGACTGGGGCAACGGGAAGTTCCCGCGGATGACCGAGACCGTCGAGAGTTACGGCGGCCTCCGGTACTGGGAGAACTTCGGCGAATACGCGTTCTGCACCCGGCTGCGCGCCGAGCAGCTGCGCGACATCGGCGCCGTGCTCTCGCCCCACTCGGCTTTCCTGCTGCTGCAAGGCGTCGAGACGCTTCCGCAGCGGATGGACGCCCACGTCGCCAACGCCCGAGCCGTCGCCGAGTACCTCGAAGCGGATCCCCGGGTGGCGTGGGTGTCGTACGCCGGCCTGCCCTCGCACCAGCACCACGACCTGGCGAAGAAGTACCTGCCCTCCGGGCCGGGCGCAGTGTTCTCGTTCGGCATCACCGGCGGGCGCGCCGCGGGTGAGAAGTTCGTCGAATCGGTGGAACTGCTGTCCCATCTGGCGAATGTCGGGGATGCGCGGACCCTCGTCATCCACCCGGGGTCGACAACACACGCGCAGCTGTCGGAGGAGCAGCTGGCCGCGGCCGGGGTCGGGCCCGACCTCATCCGGTTGTCGGTCGGGCTCGAAGACGTCGAGGACATCCTCTGGGACCTCGACCAGGCGCTGGGGAAGGCGGTGGCCGGATGACCCATGCGGTCGGAGCGGTCGAGCGGCGCGCGATCCTGAACCGGACGAAGTCGGTGACTCTGGTGGGGGCGTCCGCCAATCCGGCGCGGCCCAGTTACTTCGTCGCCACCTACCTGCTTTCGTCGACGCGCTACGAGGTCAACTTCGTCAACCCGCGGCTGGACACCCTGTTCGGGAAGCCGGTGTACGCCTCCCTCAAGGACGTGCCGGGGGAGCCGGACCTGGTCAGCGTGTTCCGGAAGCACGACGACCTGCCCCAGGTGGCCGACGAGGTGATCGACGCCGGCGCGCGGACGCTGTGGCTGCAACTCGGGCTGTGGCACGAGCCGGTGGCCGACCGGGCCCGGGAGGCCGGGCTGGACGTCGTGATGAACCGGTGCGTGAAGATCGAGCACGCGCGGTTCGCGGGCGGGCTGCACCTGGCCGGGTTCAACACCGGCGTGATCAGTTCGCGGAGGCAGTCGGCACCCTAGGGAAGGGAACGTCCGCTCCCGCTGTTGGCCCCGGTATGACCGAGAAACTCGCGATCACTTTGTCCGGTGGTCCGACCGCGCTGCTGGAGCTGGGCGGTGTCCGGCTGCTCACCGACCCGACGTTCGACCCGCCCGGCGACCATCCCATCGGCGAGCGGGTACTGGTCAAGACCGAGGAGTCGGTGCTGACCGAGGAGGCCGTCGGCGTGGTGGACGCCGTGCTGCTGTCCCACGACCAGCACCCCGACAACCTCGACGACCGGGGTCGCGCGTACCTGGCGACGGTGCCGTTGACGCTGATCACGCCCAGCGGGGCCGGCCGGCTGGGTGGGACCGCTCGCGGCTTGGCGGCCTGGGAGGAGGCCCAGGTCGGGCCGCTCACGGTCACCGCCGTCCCGGCGCTGCACGGGCCGGAAGGGGCCGATCAGGTCAGCGGGGAGGTCACCGGGTTCGTGTTGAGCGGCGACGGGCCGCCCACGGTCTACGTGAGCGGGGACAACGCGTCGCTCGGGCTGGTGCGGGAGATCGCGTCGCGGTTCCGCGTCGACATCGCGGTGCTCTTCGCCGGCGGCGCCCGCACCAAGCTCTTCGACGGGGCTCCGCTGACGTTGACCAGCGAGAACGCCGTCGAGGCAGCGAAGGTGCTCGGGTCGGCGACGGTCGTCCCGCTGCACTTCCGGGGCTGGCAGCACTTCCACGAGGGTCCGGACGTGCTGCGGAAGGAGTTCGAGGCGGCCGGGCTGGCCGAGCGGCTCGTGCTGCTCGAACCCGGGGAGCGCGCGGAGGTCTGACGCGGGCGCGTGAGAGGCTGGCGGCATGGCCAAACCGACCCCGCTGCAGTTCCGGAACATCCTCGTCGCCATCTTGGCGGCGGCGGGCTTCGTCTGGAGCATCGTGGCCGGTCTGCCGTGGTGGGTGAGCGCGATCGTCGGCTGTGCATGCGTGCTGTCGCTGGCCTCGGCCTACCTCAACCGTCCCGACGCGGGCTGACCGCGAGCCGGCACCGGCTGAGCGCGAGCTGCCACCTGGCCGATCATGGCTGGCACCGGCTGGCCGCGAGCCGACACCGAGCCGACCATGGGTTGGCCGCGAGCCGGCACGGGCCGACCGCGGGTTGCCATCGGGCCGACCACGGGCTGACCGCGAGCCGACCATGGCTTACGCGGGCTGACCGCGAGCCGGCACGGGCCTACCGCGAGCTGCCACCGGGCCGACCATAGGCTGGCACCGGGCTGGCCGCGGGCCGACACCGAGCCGACCATGGCCGACGCGGGCTGGCCGCGAGCCGGCACGGGCCGACCGCGGGCTGCCACCGGGCCGACCACGGGCCGACCTTGGGCCGCTGGGGAGACCGGCGGCCCGCGCAGGTCAGCGCAGGTCGGCGCTGCTCAGCGCGTCTTGGCGAACCGGGCCTTCAGGTTGGCGCGCCCCGCTTCGGTGAGGCGGCCGAACAGGCGCAGCCTTGCGAGGCCGCCGTCCGGGTAGATGTCGAGGCGGGCCTCCGTGATCTCCGGGCCGTCCTTCAGGGCGAACCGGTGGCGGGTGTCCGGCTGCAAGCGGGTCTTCGGCAGCAGGTCGACCCACTCGCCGTACGTGTCACGGCCGCTGACCGAGGCCCAGCCGGGCGCGTTGCCCTTGAGGTTGCTCGTGTCCAGCTCGGCGAACCGGACGATGCACGCGCCGGCCAGGCGGAGGGTCACCCAGTCGTTGCCGTCGTCGCGGCGGCGGGCCGTCTCCCAGCCCTCGGCCTGGTGCGCGGCCAGGCCGGGCGAAAGCATGTTGTTCGGCGACGAGTAGAACCTGTTGCTGCAGCCGGTGACCAGGGCGCCGTTCTCCAGGGCCGCCAGGTCGAGCGCGTCCACGTCGAGCAGGTCCGGGTCCGGGATCGGGGCTCCATGCACACGCAGGCGGGCGACACCGCCGTCCGGGTGCTGGGTCAGCCTCACGTGCGTGTACCGGCGCGAGCCGTTGACCGTGTAGAAGTTCTCCGTGTGCCCCGAGGCCGGGGCGCGGTCGACCAGGACGTCCCAGTCCGCCGACGTCAGCTCCGCCGCGCTCGGGTACCCCGGCACCGACGCGGCCTCGACAGACACGAACGGCGGATAGTTGCCCTTGAAAAATGCCGTGTCGACCACCACCCCGGTGACCGTGCCCGCCAGGCCGAGGCGCAGGATCGCCTGGTCGTCGCCCGGTTCGCGGTGGCGGCGGGTCTCCCAGCCGTCGTAGACCTGGCCCTTCGGGCCGAACGTCTCGGCGCGGTGCGCCGGCGTCCACGGGTTGACCAGGTTCTCCTTCTCGGCGAACAGCTCGTCGGTCGCCCACATCACCGTCCCGCCGAACCGGCGTGAGGCGAGGTCGGGCAGTTCCGTCCACTCAGGACGGTCAGGGTGATCAGGATGATCGGGCAAAGCAGCCTCCATTTCAGCAGTCCCCCCGGGTCAGCAACGCGCCGCGCGGCTCGTCGCCAGTGATTGGTGTGCCGCGCAACCAGGTCGAGCGCACGACGCCGGCGAGCGGCCGCCGGTCGTACGCGCTGACCGGGTTGCGGTGCTTCAGTTTCGCGACGTCGACCACAAACGCCTCGTCCGGCGCGAAGACGCAGAAGTCCGCGTCATAGCCCACCGCGAGGTGGCCCTTGCGGCGCATCCCGGCCTGCGCGGCCGTGCGCTCGGCCATCCAGCGGACGACGTCGGTGAGCGCGAACCCGCGCTGCCGCGCCTGCGTCCAGATCGCCGGCAACCCCAGCTGCAGGCTGGAAATCCCGCCCCAGGCGAGGCCGAAGTCGCCGCTGTCGAAGCGTTTCAGCTCCGGCGTGCACGGCGAGTGGTCGCTGACGATCGTGTCGATCACGCCGTCGGCGAGCCCTTGCCAGAGCCGTTCGCGGTTGGCCGCCTCGCGGATCGGCGGGCAGCACTTGAACTGCGTCGCGCCGTCGCGGATCTCCTCGGCGATGAAGCTGAGGTAGTGCGGGCAGGTCTCCGCGGTCAGCGCCACTCCCTCGCTGCGCGCCGAAGCGACCAGCGGCAGAGCGTCCGAAGAGGACAGGTGCAGGATGTGGGCCCGGGCCGAGTTCCGGCGCGCCGCCTCGATCACGTGCGTGATCGCGAGGTTCTCCGCCTGCCGCGGCCGCGAGTGCAGAAAGTCGACATAGCGACCGCCGTGCGGCTCCGGGGCCGAGTCGATCTCGTGGGCGTCCTCGGCGTGGACGATCATCAGCGCGTCGAGGGAACTCAGCTCCCGCAACGCTTCGTCGAGGCCGGCCGGGTCGAGCGGCGGGAACTCGTCGACCCCCGAATGCAGCAGGAAGCACTTGAAGCCGAACACGCCGGCTTCGTGCAGGCCCCGCAGGTCCGAGACGTTCCCCGGGATCGCGCCGCCCCAGAAGCCGACGTCGACGTGCACCCGGCCGACCGCCGCCTTGCGCTTGACCTCCAGCGCCGCGACGTCGACGGTCGGGGGCAGGCTGTTGAGCGGCATGTCCACGATCGTGGTCACGCCGCCGGCGGCGGCCGCGCGGGTCGCCGTCTCGAAGCCTTCCCACTCGGCGCGGCCGGGATCGTTGACGTGGACGTGCGTGTCGACGAGTCCCGGCAGCAGCACAACGTCTTCGCCGAGCTCGAGCACCCGGTCGCCGGTCAGCGAAGCGCCGCCGGGTTCGATCGCGACGATCCGGCCGCCGTCGACGCCGAGGGTCGCCGGAACCTCACCCTCGGCCGTCACGGCCCGGGCTGCGCGCACCACAAGATCCATCCGAAAACCCTTCTCCGGGAGGATTGACCACCGCCGATTTCACAGTACGGAAAGACGGTTTCGCACAACGACAGTAACCACGGCGCGCGCCGCTCGTCAACGACGGACGCGGCGCGTTACGGTCAAGCCGTGCGGCTTGAAGCGGAGTTCACGAGCGAACCGTTCCACGGCGAGGGTTCGCCGCCCGAGCACGCGCTCGCCGCGCGGGACGCCGCAGCGGAAGCGGGACTGGAGACCGACTTCGGCCCGCTCGGGACGCTCGCCCGGGGCGAGGCGAAGGCGCTGCTCGACGCCATCCCGGCCATCACGAAGGCGGCGTTCGAGGGCGGCGCGACGCAGGTGACGCTGCAGGTGCGCCAGGCAGGCTCAGGCCAGGCCGACACCGCCGAACCGGCCGGCGCGGCAACCCCGGGAACCGCGAGCGAACCGCGGGGCACCGGGAAAACCGGCGCACCCGAAACCATCAGCGAACCGCAGGACACGAGCAAAGCCGGCGCGGCCGAAACTGCCGGCCAACCGCAGGACACGAGCAAAACCCCCGCACCCGAAACCCTCGTCGAGCTGCACGACGCGCTCGCCCGGCTGATCGCCGACGTCGAACGTGAACTCGGCGCGAAACTCGGCGACCTCGACCGGACCGGCAAGCAGCGGGCCGTCCGGTTACTTCGGGAACGCGGGGCCTTCGGGCTGCGGAAATCCGTCTCCTCGGTGGCCGACGCGCTGGGGGTCACGCGGTTCACCGTCTACAACTATCTCAACCGGGAAGCCGACTGACCTGGTCTTTCAACAAAATGTTGACGGAACTCCGGCGCCAACGTACGGTCAGCGGGACGCCACTCACGAGGAGTTCCCCGTGCCGCTCACCCTCACCGACTTCAACACCGCCGATGCCGATGACGTGCGGCCGGCGCTGACCGCGTGTCTCGCCGTCCCCCGCTGGGTGGACGCGGTTCTCGAGCGCCGGCCCTACGAAAACGCCGACGCCCTGAAGGCCGCCGCCGAGCTGCCGTTGAGCAGTGACGAGATCCGGCAGGCCATGGCCGCGCATCCCCGGATCGGGGAAAAGCCGAAGCAGCAGGGCACCGAGGGTGACTGGTCGCGTTCGGAACAGTCCGGTGTGGACAATGCCGAAGCCTTTGCCGCGGCGAATGCCGAATACGAAGCCAAGTTCGGGCACGTCTACCTCGTCTGCGCGAGTGGTCGCAGCGGCGAAGAGCTGCTGAAGATCCTGCAAGCGAGGCTGGACAACGACCCCGCGACCGAACTGGCCGTCGCCGGGCGGGAGCTGCTGAAGATCGCCGAACTCCGACTCGCGAAAGCGGTGACCGCGTGAGCCTCGTGACCACCCATGTCCTCGACACGGCGACCGGGCGCCCCGCCCCGGGAATCGCCGTGCGGTTCGAGACGCAATCCGGCGAAAAGATCGCCGACGGCCACACCGATGACGACGGCCGGATCCGCGACCTCGGCCCCGAAACCCTGGACCCCGGCGCCTACCGGCTGGTCTTCGACACCGGCGCCTACCTGGGCCCGGACGCCTTCTTCCCGGAGGTGGCGCTCACCTTCCGGATCTCCGACGGCACCGCGCACCACCACGTGCCGCTCCTGCTCAGCCCGTTCGCCTATTCGACCTACCGAGGGAGCTGAACCGTGGCCATCACCCTGGGCCCCAACCAGTACGGCAAGGCGGAGGTCCGCCTGGTGACGGTGCGCCGCGACGGCCCCGTGCACCACCTGAAGGACCTCACCGTGTCGACGTCGCTGCGCGGTGAGCTCGCCGCGACGCACCTGACCGGGGACAACGCCGGTGTGCTCGCGACCGACACGCAGAAGAACACCGTGTACGCCTTCGCGAAGGAGGCGCCGGTCGGCGAGATCGAGGACTTCGCGCTGCGGCTGGGGCGGCACTTCACCGGCACGCAGGAAAACATCACCGGCGCCCGGATCAAGATCGACGAGCACGGCTGGGACCGGATCGCCGTCGGCGGTGAGCCGCACGACCACGCCTTCAGCCGCTCGGGTGACGAACGGCGCACCACGGCCGTCACGATCCAGGGTGACCGCGCGTGGGTCGTCTCCGGCATCGACGGCCTGACCCTGCTGAAGTCCACCGGTTCGGAGTTCCACGGCTTCCCGCGCGAGGAGTACACCACGCTCGCCGAGACCGACGACCGGATCTTGGCGACCGCCGTCACGGCGAAGTGGCGCTACGAGGGCGAGGGCATCGACTGGGCGGAGAGCCACCGCGAAATCCGGCGCGTGATGCTGGAGACGTTCGCGACGAAGCACAGCCTTTCGCTGCAGCAGACGCTGTACGCCATGGGCGAAGCCGTCCTGGAAGCGCGCGCAGAGGTCGCCGAGGTGAAGCTCTCGCTGCCGAACAAGCACCACTTCCTCGTGGACCTGAGCCCGTTCGGGCTGAAGAACGACAACGAGGTGTTCTACGCGGCGGACAGGCCGTACGGCCTGATCGAGGGCACGATCCTGCGCGACGACGCCGAGGACCCCGGCCCGGCCTGGGACATCCACTGACCGCGGGCCCGGATTGATAGAGCGTTCTATCAATCCGGGCGTATCGTGGCGTCGTGGCAGGGACCAAGGAACGCATCATGGCCGCCGGCGCCGAGTTGTTCCGGCGCAACGGCTACAGCGGGACCGGGCTGAAGCAGATCGTCACCGAGGCGAACGCCCCCTTCGGGTCGCTCTACCACTTCTTCCCCGGCGGCAAGGAACAGCTCGGCCAAGAAGTAATCCGCACCTCCGGGCTCGCCTACATCCAGCTCTTCGACCTTTTCATCGCGCCCGCGCCCGACCTGGTCAGCGGCATCGAGGCCTTCTTCGCCGCCGGGATCGCGACGCTCGAAGCCACCGACTACGTCGAGGGCTGCCCGATCGCCACCGTCGCGCTCGAGGTCGCCAGCACCAACGAGCCGCTGCGGCAGGCCACCGCCGACGTCTTCACCGCCTGGATCGACGCCGGCACCGAGAAGTTCGCGAAGTTCGGCATCGGCGCCGAAGCCGCCCGGACGCTCACGATCACCGCCGTCAACAACCTCGAAGGCGCCTTCGTCCTCTGCCGCTCGCTGCGGGACACCGAGGCCATGGCCGTCGCGGGGGCGGCGACCGTGGACGTCGCCCGGCGACTGCTCCAAGAAGCGACGCAACTTTAGTCGGGAATCCAACAAGAATACTCAAAATGGCGCTTGACCGCGCAGCAGTGGACACGGAAGCTGCTCTTCTCCTCCCCCACCGCTGTCGGTTGGAGCTGCCATGCGCCGAGTCTTCGCCGTCCTTGTCACCGCTGTCGCCGCGATCGGGCTGGTCACCCCGGCCGCGAACGCCCTCGAGAACGGGCTCGCCCGAACACCCCCGATGGGGTGGAACACGTGGAACACCTTCGAGTGCAACATCAACGAGACGCTCGTCAAGCAGACCACCGACCTCATGGTCAGCTCCGGGATGCGCGACCGCGGCTACACCTACGTCAACCTCGACGACTGCTGGATGACGCGCAACCGCGACGGCGCCGGCAACCTCGTCGCCGATCCGGCGAAGTTCCCCAGCGGGCTCAAGTCGCTCGGGGACTACATCCACGCGCGCGGCATGAAGTTCGGCATCTACGAAAGCGCCGGCAGCGAGACCTGCCAGCACTACCCCGGCAGCCTCGGCCACGAGCAGACCGACGCGAACAGCTTCGCGAGCTGGGGTGTCGACTACCTCAAGTACGACAACTGCGGCAGCCCCGGCGGCGAAACCCAGCAGGACTACGTCCGCCGCTACTCCGCCATGCGTGACGCGCTCAAGGCCACCGGCCGCCCGATCGCCTACAGCATCTGCGAATGGGGCAACTTCACGCCGTCGAACTGGGCGCCGGACGTCGGCAACCTGTGGCGCACCACCGGCGACATCACCAACAACTGGGGCAGCATCGACTCGATCTACCGCCAGAACGTCGGTCTCGCGCCCGCCGCGAAGCCCGGCGCCTGGAACGACCCCGACATGCTCGAGGTCGGCGACGGCATGGACTTCCAGGAGGACCGCGCCCACTTCACGCTCTGGGCCGCGATGGCCGCGCCGCTGATCGCGGGCGCCGACCTCCGCTCAGCCAGCGTCGCCACCTTCTCGACCTACCTCAACGGCGACGTCATCGCCGTCGACCAGGACCCGCTCGGCAAGCAGGCCACCCGCATCAGCACCGGAAACGGCCTGGACGTCCTCGCGAAACCGCTCCAAGGCGGGGATGTCGCTGTCGTGCTGTTCAACGAAAACGGCACGGCGAAGACCGTCTCGACGACGGCCGCCGCGGCCGGGCTGCCCAGCGCGTCGAGCTACCGGCTGACCAACCTCTGGTCGAAGGAGCAGACCACGAGCAGCGGCCCGATCAGCGCGAACGTCCCGTCGCACGGCACCGTCATCTACCGCGTGAAGGCCAATGCCAGCGGCAGCACCACCGCCAAGGCGCTGCAGGGCGCGTCGTCGTCCCGCTGCATCGACATCAACGGCAACGTGACCACCCCCGGCACCAAGGTCGACATCTGGGACTGCGACGGCGGACCGAACCAGTCCTGGACGTTCACCAGCGCCGGTGAGCTGAAGGCCAACGGCCTCTGCCTCGACGCCAACGACGGCGGCACTTCGGCCGGGACCAAGCTCATCGCCTGGACCTGTCACGGCGGCGCGAACCAGAAGTTCAAGCTCAACCCGGACGGCTCGATCACCGGCACGCAGACCGGCCTGTGCGTCGACGTCACCGGCGGCGACAAGCCCGCCGGCAACGTCAACGGCGTCCAGCTCGAGCTCTGGGGCTGCAACGACGACGCCAACCAGAACTGGCAGCTCAGGTAGCGGTGAGGTGCTCCGGCCGCACCGGGACGCGCGTGAGCGCGAGCCCGGTCGCGGCCCGGATCGCCGCCACGATCGCGGGCGTCGACGAGATCGTCGGCGGCTCCCCCACCCCGCGCAGGCCGTACGGCGCGTGCGGGTCCGGGCGCTCCAGGACGTCGATGCTCATCGGCGGCATGTCCAGGACCGTCGGGATCAGGTAGTCGGTGAAGGAGGGGTTCCGGATCTTCCCGCCGGAAGTCTGGATCTCCTCCATCACCGCGAGCCCGAGCCCCTGCGCCGAACCGCCCTGGATCTGGCCCAGCACGGCCTGCGGGTTGAGCGCCTTGCCGACGTCCTGGGCGCAGTCGAGCGCGACCACCTTGACCAGGCCCAGCTCGACGTCGACGTCGACAACCGCCCGGTGCGCGGCGAACGCGTACTGGACGTGCGCGGTGCCCTGCCCGGTTTCCGGATCCAACGCGGTGGTCGGCCGGTGCCGCCACTCGATCGTTTCGTCGTAGACGTCGTCGCCGAGGACGTCGCCCAGCTCGGCGACCACCTGGCCGTCGGCCGCGACGAGCTTGCCGCCGACCAGGCGCACCCGCTCGTAGAAGCGGGACAGCAGCCGCGCCCGCACCGCCCCGCAGGCGGCCTGCACCGCACCGCCGGTGACGTAGGTCTGGCGTGACGCCGACGTCGAGCCGCCGTTGCCGATCGAGGTGTCCATCGGCAGCACCGTCACCTGCTCGACACCCAGCTCGGTCCGGACGATCTGCTGCATGATCGTCACCAGGCCCTGGCCGACCTCGCAGGCCGCGGTGTGCACGGTCGCCGCCGGCTCACCGCCGACCAGCTGCAGGCGCACGCGGGCCGTCGAGTAGTCGTCGAAACCTTCGGAGAAGCAGACGTTCTTGATCCCGACGGCGTACCCGACACCCCGGACGACGCCTTCGCCGTGCGTGGTGTTCGAGACGCCGCCCGGCATGTGCCGCAGGTCGAACGGCCGCTCCGGCGGCATCGGCTTCGCGCGGACCCGCTCCAGCAGCTCCGCGACCGGCGCGTCGGAGTCGACGACCTGGCCCGTCGGCATGAGCGCACCTTCGCTCATCGCGTTGCGGACGCGGATCTCGACCGGGTCCAGGCCACACGCGAGAGCCAACTTGTCCATCTGCGACTCGTAGCCGAACGCCGCCTGCACCGCACCGAAGCCGCGCATCGCGCCGCACGGCGGGTTGTTCGTGTAGGTGCCCCAGCAGTCGACCGAGACACTGTCCACTGTGTACGGTCCGACGCCGAGGGTGGCGGCGTTCGCGACCACAGCGCCCGTCGAAGACGCGTACGCGCCTCCGTCGAGGAACAACCGCGTACGCACGTACACGAGACGCCCGTCGTGAGTGGCGCCGTGCTCGTAGTACATCTTCGCCGGATGACGGTGGACGTGACCGTAGAAGGACTCTTCGCGGTTGTAGACCATCTTCACCGGCTTGCCGGTGTGCAACGCCAGCAGACACGCGTGCACCTGCATCGACAGGTCCTCACGCCCGCCGAACGCGCCGCCGACGCCGCCGAGCGTCAGCCGCACCTTCTCGACCGGCAGGCCCAGCGCGGCGACGATCTGCTGCTGGTCGACGTGCAGCCACTGCGTCGCGACGTACAGGTCGACGCCGCCTTCGGTGTCCGGCACGGCCAGCCCGGACTCCGGCCCGAGGAACGCCTGGTCCTGCATGCCGACCTCGTACACGCCCGAGACGACGACGTCGGCGGAGAGATCCTGCGGTCCGCGGCGGATCTTCACGTGCCGCACGACGTTGCCGCCGTCGTGCAGCGAAGGGCCTTCGCCTGCGACAGCGGCTTCGGAGTCCGTCACGGGAGAAAGCTCTTCGTAGGTGACGGCGATCCGCTTCATCGCGCGTCGCGCGGTTTCCGGGTGGTCAGCGGCGACCAGCGCGACCGGTTCACCCTGGTACCGCACGACTTCGGACGCGAGCACCGGCTGATCGGAGTGCTCCAGGCCGTACCGGTTGACGCCGGGGACGTCCTCGTGGGTCAGCACCGCGTAGACCCCGGGCACCTTCAAAGCTTCGGTGATGTCGATGCCGGTGATCCGCGCGTACGGGTGCGGGCTGCGCAGCGTCACGCCCCACACCATGTCCTCGTGCCACAGGTCCGAGGAGTACGCGAACTCGCCGCGCACCTTGACCGTGCCGTCGGGTCGGCGCGGCGAGGTGCCGACCCCGTTGACCGTCTGCGTGCCGACGGAAGTGGTCATCTGTCCTCCCGCAACCGGGCGCTCGCGGCCGCCAGCTCGGCCGCGATCTCCGACTCGTCCGCCTCGCGCAGAACCCCGTCCTCGACGACGGCCTTGCCGCCGACGAACAGCCGCCGCACCGGCGGTGTCGTCCCCAGGACCAGCGCCGCGACCGGGTCGGTGATGCCCGCGTAGTTCAGGCCGGTCAGGTCCCAGATCGCGAGGTCGGCGAGCTTCCCGGGCTCGACCGAGCCGAGGTCGTCCGCGCGGCCCAGGCAGCGGGCGCCGCCCATCGTGCCCATCCACAGCGCCTCGCGCGTGGTCAGCCCGCGTGGCCCGCCGCGTTGGCGGGCCTGCAGCAACGCCTGGTGCAGCTCTTCCCCGAGGCCGCCGGACTCGTTGGACGCGGCCCCGTCGGCGCCGAGGCCGACCGCGACTCCCGCGTCGAGCAGATCGCGGACCGGGGCGATGCCGGCGCCGATGCGGCCGTTGGACGTCGGGCAGTGCGCCGAGCCGGTGCCGGTCGCGCCGAAGCGGCGGATCGCGTCGGGCGCGAGGTGGATCGTGTGCGCGAGCCAGACGTCCTCGGCGAGCCAGCCCAGCTTGTCGGCGTACTCGGCCGGTGTGCAACCGACCTCGGCGAGACACTGCTTCTCCTCGTCGAGGGTCTCCGCGAGGTGCGTATGCAGGCGGACACCCTTGCGGCGGGCCAGCTCGGCCGCGCCGGACATCAGGCGCTCGGTCACCGAGAACGGCGAGCACGGGCCCGCGGCGATCTGCAGGTGCGCGCCCGCCGAGTCGTCGTGGAAGCGGGCGATCGCGGCTTCGGTGCCGGTCAGCGCGTCCTCGGTCGTCTCGACGAGGTTGTCCGGCGGCAGCCCGCCGTCGGACTCGCCGCGGTCCATCGACCCGCGCACGACGTGCAGCCGGACGCCGATCCGCTGGCGGGCCGCGGCCAGCGCCGCGACCTGGTCACCGCCGTCGCGCGGGAAGACGTAGTGGTGGTCGGCGACGGTCGTGCAGCCGGTCAGCGCCAGCCGGGCCATCCCGGCGGTGCCCGCGGCGTGCGTGATCCCGTCGTCGAGGCGGCCCCAGACCGGGTAGAGCGCGACCAGCCACTCGAAGAGCGTGTGGTCGGCGGCCAGCCCGCGGGTGGCCCACTGGTAGAGGTGGTGGTGGGTGTTGATCAGGCCGGGCGTGACCAGGCAGCCCGACGCGTCGACACGCTCGTCGAACTCGCCCGTGTAGACGCCTTCGCCGACCTCGGCGATCCGGTCGTTCTCGATGACGACGTGGCCCGACTTGTGCTCGGGACCGCTGACCGTGGCGATCGCGGCGCCGGAGATGAGCGTCCTCACGCGACACCGCCCTTCGCCGCGACACGCACCGCGTCGAGGATCTTCTCGTAGCCGGTGCAGCGGCACAGGTTCCCGGCGAGGGCCTCGCGGATCTCCTCGTCACTCGGATCGGGGACGCGGTTCAGCAGGTCGTGCGCGGCCACGACCAGGCCCGGCGTGCAGAACCCGCACTGCACCGCACCCTGGTCCACAAAGGACTGCTGGATCGGGTCGAGCGTGTCGCCGTCGGCCAGGCCCTCGACCGTGCGCACCACGCGGCCCTCGGCCTGCCCGGCTGCGACCAGGCAGGCGCACACCGGGACGGCGTCGAGGTAGACCGTGCAGGAGCCGCATTCGCCCTGCTCACAGGCGTTCTTCGAGCCCGGCAGGCCGAGCCGCTCGCGCAGCACGTAGAGCAGGCTTTCGCCCTCCCAGACGTCGTCGGCCTGCCGTTTCTCGCCGTTGATCGTGACATTCAGGCGCATGCCCGCTCCCCCGTCCGGTGTTCGTCCCAGGCCCAGGTCAACGTACGCCGTGCGAGTACCCCCAGCGCGTGCTTTCGATACGCGGCGCTGCCCCGGACGTCGTCGATCGGCGACGTCGCTTCGGCCACCAGGTCGCCGAAGCGGCGCTTCAGGGAGTCGGGCAGCGGCTCCGGCGAGCCCCACGGCAGTTCGGCGGCGAGGAAGTCCTCCGCCGCGCGAGCCCGGCGCGGGGTCGGCGCGGCGGACCCGATCGCGGCGCCCACCTCGCCATCCCGCAGGGCCAGGGCGAACGAGCAGACCGCGATGACCATCGCGTTGCGCGTCCCGACCTTGGCGAACTGCTGCGGCCCGGCGTGCGCGGGCAGGTGGACGGCGGTGATCAGCTCGTCCGGCTCGAGCGCGTGGCGCTTCACCCCGACGTAGAACTCCTCCGCGCGGAGGAGCCGGGTCCCCCGGACGGACGCGACCTCGACCCGTGCGTCCAGGGCCAGCAGCACCGGGTGGGTGTCCCCGGCCGGGGACGCCGCCCCGAGGTTGCCGCCGACCGTGCCGCGGTTGCGGATCTGCGGCGAGCCGACCGTGCGTGACGCCATCGCCAGCGCGGGGACGGATTCACCCACTTCAGCGATGACGCGGCTGTACGGGACACCGGCGCCGAGCCGGACCTTTCCGCCCGAGTGGTCCACAGTGGACCACTCCGTCAGCTCGCCGACCGTGGTCAGGTCCAGCAGGGCCTCGGGACGCCGGTGGTCGAAGTTCAGCTCGACCATGACGTCGGTGCCGCCGGCGATGGGCACGGCGTCGGGCCGCTCGGCCTTCAGCGCCAGGGCCTCGGCCAGCGTCGTGGGACGCAGGAACTCCACGCTTGCTCCTTTGTGAGGGCGATAGACCAGTAGACGCCCATGCGGGGGCAGGCGGCAACGGCACGGCGCATGAAACGCACAGCAGCGAAACCCCGGGCGTTTGTGCTTTCCTACAAGCCTGATGACGACCGTGAAAACTCTGCTGGGCCTGCCGGGGCTGCGACTGCGCCCGCTGGCCGGGGCCGACCTGCTCGACCGGCCGGTGACGCGCATCTACGTCACGGAGCTACCCGACCCCGGACGGTACCTGTCGGCCGGTGAGCTGGTGCTTTCCGGCCTGCTCTGGTGGCGGCGCCCGGGCGACGCCGAGCCGTTCGTGGCCGCGCTGGCCCGGGCGGGCGCGGCGGCGCTGGCCGCGTCCGGCGCCGACTCCGGCGGCATCCCCGGTGACGTCGCCGAGGCCTGCGAACGGCACCGGATCCCGCTGCTGGAAGTGCCCACCGACCTGTCGTTCTCGGTGATCACCGAGCAGGTGGTGCTGGCCCTGGCGGCCGCGTCCGAAAGCGCGCGCAAACGTTTGCAGGCCGCCGCGGACGCGCCCGTCGAGACGCTGCTGGAGCGCGCGTCGGCCGAGCTCGGGGTGCCCTGCTGGGTGCTGTCGGGCCTCGGCCGGGTGGTCGCCGGGGCGACGCCGCTGCCGGTGCCCGCCGCCGACGTCGTCGGCAAGTACGCGGCGAAGGAGCCCGGGCCGCTGACGGTGGTCCCGGTCGAGGGCCGGCACGCCGTGCCGTGGCTGATCGCCGCGGGCGGGACGCTGAGCACCGCGCAGGCCGAGCTGGCCGAGGAGCTGGCCGGGCTCGTCGGCGTCACGCGGGCGCGCTCTCCGCGGCCCGAGGCCGAATTGCCCGGCGAAGCGCGCGTCGTCGCGTTGCGGACCGAGGGCAGCGACGAGAGCCGGGACGTCCTGCTGGAGCTGCTCCCGGACGGGCTGCTGCTCGAATCCACCGGGGACACTTCCTTCGCGGCGACCGCGGGGCAGCCGTCCGCGGCCGAGTTGTCCACTGTGGAACCGTTGCTGCGGTCGAAGCGGATCTGGTGCGGGGTAAGCGACCCCGGCCCCCGGGACGAAGCGTGGGAATCGGCCCGGTACGCGCTTGAAGTCGCGGCCCGGCGGCACGCGCGGGTGGTCTCGGCCGGCGAGGTGGACGTGCACCGGCTGCTGTTGGCCGGAGCGCCCGACGGGCTGCGCGCGGCCGTGCGGCGGCGGGTCCTCGGGCCGCTGCTGGAGTACGACGCCGAGCAGCACACGGACCTCGTCCACACGGTGCGGGTGTTCCTCGAGTGCTCGGGATCGCCGACACGGGCGGCGAAGGCGCTGCACGTCCACGTCAACACCCTGCGCTACCGCATCGGCCGGGCGGGCGAGCTGCTCGGCGCGGACCTGACCGAGTTCACCGACCAGCTCGACGTCTACCTGGCGTTGCGCGCGGGAGACCAACCAGGATGAGCGACGAGATCACCTCGGCCCGGCAGGCAGCGAACGACCCGCGAGTGCTGGCCTTCGGGCGGCTGCAGGGCGCGGCGAACCGGCTCGAGTACCTGCTCGGGCGGGCGCTGGAGCGCGAATGCGGGATCACGCACCTGATGTACGAGGTGCTCCTGATCGTGGGCCGCGCGGGCGCGGGCGGGCTCACGATGCGTTCGATCGCCCAGGAACAGGTGCTCACGACGGGCGGCGCGACCCGCCTGGTCGACCGCATGGCGGCGCTCGGCCTGGTGACCCGCTCGGCGTCCCCGCGCGACGGGCGCGTGCAGCTGGTGCGGCTGACCCCGCGGGGCGAGGAAACCACCGTGCGGGCCAGCCGGCTGCACGTCGAGAACATCGAGCAGCTCTTCTTCCGGCCGTTGCCGCCGGGGCATCGTGAGCGGTTCGCCGAGGACCTGCGAACGCTGAGCCACTTCGCGCGCGACGCCCTTCCGCGGTTACGTTAGAGCGACGGCTCGGGCCCGGCGCGAGACCGGTAGAGGGGAGAGCATGGGCAAGCAGAAGCGTGAGACTCGGGGCGGCGAGAGCACGGCCGACGAGTTCCGCGACACGCTGCTCGTCGCCGCTTCCGAGACCGCGCGGGGGATCCCGGGCGCGGCCAAGCGGTGCGCGAACCGGCTCGCCCCGGGTCTCGACTGGCCGGCCGGACCGGTCGAAGGCGCCGGGCTCGCGACCCGGCACGTCATCGCGCGGGTCCGGCGGGGCGGGTGGCTGCGCGAAGACCTCGACCAAGCGGCTCGGCGGCGCGTCGACGAGTTCGCCCGCTCCTACGTGCTCGACGCCCTCGCCGAGCCGCACCTGACCCAGTGGGCGGCCCGGCACATCCTCAGCCCGGCCGAAGCGCTGACCTCCGTCGTCGAAGCGCTGGGATTCCTGCTGTCGCTGCCGGACCTGCCGCTGCCGGACCGGACGGTTCCCCACACCGTCGACGAGAAGAAGCTGGGCCGGGTCCGCGCGCTGCTGGCCAAGGCCGAGTCGAGCTCGTTCCCGGAGGAGGCCGAAGCCCTCTCGGCGAAGGCGCAGGAGCTGATGACCCGCCACGCCCTCGACCGAGTGCTCGTCGAGGCCGATGAGGCCGAGCCCGACCGGCCGACGTCGCGCCGGATCTGGCTCGACACGCCGTACGTCGACGCCAAGTCGCTGCTGGTCCAGGTGGTCTCGAAGGCCAACCGGTGCCGCGCGATCTTCGACCCTCGCCTCGGGTTCGTCACCGTCGTCGGCGACGAGGAAGACCTGGACGCCGTCGCGGTGCTGACGACGTCGCTGCTCGTGCAGGCGACACGGGCGATGATCGCCGACCCGGCCGGCCGGTCGCGGCCGTTCCGCAAGTCGTTCCTCGTCGCCTACGCCACCCGGATCGGCGAGCGCCTCGAACGCGCCGCGGAAACGACGATCGCGGCGTCACCGGACTCGGCTCGCCTGCTGCCCGTGCTGGCTTCGCACGAGCTGAAGGTGGAGTCGGCCTTCACCGCCCTCTTCCCCGACGTGGTCGGCAAGTCCGTGACGGTGCGCGACCTCGACGGGTGGGACGCGGGCCGGTCGGCAGCCGACCGCGCCCGGCTGCGCTAGTCCTCGCGACGGGCGTACTTCTCCAGCTCCGGCCGCCCGAACGGCAGCTCCCCCTCGTCGAGGGCCCCGCAGTCCAGGCCGCGCAGCAGGTACACCGCCAGGGCCTGCGCCGTCGCCGGTTCGTCCAGCACTCCCCCGGCCTGCTTCTCCGCGTACGCGCGCAGCCGCTCCACCGCCGCCGGAAATCCCGAGCGGTAGAACGTGTACGTCGCCGCGAAGCGCGTCGGCAGCTGGTGGGGGTGCAGGTCCCAGCCCTGGTAGAAGCCCCGCTCCAGCGAACGGCGGACCAGGCGCAGATGCTCCGCCCACGCCTCCGGCAGCGCGTCGCCGATCGGGAGCTTGTTCGTCGAGCCGTCCGAGAGGCGGACACCGGTGCCCGCCGCCGAGACCTGCATCAGGCCCTTGGCCAGGTCCGCCGCCGGGTGCTCCATGCTCTGGTACGCCGCCGCGATGCCGAGGCCGGCGCTGTAGTCGTACGTGCCGTAGTGCAGCCCGGTGCAGCGCTCGGCCGCGGCGTGCACGATGCGCGCCACCGAGAGCGTGCCGTCGAGGTCCACAATGGACTGTGCCGTCTCGATCTGGACCTCGAACCGCAGCGCTCCCGAAGCCAGGCCATACGCGGATTCCAGCCGGGCCAGCACTTCCGCGGCCACCGAAACCTGCTCGACGGCCGTCACCTTGGGCAGCGTGACCACGAACCCCGGCGGCAGCGGCCCGTTGTCCAGCAACGAGCCCAGGAACAGGTCCAGGGTGCGGATGCCACGCCGGCGCGTTGCCGGTTCGAAGCTCTTGAACCGGATGCCGCAGAACGGTGTACCCCCGGTCGTGGCCAGAGTCTGCCCGGCCGCCACCGCGGCCGCGTCCTCGACGTCGTCCGGCACCCGGCCGAAACCGTCCTCGAAGTCGATCCGCAGGTCTTCGATCGGCTCGGTGAGCAGCTTCGCCCGCACGCGTTCGTAGACGTCCGCGTCGACTCCGAGCAGGTCCTCGTGCTCGATGAACACCCGCATCGCCTGCTTGCCCCAGTCGGCGACCAGGCGGGTGCGGTACTGCGACGCCGGGACGTAGACGGTGTGCACCGGCTGCCGTCCCGGGCGCTCCCCCGGGTACGCCGCCGCGACGCGCGCGTCGGCCTCGGCCAAGCGCGCGTCCGCGGCGTCGTAGACGTCCTGGGACAGCCGCACTACTTGATCCGCTCGTAAGCGGGCAGCGTCAGGAAGTCCGGGAAGTCGTCGGCCAGCGCGACCTGCTCGAACAGCTCCACGGCCGGCTCCAGCAGCTCCGGCTTGAGCTCGGCGGCCAGCTCACCGCGGACCTCCGCCAGCACCCCGCGCACCAGCTCCGACGTCACGACGTCGCCGGTGTCCAAAGTGGTCCCGTTCTTGACCCACTGCCAGATCTGCGAACGCGAGATCTCCGCCGTCGCCGCGTCTTCCATCAGGTTGTGGATGGCCGCCGCGCCGTTGCCGCCCAGCCAGGACGCGATGTAGCGGACGCCGACGTCGACCGCGGCGCGCAGGCCGCCCGCCGTCGCGCCACCCGGCGTCGAAGCGACGTCCAGCAGCTGGTCGGCGGTGGCAGAGAGATCCCAGTCCTCGTCGCGCCTGCGCCCGAGCTGGTTCGGCTCGTCGCCGAGGACCTTGTCGAACTCCTCCTTGCAGAGGGCGACCATGCCGGGGTGCGCGACCCAGGAGCCGTCGAAGCCGTCGCCGGCCTCGCGGGACTTGTCCGCGTGCACCTTGTCGAAGGCGCCCTTGTTGGTCTCGGGGTCCTTGCTCGGGATGAACGCGGCCATGCCGCCGATCGCGAACGCGCCGCGCTTGTGGCAGGTGCGCACGAGCAGCTCGGTGTAGGCGCGCATGAACGGCGCGGTCATGGTGACGGAGTTGCGGTCCGGCAGGACGAACTTCTCCCCCGCGTCGCGGAAGTACTTGATGACGCTGAAGAGGTAGTCCCAGCGGCCCGCGTTGAGGCCGGACGCGTGCTCGCGCAGCTCGTAGAGGATCTCTTCCATCTCGAACGCGGCCGGGATGGTCTCGATCAGCACGGTCGCGCGGATGGTGCCGTGGTCGATGCCGAGGGTCTTCTCGGCGTGGGTGAAGACGTCGTTCCAGAGCCGCGCTTCGAGGTGGCTCTCCATCTTCGGGAGGTAGTAGTACGGGCCCTTGCCGCGCTTGAGCAGCTCGGCCGCGTTGTGGAAGAAGTGCAGGCCGAAGTCGACGAGCGCGCCGACTGCCTGGCGGCCACCGAAGGACAGGCCGCGCTCGGGCAGGTGCCAGCCGCGGGGGCGGACGACGATCGTGGCGTGCTCGACGTCGTCCTTGAGCGCGTAGCTCTTGCCACCGCTCTCGAGGGTGATCGTCTCGCGGACGGCGTCGTAGAGGTTGACCTGGCCGGACACGACGTTCGCCCAGTGCGGCGTGTTGGCGTCTTCGAGGTCGGCGAGCCAGACCTTGGCGCCGGAGTTGAGCGCGTTGATGGTCATCTTGCGCTCGGTCGGCCCGGTGATCTCGACCCGGCGGTCACGCAGGGCCTCGGGCGCGCCGGCGACCTGCCAGTCGCCCTCGCGGATCTCCTTCGTCTCCGGCAGGAAGTCGAGCCGGCCGGTGGTCCGGGCCTCCTCGCGACGCTTGCTCCGCGCCTGGAGCAGCTCGTCGCGGCGGCCGGCGAAGGCATCGTGCAGGCCGGCGAGGAAGTCGAGCGCTGCCGGCGTGAGGATCTCGTCGCCGCGCTCGACCGCGTCACCCAGCACCTGGGCTTCAGAAGACATGTGGAACACCTCGAGGGTTCGGATCTTTGGATAACGGCCCTACGGTTTTCTACCAGCCGGACTATAGTTTCTGCATAGCGGAAGCTCAACGCCGACGTAAGGAGGGCCACCGTGCCGGCGGAGAAGAACGGGCGCGACGGCGGCGTCCAGTCCCTGCAGCGTGCCTTCGAGCTGCTGGAACACCTCGCGGACACCGGCGGTGAAGCCAGCCTGTCCGAGCTCGCGACGCTGTCCGGGCTGCCGATGCCGACGATCCACCGGCTCATCCGCACCCTGGTCGACCTGGGGTACGTCCGGCAGAACACCAACCGCCGGTACGCGCTGGGCGCCCGGCTGATCCGCCTCGGCGAGAACGCGAGCATGCAGTTCGGCGCCTGGGCGCGGCCACTGCTGGCGGAGCTGGTCGAGGAGGTCGGCGAGACGGCGAACCTGGCGGTCCTGGAGCGCGACGAAGTCGTGTACGTGGCCCAGGTGCCCTCGAAGCACTCGATGCGGATGTTCACCGAGGTCGGCCGGCGGCTGCTGCCGCACGGCACGGGGGTGGGCAAGGCGATGCTGGCGCACCTGCCGGCGTCGGAGGTCCGCTCGATCCTGGACCGGACGGGGATGCCCGCCTACACCGAGCACACGTTCACCGACGCGGACGCGCTGGCCGTGGAGCTTTCGCGGATCGCCCAGCAGGGGTACGCGCTCGACGAGGCCGAGCAGGAGCTGGGCGTCCGGTGCGTGGCGGTGGCAGTGCCGGGGGCTCCGGTGCCGGCGGCGGTTTCGGTGTCGGGCCCGTCGGGCCGGCTGACCGCCGAGGCGGTGGCGCACATCGCCCCGGCGGTGCAGCGGGTGGCCGACGCCCTGGGAGCCAGCCTGTCCCAGGCCACGGTCACCGTGTGAGCGGAGTGATCGCCGGTGACTCAGGGCTCATGTCGGCCGATACCCTGATCGCCATGTCCGATCCGTTCCGCCTCGAGCGAGCCGCCGAAATCCGGCGCATCTTGAGCTGCCACACCGCGCTGCTGAACGACGTACGCGAAACGCAGATCGCGCAGGGCAGGCAACTCGACAGCCTCAGCGCCGACCTCGGCAGCATCGGCAGCATCGGCGACACGGTCGACAAAGGTTTTGCCGGTCTCAACGCAAGGCTCGACGGAATGGCTCGGCTGCTCCAGCAGGTCGTCGACAAGGACTGACCGCTACTTCAGCTCTCCCTTCAGCAGGTCCATGAGCAGGCCGTCGTGCCAGGTGCCGTCCGGGGCGCGCTCGTAGTTCCGCATGATCCCGACCCTCTTGAAGCCGACCTTCTCGTACACGTGGATCGCCGTCTCGTTGGACGCCGCCGGGTCGATCGTCAGGCGGTGGTGGCCGTTCTCCAGCAGATGCCGGGCCAACGTGCGCAAGGCGTCCGTGCCGACACCGCGGCCGTGGACGTCCGGGTGGACCGAGATGTCGATCCCGGCGTGGCGGTACTGCGGCTCCAGCTCCTCGCAGCTCTGGATGATCCCCACGACCTCACCGCCGAGTTCGATGACGTAGCAGGTGTAGCCGTCTTCGACCTCGTACAGGCCGTTGACCTCGTGGTCCGGGTCGCCCCACCAGCGGGCGACCTCCGGGGTGGCCAGGATCTCGCGGACGCGGCCGCGGTCTTTTGCCGAAATGGTACGCAAAAGTACGCACGCACCAGGGATGATGGGCATGCTTTGGTCCTCTCTCGTAGCGAATGACGGCTTTGGGCGACGTCGGGTACGAGGAGGGGCACGAGAGGACGTGCGTCAACCGGGCATGCCCGGAGTGTGCGCCGGCGCGCGTCCTCCGTCATCCGATTTTCGCCGAAGGGACCACCATGGACCCGCACGTCGGCGGCGCGCTCGCGTGGCTCGCCGCTTCGCACACCGTCGAAAGACTCGTCGACCGTGCGCTCGACGGCTCACCGCCGCCTCCTGCGTGGCCGCACCCGCCCGCTTCGGGCACGGGCGGGAAGGTCGAGATCACCGTGCGGCACCACCGGGCCGCGAAGGTCCGCACGCCGGTGATCGTCACGCTGCAGCTGGACGGCAGCCGCAGCGGCACGGCGTTCTCCGTGGTGCTGGGGCACACGGCCCGCCTCACCCTGCCGGGCGGCCGGTACTTCGGGGCCGCGCTCGTCGTCGACCCCGGTCGTCGGACCCGGTCGGGCCCGGTCCTGCAGGGCATCGGGTGGTCGCACCTGACGGTCGCGGCGCACCGGACGTCGCCGCTGCTCATCTCGGCCCAGCGACCGTCGGAGCCGGCCGTCCTGCAGCTGGGCCTGCGCCGGACCGACGGGACGCCGCTCTTCCGGCTCTAGCCGAGCAGGGCGTCCACGAACGCGCCGGGCTCGAACGGCGCCAGGTCGTCCGGGCCTTCACCGAGCCCGACCAGCTTCACCGGCACCCCGAGCTCGCGCTGGACCTGGAACACGATGCCGCCCTTGGCGGTGCCGTCCAGCTTGGTCAGCACGATGCCCGTCACGTCGATGACCTCGGCGAACACCCGGGCCTGCATCAACCCGTTCTGGCCGGTCGTCGCGTCCAGGACCAGCAGGACCTCGTCGACCTTCGCCTGCTTCTCGACGACTCGCTTGACCTTGCCCAGCTCGTCCATCAGGCCGGTCTTCGTGTGCAGACGCCCCGCGGTGTCGATCAGGACCGTGTCGACGCCCGTGTCCACGCCGCGCTTGACCGCGTCGAACGCCACCGCGGCCGGGTCCGCGCCTTCCTTGCCGCGGACGACCTCGGCGCCCACGCGCTCGGCCCACGTCTGGAGCTGGTCGGCCGCCGCCGCGCGGAACGTGTCCGCCGCGCCCAGGACCACCGTCTTGTCCTGGGCCACGAGGACGCGGGCGAGCTTGCCCGTGGTCGTCGTCTTGCCCGTGCCGTTGACACCGGCCACCAGGACCACCGCGGGCTGCTTCTGGCCGTCGACGATGTGCGGCAGCGCTCGCACCGCGCGCTCGCTGTCGGTGGACAGCTGCGCCGTCAGCACCTCGTGCAGCACCTCGCGGGCCTCGGCCGACGACCGGATCGCGCGGCGGGACAGCTCGTCGCGCAGCCGCTCGACGATCTGGTTCGTGGTGGCCGCACCCAGGTCGGCCATCAGCAGCGTGTCTTCGACGTCCTGCCAGGAGTCCTCGTCGAGGTCACCGGCGCCGAGCAGGCCGAGCAGGCTCGTCCCGAACACCGACCGCGACTTCGCCAGCCGCCCGCGCAGCCGCTCCATGCGCCCGGTCGCGGGGTCGATCTCCTCGGCGACCGGGGCCGACGCGGGCGCCGGCTCGACCACCTCGGCGTCCGGCAGCTTGACGTCGCGCACCGTGCGCTGGGCCGAGTCGCGCGGCACCGCGGCGTCGTCGCCGACCGCGGGCTGGCCGTCGGTCTCCGGCCGGTCTTCGACGGGGTGCTCGACCTCGGTCCCGCCGGGCGCGAGCGCGATGCCGCCGCTCGCCGCGTAACTGCCGCCCTTCGGTTTCTCCTCGACCTCCCGCTGGGCGTCCAGGGTGATCCGGCGCCGGCGCGCGATGAGCAGGCCGGTCACCAGGAGGGCGACCAGCACGACAACGGCGAGGACTACGAACAGGAACCAGGTGCTCGACACCGGCCCATCCTTTCATCCGCACCCGCTCGCGCCGGACACCCCGTCCGCACAGGCAATTCGTAACGACGTAGATCCCGATTGGGCCAAGACTTCACCACGTGGGTTGCGTCACCCGGAAGCCTGCACTAAACCCCTCCGGATGGGGAAACGAGCCGGCCACGGCTTCCGGGTGATCGGGCTGATTTCGGGCACGTCGGTCGACGGCATCGACGTGGCCGCCGCCGACCTGCACGCCGAGGACGGCACGGTGGTGCTGACCCCGCTGGGCGAGCTCGACATCGCCTACCCCGAGCCGCTGCGTGACGGCCTGCTCGCCGCCCTCCCGCCGAACCCGTGCACCGCCGGCGAGCTGACGCGGCTCGACACCGGCGTCGGCCAGGCGTTCGCCGACGCGGCCCTGCGCGGCGCCGTCGAGCTCGCCGGTGGCACCGCGGACTTCGTCGCGTCGCTGGGCCAGACGGTGTTCCACTGGGTGGAGGACGGCCACGTCCACGGCACGCTGCAGCTCGGCCAGCCCGCCTGGATCGCCGAGCGCACCGGGCTGCCGGTGGTCGCCGACCTGCGGGCCCGGGACGTCGCCGCGGGCGGGCACGGCGCGCCGCTGGCGAGCACGTTCGACCAGCTGTGGCTGCGCGGCGTGGCCGAGGACACCGGCGGGCCCGTCGCCGCGCTCAACCTCGGCGGCATCGCGAACATCACCGTCGTCGCCGAGGGACGGCCGGCGGTCGCCTACGACACCGGACCCGCCAACGCGCTGCTCGACCTGGCCGCCTACCGCGTCACCGGGCGCCGCAGCGACGTCGACGGGCAGCTCGCGCTCAGCGGCTCGGTGCGCGCGGACCTGCTCCAGCGGCTGCTCGCCGATCCGTACTTCGCCGCCGCGCCGCCGAAGTCCACCGGCAAGGAGCACTTCAACGCGCCGTTCCTCGACGCCGCCCTGCACGACCTCCCGCCGGTCGCCCCCGGCGACCTGCTGGCGACGCTGACCGAGCTCACCGCGGTGACCGTCGCCGACGAATGCCGCCGGCACGGCGTCACGGCGGTCATCGCCTCGGGCGGCGGGGTCGCAAACCCGGCCGTGATGGCCGCGCTGGCCCGGAACCTGCCGTCCGCCGCGCTCAAGACCAGCCACGACCTCGGCCTGCCCGGCGCCGGCAAGGAGGCGTACCTGACCGCGCTGCTCGGCTGGCTCACCTGGTGCGGCGTGCCGGGTACGGTTCCGTCGGCGACCGGCGCCCGCGGGCCGCGCCTGCTCGGCGCGCTCGTGCCGGGCGCCGGGCCCCTGAACCTTCCCGCCCCGCTGGGGGGCGCCGTGACGAGGTTGCGAGTCGCGGAGAAGGCCGGATGAACAGACAGTAGGAGAAGTCCATGCGTGGTGTTGACCTCGCCATCATCGTGGTCTACCTGGCGGCGATGCCGCTGATAGGCGTGCTCGTCGGCCGGAAACAACGGTCGGCGGCCGACTACTTCGTCGGCGAGCGCAGCCTGCCGTGGGGCGCGGTCATGTTGTCCGTCGTGGCCACGGAGACCTCGACGCTCACCGTGATCAGCACGCCGGGTCTCGTGTTCGGCAACGCGTTCCTGTTCCTGCAGCTGGCCTTCGGCTACATCATCGGCCGGGTCATCGCCGCGTTCGTGCTGCTGCCGCGGTACTTCCGGGGCAACCTCGTGAGCGCGTACGCCTTCCTCGGGAAGCGGTTCGGCTCGGGCCTGCAGGGCACCGCGTCGGTGACCTTCGTGATCACCCGGCTGCTCGCCGAGGGCGTGCGCCTGTTCGCCGGCGCGATCCCGATCAAGGTGATCCTCGGGCACTACAACATCCACCTGGACTACTGGGTGATCGTGGTGATCCTGACCGCGCTGACGCTGATCTACGCCTACATCGGCGGGATCAAGGCGGTCGTCTGGGTCGACGTCATCCAGCTCACGCTGTACCTCGGCGGCGCCGCGGTGGCCGCGATCGTGCTGCTTAACAAGCTGCCCGGCGACTGGATGACCCAGGCGTCCGACGACGGCAAGTTCATGCTCGTCGACTTCACGAAGAACCTGCTGACCAGCCCGTACGCCTTCGTGACGGCGGTGCTCGGCGGCGCGGCGCTGTCGATGGCCTCGCACGGCGCCGACCAGCTGATCGCGCAGCGGCTGATGGCGACGCGCAGCCTGCGCGACGGCCAGAAGGCGCTCATCGGCAGCGGCATCATCGTGACGATCCAGTTCGCGCTGTTCCTGCTGGTCGGGGCGATGCTGTGGGTGTTCAACGGCCGCAAGTCGGTCGCGGAGCTCGGCCTGCAGAGCCCGGACGACGTGTTCTCGCGGTTCATCATCGACGACCTGCCGGTCGGGGTGTCGGGCCTGCTCATCGCGGGGGTCCTCGCGTCGACCATGGGGGCTTTGGCGTCGGCGCTCAACGCCCTTTCGACGTCGACCGTGGCCGACCTCTACCAGCGCTTCACCAAGCGCTCGCCGGAAGACTCCAAGCTGCTCCAGCACGGTCGCATGTGGACACTCATCTGGGCCGTGGTGTTCGCGGTGTTCGCGTCGCTGTTCTCCACCACGAAGAACTCCGTGATCGAGCTGGGCCTCGCGATCACCGGCTACACGTACGGCGCGCTGCTCGGATCGTTCCTGCTCGGCCTGCTGGTCAAGAAGGCGCGGCAGGCGGACGCGGTCATCGCGTTCGTCACGACGGTCGTGGTGATGGCGTTCGTGATCCTCGGCGTGAAGTTCAGCGCGAAGACCGGCGGTCTGCTGGGCATCGACTTCAGCAAGGCCGCCGGGGACAAGGTCGCGCTCGCCTACCCCTGGTACACGCTGCTGGGCGTGGTGATCACGCTGGTCGTCGGCGGATTGCTCGCCCTGCGGCACCGGACGCCGGACCCGAAGGCGGCCGAGGCCGAGGCCGCCGAGACGGCGCCGGAGGAAGCCGCCGCCTGATTCTTCTGAACCGCTTCCGGCGGGCGCCCGTGTTGGTCAGCGGGTGCCCGCCGGGAAGCGGCGGGAGGAATCGAAGGTGGGTTCATGAAACGGATGACGGTGGCGCTCGCGGTCGGCGCCCTGGTGCTCGGCGGCGCGGCGACGGCTTCGGCCAGCCCGGCGGGCCCGAAGGTGCCGGAGACGATCAAGGTCCCGGCCGGCAACCGGGCGCTCGCGACGTACCCGGCCGAGGATGTCCAGATCTACGGGTGCACCACCGGCGCGTGGACGCTGATCCAGCCCGCGGCGGTGCTCTCCAGACACGGCAAGCCGGTGGCCCTGCACAGCAAGGGTCCGGTGTGGACGTCCATTGTGGACGGCAGCACGGTCGGCGCGGCGGCGGTGGCGAACGCGCCACGCGACGGCGCGATCCCGGAACTGCTGCTCAAGGCCAACCTCAACACGGGTGACGGGATCTTCGGGAAGGTCACGTACGTCCAGCGGCTCAACACCCGCGGCGGCGTGGCCCCGGCGGGAGCCTGCACCGACGGCGCGCAGACCGCGGTGCGCTACTCGGCCGACTACGCCTTCTGGGTGGCCCAGTAGTAGCGTTCGGGAAATCGAACTGCCCCCTGCTCCCGCACCGCCGTAAGCTGGCTGCGGGGACAGGGGTTTCACATGGGGTTCTTCATCGGCTTGGGCGTGGTCATCGCCGTGCTGCTCGTCATCGGCCTGGTCATGGACCGGTTCGACCGCAAGCGCGGGGTCAGGCACGGCATGCTCCGGCCCGGCGGGCGGCGGCCGCAGATGGGCGACGCCGGGAGCGTCGGCAACGACCTGAGCACCTACGAGCCGCGTGTGCGCGGCGAAGACCGCCGCGCGCCGCGCGAAGACCAGATGTGAGGGTCAGCCGACCGCGACGGGCTCGTCGTCGGCCGTGCGCAGGCGCTGCGAGATCACCTTTGTGATGCCGTCGCCCTGCATGCTCACGCCGTAGAGCGCGTCGGCGATCTCCATGGTCGGCTTCTGGTGGGTGATGATGATCAGCTGCGACGAGTCGCGCAGCTGCTCCAGCAGCCCGATCAGCCGGCGCATGTTCGTGTCGTCGAGTGCCGCCTCGACCTCGTCCATGACGTAGAAGGGTGACGGCCGGGCGCGGAAGATCGCGACCAGCATGCCCACCGCGACCAGCGACTTCTCGCCACCCGACAGCAGCGACAGCCGCTTGACCTTCTTGCCCGGCGGGCGCGCTTCGACGTCGACGCCGGTGCTCAGCAGGTCGTCCGGCTCGGTGAGGACCATCCGGCCTTCGCCGCCCGGGAAGAGCACGCTGAACACCGTCTCGAACTCGCGCGCCACGTCCGCGTACGCGCCGGCGAAGACCTCGAGGATCTTCTCGTCGACCTGCTTGATGACCGCTTCGAGGTCCTTGCGCGTGTCCTTCAGGTCCTCCAGCTGCGTGGAGAGGAACTTGTAGCGCTCCTCCAGCGCCGCGAACTCCTCGAGCGCGAGGGGGTTCACCTTGCCCAGCAACGACAAGTCCTTCTCCGCGCGCTTGGCGCGGCGGGCCTGGGTGTCGCGGTCGTAGGGCATGGGCGGCGGCGGGGTGACGTCCTCGCCGCGGTCCTTGGCCGCCTCGTACTCGGCCATCTCGCCCGCGCTGGGCGGGACCGGGACGTCCGGGCCGTACTCCTGGACCAGATCGGTCAGGCCGATGCCGAAGTCCTCGGCGATCTTGGCTTCCAGCGTCTCCAGGCGCAGCCGCTGCTCGGCGCGCAGCACCTCGTCGCGGTGGACGGCGTCGGTCAGCTTCTCCAGCTCGCCGGTGAGCTCGCGGACCTTGGCGCGGACGCCGGTCAGCGCGGACTCACGGCTCTGACGGCGGGACTGGACCTGGTCGCGCTCGGCGGCCGCGCGCTGCACCGACTGCTCGATGCGCTCCAGCGCGAGCTCACCGCCGTTGACCACGGCGTTGGCGATCTCGGCGCCGCGCTTGCGGTTCGCGGCCGCACGCTCGGCGCGTTCGCGGGCCTGCTGCTCGGCGTGCGCGGCGCGGCGGAGGCCTTCGGCCTTGCCGGCAATGCTGCGCGCCCGCTCTTCGGCGGTGCGCTGCGCGAGCCGCGCCTCCATCTCCTCCTGCCGGACGACGGCCAGCTCCTCGGCGGCCGCGTCGCGCTCCGCGGTGTCCGGGTCGTCCTCGACCGGCTGCTCGGCGACGGCGGCGAGCCGTTCCTCCAGCTCCGCGAGCTGGGCCAGGGCCTGCACGCGGCTCTGCTCGACCTTCGCGCGCTGGCCGGTGAGCCGCTCGACCTCGGCCTGCGCCTGGCGAGCCGCCTGCTGCAGCCGGCTGAGCCGCTCCGACGAGCGGGCCTTGCGGACCTTGGCGTCGCCGAGCGCGTCCTTGGCCTGGGAAACCTCTTCGCGACGCGCCTGCTGCTCGGCGCGGGCGCCTTCCAGCTCGGCCGCGTACCGCTCCAGCGAACGCTCGGCCGTGCGGAGCCGGTCGCCCGCCTCGTCGACGGCCGCCTGGACCTCGATCACGCTCTCGCGCTTGCCGGAGCCGCCGATCGCCCAGCGGGCGCCGAAGACGTCCCCCTCGGCGGTGACCGCGCGGACGTCCTGGTGCACCGCGACGAGCTGCCGCGCCGCGTCGAGGTCGCGGACCAGGGCCAGCTTGTCGAGGGCCTGCTCGACGGCGGGCCGCAGCTGCGCGGGCGCCGTGACGACCTCACGCGCCCAGCGCGCGCCTTCCGGCAGGGACGGCCACGAGTAGGTGTCCACAGTGGACTCGGGCCCGCCGAGCAGGATACCCGCGCGGCCGGAGTCCGTTTCCTTCAGGTACTTCAGCGCACGCAGGGCGTCTTCGCCGCCCGAGACGGCGATCGCGTCGGCCACCGGGCCGAGCGCCGCGGCCAGCGCGACCTCGTATCCGGGCTCGACGGTCAGCAGCGCCGCGACCGAGCCGAGCAGGCCCGGCAGCTCGTGGGACGCGCCGAGCAGCGCGCCCGCGCCGTCCTTGCGCCGCAGCCCCATCGACAGCGCCTCGACCCGCGCTTTCTCCGACGCGATCTCGCGCTCGGCGGTGCGTTCGGCCTTGACCAGCTCTTCGACACGCGCCTTGGCCGCGTTGTTGGCCTCCACCGCGCGGTCGTGGTGGGCCATCAGCCCGGAGTCGTCGGACTCCTCCGCGCCACCCTCGGCCTTGGCCATCTCCATTTCTTCGACGGCGATCTCGGCGCGCTCGGCGGACTCTTCGATGGAGACGCTGAGCCGGTCGATCTCGTCGGTGGTGGCGCCGTTCTTGCTGCGCAGGGCCTCGACCTGGCCGGTCAGCTTGGCCATGCCCTCACGGCGGTCGGCGATCGCGCGGACGGCGGCCCAGTGCGCGCGCTCGGCGGCCTGGACCCGCTGTTCGAGGTCCTCGCGCCGCAGCACGGTCTGGGCGAGCAGCTCCCGGGCCTCCATGACGGCCTCGTTGAGCTCTTCCTCCTGCTCGGCGACGCGCTCGGCCTCTTCGAGCAGCTCTTCGGGGTCACGGCCACCGGTGTGCCCGGCGACGTCGGCGGAGAGGTGCCGCTGCCGCTCGATCGCGAGGCGGACGGTGCCGCGCAGGCGCTCGGCCAGCGCGGACAGCTTGTACCAGGTCTCCTGGGCGGTCTGGAGCAGCGGAGCGTCCTCGGCGAGCGAAGCCTCCAGCTCGGCTTCCTCGGCGGAGACGAGCTCGAGGTGCTGCTCAACCTCGCCGCGGCGCTGGCGGGCGGTCTTCTCGTCGGCCTCGTCGCGCTCGATGGTGGTGCGCTGAGTGACCAGGTCGTCGGCGAGCAGACGCAGGCGGGAGTCGCGCAGCTCGGACTGCACGGACTGGGCCTTGCGGGCGATCTCGGCCTGCTTGCCCAGCGGCTTGAGCTGGCGGCGCAGCTCGGTGGTGAGGTCGCCGAGGCGGTCGAGGTTGCCTTGCATGTTGGCCAGCTTGCGCAGGGTCTGTTCCTTGCGCTTGCGGTGCTTGAGGACGCCGGCGGCCTCTTCGATGAAGGCGCGGCGCTCTTCGGGCTTGGACTCGAGAATGGCCGAGAGCTGGCCCTGCCCGACGATGACGTGCATCTCGCGGCCGATGCCGGAGTCCGACAGCAGCTCCTGGACGTCCATCAGGCGGCAGCGGTCGCCGTTGATCTCGTACTCGCTCGCGCCGTCGCGGAACATCCGGCGGGTGATCGACACCTCGGCGTACTCGATCGGGAGCGCGCCGTCGGCGTTGTCGATGGTGAGGGTGACCTCGGCGCGGCCGAGCGGGGCGCGGCCCGCCGTGCCGGCGAAGATGACGTCCTCCATCTTGCCGCCGCGCAGGTCCTTCGCGCCCTGGGTGCCCATGACCCAGCGCAGCGCGTCCAGCACGTTGGACTTGCCGGAGCCGTTCGGGCCGACCACGCAGGTGATGCCCGGTTCGAAGCGCAGCGTGGTGGCCGAGGCGAAGGACTTGAAGCCCTTCAGCGTCAAGCTTTTCAGGTGCACTGCGTGCTGACCCCTCTGGCTGCCGGTACTGGCGTTTCAATCGTCCCAGGCTACCTGGGGGCCTCCCGGCACCGCCGGACGCGCCCCCTCATCGGCGCGCCTTAGCACAGCGTGCACGTGCTCAGCAACCTCCTGCGTCACACCCGCCCCGGAAGTACCAAGCTCCGGATCAGCGTTCCCGGAAGCCGTCGAGTCCCCCTTTCGGGTCAGACCAGCGCTCGACGACCGTCTCCACACTTCCGGGTGATTCCCCGGACCGAAGAGCGTCGAGCAACCGCTCACAGTGGTCTCGATCACCCTCCGCTATGACCTCAACACGCCCGTCGGGCATGTTGCGGGCGCTGCCCACCAGCTCCAGTTCGAGCGCCCGGCTCCGAGTCCACCAGCGGAAACCGACACCTTGGACGCGACCGCGCACCCACGCGGTCAACCGCGTGTTCGTTTGTCCCTCACTCACGCTTTCATCCTTTCCGGACACTTCGACTGCGCACAGTGATCACGCGGCCCTACTACCTGGGCGAATACGGCACCGACGGTGATAGCCTCGCCGCCGAGGTCGCCCTCCCGGGTTCCCCCGCCCGGGGAGGCAGTGATCGATTCACGGCCTCGCCCGCGCCTCTCCCGAACCCCCGAGGAGCCTGCAATGTCCCGCCCCGACGGGCCGCACGTGACCAGGGTCGACACCGCGCCGCCCAAGAGCAGCAAACCGAACCGCACCGGGTACGTCGTGCTCGGGGTCGCCGGACTGGTCGTCGCGACCGCGTTCGCCGCCGTCGCCGAGCTCGCCGGCCCCGACCCTGCCGGCACCGCGGGCGGCACCGGGGGCACCGGCGGCCAGGGCACGTCACAGGCCGGCCTGCAGACGGTGCCGAGCACGCCGGTGAGCGGCCCGTCGACCGTCGGCGGCGTGCCGACGACGGAGTCGTCCACCGCGCCGTCGACCGCCCCGAGCACGGTGGTGTCGGTGAGCCCGGACGGCAAGACCACGACCACGGTGGTCACCCAGGCGCCGCCCCCGCCGCCTCCGCGCAACGACACGGGCAACCCGCCTCCGGTCACTACGACGACGAAGACCGCACCCACCACGACGACCAAGACCCCACCGCCGCCGACCACGACGCCGGACGACCCACCGCCGACCACGACGACGACCGGCGGCGGCGGGACCAGCACCGCGGGCTCGCCCACCGCGACGGGCACGTCGAAGTCGACCGGAAGCCCGACGCACGCTCAGTGAGAGAAAAGCATCAAAGGCCACCGCCGCGGCGGTGGCCTTCGACATATCCGGGCAAAGGCGGCGCTGCCCCTGCCCGAGCACCAGGGTCCCTCTTACCGCCTGAAGCGGTTGACCTGGGCGTACAGGGCCCAGAAGTAGCCGGCCAGCAGCATGCCCGCGGTCGCGGACGCCAGCCGCACCCATTCGACGGCGCCGCCGTCGAAGGCCATCACGATCCAGGTGAGCGCGCCGAGCGACCAGCCCACCGCCAGGAGCAGGGACAGCCCCGCCGGGACACGCACCCCGCCGGGCATCAGGTTCGTCGATCGCTTCACCCTGCTGAGGTACCCACCCGGCCCCCGGTTCATACCTCGAAGCGGTACCCCATACCCGGCTCGGTGAGCAGATGCCGCGGCCGCGAAGGCTCCGGCTCCAGCTTGCGCCGCAGCTGGGCCAGGTAGACCCGCAGATAGTGCGACTCCGTCTCGTACGACGGGCCCCACACCTCGTGCAGCAGCTGCTTCTGCGCCACCAGCCGGCCGCGGTTGCGGACCAGCAGCTCCAGCACGCCCCACTCCGTCTTCGTCAGGTGGACCTCCGCGCCGTCGCGGAGGCGGACGCGCTTGGCCGCCAGGTCGACGCTGAACGACTCCGTGTCGACCACCGCTTCGACCCCGTCGGCGCCGGCCACCGCCGAACGGCGGACCGCCGCACGCAGCCGGGCCAGGAGCTCGTCCATGCCGAACGGCTTGGTCACGTAGTCGTCCGCGCCCGCGTCGAGGGCCTGGACCTTGTCGGCCGAGTCGCCGCGGGCGGACAGGACGATGATCGGGACCGTCGTCCAGCCGCGCAGGCCCGCGATCACCTCCGTGCCGTCCAGGTCGGGCAGGCCGAGGTCCAGCACGACCACGTCCGGCTTGGTCTCGGCGACCGCCTTCAGCGCCGCCGTGCCGTCGTGCGCGGTGATCACCTTGTAGCCGCGGGCGTTCAGGTTGATCCGCAGCGCCCGCACGATCTGCGGCTCGTCGTCCACCACCAGCACGGTGGCCCCCGGGTCGCTCATCGCACCCCCTCTTCTTCGAACTCGACGCTGAAAGCCGGCAGCGAGACCACGATCGTGAGCCCGCCGCCCGGGGTGTCCTCGGCGCGGATCGTGCCGCCCATCGCCTCGGTGAACCCCTTCGCCACCGACAGCCCCAGCCCGACGCCCGGCGTGGTGTCCCGGTCGCCGCCGAGCCGCTGGAACGGCGCGAACGCCGAGTCCGCGGCGCCCTTGCGCAGGCCGCGGCCGTGGTCGACGATCCGCAGCTCGACCTGCCCGGAGTGGGTGGACGCCCGCGCCGACACCCGGCCCCCGCCGTGGCGGAGCGCGTTGTCCAGCACGTTCGCCACCACCCGTTCCAGCAGGCCCGGATCGGCCAGCACCGGCGGCAGCCGGTCGTCGACGGCGACCTCGACCGCCTCCGATGAGTCTACAGTGGACAGAGCGTGCGCGACGACCTCGTCGTAGCCCACCGGACGCAGGAGCGGCTTCACCGCGCCGGTGGCCAGCCGCGAGGAGTCCAGCAGGTTGTCGATCAGCCCGGCCAGCCGATCGGCCGACAGTTCGATGGCCTCCATCAGCTCCGCGGTGTCCTCTTCGGACAGCTGGAGGTCGGGCGCCCGCAGGCTGCCGATCGACGCCTTGATCGACGTCAGCGGCGTGCGCAGGTCGTGCCCGACGGCCGAAAGCAACGTCGTGCGCAGTTCGGTCGCCTCGGCCTTGCGCTCGGCCCGGGCCGCGGCGGCGGCCGCCCGCTGCTGGCGCAGGGCCAGCAACGCCTGCCCGGCCACGGCTTCCAGCACCCGCCGGTCCGCCGCCGGGAGCGCCCGCCCGCGCAGGGTCAGGTGCACGTCGGCGGTGACGGCGATGTCGACGTCGGCCTCGTCCGGGTCGGCGCACGGGTGCTCCCCCGCGACCGCCACCCGCCGCCACTGCCCTTCCTGCTTCTCCAGCAGCGTCACCGACGTCAGCGCGAAGTTCTCCCGCACCTTCTCCAGCAGCCGCTCGATCGGGTTCGTGTGGGTCAGCACGGTCCGCGCGTACGACGCGAGCAGCGCCGCCTCGGTCCGCGCCCGCGCCGCCTGCGTGGCCCGGCGCGCCGCCTGGTCGACGACCAGCGCGACGAGCACCGCGACCACGACCATCGCGATCAGCGTCACGAGGTTCTGCGGGGTGTGCACGGTCAGCGTGTACAGCGGCGGGGTGAAGAAGAAGTTGAGCAGCCCGGCCCCGAGCACGGCCGCGACCAGCGCCGGGCCGAGGCCGCCGACCAGGGCGACGACCACGGTGGCCAGCACGTAGGAGATGACGTCGGTGGCGAAGTCGAGCCCGGACGGGATGAAGAACCCGACCACGGTGACCAGCACCGGCAGCACCACGCTGAGCACCCAGCCCGCGACGAGCCGCGAGAACCCCAGCGGGCTCGCGCCGAGCCGGGCGCGCAGCCGGCCGCCGGCCTCGGCGTGGGTGACCATGTGGACGTCGATCGGGCCCGACTGCCGGACCACGCCGGCGCCGATGCCCTCGTCGAACAGCCGCGCCACGCGGGAGCGCCGGGAGGTGCCGATCACCAGCTGCGTCGCGTTGACCCCGCGGGCGAAGTCCAGCAGCGCGGTCGGGACGTCGTCGCCGACCACGGTGTGGAACGTCGCGCCGACCTCTTCGGCCAGGGTCCGGCAGCGGGCGATCGCGGTGGGCCCGAGCCCGGACAGGCCGTCGCCACGCAGGATGTGCACCACCTGCAGCTCGGCGCCGGCTCGGGTGGCGATCCGGCTGGCGCGGCGGATGAGCGTCTCGCTCTCCGGGCCGCCGGTGATGGAGACGACGACGCGTTCGCGCGCCTCCCAAGTGTCGGTGATCCGCTGCTCGGCGCGGTAGCGCTGGAGCGCGACGTCGACCTGGTCGGCCACCCAGAGCAGGGCCAGCTCGCGCAACGCCGTCAGGTTGCCGGGCCGGAAGTAGTTGCCGAGGGCGGCGTCGATGCGCTCGGCCGGGTAGACGTTGCCGTGCGCGAGCCGCCGCCGCAGCGCCTCGGGCGTGATGTCGACGAGCTCGAGCTGTTCGGCGCGGCGGACGACCTCGTCCGGCACGGTCTCCTGCTGGGTGACGCCGGTGATCCGCTCGACGACATCGTTGAGGCTCTGCAGGTGCTGCACGTTGACCGTGGACAGCACGTCGATCCCGGCTTCGAGGAGCTCTTCGACGTCCTGCCAGCGCTTGGCGTTGCGCGAGCCCGGCACGTTGGTGTGGGCCAGTTCGTCGACGACGGCGACCTCGGGCGCACGGACCAGGATCGCGTCGACGTCCATCTCGTCGAACTCGCGGCCGCGGTGCTCGGCGTGCCGCCGCGGAACCTGCTCGAGACCGTCGAGGAGCACTGCGGTCTTCTCGCGGCCGTGCGTCTCCACCAGCCCGACCACGACGTCGGTGCCGCGGTCCAGCCGCCGTCGTGCTTCGCCGAGCATGGCGAAGGTCTTGCCGACGCCCGGAGCCGCGCCGAGGTAGATCCTCAGCTCCCCCCGGCGCGGCTTCTTTGCGGTGGTCACGCTGTCAGTGTGCCCCTCCGGCCGCGCCGCGCACGGCCAAGTTGAGCTGGAGCACATTCACGCCGGGGACACCGATCCCGGCACCGGAGGTGTTCGCTTCGATCAGCTGTTTCACCCGGTCGAGCGGAAGGCCGGTGTTCTTCGCGACCCGTGCGGCCTGGAGGTCGGCGTAGGCCACGCTGATCGCCGGGTCGAGGCCCGAACCCGAGGCCGTCACCGCGTCCGGCGGCACCTGACCGGGTGACACGCCTTCGCGCTGGGCGATGGCCGCCCGTCGCTCCTGGATCGCCTTCACCAGGTCTTCGTTGTACGGGCCCTTGTTGGACGCGCCGGACGGCATTTCCGGGGTGACCGCCGACGGGCGGGTGTGGAACCACGGGTCGCGCGCCGGGTCCGCGGGCACCGGGTCGACACCGATCAGCGACGACCCCACCGCCTGGCCGTTCTGCGTGACGACCGAGCCTTCGGCGTTGCCCTCCAGGCCGGGGATCCGGGCGACCGCCCACACGGCGAGCGGGTAGAGGATCCCGAGCAGGACGGTCATCACGACGAGGACGCGCAGCCCGGCCCAGGTCTGCTTGAGCAGAGTGTTCACGACATTCACCCGATTCCAGGGATGAGGCGCACGAGCAGGTCGATCAGCCAGATCCCGAGGAAGGGGCTGACGATGCCGCCGAGGCCGTAGACGAGCAGGTTGCGGCGCAGCAGCGCGGAGGCCGACGACGGCTTGTACCGCACGCCGCGCAGGGCCAGCGGGATCAGCACGACGATGATCAGCGCGTTGAAGATGACCGCGGAGAGGATCGCCGACTTCGGCGTGGCCAGGTGCATGATGTTCAGCGCGCCGAGCTGGGCGAAGATGCCGGTGAACATCGCCGGCAGGATCGCGAAGTACTTCGCGAGGTCGTTGGCGACGCTGAACGTCGTCAGCGCGCCGCGCGTGATCAGCAGCTGCTTGCCGATCTCGACGATCTCGATCAGCTTCGTCGGGTCGCTGTCGAGGTCGACCATGTTGCCGGCCTCCTTCGCGGCCGACGTGCCGGTGTTCATCGCGACCCCGACGTCGGACTGCGCGAGCGCGGGCGCGTCGTTGGTGCCGTCACCGGTCATCGCGACCAGCCGCCCGCCCTCCTGCTCCTGTTTGATGAGCGCCATCTTGTCTTCGGGCTTGGCCTCGGCGAGGTAGTCGTCGACACCGGCGTCCGCGGCGATGGCCTTGGCGGTAAGCGGGTTGTCGCCGGTGATCATCACCGTCTTGATGCCCATCGCCCGCAGTTCCTTGAAGCGCTCCTTCATGCCCGGCTTGACCACGTCGGACAGCCGGATCACACCGCGCACCACAGTGTCTTCGGCCACGACGAGCGGCGTGCCGCCCTGGGCGCTGATCTCGTCGACCACGCGCTCGGTCTCGTCGGGGAACTGCCCGCCGTTGTCCCGGACCCACGCGCGCACGGCACTCGCCGCGCCCTTCCGGATCCGCCGGGTGCCGACGTCGAGCCCGCTCATCCGGGTCTGGGCGGTGAACGGGACGAACTCGCCCGGCACGTCCTGGCTCGCGTAGGCGTCGGTCAGCTCGACGACGCTGCGGCCCTCGGGGGTTTCGTCGGCGAGGCTCGCCAGCCGGGCCGCCCGCGCGAGTTCGTCCATCGTGGACGTTCCGACGGGGATCAGCTCGGTCGCCTTGCGGTTGCCGAAGGTGATGGTGCCGGTCTTGTCGAGCAGCAACGTCGAGACGTCACCCGCGGCTTCGACCGCGCGGCCGCTGGTCGCGAGGACGTTGCGCTGCACCAGGCGGTCCATCCCGGCGATGCCGATGGCGCTCAGCAGCGCGCCGATCGTCGTCGGGATGAGGCAGACGAGCAACGCCGTCAGCACGATCACGGACTGCTCGGACCCGGAGTAGCGCGCCATCGGCTGCAGCGCCACGACAGCGAGCAGGAAGATGATCGTCAACGTCGAGAGCAGGATCGTCAGCGCGATCTCGTTCGGCGTCTTCTGCCGGGAAGCACCTTCCACCAACGCGATCATACGGTCCACAAAGGACTCACCCGGCTTGGTCGTGATCTTCACGACGACCCGGTCGCTCAGCACGGTCGTGCCGCCGGTGACGGCGCTGCGGTCGCCGCCGGACTCGCGGATGACCGGGGCGGACTCGCCCGTGATGGCCGACTCGTCGACGGTCGCGATGCCCTCGACGACGTCGCCGTCGCCCGGGATCACCTGCCCCGCCTCGACGACGACCAGGTCACCGATCTTCAGCTCGACCCCGGGCACCTGCTCCTCGCCGGTCGAGGTGAGCCGCCGGGCGACAGTCTCCTTCTTCGACTTCCGCAGTGACTCCGCCTGCGCCTTGCCCCGCCCTTCGGCGACGGCTTCGGCGAGGTTCGCGAAGAGGACCGTGAACCAGAGCCAGACGGCGATCAGGATGGTGAACACGCTCGGGTCGGTGACCGCGAAGACCGTGGTGAGCGCGGACCCCACCCACACCACGAACATCACCGGGTTGCCGAGCTGGTGCTTCGGGTTGAGCTTCCGGAACGCGTCCGGCAGCGACGTCCAGAGCTGGCGCGGGCTGAACACTCCCGCGCCGACCTTGCTCGTGGTTTCGGCCGGAGTCACCTGAGGTCGTTCTTCGGTGACGGTCATGCGAGTGCCTCCGCGATGGGCCCGAGCGCGAGCGCCGGGATGAAGGTGAGGGCCGCGACGAGCACCACCGTGCCGGTGAGCATGGTGGCGAACAGCGGCCCCGTGGTGGGCAGGGTGCCCGCGGTTTCGGGCACCTTGCGCTGCGCGGCCAGCGAACCGGCCAGGCAGAGCACGGCGAGGATCGGCACGAACCGGCCGATCAGCATCGCGACGCCGAACGAGGACTGGAACCAGTCGCTCGTCGCGGTCAGGCCGCCGAACGCGCTGCCGTTGTTGTTGCCGGTGGACGCGTAGCCGTAGAGGATTTCGGACAGGCCGTGCGCGCCGCTGTTGCCCAGCGCCCCCGCCGTGCCCGGCAGCAGCAGCGCGATCCCCGAGCCGAGGAGCACCACGGTCGGCATCGCGAGCATGGCGATCGCCGCGGCCGTGACCTCGCGCTTGCCGAGCTTCTTGCCCAGGTACTCCGGGGTGCGCCCGACCATCAGGCCGGCCAGGAACATCGCGATGATGGCCATGACGAGGATCCCGTAGAGGCCGGTGCCGACACCGCCCGGCGAGATCTCGCCGTAGAGCATGTTCAGCAGCGGTCCCCCGCCGCCGAGCCCCGAAAGACTGTCGTGCGCGCCGTTGACCGCGCCGGTCGACGTGCCCGTGGTGGTGTCGGCGAAGATCGACGTCAGGCCGATGCCGAACCGCTGTTCCTTGCCTTCCATGCTCGCGCCCGCGGCCAGCGCCGCCGGGTTGTTCGCGTTGGCTTCGGAGAACCAGATGATCGCCAGCGACGCGGCCCAGAGCAGGCTCATCACGCCGAGCAGGACGTAGCCCTGCTTCGGCTTGCCGACGAGCTTGCCGAACGCGCGGGTCAGGCTGACCGGGATCACCAGGATCAGGAACAGCTCGATGAGGTTCGACCAGGCGTTGGGGTTCTCGAACGGGTGCGCGGAGTTGGCGTTGAGGATGCCGCCGCCGTTGGTGCCCAGCTCCTTGATCGCCTCCTGGCTCGCGGCCGGGGCGAGGGCGATGGTGCTCTGGCTGCCATCGGGGTTGGTGACGGCGACGCCCGCCTTGAGGCTCTGCACCACGCCGAGCGCGACCAGCACGATCGCGAACACGAAGGCCATCGGCAGCAGGACGCGGACCGTGCCGCGCGTGAGGTCCACCCAGAAGTTGCCCAGCCGGTCGGTCTTGGCGCGGACGAACCCGCGCGTCACCGCGATCGCCACGGCCAGGCCGACGCCGGCCGACAGGAAGTTCTGCACGGTCAGCCCGGCCATCTGCACGAAGTGGCCCATCGTCGTCTCGGGGACGTAAGACTGCCAGTTCGTGTTGGTGACGAAGGAAACCGCCGTGTTGAACGCGACGGCGGGGCTCACCGAGCCGCGGCCCAGGTTCCACGGCAGGATCGGCTGCAAGCGCTGCAGCAGGTAGAGCAGGACGACGGAGACGAACGAGAAGCCGAGCACCCCCGCGGCGTAGGTCGGCCACCGCTGTTCGGAGTCCGGGTTGACGCGGAAGAGCTTGTACAGGCCCTTCTCGAGCTTCAGGTGCTTCTCGGTCGAGAAGACGCGCGCCAGGTAGTCGCCGAGGGGCTTGTAGACCACGGCGAGGGCGGCGAGGAGGAGGCCGAGCTGGATCAGCCCGGCCGTCGTGTCGGACATCAGAATTTCTCCGGCCTGATCAAGGCGACGAACAGGTACACGAGCAGGCCGAGCGCCAGCAGTCCGCCGACGACGTTGGCCACGGCCCCGGCGCCGCTCACAGCTTCTCCAGCCCGCGCAGCGCCAGCGCGAGCACCACGAACACGCCGATCAGCAGGACGGCGTAGAGCAAGTCGGCCACAGGGCACCTCTCAAGACGGGTCACCGGGTTCGGTGACCGGACGGTTCACTGTGCGGCTCCGGGACCCCGTCCCGACCTGCGGCTGACGGCCTCTTGATGCGTTCCTGACACCCATTTACGCCGTCTTTATGGCCGGTGGCGCCGGTCACGCAAACGTTTGCCGATTAATCACTGTATGCAGTTGGTCAGTGACTCACGACACACCGAGTGACCGAACAAGTGCGGAACGTGCAATTCGGGCAGACAAGATCTTCGACCCGTGTTACACCTGTGTTACCGATAGTTGTATCGGCTAAGCAATATTTGGGAGAGGGGATCACCTATGTGCGGTATCGCCGGCTGGGTTTCCTACGACGCCGACCTCACCCGCCGCCAGGACGTGGTCGACGCGATGACCGCGACCATGTCCTGCCGCGGCCCGGACGACGAGGGCACCTGGGTCCGCCGGAACGTCGCGCTGGGGCACCGGCGGCTCGCGATCATCGACCTGCCCGGTGGCCGTCAGCCGATGTCCGTGCACACGCCGAACGGCGACGTCGCGATGGTCTACAGCGGTGAGGCCTACAACTTCACCGAGCTGAAGGAAGAGCTGACCAAGCTCGGCCACAAGTGGGAGACCGACAGCGACACCGAGGTCGTCCTGCACGGCTACCTGCAGTGGGGCGACGCGGTTGTCGACCACCTCAACGGCATGTACGCGTTCGCGATCTGGGACGAGCGCGACGACCGGCTCGTGATGATCCGCGACCGGATGGGCATCAAGCCGTTCTACTACTACCCGACGCGCGACGGTGTGCTGTTCGGCTCCGAGCCGAAGGCGATCCTGGCCAACCCGCTCGCGAAGAAGGTCGTCGACCTCGACGGCTTCCGCGAGCTGGCCGGCTTCACCAAGCGGCCGGGCTGGTCGCTGTGGAAGGACATGGAAGAGGTCCAGCCGGGCACGATCGTCACCGTGTCCCGCGAGGGCATCAAGACCCGCACCTACTGGAAGCTGGACGCGAAGAAGCACACCGACGACCAGGAGACGACGGTCGGCCGCGTCCGCGAGCTGATGACCGACATCGTCAACCGCCAGCTCGTCGCCGATGTCCCGCGGTGCGTGCTGCTTTCCGGCGGGCTCGACTCCAGCGCCGTCACCGGGCTCGCGGCCGCGCGGCTCGCCGAACAGGGCGAGCAGCTGCGGACTTTCTCCGTCGACTTCTTCGGCCAGGAGGAGAACTTCAAGCCCGACGAGATGCGCGACACGGCGGACTCGCCGTTCGTGCGCGACGTCGCGTCTTTGGTCAACTCGGCGCACGAAGACGTGATGCTCAACCCGGGTGACCTGACCGACCCCGAGGTCCGGCGCGCGGTGCTGCGGGCCCGCGACATCCCGGCCGGCCTCGGCGACATGGACACCTCGCTCTACCTGCTGTTCAAGGCGATCCGCGGCCAGTCGACGGTCGCCCTGTCCGGCGAGTCGGCCGACGAGGTGTTCGGCGGTTACCGCTGGTTCCACGACGAGAAGGCCGTCAACGCCGACACGTTCCCGTGGCTGGCGTTCCGCAACTCGATGATGAACGAGCGGGCGTCGCTGTACACGCCGGAGCTGGTGAAGAACCTCGACGTCGAGGCCTATGTCGCGGACCAGTACGCCTCCGCGGTCGCTTCGGTGGAGCACCTCGACGGCGAGTCCGCACTCGAGGCGCGGATGCGGACGATCTGCAACCTGCACCTGACCCGGTTCGTGCGGATGCTGCTCGACCGCAAGGACCGCGCGTCGATGGCGGTGGGCCTGGAGGTTCGCGTGCCGTTCTGCGACCACCGGCTGGTGGAGTACGTCTACAACACGCCGTGGTCGCTGAAGACGTTCGACGGGCGCGAGAAGAGCCTCCTGCGGCACGCGACCAAGCACGTGCTGCCGGAGTCGGTGGCCCAGCGGGTGAAGAGCCCGTACCCGTCGACGCAGGACCCGGGCTATGCGGCGGCGCTGCAGCAGCAGGTCAAGGAGGTCCTGGCCGAGCCGAAGCACGAGGTGTTCGGCCTGGTCGACCGCGGCTGGGCGCACCGCGCGTCCGAAGTGGACTCGGCGACCATGGACCCGGCCATGCGCATCGGCCTGGACCGGGTGCTCGACCTGTACCACTGGATCGAGATGTACCAGCCCACGCTCGAGCTCTCTTGACCTCGAGTGCCCTTGAGGTGTGAGGCTGGGCGGCATGAAGGTGCTGCTGTTCGGCCGCAACCCGGCCACGGTCTCGAGGGTGACGACGGCGCTGTCCGCGGCAGGTCTTGCCGCGGACGGCGTCGTTTCGGAAGAAGCGGCGCTGGCCCGGCTCGGCGTGGTCGACGCGCTGGTGCTGGGCGCGGGTGTGGTGGGCCCGCTGCGGGAACGCCTGACGGCCGCGGCGGTGCGGCACGGGGTCGGGTGGGTGCAGGGGCCGCACATCCTGCCGACCCGAGACGCGCACGAGTACGTGCGGACCGAGATCCTGCCGCGGCTGCGGCCGGCCCGGGTCAGGCCAGCCGACGGTTCGCGGCCTCGTCCCCGGCCGTAGTCCGGGTCAGGCCAGCCGCAGGATCGCGGCCTCGTCCCCGGCGGTAGTCCGGATCAGCCCAGCCGCAGGTCTGCGGCCACCTCGTCCCCGGCCGTCGTGAGCTTCGCGCCGAGCGCGCCCAGCAACGCCCGGGCGCCGTGGTTGTCCGTCGTGGTCGAGGCGACGAACCTCGCCGCGTCCGTCGAGCGGGCTTCGGCCAGGAGCAGCGTCAGCACTTCGCGGCCGACGCCCCGCCCCCGGCACTCGCGGCTCAGCCAGAGGCCCGCTTCCACCGCGTCGCCGTGGCGCTCCAGCCGCGCGGCGCCGGCCGCCGCGCCGTCGACCTCGACCACCCACGTGCGCTCCACCGCCGTGGCCGGGTTCAGGGACCGGCCGCGGTGGAACGCCAGGAAGGCCGCGCGGCGGGCGTCGGTCCAGCCGGGCGGGCCGTCGACCGGCGGCATCACCTCGAGCGGATCCGCGCCGGCCACGGCGGCTTCGAGCAGCCGCGCCAGGGCGGGTTCGTCGAGCGGGGTCAGCAGGGTCACGCTCGGAGTTTCGCCGCCGGCGGCCGGACCCGCGACCCGATTTTGCCCAGCGCCCGCAGGAAGCGGACGTAGGCCGACCACCGCACCGGCCGGTCGACCCGCCCGGTCAGCTCCTGTTCCGCCCGGTCCAGCAGGCCTTCCAGCAGCACGTCGTGCAACGGGCGGAAGAACACCGGCCAGGTCAGCCGGGCCGGGCCGTGGAGGGACGCTTCGAGGACGTGCGTCAGCTGGCCTCCGGTGACCGTGAACTCGTGGTGGCCCGTTACGCCTCGCGGAGCCGTGAACCGGCACCGCAGCCGCGTGGGCGAGGTCTCTTCGACGACGTAGCGGACGGGGCCGTGGCCCGCCGTCGTGCCCGGGACGCGGGGGCCGTCGAGGCGGGTCGGGGGCCAGTCCGACACCGGCCAGAGCCGGTCGTGCGGGGTGCCGAGCGTGTCGAGCAGGGAAACCAGGCGGTCTTCGGTGACCGGAAACCGCCGGGTGTGGACGTTGCGGACCATGGCCGAACCTCGATTCTGGAGACTTTCCTCCAGAAGCTATTAGAGCATAGTCTCTACAACATGGGCCGCCCCGCGACGCACACCACAGCGCAGTTCCTCGACGCCGCCACCGCGCTCTTCGCCGCCGGCGGCGCCCGCGCCGTCACCATGGCCGCCACCGCGAAGGCTGCGGGCGCGCCGAACGGCTCGATCTACCACCGCTTCCCGGACCGTCCCGCGCTGCTGGCCGAACTCTGGCGCCGCACGGTCCGCGACTTCCAGGACACGTTCACCGACGCACTCGGCGACGCGGCGACGGTCGACGCCGCGGTGGCGGCCGCGACCAGCGTCGTCCACTGGTCCCGCAAGCACCCCGAAGGCGCCCGCGTCTGCGACGCCGGCAAGCAGGCCTTCGGCCCCGCCGACTGGTCACCGGAAGCCGCGAAGGCGGTGGCCAAGGACGAGGAGGAGCTGCGCGCGGCGCTCAAGCAGGCGACCCGGACCCTCCCGCCCCTCACCGGCTGCACCGACGAGGACGTGGTGCTCGCCCTGGTCGAGGTCCCCCGCGCGGTGGTCCACCGCTACCTGACCGACGGCCGCACTCCCCCGCCGAAGGCCGTCACACTGGTCGAACGCAGCGTTCGCAAACTCCTCGGCCCGTGACGGGTCAGCGCCTGACTTCCGCCAGCTTCACCGGACGCCGTTCACGACGCGAGACCTCACACGCTTCGGCGATGTAGAACGCTTCGAGCGCATCCGCGGCAACGCACGGCGAAGGCGCCCGACCGGCGACGACGTCGAGGAACGCTCGCAGCTCCGTGGTGTACGCCGGGCGGAACCGTTCCATGAACCCCGGGTACGGCGGCCCCGGCAGCGGCGGCACCCCCGGCTCGACCGACCGCAGCGGCGCCCGGTCGTCCAGGCCGACCACCACCCCCGTGAGCGACCCGAGCGCCTCCAGCCGAACGTCGTAGCCGGCGCCGTTGTACCTGGTCAGGGACACCGTCGCCAGGGTGCCGTCGTCGAGGGTCAGGGTCGCCGCCGCCGTGTCGACGTCGCCCGCGTCGGCGAAGAACGCCTCGCCGCGGTTGGCGCCGATCGCGTAGACCTCCTCGACCTCGCGGCCGCTGACCCAGCGGATGACGTCGAAGTCGTGGACCCCGCAGTCGCGGAAGAGCCCGCCCGAATGCGCGACGTACTCCGCCGGCGGGGGCGCCGGGTCGAGCGTCGTCGCGCGCAGCGTGTGCAGCCAGCCCAGCTCGCCGGACGCGACCGCCGCCCGCGCCGCCGCGTAGCCCGCGTCGAAGCGGCGCTGGAAGCCGATCTGGACTCCGACGTCCGACGCGCCGATGCGGTCGATCACCGCCAGGGTGCCGGGGATGTCCGCGGCGACCGGCTTCTCGCAGAACACCGGCAGCCCGGCGTCGACCGCCGCGATGATCAGGCCCGGGTGCGCGTCGGTGGCCGCCGTGACGACCAGGCCGTCGAGCCCCGACGTGAACAGCTCGTCGAGGGAGGTGGCTTCGACCCCGAGCTTCGCCGCGGCCGAAGCCGCGCGCGCGGTGTCGACGTCGGCCACCACGACCGACTCGACCTCCTCGAAGCTTCTCAGCGTCTCCGCGTGCGCGGTGCCGATCCGGCCGGTGCCCGCCAAACCCAACCTCATCGTGACCCTCCTGTGGACGAAACTCCGGTGGTGGTCGCCCGGACCACCAGCGACGGGTGCAGCAGGTGCCGGACCGGCTCCGTGCGCTCCCCGCGGACACGTTCGATCAGCGCGGCGAACGCCAGCCGCGCCATGTCCTTGCGCGGCTGGTCCACCGTGGTCAGGGAAAGGTGCCGCAGCGCGGCGAGCGAGGTGTTGTCGTACCCGACGACCGACACGTCCTCCGGCACGCGCAGCCCGGCTTCCTCCAGCGCCGAGATCGCGCCCACGGCGTTGAAGTCGTTGCCGGAGACCAGCCCCGTCGGCAGGTCGGCGCGCGAGTACGCGGCGAGCAGCTCCCGCACGGCGTTCTCACCGCCGATGTCGGTGTGCTCGCTGCGCACGACGATCGGCTCCAGCCCGTGCCCCCGCATGGCCGACTCGAAGCCGCGACGCCGCTGCGCCGCTCCCGCCGCGCCGCCGCCGTCGAGGTGCGCGATGCGCCGGTGGCCGAGGCCGACCAGGTGGTCGACGGCCAGCGCGGAGCCCGCCTCGCCGTCGTCGTTCACGGTGTCCACTGTGGACGACCGGGTCGTCCGCGAGACCAGCACGACCGGGCACTGCCGGGCCGCGACCTGGATCGCCGAGGCCGGCACGACCGGCGACAGCAGGATGATCCCCGCCGGGCGGAAGGAAAGCAGGTTGTGCAGGGCGTTCCATTCGCGCGTGGGACTGCGGCCGCCGGTGTTGAGAACGAGGTCGAAGCCCGCGGCCTGCGCGGCGCTGTCCAGCTCCTCGACGATGTCGGCGAAGAAGGCGTTGCGCAGGTCGTTGACCATCACGCCGAGCACGGTGGACGTGCGGCTCGCCAGCGACCGCGCCATCACGTGCGGCTGGTAGCCGAGCTCCTCCGCCGCGCGCAGGACGGCGGCGCGGCGGGCGTCGGAGACCTTCGGTGAATTCCGCATCACCAGGGAGACCAGCGCGCGCGAAACCCCCGCCTTCGCGGCGACGTCCTCCATGGTCGGACGCATGCGGCACCTCCCCTGATCACCGAAAACTCGTCCTTGACTTGGTGTGACGGACGCTACAAGATTAGAGCGCTCTAATCAATAGAGCGCTCCAACGCACCCGATCAGAGCAACGGAGTCGTCCCTATGACAGTGAAGATCCGTGTCGCCGCCGCCCCGATCTCCTGGGGCGTCTGCGAAGTCCCCGGGTGGGGTCGGGTGCTCGACGCGGCGACCGTGCTCGGCGAGATGGCCGCGCTGGGCGTCGGAGCGACGGAGCTGGGCCCGCCCGGGTACCTCCCCCGCGAGCCGGCGGAGCTGCGGGAGCTGCTCGGGCAGCACGGCCTGACGCTCGTCGGCGGCTTCCTCGCCGTCGTCCTGCACGAAAACCAGGCGGAGGCGCTGAAGGAGGCCGAGGAGTCCGCGGCGCTGTTCGCCGCGTGCGGGGGTGACGTCCTCGTGCTCGCCGCCGCGACCGGGCTCGAGGGGTACGACGAACGCCCGAAGCTCACCGACGCCGAGTGGGCGGCACTCGTCGGCACCGCCGGGAAGATCCGTGACATCGCGGCCGGTCACGGCCTGCGCACCGTCTTGCACCCGCACGTCGGGACGCACGTGGAGCAGCAGGCGGAGGTCGAGCGCTTCCTCGCCGACTCCGATCTCGGGTTGTGCCTCGACACCGGGCACCTGATGATCGGCGGGACGGATCCGGTCGAGCTCGCGAAGCGCTTTCCCGAACGGGTGGGGCACGTGCATCTGAAGGACGTCCGAGAGGACCTGGCCGCCGAGGTCCGCGGCGGGCGGCTGGCCTACACCGACGCGGTCGGGCGGGGCATCTACACCCCGCTCGGCGAAGGCGACGTGGACGTGGCGTCGATGGTGCGCTCCGTCCAGGCGGCCGGCTACGACGGCTGGTACGTCCTCGAACAGGACACCGCCCTCGGCGACTCGAGCCCCGACGACCTGCCGCGGCGGGACACCGAGCGCAGCCTGGCCCACCTCGCGAAGATCATCGACTCCCTCTAATCGGTCCCAAAGGAGTGACTGTGTTCTCTCTCAAGAAGCTGGCCGGCGTGGCGGCGATCGCCGCCGCCGGGCTGGTCCTGTCCGCCTGCAGCGGCCCGAGCGCCGACAACTCGACCGGCAGCACCGGCTCGTCGGCCGCCGCCGCACCGAGCACCGGCGGCCCGTTCAAGGTCGCCGTCGTCACGCACGGCACCGCCGGTGACGCCTTCTGGAACGTCGTGAAGAACGGCGCCGAGCAGGCGGGCAAGGACCTGAACATCGGCGTCGACTACTTCGCCGACGGCGACCCCGGCGCCCAGGCCCGGCTGATCGACAACGCCGTCGCGCAGAAGGTGGGCGGCCTGGTCGTGTCGATGGCGAACCCGCAGGCCCTGCAGACGTCGATCCAGAACGCGGTCAAGGCCGGCATCCCGGTCGTCACCATCAACTCCGGCGAGGACTCCAGCGCGCAGTTCGGCGCGATCGCGCACGTCGGGCAGAGCGAGGGTCTCGCGGGCCAGGGAGCCGGCCAGCGGCTCAAGGCGGCGGGCAAGACGAAGCTGCTGTGCGTCATCCACGAGGCCGGCAACATCGGCCAGAACCAGCGCTGTGACGGCGCGAAGCAGACCTTCGGCAACGTCTCGACCCTGCAGGTCGACATCTCCAACCCGACCGACGCGCAGGCCCGGATCCGCGGCGCGCTGCAGTCCGACCCGTCGATCGACGCGGTGCTGGCGCTGAACTCGCAGGTCGCGGCCCGCGCGGTCGACGCGGCCAAGGAGGCGAGCTCGAAGGCGCAGGTGGCGACGTTCGACCTGAACGCCGACGTCGTCGCGGCGATCAAGGCCGACACGATCCTCTTCGCCGTCGACCAGCAGCAGTACGAGCAGGGGTACCTGCCGATCGTGTTCCTCAAGCTGTACAAGGAGAACGGCAACACCATCGGCGGCGGCAAGCCGGTGCAGACCGGCCCGGGCTTCGTCGACAAGACCAACATCGACACCGTGGCCCCGTACGCGCAGCGCGGCACTCGCTGATGACGGCGGCGATCCAGACCGAACCCGACGAACGCGTCGCGAAGAAGAGCGTCACCGACCGGCTGGTCGTGCGGCCCGAGATCGGCGCGCTGCTCGGCGCCGTGCTCGTGTTCGTGTTCTTCTCCGTCGTCACCGGCCAGTTCCTCAGCCCGCTGGGCGTGGCGACCTGGCTCGACGACTCCTCGACGCTGGGCATCATGGCCGTGGTGGTCGCGCTGCTCATGGTCGGCGGCGAGTTCGACCTGTCCGCGGGCGTGATGACGGCGTCGACGTCGCTCGTCACGGCGATCCTGGCGACGCAGGCGGGCTGGAACGTCTGGCTCGCACTGGGAGTCTCGCTCGCCTTCGCCCTCGGTGTCGGCGCGTTCAACGGCTGGCTGGTCATGAAGACCGGGCTGCCCAGCTTCATCGTCACGCTGGGGTCGTTCCTGGCCCTGCAGGGGCTGAACCTCGGCGTGACGCGGCTGGTCACCGACACCGTCCAGGTGTCGGGGATGCGCTCGGCGAGCGGCTACGAGTCGGCCGGCGGGCTGTTCGCGTCGACGTTCGACATCGGCGGCACGGAGTTCCAGTCGTCGATCGTGTGGTGGATCGTCGTGACGGCGATCGCCGCGTGGCTGCTGGTGCGGACCCGGTTCGGCAACTGGATCTTCGCGGTCGGCGGGTCACAGGTGTCGGCCCGCTCGGTCGGCGTGCCGGTGGTGCGCACGAAGATCCTGCTGTTCATGGGCACCGCGCTCGGCGCGTGGCTGGTCGGCTCGATCAACATCCTGCGCTTCGCCAGTGTCCAGGCCAACCAGGGCATCGGGCTGGAGTTCCAGTACATCATCGCGGCGGTGATCGGCGGCTGCCTGCTCACCGGCGGGTTCGGCTCGGCGGTGGGCGCGGCGATCGGCGCGCTGATCTTCGGCATGGCGCGCCAGGGCATCGTGTTCGCGCAGTGGAACAGCGACTGGTTCATGTTGTTCCTCGGCATCATGCTGCTGGCCGCGGTCCTGGTGAACAACGCCTTCCGGCGCCGCGCGGAAAGGGTCCGTCGATGAGCCTGATCGAAGTCCGTGAGATAGGGAAGACCTACGGCAGCGTGATCGCGCTGCGCGATGTGTCCACTGTGGTCAACGCCGGCGAGGTCACCTGCGTGCTCGGCGACAACGGCGCCGGGAAGTCCACGCTGATCAAGATCCTGGCCGGCGTGCATCAGCACGACCGCGGCGAGTTCCTCATCGACGGGCAGCCGGTGCGGCTCACCTCGCCGCGCGAGGCGCTCGACCACGGCATCGCGACGGTGTACCAGGACCTCGCCGTGGTGCCGCTGATGAGCGTCTGGCGGAACTTCTTCCTCGGCTCCGAGCCGACCACGGGGTTCGGCCCGTTCAAGATGCTCGACCGGCGCAAGGGCCGTGAGACGACCAAACAGGCGCTGTCCGACATGGGCATCGACCTGCGGGACGTCGAGCAGCCGGTAGGGACGCTCTCGGGTGGTGAGCGCCAGTGCGTAGCGATCGCGCGGGCGGTGTACTTCGGCGCGAAGGTGCTGATCCTCGACGAACCGACCGCCGCCCTGGGCGTCAAGCAGGCCGGCGTCGTGCTCAAGTACGTCGCGCAGGCTCGTGACCGCGGGCTCGGCGTCGTGCTGATCACGCACAACCCGCACCACGCCTTCCCGGTCGCCGACCGGTTCCTGCTGCTCAAGCGGGGTGCGCCGCTCGGGTCGTACGAGAAGAAGGACATCGACATCAACGAGCTGACCCGGCAGATGGCGGGCGGTGCGGAGCTGGAAGCCCTCGAACACGAACTGCGGCAGGTGGAGAAGGCGTGAGTCTCGAAGCGCTGACGATCGGCCGGGTGGGCGTCGACCTCTATCCGGAGCAGAGCGGCGTGCCGCTGGCCGGCGTCAGCACGTTCGCCAAGTCGCTCGGCGGCACCGCGACCAACGTCGCGGTCGCCGCCGCACGGCTCGGCCGGTCCACGGCGGTGCTGACCAAGGTCGGCCCGGACGGCTTCGGCGACTACGTCCGGCAGGCGCTCGAAGGCTTCGGCGTGTCTTCGGCGCACGTGGGAACTTCGCCGGACCTGCAGACGCCGGTGGTGTTCTGCGAGCTCAACCCGCCCGCGGACCCGCCGCTGCTGTTCTACCGCTCCCCCATCGCGCCGGACCTCACGCTCACCGACGAGGACGTGCCGTGGGACGTCGTCGAGTCGGTGCCGCTGCTGTGGGTCACCGGCACCGGGGTGTCCGTCGAGCCGGCGCGGGCGACCCAGCGGAAGATCCTCGAAACCCGGGGCCGCCGCGAGCACACCGTGCTGGACCTCGACTACCGGCCGATGTTCTGGTCGTCGGCCGGGGAAGCGCGGGAGGAGATCGGCGGGCTGCTCGACCACGTCACCGTCGCGGTCGGCAACCGCACCGAAGCCGAGGTCGCCGTCGGCACCGCCGACCCGGACACAGCGGCCGACCGGATGCTCGAACGCGGGCTCCGGCTGGCCGTGATCAAGAAGGGCGCCGACGGCGTCCTCGTGGCCACCGCGGACGGCCGCTGGACGGTCCCGCCACAACGCGTCGAAGTCGTCTGCGGCCTCGGCGCCGGCGACGGCTTCGGCGGGGCGCTGGTCCACGGCCTGCTCTCCGGCTGGGATCCCGTCCGCCTCGCGGAGTACGCCAACGCGGCGGGCGCGCTGGTGGCGTCCCGGCTCGCCTGCGCCGACGCCATGCCGACCGCCGCCGAGATCGAGGAGCTGCTGTGATCCTCACCGACGAGCGCTGGAAAGAGCTCCTGCGCACCCGGGCCACCGACCCCGGCGCGGTCCGCCAGGCGTACGCGACCCGCAGACGCCGTTCGAAACTGCTGTCCGACCACGGGACCCTGTTCCTGGTCGCAGCCGACCACCCGGCACGAGGGGCGCTGGGTGTCGGCGAGGACCCGCTCGCCATGGCCGACCGGCGGACCCTGCTCGAACGGCTGCTCGTCGCGCTCGCCAACCCGGCGGTCGACGGCCTGCTCGGCACCCCCGACGTCGTCGAAGAGCTGCTGCTGCTCGGCGCGCTGCACGACAAGGTCGTGTTCGGCTCGATGAACCGCGGCGGCCTGGCCGGCGCCGACTGGGAGATCGACGACCGGTTCACCGGCTACGACGCGCGCACGCTCGTCGACGGCGGGCTCGACGGCGGCAAGATGCTGCTGCGGCTCGTCGACTCCGACGCGGGCACCGTCCCGACGCTGCAGGCCTGCGCCGACGCCGTCACCGAGCTGGCCGCGTACGGGCTGGTGGCGATGGTGGAACCGCTGCCGTACACACGCGAAGCCGGGAAGCTGGTGCTGCAGACGGATCCCGTGTCCCTGGCGCGGGCGGTCACGGTCGCTTCCGGCCTCGGCACGACGTCGGCGCACACCTGGCTGAAGCTGCCCCCGACCGACTCGGCCGCCGTACTCGGCGCGACGACCCTGCCGGTGGTCGTGCTCGGCGGGGTGCCCTCCGGCGACCCGGCCGCCGACCTGGCCTCCTGGGGCCGGACGCTGCGCCACGACGTCGTGCGCGGCCTGGTGGTCGGCCGCACGCTGCTCTACCCGCCCGGCGGTGACGTCGGTGCGGCGGTCGACGCCGCCGCGAAGGTTCTGGAGGCCGCGAAGTGAGCCATCTGCACCGTCCACTCGGGACGCTTTCCGACGACGCCGACCCGGTCCGGCTGACCCCGGACTCGGCGGGCTGGACGTACACGGGGCTGCGGGTGCTCCGGATCGGCACCCGGCTACCGCGCACGGTCGTGACGGGCGAGTTCGAGGCGTTCGTGCTCCCGCTGTCCGGCTCGCTCACGGTCCGCGTCGACGGCGAGGAGTTCGAGCTGGAAGGGCGTGAGTCGGTGTTCACCCGGGTCACGGACTTCGTCTACGTCCCCCGCGACGCCGAGGTCGAGCTGACTTCCGAGACGGGCGCGCAGGTGGCGCTGCCGATGGCTCGCTGCACCCGCCGGCTGGAACCGAAGTACGGCCCGGCGGAAGACGTGCCGGTGGAGGTGCGCGGCGCCGGGCAGGCGACGCGGCAGGTGACCAACTTCGGCGTGCCCGGGGTGTGGGACCACGCCGACAAGCTCAACGCGTGCGAGCTGATCACGCCGGGCGGCAACTGGTCGTCCTACCCGCCGCACAAGCACGACGAAGCGAGCGAGTGCGAGGTCGTCAACGAGGAGATCTACTACTTCCGGATCGCGGGCCGGGACGGCGTGACGCCGTCACGCGAAGGCTTCGGCCTGCACCGGACCTACACCGCGGACGGTGACCTCGACGAGGACGTTGCCGTGCGCGACCACGACGTCTTCCTCATCCCACGGGGTTACCACGGGCCGTGTGTGTCGGCGCCGGGGTACCCGATGTACTACCTGAACGTCCTGGCCGGGCCGGCCGACGAGCGGTCCATGGCGTTCTGCGACGACCCGGCGCACGGCTGGGTCCGGGACACCTGGGAGGCGCAGGACCTCGACCCGCGGTGCCCGGTGACCAGCCACGAAGGGCGGGTCCGGTGAAGCTGACCACGGCTCAGGCGCTGGTCCGCTGGCTCCTCGCGCAGCGTTCGGAAACGCTCGACGGCCAGGAGGTCCCGCTGTTCCCCGGCGTCTTCGCGATCTTCGGGCACGGCAACGTGCTCGGTCTCGGGACGGCGCTGGAAGAGCACCGCGGCGAGATCCCCGTCTGGCGCGGGCACACCGAGCAGGGCATGGCCCTCGCGGCGGTCGGCTACGCGAAGGCGACGCACCGGCGGCAGGTCGGCGTCGTGACGTCGTCGATCGGGCCGGGCGCGCTCAACATGGTCACCGCGGCCGGGGTCGCGCACGCGAACCGGCTGCCGGTGCTGCTCCTGCCGGGCGACACGTTCGCCGGCCGCGCACCGGACCCGGTGCTGCAGCAGGTGGAGAACTTCGGCGACGCGACCGCGACGGTCAACGACGCCTTCCGCGCGGTCTCGCGCTACTTCGACCGGATCACCCGGCCCGAGCAGCTGCTCTCGACGTTGCCGCAGGTCGCGCGGGTGCTCACGGACCCGGCCGACACCGGCCCGGTGACGCTGGCGCTGCCGCAGGACGTCCAGGCGGAGACGTACGACTTCCCGGAGTCGCTCTTCGCTCCGGTGACCCACCGCCTCCTGCGCCCGCGCCCGGACCGCCGCGCGGTCACCGAGGCGGCGGGGGTCCTGCGGTCGTCGCGGCGGCCGCTGCTGGTACTGGGCGGCGGCGTCCGGTACTCCGGCGCCGGGCGGCGCGCCCTCGATTTCGCCGAGCGGCACGGGATCCCCGTCACCGAGACGACCGCGGGCCGCACGCTGGTGCCGCACGAGCACCCGCTGAACGCCGGGCCGCTCGGGATCACCGGCTCGACGTCGGCGAACGTCCTGGCGGCTTCGGCCGACGTCGTGCTGGCGGTCGGCACCCGGCTGCAGGACTTCACCACGGCGTCGTGGACGGTCTTCGCCCCCGACGTCCGCCTGCTCACGCTGAACGCGGCCCGCTTCGACGCGGTGAAGCACGGCGCGCTCGCGGTGGTCGGAGACGCCGACGCGGGCCTGGCGGACCTCGGCGCGCAACTGGAGAGCTGGCGGGTCGACCCGTCGTGGACCTCCCGCGCCGCGGCGGAACGCGCGAAGTGGGACACGCACGTCGACTCGCTGCGGACCGCGGCTTTCGAAGTGCCGTCGTACGCGCAGGTCGTCGGAGTGGTGAACGACCTTTCCGAAGCGGACGACTACGTGATGACAGCGTCCGGCGGCATGCCGGGCGAGCTGATCGGCGGCTGGCGCGGGTCCGGCTCGGTCTCGATGGACGTCGAGTACGGGTTTTCCTGTATGGGCTACGAACTGTCCGGCGCCTGGGGCGCGGCGATCGCCCACCCGGGCCTGGTGACCACCCTGCTCGGCGACGGCTCGTACCTGATGCTGAACTCGGAGCTGTTCTCGGCCGCCTTCGCGGGACATCCGTTCGTCGCGGTCGTCTGCGACAACGACGGCTACGCGGTGATCGCGCGGCTCCAGGAGGGTCAGGGCGGGAAGCCGTTCAACAACTTTTACGCCGACTGCACGACTTCCCACGCTTCGCCGCCGCGGGTCGACTTCGCCCGGCACGCGGAGTCGTTGGGCTGCACGGTTTTCCCGGCCAGTTCGGTCGAGGACCTTCGGGTGGCGTACGCGCGCGCTCGCGAGGCCGCGGTGGCTGAGCAGCGGCCGGCCGTCGTTGTGGTGAAGACGCAGCCGTCGGCGTGGACGGAGGCCGGGGCTTGGTGGGAGGTCGGGGTGCCGGAGCACCTCGCCGGGCGAGAGGACTACGAGCGCGGGAAGATCGACCAGGTGCGTTATCTCGGGTCCTGACCGGCGCCGCGGGGGCGCCCCCCGTTTTCCACTTTACCGGAGGGCACCGACATTTCCGGCGGCCGCGGCCCGGACCCGCGGCCGCAACGTGAACCCGCTCGGCTTGAGCGTCAACGACTCGACGATCTTCAGCTCATACGCCGGATCAGCCTCGAAGTCGTAGCGCTGCAACACCATCCCCAGCGCCAGCACGGCTTCGTGCAACGCGAACTGACGGCCGATACAAGCACGCTCGCCCGTCCCGAACGGCTTGTACGCCTGCGCCGGCCGCTTCTTCACCACCGCCGGCTCGAACCGGTCGGGGTCGAACTTCTCCGGGTCCGGCCCCCACGCCGCCGGGTCGCGGTGCACCAGCGGGAGCGGCACGATCACCCAGTCCCCCTTGCGCATCCGGTGTTTCCCGCCGAGCACGACGTCTTCGTGCGCTTCGCGCGAGTAGCCGGGCGCGGTCGGCCAGAGCCGCATCGCCTCGTCGAGGACACGACGCACGTAACGCAGCTTCGCGACGTCGCCGAACGCGGGCTCGCGGTCACCCCACACCGCGTCGACCTCCGCGCGCGCCTTCGCCAGCAGCTCGGGGTGGCGTGTCAGGTAGTACAACGCGAACGAGAGCGCGCCGGACGTCGTCTCGTGGCCGGCGACGACAAACGTGATCGCCTGGTTGCGGATGTTCACCGGGTCCAGGCGCTCCCCCGTCATCGGGTGGCCTTCGGTGAGCATCAGGCCCAGCAGGTCACGGCTCTCTTCGCCGCTGCGCCGCCGTTCCTCGATGACCTCGTCGACGAGGTTCGTCATGGTCGCGATATCAGCCTGGTTCTGCTCGGGCGTCCCGGCGAACGCGCGCCGGACGAACGGCAGCTTGACGTTCTGCAGCTGCGCGTACCGCAGCGAGCGGATCATCGCCGTCACGAACGGGTGCGGTTCGGTGCGCTCGAACGAGCCGAAGCGGTACCCGAACCCGGCCCGCCCGATCGTCTCCAGGGTCAGCCGGGTCATGTCGGCGGAGACGTCGACCGGGCCGTTCGCCGCGTCCCAGGCCGCGGTCAGCTCGTGCGCGACCTCGAGCATGAGCGGGTGGTAGCGGCGCATCGCCTCGGCCGAGAACGCCGGCTGCAGGATGTCGTGGGCCAGCCGCCAGTTGGGCTCGTGCGTGTGCGCCGTGAACAGCCCGTCGCCCGCCACCGCGCGCAGGTTCTCGATGCCCATGCCGACGTGCTTGCCGAACTTCGTCTCGTCGTTCAGCTGCGTGACCAGGTCGACCCCGCCGACGAAGACGATCTCGAAACCGAAGATCTTGCGCGTGAAGATCGGGCCGAGGCGCCTTCCGATCCGCAGCGTGTCCTGCAACGGCGTGCGCGGGTTCGCGCCGATCAGGTCGCCGATCACCGGCAGCCGGCCCGGCCGGTGCGGAATCCCGGTGGTGTCCACGGCGTACCCCCTATTGAACCCGGATCCAATAACGTCACGATCCCCCGCTACTGAACCCGTGTCAAGTAAGGTTCGGGGATGCGGACGAGGCTGAGCACCGAGCAACGGCGCGAGCAGCTCCTCGCGATCGGCGCCGGGTTGTTCGCGAAGCGGCCGTACGACGAGGTGTGGATCGAAGAGGTCGCCGAGATCGCGCAGGTCTCCCGCGGCCTGCTGTACCACTACTTCCCCACCAAGAAGGACTTCTTCGCCTCGATCGTCCGCGCGCAGCGCGACCAGCTGCTGGCGATGAGCGAGCCCGACCCGGCCCTGCCCGTCGCCGAGCAGCTGCGGGCCGGGCTCGACGTGTACCTCGAGTTCGCGCGCACGCACCCGGACGGCTACCGGGTCGTGCACCGGGCCGCGAGCGGCGCCGACCGCGAGATCCAGGAGATCCGCGAAGCCGGGATGGCCGCGAACGCGTCGCGCATCCTGGACGCGGTGAGCCTGCTGACCCCGGTCACCGAGGTGACGCGGCTGGCCGTGCGCGGCTGGCTCGCGTTCGTGGCGGCGATGATCCTCGACTGGCTCGACCAGCCGAAGGTCACCCAGGAGGAGCTGCGCGACCTCTGCGTCCGCACGCTGTTCGCGGCGGTCGGCGTCACCCCGTGACGGCGGGCGACGCGGCGCCGTCGACCAGCTTCCGCGGCGCGCCGGAACCGTCCGCCGGGACCGCCCAGACGACGTTGTCCAGGCCGTAGAGCACGGTGTGGTCGTCTTGCCACAGTGCCTGGTCGTCGACACTGCGCTGTTCCGCCAGCTCGGTCTCCCTCATCGTCTTCAAGTCGAGGACCGAGAGCCGCCAGACGCCTTCACCCACCTTCTTCTTGAAGGCGATCCGGGTGGCGTCCGGGGACAGCGACGGGCATTCGACGTTCTCGCGCAGCGCTTTTCCGCGGTAGCGGGCGTAGTCGCCTTCGACGAGGTAGGTCTTGCCCTTGCTGCCGAGCGTGGCGTAGAAGCGGTTGCCATCGGGGGCGAACGTGATGCCCCAGTAGTTGGCGTCGGCGGCGAAGTAGCGCTCGCCGTCGACGAACACCGGGAGCTCCTCGATCGTCTTGACGAGCTGTCCGTCGTCGACGTCGTAGATCCCGGCGCGGGTCGAGAAACCCGTTGCGGCGTAGGAGTCGCCGGTGACGAACAGCGTCCAGTAGACGCGCTTGCCGTCCGGGGACACCTGGGCGCGGCTCGGCGTGCCCGGCAGGGTTTCGGTGTGGCGGACGGCCAGGTGGTCGTCGAGCACGAGGACGTCGGTCTTCGCCGGGAGCGTGCCGGGCTGGACGGCGAGGCACACCGCGGTCCGCTTCGCCACCGCGAACCGGTCGCACTTGAGGCCGCTGAGCTGCCGTTTTTCCGGGCCGAGGGTGCCGACGCGGCCGGTGGCGGTGTCGCGGAACAGCAGCTGCCCGGGGCTCAGCGTGAGCTGGGCGGCCGGTTCGGCGTCCGCCGTGTCGTGGCGGGCGCTGACGGTGTAGACGACGGCCGCGGCGATCAGGAGCGCCGTGCCGATGAGGGCGAGGACGAGTTTCTTCACGGGCGCACCGGTTTCACGAGAGCGGCGGCGAGGGCGACGGCAGCCAGGCAGCCCGCGGCGACGAGCACCGCCGGCCCCAGGTCCCAGAGCGTCCAGGCCAGTCCGAAGAGGACGGACGAGACCATGCGCGCCACCGCCGGTCCCGTCTGCACGACGGCGAGGCCGGTGGCCCGCAGGTCGGGCGGCACGAGCGGGCCGGCGGCGGCCATGAGCACCCCGTCGGTGGCCGCGTAGAACACCCCGTGCAGACCGAGCGCGACGACGGGGAGCGCCGCGTAGGCCGGACCGCAGAGCAGCACGAGGGCCAGGCAGAGCGCGCCGTGGCCGCCGAGGAACACCGGCCAGCGGCCGACGCGGTCGGCGAGCTTGCCCAAGGGCACGGCGAGCACCAGGTAGACCCCGGCGGTGCCCAGCGGCAGCAGCGGGAAGAACGTCGCGGCGATCTCCCACTTCCGCTGCAGGACGAGGTAGACGAAGGAGTCGCCGACCGTCACCAGGCCGAGCAACGCGACCCAGAGCGTGACGCGCCGGAAGTCGCTCCGCTTGAGCAGACCCGCCGCCGCTCGCAGCGACACGGCGGCCCGGTCGACGCCGCCGGGGTGGTCCTTGACGAACAGGACGAGGAGCAGCACGGCGATCGCCGCGACGCAGAAGCTGGTGAAGAACACGCTGGTGTAGCTGCCGAGGCTCAGCGCGAGGACCGCCATCGCGACCAGCGGGCCGAGGAACGCGCCGACGGTGTCGAGGGCGCGGTGCACCCCGAACGACCGGCCGAGCGCACCGGGCTCGCTGCTGAGCGAGATCAGCGCGTCGCGGGGCGCGGTGCGCACCCCCTTGCCGGTGCGGTCGGCGGCGAGCACCACCCCGATCGCCGCGACCGAGGAGCCGGCCGCGACCAGGCCGAGCTTGCACACCGCGGACAAGCCGTACCCGAACCCGGCGACCGCCTTGAGCCGCCGCCACCGGTCGGCGAGGTGGCCGCCGAGCACCCGCACGAGGGCGGTGGCGCCGGCGTAGAGCCCGTCGAGCAGCCCGAACTGCAGCGGGTTCAGGCCGAGGCCGAGCACCAGGTAGAGCGGGAGGACGGCGGTGACCATCTCCGACGAGACGTCGGTGACCAGGCTGACCATGCCGAGCGCCACCACGTTGGCGGAAACCCTCTTGAGCACGGGCTTCCGGTTCTCGTCGGCCCCCAGGTCCGAAGCACGGCTTGCCGCGATGTACATGCCGGTCCCCCTAGTGGCAGGTGTAGGTCGGGCTGCTGTCGAGGACCTTGCCGTCGACCCCCATCAGCTGCGACTGGAACGACGTGTCCGTCATCGACAGCTTGAGGACGCCGAAGGTCTTGAGCAGCTTGGCGGTCGTCTGGTGCGCGGGGCTCAGGTCGTAGAGGTTGGCGCCGCCCGAACCGCCGACGATCTCGACGGGACCGTTCGCGTCCGCCTTGCCCTCGGCGTTCTGCGGCACGAACCGCTCGTAGTCGTGGTCGTGGCCGTTGAGGACGAGGTCGACCTTGCCGGCGGTCATGATGTTCCAGAGCTCGACGCTGTCCTTGTTGTCCCCGTGGTCACCGGAGCTCCAGCGCGGGTGGTGGTAGTACGCCGCGACGCAGCCCTTGGTGTTCTTGGCGAGGTCCTGCTTGAGCCAGGTGATCTGGGGCGGCTCGGCGAAGTCGTCGTGGGTGACGAAGTCGTTGGAGTCGAGGGCGATGAAGTGCCAGTTGCCCATTTCCCAGCTGTAGTAGCGCTGGCCCTGGGGCTTCGCGATGGCGCCGAAGTAGTCCTCGTACCCCTTGAACTTCGGCTCGTCGTAGGACTCGTGGTTGCCCGGGATGGGGTGCGTGATGTTCTTGAACTTGCCCCAGGTCTTGTCGTAGTAGGCCTTGAAGTCCGAGAGGTGGGCGTCGTCGTACTGGTTGTCGCCCATGGTGATCACGGCGGCCGGGTTCATCTGCTCGACGAGTTTCGCCGTCTTCACGTGGGCACAGCTCGAACTGCTCGCGGTGCAGCGTTCGGCGATGTCGCCGGCGGCGGCGAGCACGAAGCCGCTTCCGTTGCCCGCCTGGGTCTTCACGGTGACCGGGGCGCTCGACGGCGAGGTGTTCCCCGCGGCGTCGCGGGCCCGGACCGCGTAGGAGTAGCTGGTGTCGGGCGTGAGGCCGGTGTCGGTGTAGGACGGCGTTGTGCTGGTGGCGACGACGGTTCCGTTGCGGAGGACGTCGTAGCCGGCGACACCGACGTTGTCCGTGGCGGCGTTCCAGGTCAGGACGGTGCTGGTCGCGGTGGTCGTGCCCGCGGCGAGGCCGGCCGGGGTGGTCGGGGCCTGGGTGTCGCCGGAGGAGTCCGTCGAGCCGAAGACCTGCATCTCCCAGAGGGAGTAGCCGTAGCTCGTGGCGCGGGCGAGGCCGACGAGGCGCACGTAACGGCCGTGGGCGGCGAGGGTCAGCTCGTCGGTCTTGCCGTCACCGGTGTTGTTGGTGGCGGCGGTGGTGAAGGTCGTGCCGTCGTCGGAGACCTCGATGCGGTACTTCTTGGCGTAGGCGGCTTCCCAGTTCAGGACCACGCGGTGGATCGCGGCGGACTGGCCGAGGTCGATCCGCAGCCACTGCGGATCGGCGCCTTCGACGCTGGCCCACCGGGTGGTGGCGCTGCCGTCGACGGCCTTCGCCCCGGCGTAGGCGGAGCTCTCGACGGTGGACGTCGCGACCGGTTTTCCTTGGGAGAGCAGGACATCGGCCTGCGGGGTACCGGCCGCGGCGATCGCTCCGGGGAGCAGCGTGATCGCGGCGACCACGGGTGTGAGGCGGGTGAATGTGCGTAGGCGGGTCGACGGCACGTCGCGCTCCTTCTGGGCCTGGCGGTGGCTGGTGGGCTGCGGCGTCGGGTGAACTCGAGATGAACTGTTAAGAAAGTTTCCTAACTAAAGCGACTTTAGCGATGACCGCTTTCGGCTGACAAGACGTGTCTTGTCGTTGAATCGGTCAAGAGGGTGAGTTTGGGCGGGTTTCCGCTGGTCAGCGCGGTTCTCGATGACCGGTGCATTGCACCGTGAGGCGGGATGGGTGCCGCAGAGCCCCGACCTTTCCCGCTCCGCCGCCGATTTTGTCGGTGGTCGCGGGTAGCGTGGGAACCGGGGGCAGCGCCCATCGCGTCGCGCTTGTTTCCCTTATTTCAAGCCAAAAAACTAGTCGCGTCGCGTGCTTGACCTTCACCCGATCCAGCGATGACCATCGCACAGGTGTTCGGGTAACTTCGGATGCATGACCTCAGTCGTCCGAACTCAGCAGCTTCTTGACCTCGCCGACAGCGGCGCGTCCCGCCCGGTTCGCCCCGACCGTGCTCGCCGAAGGCCCGTAGCCGACCAGGTGCAGCCGCGGCTCACGCACCACGCGCGTGCCGTCCATCCGGATCCCGCCGCCAGGTTCCCGCACGCGCAAGGGCGCGAGGTGGTCGATCGCCGCGCGGAAGCCGGTCGCCCAGAGGATGACGTCGGCGTCGAAGCGAGAGCCGTCCGCCCACACGACACCGTCGGGCGTGATCCGGTCGAACATCGGCCGCCGCTCGAGGATCCCGGCCGCACGCGCGGCCCGCACTTCAGGCGTCACGGCGAGATCGGTGACGCTCACAACGCTCTCGGGCGCCAACCCGGCGCGCACCCGTTCGTCGACCTTCGCGACGGCGTTGCGTCCCCAGTCCTCGCTGAAGGGTTCGTCGCGCCAGACGGGCGGACGCCGCGTCACCCAAGCCGTCGCGCGGGCCAGCGGGGCGAACTCCATGAGCAGCTGAACGGCCGAGGCCCCACCCCCGACCACCACGACCCGCCGGCCACGGAACTCTTCCGGCCCGGTGTAGTCGGCGGTGTGCACCTGCCGGCCGGCGAAGGTCTCTTGGCCGGGGTAGTGCGGCCAGAAGGGCCGGTCCCAGGTGCCGGTCGCACTGATCACGGCCCGAGCGGCCCATGACTCGGCCGGGCTCGTCACCACGAGCCGCTCCCCCGCCCGCGTCACGGACTGGACGTCGACGGGCCTGAAGACAGGAAGGTCATAAACGCTCTCAAAGCGCGCAAAGTACTCGGAAACCACCTCAGAAGCCGGACGGCTCACGTCGGGGGTCCCGAAGGCCATGCCCGGAAGGTCATAGATGCCATGAACCTTCCCCAAAACCAGCGACGGCCACCGGTACTGCCACGCACCCCCAGCCCGCTTCCCATGGTCGAGCACAACAAAGCCAGAGCCATTGGCAAACCCGGCCCGGCGCAGGTGATAGGCCGCGGAAAGCCCCGCCTGCCCGGCCCCGATCACCACCACGTCCGTCTCGTGATCAGCGCCGCTCATGTGGTTTTCAACGACGCCCCGGTCGAGGTATTTCGCGCCGTAGGTCACATCAGGGCCGGTGGCCGTAGCCGCGCGCCTGCCCACGCCTCGGCGCACTGTCTCCGCACGCCACGCGGGTCAGGCCCGACCACTGCCGAGCCGCGGTCCCGCTCACCTCGCCGGCCGCTGCACCGCAGCCGCACGTGCCGAACCTCCCGGCTTGCCCCACCGCAACCCCGCAGCGCCAGCCGGATCGACCCAGCTCAGTCCCGGCAGCACCTCCACCGCACCAACCAAGCCCACTCCGACAACAACTCCGCGGCGCCAACCGAACCGCCCCAGCTCACACCCGGCAGCACCCCCACCGCACCAACCGAACCACTCCGGCGGCAACTGCGGAGCGCCAGCCGAACGGCCCCAATCCCCGGCAGAACCCACCGCACCAGCCGACCGGTGCCGCGGTCACACCGCGACCTGGTTGCGACCGGCCTCCTTCGCCCGATACAGCGCGGCATCAGCCGAGCGGAGCACGTCGTCGAGCGTCGGGCCCGCGTCGGGGTGGCGGGCCACTCCGATCGACACCGACAGACCACTCACCCGGACCGTCCCGCCACCCGTGGAGATCACCACGTTCAACTCCCCCACCGCCACCCGCACCCGCTCGGCGATGCCGAGCACGTCGGCGCGGCCGATGCCCGGCAGCAGCACCACGAACTCCTCGCCGCCGAAACGGCCGACCGTGTCGCCTTGGCGGACCGATCCGGAGATCGCCACCGCCACCGCGGCCAGCACGTCGTCGCCGGTCAGGTGGCCGTATGTGTCGTTGATCCGTTTGAAGTGGTCGAGGTCGATCATCAGCACCGCGAAACCGATCGTGCCGCGCCGCAGGGAACGTGAGTGCTCGCGGACCGCTGAATCGTGCCAGCCGGCCGTGTTCAGCAGGCCTGTCTTCTCGTCCGTGACCGCGGCCACCTGCAGTTGCTGTTTCAGCAGCAGGTACCTGTGCAGCAACAACAACGGCGCCACGACGAACACCACCAGCACCGGCTGCTCGACCAACGCTAGCGCCGCGAGGCCGCCCAGGCAGAGCGTCGCCACCTCGAACGCGTTGTCCTCCCACGTGCCGATCAGGTCCGCCGCCGAGCGCTGGCTCGTGTAGAGGTAGATGCCCGCCGCGACCAGGCCCATGTTCACCAGCTCGAACACCACCGCGGCCAGGCACAGCGCGAACAGCCCGCGCGGCGTCTGCAGCGACGTCCCGTGCAGCCCGGACACCGCGAGAACGGACGAAGCCGCGAAGCACGAGAGCATCGCCCACGCCGTGCTCGCGACGAAGCGGTGCGCGGGACGCGTCCGGACCTGACGCCACACCCGCACCCACAGGTGCGTGTAGAGCACGAGGGCCAGCAGCGCCACCCACGCCGGCGGGAGCAGGACAACACCGGCGAGGTACCAGACCGACGTGACGTTGATGTGTGTCTGCCCGCTCATCCACCGCCGCAGCCGCTCGATGCGCCGGGACATCTCGGCCTGCGCGACGCCGAGCGCGACCAGCACCGCGAACCAGACCGGCCGCACCGGCCCCCCGAACCCGGTGACCAGCGCCGCCACGGTCGCCGCGACGGCGACCAGCTCACAACAGAGCGCGTACGTGATCCAACGGACCTTCGCCCCGGCCCACATTTCCCAGCGCGCGGGCCAGCCCGGCCAGGCGGAAAGCGCTTCCCGGCGCACGTCGGCCTGGGCCCTCAAGAACCGAAGCCAGCGAAGTGACGGACCGGCATCTGACGTACCCCTTGCGCGAAGTTCGGCCGACCAGGTCGCCCAGCGTAGCCGTTCCGGCGACGCGCGTCGCCGGTCCGGGGGAATTGTGGGCAACGCGCCTGCTCGAAGACCCGCGCAGGGTAGATCCGCCCAGCTCAGGGGCACTGGTGACGCTCGGAGCGAGTGTCACGCCGGGAACAGCGGGGCGGGAACGGCGGGGCGGGAACGCGGAAGTGGGAATCCCACCGCCGCGATCCCGAAGCCGACAGAGCCAGGGGTCGCCAGGAGGAGGTGGATGCCGAGCGAGCGCGCCAGCTCGCCGATCGCGACCAACCGGGCCGAGTTCAGCCAGCCGGCAGCACGCCGAGCCAGGTCACCAGGCGGAATTCAGCCGGCCGACCGCAAGCAGAGCCACGATCACCGCGCGAAGTCCAGCGGGGCCGGCAGCACCCAGGGCCAGGATCACCGCGCGAAGTCCAGCGGGGCCGGCAACACTCAGGGCCAGGATCACCGCGCGAAGTCCAGCGGGGCCGGCAACACTCAGGGCCAGGATCACCGCGCGAAGTTCAGCCGACCGACCGCAACCAAAGCCACGGTCGCCGAGCGAAGATCAGCCAGCCGACCGCAACCAAAGCCACGATCACCGTCCGAAGTTCAGCGGGCTGGCAACACACCGAGCCAGGATCACCGCGCGAAGATCAGCCGACAGCCAATAGCGCCAAGGCCACCGCGCAAGGTTCAGCCGGCCGACAGCCTCGACTGTCGGCACCTGCGCAAATGCGACTCTCCCGGCTACTTGCGCAACGCGCGGACGATCGCCGCCAGGCCGACCACCGCCGCGATTCCCAGCAACACCGGCGCCAACCTCTTCAGCACCGACTGGCCCGCGTAGTCGAGCAAGTCGATCGCTTCCGTCTCCGGGGCCGCCGGGACGCTGCGAAGCGGCGGCCGGTCAGCAGGCGCCGACGACGCCGCGCGAGGTTCCGTGTTGATCTCTGCCGTGGTCGGGGCCGGTTTCACCGCCCGTTCCGGCTTGGCCACCGGTTCAGCCGAGGCCGGGGCTGACGCCGGCGCCGCCGCAACCGGCTTCGGGGCCGGCGCTGCAACCGGCTCCGCCGGAGCCAACTTGCCCGACAGGCACCCCGCAAACGTGTCGAGGATCTTCCCGCCGACCTCGCTGATCAGGCCGCGCCCGAACTGGGCCGGCTTGCCCGTGATCGCCAGGTCCGTCGCGACCGTGCCGTGCGTGCCGCCCTCGGCCTCCGTCAGCGTCAACGTCACCGTGGCCGCCGCTGTGCCTGCGCCTCGTGAATCCTTGCCCGATGCCTTGATCGTGACCTTGTGCTCCGTCTCGTCCTTCTCCAGGAACTCGCCGTTCCCCTTGTACAGCAGGGAAATCGGCCCGAGCTTGACCTTCACCGTCCCGCTGAACTTGTCCCCTTCGACCTTGGTCAGCGTGGCGCCCGGCATGCAGGGGGCCACCCGCTCGGGGTCGACGACCGCCTGCCAGACCTCGCCGATCGGAGCCGGGACGGTGAATTCGTGGTCGAGCCGCACGGGCCGACCTCCTTCCTCGAGACGAGCCGGACCCACCCCACCCTAGCCGCCGCCGGGGCGGCGGCCAGGGCGGTGAAGGGGTGCGTCAGGCTCCGGCCGCCGCCGTGATGGCCCGGCCTGTCAAGACCTGGGCCAGGTGACGGCGGTATTCGACGTCGGCGTTGCTGTCGACCGGCGGATTCGTGCCTTCCGCCGCATGGGAAGCCGCCGCGGCGATGGAATCCGCCGAGGCCTGGACGCCGACCAGCGCCGCTTCGACACCAGACGCCCGCACTGGAGTCGAACCCATGTTCGTCAGCGCGACCCGGGCTTCCTCGATGACACCCGCTTCGGTGCGGACGGTGACCGCGACCGCGACCATCGACCACGCCTGGGCGACCCGGTTGAACTTCTCGTAGTGCGCCCGCCACCCGGTGTGCTTGGGCACGCGGACCTCGACCAGCAGCTCGTCCGGCGCCAGCGCCGTGGTGAACAGGTCCTGGAAGAACTCCGCGGCCGGCACCGTCCGCCGTCCCGATGGCCCGGCGACGACCAGCGACGCGTCCAGCGCCAGCACCGGCGCGAGGAGGTCCCCGGCCGGGTCGGCGTGCGAAATCGCGCCGCCCAAAGTCCCGCGGTGGCGGATCTGCGGATCGGCGACCGTGTCCGTCGCCTCTTTCAACAGAGCCGCGTGCGACGCGATCAGCGAGTCGCGCTGGACGTCGTAGTGCGTCGTCATCGCGCCGATCACCAACGTGTCACCGTCCTCGCGCACGCCGCGCAGCTCCGCGACGCGCCCGAGGTCGATCAACGTCGTCGGCGTGGCGAGCCGCATCCGCAGCACCGGCAGCAGGCTCTGCCCGCCGGCCAGCACCTTGGCGTCCTCGCCCGCCGACGCCAGCGCCTGCACCGCTTCGTCCACTGTGGACGGGCGGACGTAGTCGAAGGAAGCCGGGATCACTGCGCACCTCCGGTGGCGTCGATCGAACCGAGGCCGCCGCCGGCCTCGTCGCGGCCGGGGCCGCCGGCGTCGGTCGTGCCGTGGTGCATCGCGTGCCACACCCGCATCGGCGTCAACGGCATCTCGATGTCGTTCACCCCGAAGTGGCGCACCGCGTCGATCACCGCGTTGACCACCGCCGGCGTGGACGCGATCGTGCCCGCTTCCCCGACGCCCTTGGCGCCGAGCGGGTTCGTCGTCGACGGCGTTTCCGTGCGGTCGGTGGTGAACGAGGGCAGGTCGGCCGCCGACGGCAGCAGGTAGTCGGCGAACGTGCCGGTGGTGAGCGTGCCGCTTTCGTCGTGCTCGGTGCCTTCGAACAGCGCCTGCGCGATGCCCTGCGCGAGCCCGCCGTGCACCTGGCCCTCGACGATCAGCGGGTTCACCGCGACGCCGACGTCGTCGACGCAGACATACGAGCGCAGCTTGATCCGGCCCGTCTCGGTGTCCACTTCGGCCGCGCACAGGTGCGTGCCGTGCGGGAACGAGAAGTTCTCCGGGTCGAACGTCGCGTCCGAGTCGAGGGACGGCTCGACCCCGTCGGGCAGGTTGTGCGCGGCGAACACCGCGAGCGCGACGTCGCCCATCGACGTCGACGTGTCGGTGCCCTTCACCGTGAACTTGCCGTTCGCGAACTCCAGGTCGTCTTCGGCGCATTCGAGCAGGTGCGCCGCGATCGGCTTGGCCTTCGCGACGACCTTCTCCGCCGCCTTGACGACGGCGATCCCGCCGACGACCAGCGACCGCGAGCCGTAGGTGTCCATGCCCTTGTGCGACGACTGCGTGTCGCCGTGCAGGATTTCGACGTCCTCGAACGCGACGCCCAGCTGGTCGGCGACGATCTGGCTCCACGCCGTCTCGTGCCCCTGGCCGTGCGCGGACGCGCCGGTCATCACCTCGACCTTGCCGGTGGGCAGCATCCGGATCGACGCGTACTCCCAGCCGCCGGCGCCGTAGTCGAGCGAGCCGAGCACCCGCGACGGCGCGAGCCCGCACATCTCGGTGAACGTCGAGATGCCGATGCCGAGCTGCACCTTGTCGCCCGACGCGCGGCGCTTCTCCTGCTCGGCGCGCAGGCCGTCGTAGTCGAAGAGCTCCTTGGCCTTGGCCGTCGCCGCCTCGTAGTTGCCGGAGTCGTAGGTCAGCCCGCACACCGTGGTGAACGGGAACTCCTCGTGCTTGATCCAGTTCTTCTCGCGCAGCTCCAGGGGGTCCATGCCGAGCTCGACGGCGAGCTCGTCCATGATCCGTTCGATCCCGAACGTCGCCTCCGGCCGGCCGGCGCCGCGGTAGGCGTCGGTCAGCGTCGTCGTCGTGTACACGTTGGTGCACGCGAAGTGGTACGCCGGGATCTTGTAGATCGCGTTGAACATGAACGCGCCGAGGATCGGCACGCCGGGGCCGACGAGCCCGTTGTACGCGCCGAGGTTGGCGAGCAGCTCGACCTTGAGGCCGGTCACCTGGCCTTCGCGCGTGGCCGAGACGGTGATGTCCTGGATCTGGTCGCGGCCGTGGTGGGCGGCGAGCATGGTCTCGGACCGCGACTCGTTCCACTTGACCGGTTTGCCGAGCTTCCGCGCGACCAGCAGCGACATCATCTCTTCGGGCAGGACGCCGATCTTGCCGCCGAAACCGCCGCCGACGTCGGGGGCGATCACGCGCAGCTTGTGCTCGGGGATGCCGAGCGTCAGCGCCGACATCACACGCAGGATGTGCGGGACCTGCGTGGCCGACCACATCGTGAGCTGAGCGGCTGTCGGGTCGACCACGCAGGCGCGCGGCTCCATGAAGGCCGGGACGAGACGTTGCTGGCGGAAGCGGCGCTTGAGCACGACTTCGGACGAGCTGATCGCGTCCTCGACGTTGCCGCCGGTGCCGGCCTCGCCGGAGTCGAACTTCCAGACCGCGCTCGTGTTGCTGCCCTGGTCCTCGTGCACCAGCGGCGCGCCGTCGGCGATCGCGGCTTCCATGTCGAGGACGACCGGGAGCTCGTCGTACTCGACGTCGATCTCCTCGAGCGCGTCGTGCGCTTCGGCGGACGAACGCGCGACGACGACCGCGACGCCTTCACCGGCGAAGTTGACCTGGTCGGACGCGAGAACCGGCCGGCGTGGCGCCTTCATGTCCTGCGTGATCGGCCACGCGCAGGGCATGCCGATCGCGCCGTCCGGGTCGAGGTCCTTCGCGGTGTAGACGGCGACGACGCCGGACGCGCCCTTCGCCGCCGACGTGTCGATCGAGACGATCTTGGCGTGCGCGAACGGGCTGCGCAGGACGGCCATGTGCAGCATGCCCGGCAGCGCGATGTTGTCGGTCCAGCGGGTGCGCCCGCTGATCAGCCGCTCGTCTTCCTTGCGGCGCCGGGACTTTCCGACCTCCGGTTCGATCGTGGCGGTCATCAGTCACCACCCACGCCGACGTGCTTGGTCTCGGTGATCCGCTCGGCTTCGGGGCCGGCGCCGGGGCTCATGTGCTGCGCGGCGTCGCGGACCGCGCGGACGATGTTCTGGTAACCGGTGCAGCGGCACAGGTTGCCTTCGAGTCCTTCGCGGACGGCCTGTTCGTCCGGATCCGGGTTGTCGGCCAGCAGGTCGATCGACTGCATGATCATGCCGGGGGTGCAGAACCCGCACTGCAGCGCGTGGTTGTCGTGGAACGCCTGCTGGACGGGGTGCAGCTTGCCGTCGCGGGCGAGGCCCTCGATCGTGGTGACCTCGCAGCCGTCGGCCTGCACCGCCAGAACAGAACAGGATTTCACGCTGTGCCCGTCGAGGTGGACGGTGCAGGCTCCGCAGTTGCTGGTGTCGCAGCCCACGACGGTGCCGACTTTGCCGAGCTTTTCGCGCAGGTGGTGGACCAGCAAGGTGCGGGGCTCGACCTCGTCGGTGTACTTCGTCCCGTCGACAGTGACGGTGATGCGCATCAGGCCTCCAAGAACCGGTTCGGGAACGGCCAGACCCGACCGTGATCGGGCTCACAGACCCGAGCGTGCTACGCGTTCTTGGCGCGGACAAGTCCTGGTGTCACAGGTTCGGGCGTCGCTTCCGCAGGTGCGGGTGAATCCACAGTGGAATCTCCGCATCCGCGGAAGCGCCGTCCGGGTGAACTTTTCAGCCGTGGATGCGCCCGGTGAGTTCCGCGAGCCGCTGGCCGCCGCCGCCCCATCGCAGCGCGATGATCTCGGCCGCGATCGACACCGCCGTCTCCTCGGGGGTGCGGGCGCCGAGATCAAGACCGATCGGCGACGACAGCCGCTCCAGCTCCCCCTCGGTGATCCCGGCCTCGCGCAGGCGGGAGAACCGGTCGTCGTGCGTCTTGCGGGAGCCCATCGCGCCGACGTAACCGACCTCCAGGCGCAGCGCGACCTCCAGCAGCGGGACGTCGAACTTGGGGTCGTGGGTCAGCACCGCGATCGCCGTGCGCTGGTCGATCCGGCCCGCGTCGGCCTCCGCGGTCAGGTAGCGGTGCGGCCAGTCGACGACGACCTCGTGCGCGTCCGGGAAGCGGCTGCTGGTGGCGAACACCGGCCGCGCGTCGCACACCGTGACCTGGTAACCGAGGTAGGCGCCCATGCGCGCCATCGCGGCGGCGAAGTCGATCGCGCCGAACACGAGCAGGCGGGGCGGCGGCTCGAAGGAGTTGACGAACACCGCCATGCCCTCGCCGCGGCGCTGCCCGTCCGGGCCGTAGTGCAGGGTGCCGGTGCGGCCGCTGGCCAGCAGGCCGCGCGCGTCGTCGGCCACCGCGTCGTCCATCCGCGAGGAGCCCAGCGAGCCTTCGGTGCGGTCCGGCCAGACGATCATGTGCTCGCCGACCAGGCCCTCGTGCTCGTGTTCGATGACCGTGACGACCGCGACCGGCTCGCCGTTGCGCACGGACGCGACCACGTCGCCGAGCTCCGGCATCGATTCGCTGTCGACGTGCTCGACGTAGATGTCGATGATCCCGCCGCAGGTCAGGCCCACCGCGAACGCGTCGTCGTCGGTGACGCCGTACCGCTGCAGCACCGGCTTGCGCTCGGCGACGACTTCCTGCGCGAGCTCGTAGACCGCGCCCTCGACGCAGCCACCGGACACGCTGCCGGCGACGGTGCCGTCGGCGGCGACGACCATCGCCGCGCCGGGCGCGCGCGGCGCCGACGAGAAGGTGGCGACCACGGTGCCGAGCCCGACGGTTTCCCCCGCCGACCAGCGGCGGAACACGTCGTCCAGTACGTCACGCATCGGAAATCTCCCGGAGCAGTCGTTCCAAGGTGGCCAGGGTGTGCCCGGCCAGCAGCCGGTCGATGTGGGGCAGTGCGGCCACGATGCCCGACTGGACCGGAGCGTACCCCGCACGCCCGGCGTGCGGATTCACCCAGAATACGGCGTGCGCGAGCCGGCGCAGGTGGGCGAGCTGCTCGCCGAGCAGGCTGGTGTCGCCGCGTTCCCAGCCGTCGGAGAACACCGTGACGACCGCGCCGCGGGCCACCCCGCGCCGGCCCCAGCGGTTCAGGAAGGCTTGCAGCGTCTCGCCGAGCCGCGTGCCGCCGGCGAAGTCCGGCACCGCCGAACCCGCCGCGAGCATCGCGTGTTCGGGGTCGCGCTGACGCAGCTGGCGCGACACCCGCGTCAGGCGCGTGCCCAGCGTGAACACCTCGACGGACTGGGGCGCGGACCGTGTCAGGACGTGGGCGAACCGCAGCAGGGCGTCGGCGTACGGGCTCATCGAACCGGAGACGTCGATGAGCAGCACCACTCGCCGCGGCCGGCGGCCCCGGCGGACGTACGCGAGCTTCAGGGGTTCGCCGCCGCTGGCGAGCATCGCGCGCAAGGTCCGCGAGGGATCCAGGCGGCCGCGCCTCGACGGGGTCTTGCGCGAAGCCGGGCGTTTCGGGGGTGCCGGGTGCAGGGTCGCGAGCAGCTCGCGGAGGTGTTCGCGTTCGGCGGTGGTCAGCTCGGCGAGGTCGCGGTGGCGCAGCACCTCCTGGGCGCTCGCGGCGACTTTCAGCTGGTCACGGTCTTCACCGCCCTCGGCGTCGCCCCCGTCGGCGTCGACGAGCGGCGCGATCCGCGCCTGCTTCGGCGCGGCGGCCTTGGCCCGCTGCGGCGTGGACGTTTCGATCGAAAACCACCGGCTGAACGCCTCTTCGTAACACGGGAGGTCGTCGGGGCTCGAACACAGCGTCAGCCGTCCGGCCCAGTAGAGCTGCGTGGGCTCGGAGACGTCGATTTCGCCGACAGCCGTGAGGTACGCCTGCACGCGGTGCGCGTCGCAGGCGACACCTGCTTCGCGCAGTGCGGCGGCGAACCCGGCGTACCCGGCGACCGGATCGGCGGCGGTGGTCATCTTCCCATTGTGCGCCTGTTTCGGGCGCGCTGTCGGTGTCCCGGCGAGGAGTCGAACCTCGGACCTCGGCGTTCGTAGCGCCGCGCTCTGTCCTGCTGAGCTACCGAGACGGGGCGGCCTGCGCGCACCCCTCCCCGGGCAGGCGCAGACCGCGCTCTTCGCCGCGACCGACCCGAGGTAGCGAGAGGTGGGCGCGAAGAGCTTTCGGAAAGAATTTCAGCGAAGGGCACCGGAGATCGTGCCACTGCGGTTCCGGCGTTCGGTCACGATCTCCTCCTTTCGGTCCGGCTGTTCGGTGGTGAAAGAAGAATGCCGGACCCGTCGCGACGCGGCAACGCATTTAACGACACCGCCCCGGCAGTCCTTTGTGGACTACCGGGGCGGCGTGCGGTCGTGGTTCAGGAAGCCTTGATGCCGGGGGTGATCGGCGCGCAGCCGCGCAGGCCCGCCGTCTTGTTGAGCTCCAGCACCGGCGGCAGCGTCTTCTGCGCGTAAGCCTGCAGTTCCGCGAGTTTCGCGGCGTCGACTTGGTCGCGGCGGACGTGGAAACTGACCCAGTTGCGCGAGTCGACGGTCTGGTCGCCGGTCGGCCGGTTCACGAAGATCGTCTCGTAGTCGCTGGTGAAGCGCGGGTCCTGGTCGAACTGCAGCGTTGTGATCCACGAGCCGATGAACGTGATCAGCTCCGGCTTGGCCTGGGTGAACACGTAGTCGCGCAGACCGGCCATGTCGGCTTCGTGCAGGTAGTCGGCGATCGGCTTGTCCCCGAGCCCGGCCAGGTCGAGCACGCGGATGCGGCTGCCCAGCGACGTCCCGCCGAGGTCGATGAGCCCGACCTGCGCGGTGTCGGGCAGCTTCAGGATGTCGGCAAAACCGTTGATGGTCCGCGCGTCGCGCTCGGCGACGATGCACATCGCGGTCTTGACGTTGGCGCGGTACTGCGTGCCCTGCTGGTAGAGCCCGTTCAGCGAGCTGACCAGCCCGACCACGAGCAGGCAGGCCAGCACGATCCGGCCGCGGAGCCGGGTCGCGGCCAGCGCCTCGACGACGACCACCGCGCCGCCGAACGCGCCGAGCGTCCACACCGGGGTGGCGAACCGCAACTGGCCCATCCAGTCGTACTCGAGCACGACGAACGCGACGACGGTGAGCCCGAACGGCACGAGCAGCGCGATCAGCCCCGTGCGCAGCCCCGACGGGCGGACCAGCAGCAGCACCAGGCACGCGACCGCGACCGCGACGACCAGCCAGCCCACGTAGTCGACGATCTGGCCGGGCGCGGCGAGGTCGGCGAGAGTAGGCGGCTCCTGCCCCTTCGCGACGGCGGTGTTGGGCACCAGCCGGCCGAACTCGAACCAGCGGAAGACCACGTAAGCGCCGTACGGCACGGCGAACCCGGCGACGGAGGCGAGCACGGCGCGGACGCTGCGGCCGAGCACGTCCCGCTTGAGGAACAGCAGGACGGTGATCGGGTACGCGCCGGCGTAGATGATCCCGTCCGGCCGGGTCAGCGCGGCCAGCATGGCGATCAGGCCGGTGCCGGCGGCGACCTGGTAGCTCAGCAGCCGGCCGCTCTGCACCGCCCGCAGGGTCACGACGGCGAGCGCGGCGACGGTCAGCGCGTAGAACGAGTTCTCCAGCCCGGAGAAGCACCAGATCACGAACGACGGGATCGCGGCGAGCGTGGCGCCGGCGAGGAAGGTGATCAGCGCCGGGCGGCGGCTGAGCGTCTTCGCGCCGAAGTAGAAGAAGACGAGCACGCCGACGCAGCAGGCGAGGGCAAGCGCTTTCGGGAAGAGGATCTGGTCGGAGATGCCGAACAGCGTGCCGTGGTCGAACAGGCCGACCAGCTTGCCCAGCGCCAGCAGGATCATCCAGGTGGGGTTGGAGTACCCCTCGACCGGCGAGGCGCCGGGCTGCAGCACCGGGCCGAAGCCGTCGGCGACGTTGCGCGAGTAGGCGAAGGTGATGGCCGCGTCGTCGATCAGCCAGTTGCCGTAGAGCGAGGCGTGCACGGCGATCAGCGCGGTGCCCCCGAGGACCGCGGCCACGGCGGCGAGCTTGCCGCGCCACCCCAGCCGGGTCGCCACCGGAGCCGGTCGGCCCTCATCCGGGGCCGGCTCGGCCAGTGGCCTGGCCTCGGTCGTTTCCGCCACGCTCATTCCGCAGGTCCTCCCCCGCCTTCGGTGGTTCCCCGGACCGGCCGGTCAAGCGCGCTCACGCTCACGCGAACAAGGCATCGAGTTTCGCCCGGACCCGGTCGAGGTCTTCGCTGTACTTCAGCACCGCGCCGAGCGTCCGCGCCGCCGATGCCGCGTCCAGCTCGTCTCGCTGTAGAGCCATCAGGGCTTTCGCCCAATCGAGTGATTCCGCTACTCCTGGTGGCTTCAGCAGGTCCATTTGGCGGAGCCGTTGCACCGCTTCAGCCACCTGCCGAGCAAGGAGTTCACCTATTCGCGGGATCCTACGGCGCAGGATCGTGACCTCCCGAACCAGGTCCGGGTGTTCCAGCCAGTGGTAGAGGCAGCGGCGCTTGAGCGCGTCGTGCACCTCGCGGGTCCGGTTGGAGGTCAGCACCACCAGCGGCGGCACTTCGGCGCGGACCTCGCCGTACTCGGGGATGGTGACGGCGTGCTCGTCGAGCAGCTGCAGCAGGAAGGCCTCGAACTCGTCGTCGGCCCGGTCGATCTCGTCGACGAGCAGCACGCACGGTGTGGTGATGAGGGCCTGCAGCAGCGGCCGGGCCAGCAGGAACCGCTCGGTGTAGAGCGACCGTTCGGCGGCCTCGACGTCGACGACGCCGTCGTTGGCCGCCTCGAGGGCCCGCAGGTGCAGCAGCTGCCGAGGGAAGTCCCATTCGTAGAGCGCTTGGGCGGCGTCGATGCCCTCGTGGCACTGGAGCCGGATGAGCGGCCGGTCGAGAGCGGTGGCGAGCGCCAGGGCGAGCGAGGTCTTGCCGGTGCCGGGTTCGCCTTCGCAGAAGAGCGGACGCCCCATCCGCAGAGCGAGGAACCCGGCGGTCGCAAGCCCGTCATCGGCGAGATAGCCGGTCGCGTCGAGGGCAGCGGCGAGTTCTTCAGGCGAGTCGGTCACGGAGTCGATCGTAGGCGGAGGGTGCGGCGGTTGCCGGGGTGTGGTTGACGGAGTTGGGGCGGGCGGTGAGGTGGGAGGTGGTGAGGTGGCCGACGGCGGGTGCCCTGCGAGGAAGGCGACTGGCGGCCCGGGTGACCAGCGGCCAGGTGGTCGGTGGCGGACTGGCTGGCGATCAGTCGGCGGCAGCGCCCGACGCGAGGGTGGCCGACGGCGAGGTAGCCGGTGATGGCGGGCGGCCGAGGTGATCGGCGGCGGGCGGCCGATGGTCAGGTGGTCGGTGGATTGGTGGGTGGTGTTGTGGCTGGGAGGTCGGTGCGGCGGTCGACATCGCGGCCGCTGCCGAGGTCGGCGCACTCGATGAGGGTGAGGTCGGTGCGGGCGGCCAGCCAGTCGCGGGCGCCGCGGTCGCCTTGGGCGGATTCGGCGATCTCCTGCCACCAGTGGCGGCCGAGCAGCACCGGGTGGCCGGGTACGCCCTCGTAGGCCGCTCGGGCGACCGTTTTGGTGGTCGCGTCGGTGGCGACCCGGGTCAAGATTTCCGGGCCGACCCAGGGCAGGTCGACCAGGTGGACCAGGGCCGCTTCCGGGCCGTTGGTTTTGGTGAGGGCGGCCAGGCCCGCTTTGAGGGAGGCGCCCATGCCGCTCGCCCAGTCCTCGGCTTCCACTGCTTGGGCGGGGTCGGGCAGGAGTGCCCGGACTTCGTTGGAGGCCGCGCCGAGGACAACCCTGATCGGATCGCAGCCTGCGGCGGTGAGAGTTCGGAGGGCTCGGAGCACGAGTGGTTCACCGTCGATTTCGGCGAGCGCCTTGGGGCCACCGAAGCGACGGCCGGCTCCGGCGGCGAGGAGGAGACCCGCGACCGGACGGGTGGACCGAGTCATGGGCGCACCTGCGCCGCTGGGAAGGGTGCGGGCTCTGCTCGCCGGAACCGCACTGAGGCGGGGTGCGGGGCTTCGCTCATCGCCTGCTCAGCCATGGGCTCTGGCTGCCGGAATCGCACTGAAGCGGGTGCGTAGCCGTGGCTCTGCTCAGCCATGGGCTCGGCTTGGGGCGCCTACGGCCAGATCTGCTTCGATCGCTCGGGCCGTCTCCAGCAGGGGTGGGACCAGGTCCTCCCTTACCGAGTCCGCCGTTGTGCGGCTGGCGTGCGTGGACAAGTTCACCGCCGCCACTACTCGGCCCTTGCGGTCGTGGATCGGGGCTGCCACCGAACGGAGGCCTTCCTCCAGCTCCTGGTCGACCATCGCCCAGCCCTGGCCGGTCACCGTTGCCAGTTCCGCTCGGAGGCCGTCCGGGGACGTGACCGTGCGGTCGGTCAGGCGGTCCAGCCTTGCGACCACTAGGTACGCCTCCAGCTCTGCCTTGCTCAGCCCGGCCAGCAGCACGTGACCCATCGATGTCGCGTACGCCGGGAAGCGGGTGCCCACGTTGATGCTCACCGTCATGATTCGGGAGACCGCCACGCGCGCCACGTAGACGATGTCCGTTCCCTCCAGGACCGAGACCGAGCTCGACTCGTGGACCTCCCCGGACAGGCGCTCCAGGTGGGGCTGCGCCACCTCGGGCAGCGTCATGCTCGACAAGTACGCGTACCCCAGCTCCAGCACCCTCGCCGTGAGCGAGAAGTACTTGCCGTCCGTGCGGACGTAGCCCAGGTCGGCCAGCGTCAGCAGGAAGCGGCGCGCCGCCGCTCGGGTGAGGCCCGTTGCGCGGGCTACGTCGCTCAGGGTCAGCTCTGCCGCGCCCGCGTGGAACGCCTTGATCACGGCCAGACCGCGCTCCAGCGACTGCACGTGGTGGGCGCCTCGGTGCGCCGGCTCGGCTTCGATGCGCCTCCCCGTGTCCATTCCCGGCACCCTATCCGGCGTCGGCCGGCAGGGCGGTCGGCTCGCCGAGCTCGGCCAGGGTGCGCTGCGCGATGGCGAACGCCGCGTTCGCCGCCGGCGCGCCCGCGTAGACCGCCGTGTGCAGGAGGACCTCGCCGATCTCCGCCGCCGTGAGGCCGTTGCGGACCGCCGCGCGGACGTGCATCGCCAGCTCGTTGTGCGCCTGCAGCGCGGTCAGCGCCGCCAGTGTGACGCAGCTGCGCGTGCGCCGGTCCAGGCCGTCGCGGGACCACACCGAACCCCACGCGCCTTCGGTGATGTAGTCCTGGAACGGGCGGCTGAAGTCCGTGGTGCCTGCGACCGCGCGGTCGACGTGCTCGTCGCCGAGCACCTCGCGGCGGACCTTCATGCCCTGCTCGTGCCGGTCTTCGCTCACAGCGCCTCCAGATGTCCGAGGATCAGCGTGGTGAACTCCTCGGGCTGCTCGTAGTTGCCCAGGTGCGCGGCGTCCGGGACGACCTCCAGCCGCGCGCCCGGGATGCCCGCCGCGATCAGGTCCGCGTGGCCTTCCGGTGGGGTGACCGGGTCGTCGGCCCCCGCGATGACCAGGGTGGGTGCGGTGATCTTCGGCAGCACGTCGAGCAGATCCATCCGCTCGATCGCGCCGCAGCAGGCCGCGTAGCCCTCGGCCGGGACGGCGGTGATCATCGAGCGCAGGTACGCGGCGCGGTCCGGGTGCCGCTCGGCGTAGCCCGGTGTCAGCCAGCGGCCGACGCCGGCGGCGGCCACCGCGCCGGTGCCGTTCTCGCGGACCGTGCGGGCTCGGTCGACCCACATCTGCGGCGGGCCGAGCTTCGCGGACGTGCAGCAGAGCACCAGGCTCGCGACCCGGTCCGGCGCGTGGACGCCGAGCCACATCCCCGTCATCGCGCCGAGCGACAGGCCCACGAGGTGTGCCTGCGCGACCTCGAGCTCGTCGAGCATCGCCAGGACGTCGGCGCCCAGGTCTTCGAGGTCGTAGGGCCCCGGCGGCACCGGTGAGGCGCCGTGCCCGCGGGTGTCGTACCGCACCACCCGGAAACCGCGCTCCAGCAGCGGGACCACCTGCGGCTCCCACATCCGGACGTCGCTGCCGAGCGACCCGCCCAGGACCACCACCGGCCCGTCTTCGGGCCCTTCGACAACCCGGTGCACCTGCACGGCAGCCACGCCCTCGCCTCCGTTCGCGCTTGTCATACCCGGAAGAACACGGTTTCACCGTCACCCTGGAGCCGCACGTCGAAGCGGTAACCGTCGTCGGTCTTCGCCGCGATGAGCGTGGCTCGGCGCTCTGCCGGGACGGTCGCCAGCACCGGGTCTTCCGAGTTGTCCTGGTCTTCGAAGTAGATCCGCGTGACGACCCGGTTGAGCAGGCCGCGCGCGAACACCGACACGTCGATGTGCCGGGCCTGCCTGGTGCCGCCCCCGCCGGGCAGCGCGCCCGGCAGCAGCGTGAGGATCCCGTACGTGCCGTCGGTGGTCGTCGGGCAGCGGCCGAAGCCGCGGAACTCGCCGGACGCCTCGCCGCGCGGGTCGTCCGGGTGGCGGAAGCCGCCGTCCGGGTCGGCCTGCCAGGTCTCGATCATCGCGTCCGGGATCGGGTCGCCGTTGCCGTCGCGCACGATGCCGCGGATCCAGAACGCGCCGGGGGTGCCCTCGGGCACGACGAACGGGCCGTCGGGCCAGGGCAGGCCGATCGACAGGTACGGGCCGACGGTCTGCGAAGGGGTGGGCAGCAGCTTGGGCATCAGTCGTCGTCCTCCTCTTCCTCTTCGAACACCGACGCCTCGCGCCCGCGCAGGACGATGTCGAACTCGAACCCCAGCGCCCACTCGGACTGCGTGATCCCGTGGTCGTAGCGCGAGACCATCCGCTGCCGGGCCTGCTCGTCCGGGATGGAGTTGAAGATCGGGTCCTGGGAGAACAGCGGGTCGTCCGGGAAGTACATCTGGGTGACCAGCCGCTGGGTGAACGCCGAGCCGAACACCGAGAAGTGGATGTGCGCGGGGCGCCAGGCGTTGTCGTGGTTCTTCCACGGGTACGCGCCGGGCTTGATCGTGGTGAAGGTGTAGCGGCCGTCGCTGTCGGTCAGCGTGCGCCCGAGGCCGTCGAAGTTCGGGTCGAGCGGGGACGGCCAGCGGTCGCCGGTGTGCCGGTAGCGGCCGCCCGCGTTCGCCTGCCAGATCTCGACGAGCGAGTCGCGCACCGGGCGGCCGTCGCCGTCGAGCAGCCGGCCGGTGACGATGATCCGCTGGCCCTGCGGCTCCCCCGCGTGCTGCCGGGTGAGGTCGTTGTCGAGCTCGCCGAGACGGCCGGGGCCGAGCAGCGGGCCGGTGACCTCGGTGAGCATCTGCGGGAGGAGCACCAGCTCCTGCGTCGGGTGCCGCAGCGCCGTGGAGCGGTACCCGCTGTAGTCGAGGGGCGGGTGGGTGCCTTCGGGGTCTTCCCCGTAGCGGGGCAGCCTCAGTTCGGTCGGGGTAGCCACGGCGCCTCCCTCAGCGGCCTTCGAGGACGACGGCCAGGCCCTGGCCGACGCCGATGCAGATGGCGGCGAGTCCCCAGCCCCCGCCGCGGCGGTGCAGGTCGTGCGCCAGGGTGCCGAGGATCCGGCCGCCGGATGCGCCGAGCGGGTGGCCGATCGCGATCGCGCCGCCGTGGGTGTTGACGATCTCCGGGTCGAGGTCCTTCCAGTCGCGCAGGCACGCCAGCGACTGCGCGGCGAAGGCTTCGTTGAGCTCGACGGCGGCCAGGTCGTCCCAGCCGATGCCCGCGCGCTCCAGCGCGATCTCCGCGGCGCGCACCGGGCCGATGCCGAAGACGTCCGGGTCGACACCCGCCGCGCCGCGTCCGGCGATCCGGGCGAGCGGGGTGGCGTTGAGCCGGCCGGCGGTGGCCTCGTCGCCGAGGAGCAGGGCCGAGGCGCCGTCGTTCAGCGGGGAGGCGTTGCCCGCGGTGACGGTGCCGTTCTCCTTGCGGAAGGCGGGCTTCAGCTTGGCCAGCTTTTCGGGGCTGGAGTCCGGCCGGATGCCTTCGTCGCGGGCCAGCTCGACTCCCTCGACGGGGACGACCATGTCGTCGTAGAAGCCTTCGTCCCACGCCTTGGCCGCGTTGACGTGGCTGCGCGCGGCGAAGGCGTCCTGCTCGTCACGGTCGATGCCGTAGCGCTCGGCGAGCTGTTCGGTGGACTCGCCGAGGGAGACGGTCCACTGCGACGGCATCGCCGGGTTGACCATGCGCCAGCCGAGCGCGGTGTTGTACAGGGTCTGGTTGCCGGCCGGGAAGGCCTTCTCCGGCTTCGGCATGACCAGCGGTGAGCGGGTCATCGACTCGACACCGCCGGCGACGACGAGCGAGGCGTCGCCGACCTGGATGGCGCGGCTGGCCTGCATCACCGCGTCGAGGCCGGAGCCGCAGAGGCGGTTGACGGTGTTGCCCGGGACGCTGGTGGGCCAGCCGGCGAGGAGGGCGGCCATGCGGGCGACGTTGCGGTTGTCCTCACCCGCGCCGTTCGCGTCGCCGAGGGTGACTTCGTCCACTGTGGACGGATCGAGGTCGTGCCGCCGCTGGAGGGCTTTGAGGACACCCGCGGCCAGGTCGTCCGGGCGGACGCCGGCGAGGGCGCCGCCGTAGCGGCCGAAGGGGGTGCGGATCGCGTCGAGGACGTAGACGTCGGTCATGCCTTCTCCAGGTCTCGGAGCAGGGTCAGCTCCTGGTCGGTGGGGGCCGGGGTGGTCTTGAGGTCGTCCGCCACCTTCAGTTTCCACCCCGTCGCCTTGATCGCCTGGTCGAGCTCCACGCCGGGGTGGAGCTCGGTCAGCGTCAGCTCGGCGGTCTCCGGGTCCGGGCGCATCAGGCCGAGGTCGGTGACGACCAGCGTCGGGCCCTGGCCGGGGAGGCCGAGCTTCTCGCGGTCACCCTTGCCCGTTCCGTGGCCGAAGGACGTCACGAAGTCGACCTTCTCGACGAAGGCCCGGGGGCTCTGGCGCAGGACGATGAAGACCTCACCGCAGGAGGCCGCGATCTCGGGGGCGCCGCCCGCGCCGGGGAGGCGGACCTTCGGGTCGTGGTAGTCCGAGCCGATCACCGTGGTGTTGATGTTGCCGAACTTGTCCAGCTGGGCGGCGCCGAGGAAGCCGACGTCGATGCGGCCGGGCTGGAGCCAGTAGTTGAACACCTCGGGGACGCTGACCACGGCGTCGGCGGTGTCGGCCAGCTCGCCGTCGCCGATGGACAGCGGGAGGCGGGACGGCTTCGCGCCCAGGCAGCCGGATTCGTAGATCAGCGTGAGGTTGGGGGCGTGCGCGCGGCGGGCGAGGTTGGCCGCCTTGCTCGGGAGGCCGATGCCGACGAAGCAGGACATGCCGTCGCCGAGGGCGCGGGCCGCTGCGACGCTCATCATCTCGTCGGCCGTGTAGTCGGTGGTCATGCCTTCGCCTCCGCGGTGTGGCGGGGTTTGCCGGGGCTGTGGGGGTTTGGGGTGATGCGAGGGGGTGGCGGCTGGTCGGCCGGGGGGTGAGGGCTGCCGGGCGTGAGGCCAGGGCCGGACGAGGACTCGCGGATGTCGGAGGCCGCGACAGTGCGGGTCTGGCGAGTGGGCACCGCCTCGTAGAAGCGGGCAGTGGCCGGTCGGCCGGAGGCGAGGGCTGCCGGGCGTGAGGCGGGGCCGAACGAGACCTCGCGAAGGTCGGAGACCGCGACAGCGCGGGTCTGGCGAGTGGGCACCGCCTCGTAGAAGCGGGCAGTGGCCGGTCGGCCGGAGGCGAGGGCTGCCGGGCGTGAGGCGGAGCCGAACGAGACCTCGCGAAGGTCGGAGACCGCGACAGCGCGGGTCTGGCGCGCGGGCGCCGCCCCGGGGAAGCGGGCAGTGGCCGGTCGGCCGGGACCGAGGGCTGGGGCCAGGGGTGCCCGACGCGAAGTGGAGCCGGCCGAGGCCACGCAGAAGTCCGAGGCCGCGACGAGGCGGGCCGGGATGGGGGTGCTCCGGCCGGTGGTCGCTGGCTCGGGGAAGGAGGCAGCGGCCACCGGCCCTTGGGGGGAGCCGGGTTCCTGGCTGGTTTGGGTCATGCCGTCACGCCCGTCAGGTCGCTCAGCCACTTCGTGAACTCCTCGCGGTCGCGGCCGATCTCGTCCCAGGCCTGGTACGCCGCGTTGTCGCGCTCGTAATAACCCGCTGCGTACGACGGCTTTGCGCCGCCCGGGACCTCGGCCACCGCTGATACCACCCAGGACGGGAGGATCACCGCGCCCAGGCGGGGCTCCAGCTTGTCGACGATCTCCTCGACCGTCACGATCGAACGCTTGGCCGCCAGGACCGCTTCCTTCTGGACTCCCGTGATGCCCCACATCTGGACGTTGCCCTCGCGGTCGGCGCGTTGGGCGTGGACGATCGTGACGTCCGGGTTCAGGGCCGGGACCGCTGTCAGGCGCTCTCCGGTGAAGGGGCACGTAATCGGCTTGATCGTCTCCGTCTGGGCCGGCAGGTCCGTGCCCGTGTAGCCGCGCAGCACCGCGAACGGCAGGCCGGACGCACCCGCCACGTAGCGGTTCGCCATGCCCGCGTGGCTGTGCTCCTCGATCTCCAGCGGCACCGGCCAGTGGTGCTGGACCGCGTCGCGGAACCGGTGCAACGAGCCGACGCCGGGGTTGCCGCCCCACGAAAAGATCAGCTTGCGGGCACAACCCGCGCCGATCAGCTGGTCGTACACGATGTCCGGCGTCATCCGCACCAAGGTGAGATCCCGGCGCCGCTGCCGGATGATCTCCTGCCCCGCCGCGACCGGGATGAGGTGCGTGAAGCCCTCGAGCGCGACGGTGTCCCCGTCACGCACCAGCCGGGCCACGGCCTCCTCCAGCGACAGCAGCTCCGCCATCACACGCTCCCCACTGTTCGCATCACGCACACTCGTTCTGCCAGCGAACATAGCACGGTCGCCGGGGCGGGGACCAGGTGTCTTCCGCCCAATGGATGACGCACGCACGACGAAGGGGACTTTCTTCGCCGTTCGCGCGAAGAAAGTCCCCTTCGAGACCGGAAGGTCAGCCGATGCGGACCAGCCGCGAGCCGTGCGCGGGCACGGCGGAAGCGGTCCAGGAGCCGCGGGAACGGCCGAGGTCCGCCCGCGCGACCAGGTCACGCACCGGCTGCGTGCCCCGGACGCCCAGCGACGAGAAGTCCACCGTGATGTCGGCGGGCGCCGAACCCAGGTTGTAGACCGCCGCGTACCAGCGGCCGTCCGGGGCGCGCTTCTTCCACACCTGGAGGTTCCCGCCGGTCACCTGGCTCGCGTACGACCCGGCCCGGTCGACCCGGATGACCTCGGGATTCGTCAGGATCGACACCGCGGACGCGTCCAGGAAGTAGATGTCGCCCCCGACGTACAGCGGCGACGAGGCCATCGACCAGAACGTCATCACGCTCTGCCGCTCGACGTCGGAGATCCCGTCCTGGATGCCGCTGCCGGTGTTGTTGCTGATCGGCATCGAGTCGAGGTCCGGCCGGAACTGCGGCCCGAACACGCCCTGCCACGAAGGCAGGTCCGCCCACCGCGCCTTCACCGAGCTGTCCCAGGTGGACACCGTGTCGCAGTAACACTCGACGTCGGTGTTCACGCGGACGCCGTTCGCGTAGGGCGCGAGAGCGGGCCCGGCGGCCCGCGGCACCGGCCACGCGCTCGCGGTCAGCCACATCGGCCGTCGCGAGTGGTCGATGGCCTTCGACCAGGCGGCGATGTCCGCGACGTTGTCCGCGGTCGTGCCGTCGACCTTGATGAAGTCGACACCCCAGGACGCGAACCGCGCCACGACCGAGTCGTAATACTTCTGCGCGCACGGCTTCGAGAAGTCGACCTTCCAGTTGCCGCCCCACATGTTGGACGGTGTCAGCGGCCGGTAGGCGATGTCCTGCGCGTGGCACGACGTCCCGAGGATGGGCGCGTTCTTGTCGTAGACCTCCTTCTCGAGCCCCGTCACCGAGTACAAGCCCAGCTTCAGCCCGAGCGAATGCACGTAAGAAGCCAACGCGGGAATCCCGGACGGGAAGCGCCCCGGGTCCGGCGCCGGGATGCCGTTGACGTCGGTGTGGAACACCCACGACAGGTCCGCGTTCCAGCCCGAATCGATGTTGACGTAGGCGTACCCCGCGGATTTGAGCTTCGACGCCAGCGCGCCGGCCGCGTCGCGGACGTGCGACTCGTTCAGCCACGAAGTGCCGTAACCCGCGCGGGTCGACGACTCGAGGCTCCAGCTGCTCCAGCCCATGAACGGCTTGACGAACGGCGTCCGCGCGTCGGCGGCGGGCACCAGGAAGGAGAGAAAACCGAGCACAGCGAGAAACACGGAAAGGAGGCGCTTCATCGGGACACTCCTCGGTGGGGAAGGGGGGACCTACTCCTTGAGCCCGCTCGCGGCGATCCCGCTGACGATGAACCGCTGGGCGACCAGGAACATCGCGACCAGCGGCGCGATGGTGACCAGAGCACCGGCGAACAGCGCCGGCAGGTTGACCGACTGCGCGGTCAGGAACGTCGAAAGCGCGATCTGCGCGGTCCACGACGACGGGTCCTGTCCGATCACCAGCGGCCAGAGGAACGCGTTCCAGCTTTCGATGAACATCAGCGCGCCGAGCGACGCGAGCATGCTCCCCGAATTGGGCAGCACCAGCCGCCGGTAGACGCCGAGGTAGCCGAGGCCGTCGAGCCGCCCGGCCTCCTCGATCTCGGCGGGGAACCGCAGGTAGAAGTTGCGGAAGAGGATCACGGTGAACGCGCTGAACAGGTTCGGCGCGATGATCCCCCACTCAGTGTTGACCCCGCCCATCGAGCCGACGACGACGAACGTCGGCACGAACGTCACCGACTGCGGGATCATCAGCGTGACCAGCACGTACGTGAACACCGCACGCCGCCCCGGGACGTTGATCCGGGCCAACGCGTACCCCGCCATCGACCCGAACAGCGTGCCGACCGGCGCGGTCACGATCGCGACCAGGAACGAGTTCCAGAGCGAGTGCGCCATCGGCACCGACGCGTCGGCGAACAGCTCGCCGAAGTTCACCCACGACAGCGGGTCCGGCAGCCACGACCAGTCCGGCGAGCTGACCTGCTGGCGTGTCATGAGCGCGTTGCGCAGCATGATGTAGAACGGCAGCAGGAAGATCACCGACAGCACCGTGGCCAGGACGTACTTCGGCGCCTTCCTGACGCGGGGAGCGGCGAGGACGGCCATCAGTCCTTCTTCCCGAAGCCGACGAACCGGCCCTGGAGCAGGGTGATCACCACGATGATCACGGTCAGCAGGAACGCGCCCGCCGAGCCGACGCCGTAGTTCTGGTCGCCGAGCGCGGAGTCGTAGAGGTAGACCAGCGGCGGTTTCACCGGCGCGGTCGCCGTGCCGGAAAGCCCGGTGCCGAACAGGTTGTAGAACTCGTCGAAGGCCTGGAACGCGGCGATGAGGATGAGCAGCAGCACCGCGACCGACGTGTTCCGCAGCTGCGGCAGTGTGATGTACCGGAACGCCTGCCACTTGGTCGTGCCGTCCAGCTCCCCCGCCTCGTACAGCGACGGCGAGATCGCCTTCAGCCCGGCGAGGAACAGGATCATGTACAGCCCGACCTGCAGCCACAGCCGCAGCGTCACGACCGCGACCCAGTACACCGGCGGGCTCGTCTCCGACAGCCACGGCACCGGCTCGGCGCCGAACAGCCCGCCGAGCACGTTCGCGACGCCGGAGGGCAGGCCGTTGAACAGCGCCATCTTCCACACCAGCGCCGCGACGACGTACGACACCGCGGCCGGGATGAGGAACACCGTCCGGAAGAACGCCTTGCCGCGCTTGATGCTGTTGATCAGCACCGCGAGGCCGAGCGACGCCACGAAGGTGATCGGCACGATGAACACGGTGAACACCGCGATCGTCGACAGCGACGTCAGGAAGGCGTCGTCGCCGAGCAGGAACGCGTAGTTGTCGAAGCCGATCCAGTTCCCGAGGCTGATCGTGCCGCGCGCGTCGTTGAAGCTGAGCAGGAAGCTCCACGCGATCGCGACGTACTTGAACAGCCCCAGCCCGAGCACCACCGGCCCGGTCAGGACGGCGAACGCGCCGATCGCGCGCCAGTCCCGGCGCCGGCGACGCTTCTTCGCCGCCGACGCGGGGACTGCCGGCGCCTCCATCAAGGCCGTCATGCCAGCTGCTTGTCGACTTCGGCCTGGGCCTTCTTCGCCGCGTCGCCGAGCTCGGCGGCGGGGTCGGCCTGCCCGTTCGCGATCTTCGTCGCGGCCTGGAGAAACAGCGTCGCCGACGCCTTGTTCCACAGCCCCGAGTAGGACTTGCCGTTCTGCTGCGAGATCGTCACGGCGTCCTTCGCCGCGCCGCTGGAGAACTCGGTGGTCTGCGCGGCGACCGGCTTGCGGGCCGGGATGTGGAAGCCGTACTTGACACACCAGTCCTTCTGCAGGTCGGCGTTCTTGATCCACAGCCAGTCGATGAACTTCTTGACGGCGTCCAAGTTGGCGGACTTCGCGTTCGCGAGCTGGTACCAGCCGCCGACGCGCGCGACCTGCTTGCCCGCGTCGCCGAACTTCGGCCACGGGACCACGCCGAAGTCGTCACCCAGCGCCTTCTTGATGTCCGGCAGCGACCACAGGCCGCCCCACTGCATCGCGGTCGCGTTGTTGGCGAACGCGCCGGGGTCGGACCAGTCGGTCGGGTAGCCCTGGAGCAGGCCGCCGGTGTCGTGCAGCTGCTTGAGCCCGGCGATCGCGGCGACGGCTTCGGGCGAGGAGAACGCGACCTTCTTGCCGCTGCTGTCGAAGAAGTCGGCGCCGGACGACCAGAGCAGCAAGGTCGCGGCCTCGCCGACGCCGTCGGTGCCGACGTAGAGGCCCTTCTGCTTGCCGGTGTTCAGCTTCCGGGTCGCGTCGAGCAGCTCGGCGAACGTCTGCGGCGGTTGCACACCCGCGGCCTGCAGCGCGGACTTGCGGTAGTACAGCATCATGACGTCGTCGATCATCTTGACGCCGTAGATCTTGTCGTCCACCGTCACGGTGTCCAGCGCGGCCGGGCTGAAGTCGGCCTTGGCCGGCGCGATGACGTCGTCGAGCGGCGCGAGCAGGCCGTTCTTGACGTTCTGGTACCGGAAGTCGCCCAGCTCGAACAGGTCCGGCGCCTGCGCGGTGAGCATCGCCGAGTTGAGCTTGGTCTCGTAGTCGCCGGCGATCCAGCTGACGTTGATCGCGATGTCCGGGTTGGCCTTGGTGAACTCCTGCGCGTAGCGCTGGACCGCTTGCTGCGTCCCGGATTCGCCGTACGCGTGGTACCACTGCTGCAACGTGACCTTGGCGCCCGAAGCGGCGCCCGCGTTCTTGTTCAGCGGATCGCTCGTGCAGCCCGCGAGTGCGGCGCCACCGGCGAAGAGGACGGAACCGACCAGGAAGCTTCGGCGATTCATGGGGCTCACAACGGACTCCTTAGACGCTCTCGGCGACAAAAAGACTTTGGATGGCGACGGCGGCCGCGCCCCGCGCCCACTCCTCGAACGGCAGTGGCCGGATCACCAGGCCGCAGCGGGCGGCGCTGCCGAACGCCTGGACCGCGAAGGTCCGGCGGATCTGGTCTTCGAACAGGTCGTAGGTGGCGACGCCTTCCCCGGAGACGACCACGCGCTCCGGGCCGAACAGGTTGACCAGCGCGGCCAGGCCGAGCCCGATCGCGTGCCCCGCCCCGGCGAAGACCCCGCGCAGCGGCTCGTCGCCGCCACGGGCGCGCAGCACCGCGTCTTCCATGGTCAGCGCGGGTTCGCCGGACACCGCCCTGGCCCGCGTGAGGATCGCTTCGGTGGACGCGATCGCCTCGACACAACCCCGGCCGCCGCAGTGGCAGGCCGGGCCGTCGTCGGCGACCGGGACGTGCCCGATCTCGCCCGCGACGCCGTGCGCGCCGCGGACCAGGTCGCCGTTGACGACGAGCGCGCTGCCGATGCCCGTACCCACCGTGACCAGCGCGAACGACGACGCGCCGACCCCCTCGCCGAACCACTGCTCGGCGACGGCGAGGGCCTTGACGTCGTTTTCGAGCGTCGCGGTGAGCCCGGTGGCGTCTTCCAGCAGGGATGCCAGCGGGACGTCCCGCCAGCCGAGGAACGGCGAGTACCGGACGACGCCGGACGCGCGGTCGACGTCACCGGACACCGCGACACCGAGGCAGTAGGCGCGTTCCCGCAGGTTGCTGGTGCCGTCCGGGGTCGGGCCGGCCAGCAGCTCGCCGACGAGGTCGGCCAGCGCGCGGACGACGTGGTCGACGTCGTGGCCGGTCAGCGCGTGGTGGGCGCTGGCGCGGACGTCGGCGCGCAGGTCGGTGACCACGCCGATCAGGTCGTCGCCGGTGATCTTGACACCGACGAAGTACTCGCGGTCCGGGCGGATGGCCAGGGGGTTCGCGGGACGGCCGGCGCCGGGGGTGGTCCGGCCTTCCGAGGCGAGCTCCTCGAGGTAACCGGCGTCGATGAACGGCCGGGCCGCCTTGGTGACCGCGGCCGAGGAGAGCCCGGTGCGGCGGGCGACGTCGACGCGGGAGACCGGCCCCTCGGTCAGGACCGTGGTGAAGACGGTCGCTGCCGCGGGGCTGGTGATCGGCGCCCTTGCCGGTGCACTGCGAGGCATGGCCGGAAGGGTAGGCAGGATTAATTAACTTCGTCAAGAATTTATTTTTCGGCTGGTCATCCCTACGCTCAGGTCCATGTCGCTCGTGGAACACGACCCCGCGCACCGGCTGTGGCTGCTGCGCACCCCCGAGAGCTCGTACGCCTTCCGGCTCGATTCCGACGACCGGCCGCGGCACGTGCACTGGGGGCCGACGCTGACGCTGGCGCAGGCCGGGCAGGTCGCCGCGCGCCGCAACCCGGCCGACAGCAGCTTCGACGAGCCGGGTGACGAACGGCTCGAGCTGCCGGCCGAGGGCGGCGCGTTCTTCGGCGTCGCGGCGCTGGCCGTGCGCTACGCGGACGGGACGTCGGCGCTGGAGTGGCGTTACGACGGCTACGCGCTCGAAGACGGCGCACTCGTCGTGCGGCTCGCGGACCGGCACTACCCGCTCGAGCTTTCGCTGCACTACCGCGTCCGCGGCGAAGTCCTCGAGCGGTGGACGACCCTGCGCAACACCGGGGACGAGCCGATCTCCTTGCTGCGCACGGATTCCGCGTCGTGGACCCTCCCCCGGCGCGACGGCGCGCGGCTGAGCCGGACGTCCGGCGCGTGGAGTGCCGAATACGGCGTGCTGCGCGAACCGCTGCCGGTCGGCGAGACCACGCTGACCAGCCGTCGTGGGGTGTCGAGCCACCAGGTCGACCCGTGGGTCATGCTCGACGCGGGCGACGCGACCGAGACGTCCGGCGAGGTGTGGTCGAGCGCGCTCGCGTGGAGCGGGAGCTGGCGGATCACCGTCGAGCGGACGCACACCGGGCGCGTCACCTGGACCGGCGGGTTCGGGCACGAGAACGTCGGCTGGCGGCTGGGACCCGGGGAAACCTGGGAGACGCCGGTGTTCGCCGGGCTCTACGCGGCCGACGGCTTCGGCGGCACGAGCCGGCGCTGGCACGCCTACGTCCGCGAGTTCGTCCAGCCGCACCCCGAAGAGCTGCGGCCGATCGTCTACAACTCGTGGGAGGCGACCGGCTGGGACGTCGACGAAACCACCGAGACGTCCTTGGCCGACGCCGCGGCGAAGCTCGGTGTCGAGCTGTTCGTCATGGACGACGGCTGGTTCGGCGCCCGGACCGGCGACACCGCCGGGCTCGGCGACTGGACCGCCAACGAGCAGCGCTTCCCGGCGGGGCTCGGGCCGCTCGTCGACGCCGTCCACGCGCACGGCATGAAGTTCGGACTGTGGGTCGAGCCGGAGATGGTCAACCCGGACAGCGACCTCTACCGCGCGCACCCGGACTGGGTGCTGCACATGGCCCACCGCTCGCGGACGACGTTGCGCAACCAGCTCGTGCTGAACTTCGCGCGCCCGGACGTCGCGGACTGGGCGCACAAGTGGCTCGACCGGCTGGTCGGCGAGCACGGCATCGACTACCTCAAGTGGGACATGAACCGTGCGTTCACCGAGGCGGGCTGGCCCTCGAGCGACGATCCCGGACGGCTCTGGGTCGACCACGTCCGCGCCGTCCACACGATTTTCGACCGGCTGCGAGCCGACCACCCCGGCCTGCGGATCCAGGGCTGCGCGGGCGGCGGCGGACGCACCGACCTGGGGATCCTCGCGCGCACCGACGAGATCTGGGCGTCCGACAACACCGACGCCGCCGACCGGATCGGCATCCAGCACGGGTACGGGCAGCTCTACCCCGCGGGCACGATGTCGGCCTGGGTCACCGACAGCCCGAACCCGACCACCGGCCGGGAGGCGCCGCTGAGCTTCCGGTTCCATGTCGCGATGGCCGGGGTGCTCGGTCTCGGCGGTGACCTGCCGCGGTGGAGTGCGGCCGAGCTCGACGAAGCGACGGCGCTCGTCGCGCTGTACAAGGAGATCCGGCCGGTCGTGCAGCACGGCGTCCAGTACCGGCTGGCCGACCCGGCGACCGCCGCGCTGACCGCGGTCCAGTACGTGCTGGGCGACTCCGTGGTCGTGTTCTTCTGGCGGCGGCCCACGGAGTTCGCGCGCCCGTTCACCCCGCCGCGGCTCGCCGGGCTGGACCCTGCGGCGCGGTACCGCGACCAGGACGGCGTCGAGCACCACGGCGCGGTGCTGCTGAGCCACGGGCTCGGCGTCGAGCTGCCCGGCAGCGGGTACGCGAGCGCGGTGGTGCGGCTGACCAGGGCCTGAATACCCACGCCGACCGGCGTCACCAGGACGGGTGAGGCGCATTGACTTTTCACGAGGCGTCCGGCGAATGTGAAAGTCCTTCACTTCGCCGCTCGCCAACGGAGGCAGCATGCGCCGGCGCCTGTTCACTCTCCTCGCCGTGCCCGCCATCGCCGCGCTCGCCTTCGCCGCTCCGGCGTCGGCGAGCACCAGCTACCACGAGTACGTGGCGCTGGGCGATTCGTGGACCGCCGACGTTTTCGTCACCTTCCCGCCCACCACCGAGTTCACCCCGCTCGACTGCGCCCAGTCCACATCGGACTACCCGCACGAGGTCGCGGGCGCGCTCGGCGTCGAAACCTTCCGCGACGCCAGCTGCGGCGGCGCCGCCACGCCGGACTTCACGCAGCCCCAGAAGCTGCCGCTCGGCGGCACGAACCCGCCGCAGTTCGACCGGCTGACGCCGACCACCGACCTGGTGACCGTCGGGATCGGCGGCAACGACATCGGGCTCGCTTCCGCCGTGACGAAGTGCCTCAACCTGCTGCCGATCAGCACCTGCAAGGCCAAGTTCACCGCCGGCGGCGTCGACCAGCTGGAAAACGCGGTCGCGGCCAGCGAGCCCAAGGTCGCGAACGCGCTGCAGGGGATCCACGAGCGCTCGCCGCACGCGCGGGTCCTGCTGGTGAACTACCTCGCCGGGCTGCCCGCGAGCGGCAAGGGGTGCTGGCCCGTGATCCCGGTCGCCGACGGCGACATCGCCTACCTGCAGGCGAAGTTCCTGCAGATGAACGCCATGCTCGCGCGGGTCGCCGCGGCCAACGGCGCCGAGCTCGTCGACACCTACACCCCGACCGTCGGCCACGACGCGTGCCAGGCGCCCACCGTGCGCTTCGCCGAAGGCCTGATCCCGATCTCGGCGAGCAACCCGCTCCTGCTCGCGTTCCCCTTCCACCCCAACGGCGCGGGCGCGGCGGCGCAGTCGGAGATCGTCCTGGCGGCGGTCCGGCGGGGCTGAACTGTCGGTGCTGTGCCCTAGGCTGTCGGGGTGGCCAAGATCGCGGTGACCCGATGGATTCCCGACGAGGCGGTGAAGCTGCTCGCCGAGGCGGGCGAGGTGGCGGTGTCCCCCGCCGACCGCCCGCTGACCCCTGAAGAGCTGCACGAGTTCGTGGCCGGCGCGGCGGCGGTGGTCGGCATGCTGCACGACCGGCTCGACGGCGCGCTGGCCGACGCCGCCGGGCCGGATCTCAAGGTGGTCGCGAACGTCGCCGTCGGTTATGACAACGTCGATGTCCCGGCGTTGGCCGAGCGCGGTGTCGTCGTGTCCAATACCCCGGGTGTGCTCACCGAGGCCACCGCGGATCTCGCCTTCGGCCTGCTGCTCGCGGTCACGCGGCGCCTCGGCGAGGGGGAACGGCTGCTGCGCTCGCGGACGCCGTGGTCGTTCCACCTCGGTTTCCTGCTGGGCTCGGGACTGCAGGGCAAGACACTCGGCATCGTCGGGTTCGGCCAGATCGGCCGGGCGATGGCTCGGCGGGCCGAGGCGTTCGGCATGTCGATCGTCCATTCAGGACGGTCTGGTGGCGGATCCGTTACGTTTCAGGAACTCCTGGAACGCTCCGACGTCGTTTCGCTGCACTGCCCGCTGACGCCGGAGACGCGGCACCTGATCGACGCGGCCGCGTTGCGCGCGATGAAACCCAGTGCCTACCTGGTGAACACGACCCGTGGCCCGGTCGTGGACGAAGCGGCCCTCGCGGACGCGCTCGAAGCCGGGGAGATCGCCGGTGCCGCGCTCGACGTCTTCGAACACGAGCCCGACGTCGAACCGCGACTGCTCGGCCGTGACGACGTCGTGCTCAGCCCGCACCTCGGGTCGGCCACCGTCGAGACCCGCACCGCGATGGCCGTGCTGGCCGCCCGCAACGTCGTCGAAGTGCTCGGCGGGCGTGCCCCGCTGACGGAGGTGAAGCCGTGACCCGAGTCGTCATCGCGCCGGACAAGTTCAAGGGCAGTCTCACCGCGGTCGAGGCCGCGGAGGCGATCGCGTTGGGCGTGCGGGACGCGCTGCCGGACGCCGACATCGTTGCGTGCCCCGTCGCGGACGGCGGCGAGGGAACGCTTGACGTGCTCGAAGCCGCGGGCGCGCGGATCGTCCGGCTGACCGTCCGCGGCCCGCTCGAGGCGGCGGTGAACGCCTCTTATGCGGTGCTGGACGGCACTGCGTACGTCGAGTCGGCGCGCGCGTGCGGGATCGAGTTCGTCGAGCCGAGCCCGGCGACCGCGCTGGCCGCGCACACCTGGGGTGTCGGCGAGTTGCTCGGGGACGCGCTGATCCACGGCGCCCGCCGGCTCGTCCTTACGGTCGGCGGCACGGCCAGCACCGACGGCGGCGCCGGAATGCTGGGCGCGCTCGGCGCCGGAGTGCTCGACGCGTTCGGCGCGCCGGTCGGGCTCGGCGGCGGAACGTTGACGCGGGTCGCGTCGACCGAGCTGACGCCGGTGCGGGAACGGCTGGAGGGCGTGAGCGTCGCGGTCGCGACCGACGTCACGAACCCGTTGCTCGGCCCGGACGGCGCCGCGGCGGTGTTCGGGCCGCAGAAGGGCGCGGGCCCGCCGGAAGTGACGTTGCTCGACGACGCTCTCGCGCGCTGGGCGCACGCGCTGCAGGTGGGTGGCGCCCCGGACATCAGCCGGGTGCCGGGCGCGGGGGCCGGCGGCGGGGTCGCGGCCGGCGCGATCGCCGGGCTGGGCGCGACCGTGGAATCCGGGTTCGACCTCATCGCCGGGCTGACCGGGGTCGACCAGGCGCTCGTCGGCGCCGACCTCGTCATCACCGGCGAGGGATCACTCGACGAACAGAGTCTCAACGGCAAGGCTCCGGCCGGGATCGCGGCGCGCGCGAGGCCGCGCGGGGTGCCGCTGATGGCGTTGGCGGGGCGGATCCAGCTCGACGAAGCCGGGCTGGCGAGCCTGGGCGTCGTCGCGAGCAGCGCGTTGATCGACCACGCGCCGTCGCTCGACCACGCCCGCGCCAACGCGGCGGAACTGCTGCGGTTGCGGGCCGCGGTGCTCGTCAGCGCCTGGCGGCCCCGCTAGGCGAACGGGCCTTCCGCGGCGCGAAAGGCCCGTTCGCCGCGGTCAGCTCGTGTGCTGCGGCAAGACGGCGAAGGCGACTCCGCCGGCTTCGTCCTCTTGGACGTCGAGCACCTTGTCGTCGAGCAACGCCGCCGCCTGCGGTTCGAGGAAGACCTTCGGGCCCTCCTCGGCGCCGAGCACGCTGTCACCCTCGGTGGGTTCGGGGGCGACGGACAGCGCCAGCTGCGCGCTTTCGCCCTCGGCGTTCTGGACCGCCAGGCGGAGCCCGGCGTCCCCTTCGCTCTGGCTGGTCAATGCGGTGATCGCCTCGGCGGCGGCTTCGGTCACGGTCAGCATCTTCGGCCTTCCCTTCGTCGCGGTCCGATGCACTGGTGCCCCACGCTAGGGGCGTCCGTTCGGACGCGCAGTCTGAGCGGATCAGCCCTGCCGGGCCTGGCGGATGGCGTCCGCCACAGAGCCGCCGGCGTAGTCCGCCCGCTCCCCCGGATCGGGGTCGGCGTGCCGGTGCGGCACGTCGTCGTCCGGGGTCACCTGCTCGAAGTCCGGCGGAGCGTCCTCGACCGTTTCGTCGAGCTCCTCCGCCGGGGTCGCCGCGATCGGCCGGTCCGGGACCGGCTCGGGCTCGGCGTCCGGCTCCTCTTCGGCGAGGCGTTGCGCCATCGGCTCGCCTTCGCGGACTTCGCTGGGCGTCGTGCCGAAGCGGTTGGCGGCACTCCAGTGTTCGGGCGGCTCGACGCCCTCTTCGAGCGGGTCGACGCGCAGCTCGTCCTCGTCCAGCGCCTCGCTGGGGCTCAGGCTTTCCGAGTCGGCCGAGTCACGGTCACTCACAGGGTTCTCCCGGCGCGTAGGCAGTAGGCATCGCCGGTGACCTACCCGAGGCGCCGGAGGGCGAAACCCCGGCGGTGTCGCCGGGATCACATTTCTTCAACGGGTTTAACATATTCACAAGTTTGTGAATGCGGAGTAGCTTCGGATCATGGCCACCACCAGGTGCGCACCGGAGCACCGGCTGCTCGCCACCGACCCCGACCGGCACCACGAGCTCGGCACGCACGCGGCGTGGTACGTCGTGGCCGGCGTCGTGACAACGGGCGTCCAGGCGGTCTTGTTCCTTTTGCTGCGCGACGAGCTCGGCTCCCAGGTGGCGAACCTGGTCGCGATCGCGCTGACGACGCTCGGCAACACCGAGTTCCACCGCCGTGTCACCTTCGCGGGACGGCAGAGCAACGCCGGCAAGCGGCACCTGCAGGACCTGCTGACGTTCGCCTTCTACGCGGGGTACGGCTCGGCGGTCCTGGCGATCCTCGACGCGGTCGTCGACCGGCCGACGTCGTGGGAGGAGACGGGCACGCTGCTGCTGTCCAGCCTGGTCGGCGGCTTCGTCCGGTTCGCGGTGCTGCGCTGGTGGGTGTTCGCGTACCGAGCCGAGGAGCCGGCCGCCCGCTAGCGTCTGCGGACGTGGCTGCAGAGGAGATCAGGCCCCATTCGGGCGGCGACGAGCCGGATTATCGATTCACGTTGGCCAACGAGCGCACGTTCCTGGCCTGGCTCCGGACGGCGCTGGGCCTGGTGGCCGGCGGCGTGGCGGTCCACCAGCTGATCCCGGCCCCGGCGACGGCGAGCGCGGTGCTGTCGGGGCTGTGCGTGGTGCTGGCGGCGGTCCTCGCGGCGACGGCGTATCCGCGGTGGCGGCGGGTGCAGATCGCGATGCGGGCCGGGGAGCCGTTGCCTCGGAGCTGGATGATCGTGGCGTTGACCGGCGGTTTGCTGGTCCTGATCGTGGCTGCGGCGGTTTTGCTGGTGGTGTCGTGAGGGCGGTTGAGCGGTCGGGGTGCGTGCCGCGAGGGTCGGCAGGCGTGCTTGAGGGGTCGACACGCGTGATTGAAGGGTCGACTCGCGTGATTAGAGGGTCAACACGCGTGCTGGAACGGACGACTCGCGTATCCGGACGGACGACTCGCGTGCTGGAACGGACGACACGCGTACCTGGACGGACGACTCGCGTGCCCGGACGGCCGACTCGCGTGTTTGAAGGGTCAACTCGCGTGATTGGACAGTCGACTCGCGTGACTGAAGGGTCGACTCGCGTGTCTGGAGGGTCGACACGGGCGATGGGACGGGTGGGGTGGGTATCTGGGTGGCCAACTGGCGCACCTGGATGGACGACGGCTGTCGTGGCGGTGCGGGCGGCCGGCGATCTCGCCACCGGAACTCGCGCCGGAGGGTCAGGCGGTTGCGGGGCTGCTGGTGTCTCCGTAACTACGCCAGGTGACCAGTGTTCAACGGCCACCCCGGACCCGAACCCCCGGGCGACGGACCGTGAGCGACCCGACCCGGGACGCTACCGCGCTCCCCGACTGCGGGCCGTTCGCGATTATTTCGGCTTCGGGGCCCGGCCGTGACCGCCCCCGCCGGGGCGCAGGCCGAGCGGACCGGGCTGGCCTGGCGGCGCACCGCCCTCGGGTCGGCCGCCTGCACCGCCCTGCTCCTCCACGCCGCCGCGCAGCACCACTGGGGTCTCGCTCTGGTCCCTGTGCTCTTCGCGGCTGCTACATCCGTGCTCCTCGCCGGCGTCGGTGTCCAGCGCGAACGGGCGCTGCGGGCACCCGAACCGAGGCCGCTTCACCCGGTCATGCCCGCCCTGGCGTCGCTCGCCGTCACGGTGACTGCCACTTCCGTGGTCATCCTCCACTGACGAGTGAACTCGGCACATCCTGAAACCGATTAATCGCAATGTGCCGCGTCGGGTCGCGGTAACATCACGGTCGCTCCTGCGAACGGGGTATTGGTCGTTGAAATCTGGACTGATGCGCCATCAGGTGCTTACGATTACCCAGCGTCGCACGGAACGCAGGTAAGACCGGGTCTCCCGGAGTACCTGTCACCGAACGGTCACGGAGAGTGGAACCCCCGGCAGCGACGGTCGAGGGTCGGCCGGGGAGACGACTCATGACAGCACCGCCGAGGACCACCGAGCAGGCTTCCAGTGAGGTTCGCGATTATCGCACTCCGGAGTCACTGCCTCGGCCCAGCGGACGGCTCACCAAGGAGGACCTCGATCCTCTGGTGAAAGACGCGGGCGAGGGCAACCCCGCCGCGATCCACAACCTCCTCCAGATGATCGAGCCGGTGGTGGTCCGGTACTGCCGGGCGCGCATGGGCGGGCGCGACCTGTCGTACCTGTCCGCCGACGACGTCGCGCAGGAAGTCTGCCTCGCCGTCCTCAAGGCGCTCCCCGACTACCAGGACCGCGGGGGCTCCTTCCTCTACCTCGTCCACGCGATCGCGGCCAACAAGGTCGCCGATGCCTACCGCGCCGTCGCCCGGGACCGCTCGGAGCCCGTCCCCGAGCTCCCGGAGCGCCCGCTCGTCGGCAACGAGCCGGAGACCCACGCGCTCAGCCTCGACCTCGGCGCGCGCCTGGGCCGGCTGCTCGCGTCGCTCCCCCGGGTGCAGCAGGAGATCCTGACCCTGCGCATCGCCGTCGGCTTCTCCGCGCAGGAGACCGCCGAAGCGCTCGGGATCTCGCCGGGCAACGTGCGGGTCACGCAGCACCGGGCGCTGACGCGCCTGCGCGGCATGATCCGCGACGACGAGTTCTAGGCCATCACAGCCGCGGGCGGGGACACCTCTTTTACCCCCTGGAAGAGGTGTCCTCGCTCGCATCCAACGCGTAGACGCGCCGGGCGTTGTGCTCGAACACCGCCAGCCGCTCCGCGTCCGACAGCGAGCCCGTCAGCGAGATCGCCGCGTCCAGGACCAGCTCGTAGGACGCCGCCAGCTCGCAGACCGGCCAGTCCGAGCCGAACAGCACGCGCGACGGGCCGAACACCTCCAGCACGTGGTCGACGTACCGGCGCAGGTGCCCCACTTCCCAGCCCGACCAGTCCGCGGCCGTGACCAGCCCGGACAGCTTGCACACGACGTTCTCGCGCGCGGCCAGCGCCGCCACCCCGGACGCCCACGGCTCCCACTCCCCCGACGCGATCGGGGGCTTCGCCGCGTGGTCGAGCACCAGCCGCAGCTCCGGCTGCCGCAGCGCCAGCTCGGCCGCCGCGGGCAGCTGGGCGGTGCGCACGAGCAGGTCGTAGGTCAGGCCGGCCGACGCCAGCGCGTTCAGGCCGGCCACGACGCCCGGGCGCAGCAGCCAGTCGTCGTCCGATTCGTTCTCCACCTGGTGGCGGAGGCCGACCAGCGGTCCGCGCTCGCGCAACACCGCCAAGCGGTCGGTGAGATCCGGGGCGGTGAGGTCGGCCCAGCCGACCACCCCCGCGACCACGGGTTCCGCCACCGCCGTCGCCAGGAACTCCTCGGTCTCTTCGGCCGAGGACACCGTCTGGACCAGCACCGTCGCATGGACACCCGCGGCCTTCGTCACCGCGCGCAGGTCGTCGACGGTGTACGGGCGGCGGATCGGGTCCATCGCCGCCCTCGCCATCCACGGGTACTCGCGCCGCGACGGGTCCCAGAGGTGGTGGTGGGCGTCGATCATGAGACTCCTTCGGCGATCACGACGTCGGCGCGCAGCAGGCCCGCGTCGACCAGCTCCGTCCACAGCTCCGGCGGCACGACCGCCCGCGCTCGCCGGGCGTTCACGCTCACCTGCTCCGGATCATGCGCGCCGACGACCACCGACGCCACCGCCGGATGCGCGATCGGCAGCGCGAGCGCGGCTTCCGGCAGCTCGACCCCGTGGCGCGCGCACACCGCCGCGATCCGGGCTGCCCGCTCGACCAGCTCCGGCGGCGCCTCGGCGTAGTCGTAGACGCGGCCCGGTTCGGCCGTCGCCAGGATGCCGCCGTTGAACGCGCCGCCGATGACGACGCGGACGCCACGCTCGAGGCAGAGCGGCAGCAGCTCGTCCAGCGCGGGCTGGTCGAGCAGCGTGTAGCGGCCCGCCACCAGCAGCACGTCGAGCTCGGTCCGGCGGACGAACTCGGTGAGCATCGGCGCCTGGTTCATCCCGGCGCCGAACCCGCCGATCACGCCCTGCTCCCGCAGCTCGCGCAACGCCGGGAAGGCGCCGCGCAGGGCTTCCTCGAAGTGGTCGTCGGGGTCGTGGACGTACACGACGTCGACGCGGTCCAGCCCCAGCCGGACCAGGCTGTCCTCGATCGAGCGCAGGACGCCGTCGCGGCTGAAGTCCCACCGGCGCCTGTACGCGGCCGGGACGGCGAAGCCCTGGTCGTCCTGGGCGCCGGCGCCGCCGGGGTTCGGCTCGAGCACGCGCCCGACCTTCGTCGAGAGCACGTACTCGTCGCGGGGAAAGGACCGCAGGGCCGCGCCGAGCCGGGTCTCCGACAGGCCGAGGCCGTAGTGCGGCGCGGTGTCGAAGTACCGGATGCCCTCGTCCCACGCGCGGCGCACGGTCGCGGCCGCGGTCTCGTCGGTGATCGCGTGGTAGAGGTTGCCCAGCTGCGCGCAGCCGAGCCCGAGCGGGGACAGTTCCAACGCCGTCACTCCTTCACCGGCAGTTCCCAGACCAGCCCGATGCCGGTGTCGTCGCCGGAGTAGTCGTCTTCGACGGCCAGCAGCTCGGCCATCCTGGCCTGCCAAGGGACGTTGGCGGGGTGGTCCCGCAACGCCGCCCGCATCGCCGCGTAGTCGTCGACTTCGACGACGTGAAAGAGGTCGAGACCGTTACGCCAGATCCGCCAGCTGCGAACGCCGGCTTCGCGCAGGGCCACGTCCAGCTCGGGCGGGATGACCGCGTGGACGGACTCGTACTCGGCCTCCTTGCCGGGCTTGAGCCGAGTGTGGAGAGCCACTCTTTGCGGTTCGCGTTGGTGGGTCATCACCACTCCTTGGCCGGGGCATGGCACGCTGGGGAGGAACACCGAAACATCCGAGGTCTGTTGCAGGGAGGGCGGACAGATGCCCGTCACCGATGTCGCGATCGACAAGATCAAGGACATGATCATCTCCGGCGAGCTGGCGCCGGGCGACCGGCTGCCGAAGGAGGCCGAGCTGGCCCAGCGGCTCGGGCTCTCGCGCAGCTCCCTGCGGGAGGCCGTCAAGGCGTTGTGCCTGATCAGGGTGCTCGACGTCCGCCAGGGCGACGGCACCTACGTCACCAGCCTCGAGCCGAACCTGCTGCTCGACGCGATGACGTTCGTGGTCGACTTCCACCGCGACGACACCGTGCTCGACTTCCTCGCCGTGCGGCGGATCCTCGAGCCCGCCGCGACCGCGCTGGCCGCGTTGCACATGAGCGACGACGACATCACCGAGCTGGGCGCGCTGCTCGGCGAGCTGGAGGACTCGCCGACCGTCGAGGCACTGGTCGCCAACGACCTGCAGTTCCACCGCAAGATCGCCGACGGCTCCGGCAACCCCGTGCTGTGCTCGCTGCTCGACAGCCTCTCCGGGCCGACCGCCCGCGCCCGGATCTGGCGCGGCCTCACCCAGGAGGGCGCGGTCGCGAAGACCCGCGAGCAGCACACGGCGATCTACGAGGCCATCGCCTCGCGCGAGCCGGAGCTGGCCCGCTCGTGGGCGACCGTGCACGTCGCGGGGGTCGAGCAGTGGCTGCGCAACGCCCTGGGCACCGCGGACGACCCGACGGCCGACGCCGAGCCGGCCGCGGAAGCCTCGTAGCACACGCACTCCTGAGAACGTCGGATGATCACGGCGTGAGCGTCAGGTCTGGGGCTTTCCGCCCGCGTACCGGGCGATGATCAGCGCGACCAGGATGATGGCGCCGTAGATGGCCCCCTGCCACTCCGCCGTGACGTGCGCGTAGTTGAGCAGGCTGGACACCGACGACAGCAGCAGGACGCCGGTGAGGGCGCCGATCAGCGTGCCCTTGCCGCCGTCGAGCGAGACACCGCCGATCACCGCCGCCGCGAACACCTGCAGGATCAGCCCCGAGCCCTGGTTGGCGCCCAGCGCGCCGACGTAACCCGTGTACGCGAGGCCGCCGATCGCGGCGAGGATCCCGGCGACGACGAACACCGCCCACGCGATCCGGTCGACGCGCACACCCGCGGCCCGCGCGGCTTCGCGGTTGCCGCCGATCGCGTACAGCGCCCGGCCGACGCGGTGGTAGCGCAGCACCCAGCCGGCGACCGCGAACAGCGCCGCGGCCAGCCACACCGACATCGGCAGCCCGAGGAACGTCGTGGTCGCCAGGTTGGTGAACGAGTCCGGCAGGTTGAACAGCGTCTTGCCCTTGGTCGACCCGACCTGGACACCGCGCAGCACGGTGAGCATGGCGAGGGTGACGATGAAGGCGTTCAGCTTCAGCTTCACGATCAGGAAGCCGTTGAGGAACCCGACCAGCGCGCCGCACAGCGGGATCACCAGCAGGCCGATCGCGGCGGGCAGCTCGACACCGAAGCCGGCCGACGCCGCCGGGATCACGACCATCGCGCCGAGCGCCGGCGCCAGGCCCATCGTGGATTCCAGGGACAGGTCGAACTTCCCGGTGATCAGCACCAGCGACTCGCCGAGCACGACCAGCGACAGCGCCGCCGACGCGGTCAGGATGCTGACGATGTTGCTCCAGCCGACGAAGGTGTCATCGACCAGGCCGCCGATCACGAAGACGACGACCAGGGCGGGCAGCAGCGCGAGCTCACGCAGCCAGCCGGCTTTGCGGCGCCGGGGTGGTGCGGGCAGCTCCGTCTGCGGAGAGGTCATCACGTCGGTCACGAAAGCTCGACTCCTTCGATGTCGGCCACGAGGTCGCCGTCGGACCACCCGGCCTGGTGCTCGGCGACCACGGCCCCGGCGCGCAGCACCAGGACCCGGTCGCTCAGGCGCAGGTCGTCCAGCTCGTCGCTGACGATCAGCACCGCCTTGCCCTCGGCGCGCACCCGGTCCACGACCGCGAGCAGCGCCTCCTTCGACTTCACGTCCACACCCGCGGTCGGGTTGATCAGCACCACGACCCGCGGGTCGCCGATCAGGGCCCGGGCCAGCACGACCTTCTGCTGGTTGCCGCCGGAGAGGTCCGACACGGGCTGCTCGGCGCTCGCGGCCACGATGTCGTAGTCCCGCAGGGCCTGTGCCGCCTTCGCGCGCCGGGCGGTGGGTGACGCGATCCCGCCGCGGCCCAGCTTGTCCAAAATGGACAGCGTGGCGTTGTCCGCGATCGAGTGCTCCAGCACCAGTCCCTCGTGGTGCCGGTCGCGCGGCACGCAGCCGATGCCCGCGCGCAGCGCCGCCGGGATGTCGCCCGCTCGCAGCGGCGAGCCGTCGACGCGGATCGTGCCCGCGGACGGTGTCCGCAGGCCGTAGACCGTCTCGGCGACCTGGTGCTTGCCGCTGGCGTTGCTGCCCGCGAGCCCGACGACCTCGCCGCGGCGCAGCCGGAAAGAGACGTCCGAAAAGCCGTCGCCGGACAACCCGTCCACCGCAAGGATCTCCGCGGCATCGGCTTCGAGGGACTCCCGGGAAGCGGCGTCGCGGACGGACAGGCCGCCGGGTTCGCCGGTCATCGCGTCGACCAGCTCGGCCCGGCCGACCTCGGACACCGGCGCGGTGAGGACGTGTTTCGCGTCGCGCAGCACCGTGACGGCCTGGCAGACCTCGTACACCTCGTGCAGGTGGTGCGAGATGAACAGGAACGTCACGCCGTTCGCCTGCATCTGGCGCATCCGCTCGAAGAGCCGCTCGATGGCCTGCTTGTCCAGCTGCGCGGTCGGCTCGTCGAGCACGATGAACCGGGCGCCGTAGGACAGCGCGCGGGCGATCTCGACGAACTGCCGGTCCTCCACCGACAGCTCGCCGGCGGGCGTGTCGACGTCGACGTGCACGTCCCACGAGTCCAGCAGCTCGCGCGCCTTGCGGCGCAACGACTTCCAGCCGATGGCGAACCCGCCGCCGGCCTGCCGGTTGAGGAACAGGTTCTCGGCGACCGTGAGCTGCGGGACGACCATCGCGTGCTGGTAGACGCAGGCGACCCGCGCCTTCCAGTCGTCCTGTTTGGACAGCGGCGGGGCCGGCTCGCCGCCGAACTCGACGTGCCCGGTGTCCGTCGCGGACAGGCCGGTGAGGATGGTGACGAGCGTCGACTTGCCGGCCCCGTTGCGCCCGACGAGCGCGTGCGACTCGCCGGGGTGCACGGTGAGACTGACGTCGTGGAGCGCCACGGTGGGGCCGTAGCGCTTCCCGACTCCTACGGCGCTGACCACCGGGACGGCGGACTCGCCGGCGGGCAGCGCGGTCACAGGTTGTTCCCCCACAGGGCCTTGTCGTCCACGTTGTCCTTGGTGATGACGGGCGCGGGCAGCTGGTCCTCGAGGATGCCGGGGCTGATCTCGACGATGGTGCTGTTGTGGTCGGTCGGCCCGGCCTTGAACGTCTCGCCCGCCATGGCCTTCTTCAGCCAGTACAGGCCGTACTTCGCGTAGGCGTCGGCCGGCTGGGACACGGTGGCGTCCAGCTCGCCGGCGCGGATCGCGGCCAGCTCCTGCGGGATGCCGTCGTTCGACACGAGCACGATGTGCTTCGGGTCGCCGACCGGGAACGAGAGGTTCTTGCGCTTGAGCGCCTGCTGGGTCGGGGCCAGGTAGACGCCGCCGGCCTGCATGTAGACACCCTTGATGTCCGGGTTCGCCGTCAGCATGCTGTCCAGGCCGGAGGACGCCTTGTCGGCCTTCCACTCGGCCGGGATGTCCAGCACCTGGATGCCCGGGTACTTCTGCGTCATGCAGGCCTTGAAGGCCTCCGAGCGGTCACGGCCGTTGACCGAGGCGAGGTCACCCTGGATCTGCACGACCTTGCCGGACTTGACCTTCTCGCCGATCGCGTCGCACGCCTTGGTGCCGTAGGCCTTGTTGTCGGCGCGCACCACCATGGCGACCTTGCCGCTCTCGGGGGCGACGTCGACCGCGACGACCGGCACGCCCTTGTTCTCGGCCTGCTTGAGCCCGGCGACGATGGCCGCGGAGTCCAGCGGCGTCACGACCAGGCCCTTGACCCCCTGGTTGAGGAAGGTGCCGATGTCGGTGATCAGCTTGGCCGGGTCGCTGTCGGCGTTGACCGTCGGGAGGACGTCGACGCCCTCGGACTTCGCCATCTGTGGCACGTAGTTGTTGTAGGCCTGCCAGAACGGCGAGGTCAGCAGCGGCAGGGTCGCGCCGACCTTGCCGCCGGGGTTGCCGCCGCCCGCCGCGGGCGCCGACGCATTGTCCTTAGTGGACCCGCAGGCGGCCAGTACCAGGCCGCAGACGGTGGCCATCGCGGCCACCTGGATCACCTTCGTGCGCACCGCATCCTCCTTGATGACAGCGGAAATCAAGTCTTACCGGGGTGGGACCGGACCGCGCGGGCGCAGGCCGTACATGCCACCGTCGACCGCGAGCGCGGTCCCGGTGGTCGAAGCGGAAAGGGGACTCGCGAGGTAGACGATGGCGTTCGCGACCTCGTCGGCGGTGACCAGCCGGCCCATCGGCTGGCGCGCCGCGAGGGCCGCGCGCTCGGCCGCCGGGTCTTCGGCGGCGTCGAGCAGGCGGCCGACCCAGGGGGTGTCCGCCGTTCCGGGGCACACGCAGTTGACGCGGATCCGGTCGGGCAGGTGGTCGGTCGCCATGGCCAGGGTCAGCGAGAGCACCGCGCCCTTGCTGGCCGAGTAGAGGGCGCGGTGGGGCAGGCCGGCCCAGGCCGCGATGGAGCAGGTGTTCACGATCGCCGCGGACGGCGAGTTCCTGAGGTGGGGCAGCGCGGCCCGGGCGAGCCGGACCATGCCCACGACGTTGACGTCGAACACGCGGTGCCACTCGTCGTCGTTGTTGGCGGTGACGTCGCCCTGTGCGCCGATCCCGGCGTTGTTGATCAGGATGTCGAGACGCCCGAAGCGTTCCACGACGGTGTCGATCGCGGCGCGCACTTCGTCGTCGGAGGAGACGTCGCAGCGGATGCCGTCGTCGCCCGGCTTAAGGTCGAGGACCGCCACCCGCGCGCCGCACTCGGCCAGCAGGTCCGCGGCCGCCTTGCCGATGCCCGAGGCGCCTCCGGTGACGGCGGCCACCAGGCCCTCGAATTCACTCACTTGCGGTCTCCGTCCACTCGGGACCGTCCGGGAAGCGGAACCGGCGCAGCGTGGCGTCGTGCATGCGCGCGGAGAACCCGGGGACGGTCGGGGCGAGGTACCGGCCGCGTTCGACGACGGCCGGGTCGGTGAAGTGCTCGTGCAGGTGGTCGACCCACTCGATCGAGCGGTCCGCGTCGGTGCCGGACACCGCCACGAAGTCGAACATCGACAGGTGACGGACCAGCTCGCAGAGCCCGACACCACCGGCGTGCGGGCACACCGGCACGCCGAACTTCGCGGCCAGCAACAGGATCGCGAGGTTCTCGGTGAACCCGCCGACCCGCGCGGCGTCCAGCTGCAGCACCGAAATCGCGTTCGCCTGCAGCAGCTGCTTGAACACCACGCGGTTCTGGACGTGCTCACCGGTGGCGATCTTGATCGGCGCCAGCGCTTTCGCGATGGCCGCGTGCCCGAGGACGTCGTCGGGCGACGTCGGCTCCTCGATCCAGTACGGGTCGTACGGCGCGAGCTCGGTCATCCAGTCGACCGCGGCCTGGACGTCCCAGCGCTGGTTGGCGTCGACGGCGATGCGGATGCCGTCCCCGACCGTCTCGCGGGCCAGCTTCATGCGGCGGACGTCGTCCTCGAGGTTGCCGCCCACCTTCAGCTTGATCATGTCGAAGCCGTCCGCGACGGCCTGTTCGGCCAGCCGCACCAGCTTCGCGTCGGCGTACCCGAGCCAGCCGGGGGACGTGCTGTAGGCGCGGTAGCCGTCGGCTTCGAGCTGTTTCGTCCGTTCGGCGCGCCCGGGCTCGGCGGCACGCAGGATCTCCAGGGCCTCGGCCTCGGTGAGCGCGTCACTCAGATAGCGGAAGTCGACGAGGCTGACGAGCTCTTCGGGCGTCATGCGCGCGGCGAACTTCCAGACCGGCAGGTTCGCGCGGCGCGCGGCGAGGTCCCACGCAGCGTTGACCACCGCCCCGACGGCCATGTGCGCGACGCCCTTTTCCGGGCCCAGCCAGCGGAACTGCGAGTCGCCGACGAGCGTGCGCGAGAGGGCGCCGAGCGCAGCCGCGTCTTCGGGCACCTCCCGGCCGACGACGTGCGGGGCGAGCGCGCGGATCGCGGCGGCCTGGACGTCGTTGCCGCGGCCGATGGTGAACGCGAGGCCGTAGCCGTCCGGGCCACCGTCGGTGTGCAGCACGACGTACGCGGCCGAGTAGTCCGGGTCGGGGTTCATCGCGTCGGAGCCGTCGAGCTCCTTCGACGTCGGGAACCGGACGTCGAGGACCTCCATGCCGATGATCTTCGCCATGGTCAGGCCTGCCTCGCGGTCTGGCGCTGCCGGCCGAGCCCGTCGATCTCCAGCTCGATCACGTCGCCGTCGCGCAGGTACGGCTTCGGGTCGGGCTGCCCGAGCGCGACGCCTTCCGGGGTGCCGGTGTTGATCAGGTCGCCCGGGCGCAGCACCATCACCTGGCCCAGGTGGTGGATGATCTCGGCCACGGAGAAGATCATGTCCTTGGTGCTCGAGTCCTGCTTCTTCTCGCCGTTGATCCAGAGGCGCAGGCCGAGGTCCTGCGGGTCGGGCACCTCGTTCGCCGGGACGAGCCCCGGGCCGAGCGGGTTGAAGTTCTCGCACGACTTGCCCTTGTCCCACTGCGCGGTGCGGAACTGCAGCGCGCGCTCGGAAACGTCGTTGGAGACGACGTAACCGGCGACGTGACCCAGGGCTTCGTCAACGTTGTCGAGGTAACGCGCGGTCTTGCCGATGACGACGCCGAGCTCGACCTCCCAGTCGGTGCTGACCGACCCGCGCGGGATGAGGACGTCGTCGGCCGGGCCGACCACGACGTCCGGCGCCTTCATGAAGACGACGGGCTCGGTGGGCGGGGTCGCGCCGGTCTCCTCGGCGTGGCGGCGGTAGTTCATGCCGATGCAGACGACCTTGCCGGGCTGGGCGATCGGCGAGCCGACGCGGAGGCCGTCGACGTTCTCTTCCGGCAGCTCCCCGGCGGCGAGCGCGGCGGCCACGCGGGCGACGCCGCCGGCGGCGAGGAACCCGCCGTCGATGTCGGCGGTCAGGCCGCTCAGGCCGTAGGTCGTGCCGTTGCCGGCCCGCACGAACGGACGCTCACTACCCGGCTCCCCGAGGCGCACAAGCTGCACGGATATTCCCTTCACCCGCTCGACCAGACATCCGATGTATATCGCAGTCTCGACCCTCGATCCAGAGCCGCCGCCCAATCGGCCGGAAAATTGATCGGATCAGTACCGGTTCAGTGCTCGTTTGAGCACGGGGTGTCACCGCTCACAGCCGGAATAGCGCAGGTCACCGCGTCGCTGGTCGGAAGCAGGGACCAGAGGAGGCGCATGACCACCACGTCGGAAAGTACCGCGACGAGCAGGCGGACGCAGCTGAAGTTCGTCCTCGTGCTGGGTGGCCTCTCGGCCTTCGGGCCGCTGTCGATCGACATGTACCTGCCCGCGCTGCCGCGGATGGCGGCCGACCTCCACGCGGCGGACACCACCGTCCAGCTGACGCTCAGCGCGTTCATCGCCGGGCTCGCGATCGGCCAGCTGGTGCTCGGGCCGCTGTCGGACGCGCTGGGCCGCCGGCGCCCGCTGCTGGTGGGGCTGGTGCTGTACGTCGTGGGGTCGGTGCTGTGCGCGGTGAGCCCGGATGCGTGGCTACTGGTCGCGGCGCGGGGTGTGCAGTCCCTCGGCGCGGCGGCGGGCATCGTGATCGCGCGGGCGACCGTGCGGGACCTGTTCTCCGGCACCGCGATGACGAAGTTCTTCTCGACGTTGATGCTGGTGAGCGGGCTGGCCCCGATCCTGGCGCCGCTGATCGGCGGGCAGCTGCTGAACTGGACGTCGTGGCGCGGGGTGTTCGTGGTCCTGACGGCGTTCGGCGCGCTGCTGCTGGCCGTGGTGGTGTTCGCCTTCCCGGAGCCGTCTTCTTCGCGGTCGCCGGCGCGGCTCGGCCAGGTGATGCGAACCTACGGGCGGCTGGCGCTGGACCGGTCGTTCGCGGGGTACGCGCTGGCGTCCGGGCTGCTGTTCGCGTCGATGTTCGCCTACATCTCGGGTTCGTCGTTCACGCTGCAGGGTGTGTACGGGCTGAGTCCGCAGGCGTACAGCGTGGTGTTCGGGGTCAACGGCGTCGGCATCGTCCTGGCCGGACAGCTCAACGGCCGCCTGGTGGGGCGCGTGCCCGAGCGGACGCTGCTTCTTTCGGGGCTGCTGCTGGGCGTCTTCGGCGGGTCCGCGACGCTGGTTTCGGCGTTCTTCCACGCGCCGTTGGTCTTGCTGCTGGTGTCGTTGTTCCTGCTGGTGTCGAGCATCGGGCTGGTGATGCCGAACGCGAGCTCGCTGGCACTGGCGGCCCACGCGCGGTCGGCGGGGGCGGCGTCGGCGTTGCTCGGGGTGCTGCAGTTCGTGGTGGGCGCGGTGGCGACGCCGCTGGTGGGGCTGGGCGGGCCGGGGACCGCGGTGCCGATGGCGGCGACGATCGCGGGGTTCGCGGTGCTGGCGCTGGTGGCTTATCTGGCGCTGACCCGTCCGGCTACTTCCTGAGCAGCCGCTCCAGCTCTTCACCGGCCGGTTCGTGCCCGGCGTCGGCGATCCGCTGCAGCTCGAGGGGGTCGTTCTCGGCGACCGCGCGCCGGGTCAGGAGTTCCCCGGCGTGGTCGCAGCCTTCGTCGAGCAGTTCGCTCAGCTCCTCGACGTCGCCGCGGGCCTCGGCGAGGTCGGCCAGGCGGTCGAGCGCGGTCTCGTTGCCCTCGTCGGCGAGCGCGCGCAGGGTTTCGTGGTCGGTCATGCTCCCATCGTGCAACCTTGCCCCTGGGGCAATGTCAAGTGCGACGATGGCGGGGTGCTCACCATCGGACAGCTCGCCGGGTACGTCGGGGTGACGACCAAGACGATCCGCGTCTACCACGCGAAGGGGCTCCTCCCCGAGCCCTCGCGCGACGCGTCCGGCTACCGCCGCTACGGCGCGGCCGACGCCGTGGAGCTGATCAAGATCCGGACGCTCGCCGAGGCGGGGGTGCCGTTGGCGCGGATCCGCGAGCTGCGTTCCGGCGGCGGGCTCGCCGAGGCGTTGCGGCAGATCGACGAGGACCTGTCCGCGCGGATCCGCGGCCTGCGGGAGACGCGGTCGCGGCTGCGGCAGCTCGGGGACGGTTCGTTGTCGGCGCTGCCTGCCGACGTTGTGGGGTTTCTGTCGCGGATGCGCGGTCTGGGGTTCAGTGAGCGGTGGGTGGCGCTGCAGCAGGATCTGTGGCTGCTGGTGTTCGCGACCCACCCGGCGACGGCTCGCGTCTCGTTCGAGGACCAGTCGTCGATGCTGGCCGATCCGGCGCTGCTCGCGATCGTGCTCGAGTACGACGGTGTGCACGATCTTGATCCGCGGGATCCCCGCGTGGACGCGCTGGCTGAGCGCCTCGTCGCGGCGACTCGTGAACGGTATGGCGCGGAGTTGCCTGCGTACGACCAGGGTTCGGCGATTCCGGCGTTGGTGCAGGGGGCCGTCAATGCGTCGTCGCCCGCTTGGCGGCGGCTCGACGGTCTGCTCCGCGAAAGGCTCAGGTGAGCGACGCCAGATCCGCCGTCTTGAGCTGTTCCGCCGTCACCTTCACCCGGCCGTCCACCAAGGCGCTCAAGGCATCCCCGTCGTCCCACATGTTGACGTTCATCGCTGCCGCCACTTCGCCGTCGCGCAGCCAGAACGCCGTGAACTCGCGGGAACCCAGATCCCCTCGGACCACCAGCTCGTCCGACTCCGGGTCCGCCAGACCGCGGTACTCGCACCCCAGGTCGTACTGGTCCGTGAAGAAGTACGGCGAGGCGAGGAACGGCTCGTTCTCCCCCAGCAGGTTCTGCGCCACGTGCGTGCCCTGCTCCTTCGCGTTCGACCAGTGCTCCACGCGGATGCGGCGGCCGTACCGCGGGTGGAAGTGGGCCGCGATGTCGCCCACCGCGTAGACGTCCGGGGCCGCCGTGCGCAGGCCCGCGTCCACGCACACGCCGCCGTCGTCGGACAGCTCGAGGCCCGCCGCGTGGGCCAGCTCGACCCGGGGGGCCGCGCCGACCGCCACCAGGACCACGTCCGCCGTCAGCTCGTCGCCGCCGCTCAGGCGGACGCCGCGGACGCCCGTGGGGCCGCCCGTGATCTCCGTGACCTGCTCGCCCAGCCGCCAGTGCACACCCTTCTCCGTGTGCAGGTCGCGGAACACCCCGCCGACCGTCTCGCCGATGACCGTCGCCAGCGGCACCGCGACCGGGTCGACGACCGTCACCTCCGCGTTGTGCGTGCGGGCGGCCGCCGCGGCTTCCGAGCCGATCCAGCCGGCGCCGATGATCACCACGCGCTCGGCCTCGGCGAACGCCGAACGCAGCTTGAGCGAGTCGTCGAGGCTGCGCAGCGTGTACAGCCCGGGGAGGTCGCCGCCGGGGACCGGCAGGGACCGCGGCCGGGAGCCCGTCGCCAGCACCAGCCGGTCGTAGCGGTGCTCGCCGCCCGCGTCGTCCAGGACCAGGCGGGCGCCCAGCTCGACGCGCGTCGCCGTGACGCCCGGGGTGAACCGGATGTCCTTGTCCGCGTAGAACTTCTCCTCGTGCACCCAGTCCGGCTCGTCGGTGGAGCCCAGCAGCACGCCCTTCGACAACGGTGGCAGCTCGTACGGCCGGTGCGGGTCCGAGCCCATCAGGAGGACTTCGCCGGTGTAGCCACGCTCGCGCAACGCGGCCGCGGCGGACGCCCCGCCCAGACCCGCTCCGACGACGACGATCTTGCGCGGCTCCGACATCCTGACCTCCCACGGTGACGACGGTTCGTGCCGCGGACGGTACTCCCGAACCCGCCGGGCCACATCTCCTCGCGCGGGCCCTACGCCGGAAGTCCGCGAACCGCAAGGGGAAACCCGCGAGTAGGCAAATCGGGTGAACCGGCGTCATGACCCTCCGGCGCCCGGCTCCCACCCCCGCACGGAGCACGACCGCCAAGAGGGAAACGGAGGGTGGCGACCATGAGTCGGGGCGAATGGTCGGTCGGCTGCCGGGATCTGGCCGGCAGGCGAAGGGACGTCACGGTGTTCGTCAGCAACGACAAGGTGGTGCTGGTCGCGCCGCCGGGTGAGGCGGCGGTGCTCGGGCCGCTGGACGTCGGACGGCTGCGCGCCGCCCTGCGTGACGCCATCGTCGCGACGGCGGACGAGACGGCCCAAACCTGACAACTATCGTTCCTACTTTCCAGTAGGTTAGAGTCGGCCCACGACGGAAGGGACCGGCCATGACGACCTACTTCGTGACGGGCGCGACGGGCTTCATCGGGAAACGCCTGGTCGCCCGGCTGCTGCGGCGGCCGAAGACGGCCGCGGTGTACGCGCTGGTGCGGGAGACCTCCCGGGGACGGCTCCAGGCGCTCGCCCACGGCTGGGCGGGCGCGGACAAGCTGCACCCCGTGGTCGGCGACCTCGGCGAACCGCGGCTCGGCGTCGACCCCGCCGGGCTGCCGCACCTCGACCACGTCGTCCACCTCGGCGCGGTCTACGACCTCACCGCCGGCGAGGAGGCCAACCGGCGCGCGAACGTCGAGGGCACCCGGCACCTGCTCGCTTTCGCCTTGGCCGCGGAAGCGGGCCTGGTGCACCACGTGTCCTCGATCGCCGTCGCGGGTGACCACGCCGGGCGGTTCACCGAGGCCGACTTCGACCTCGGCCAGCACTTCGGCTCGCCGTACCACGCGACGAAGTTCCAGGCCGAGAAGCTCGTCCGCGAGCAGACGGTGCCCTTCCGCGTCTACCGGCCGTCCGCCGTCGTCGGCGACTCGCGCACCGGCGAGATGGACAAGGTCGACGGTCCGTACTACTTCCTCCCCGCCATCTCGCGGCTGGCGGCGCTGCCCCGCCGGATCCCGCTCGCCGCGCCCGACCTGGGCGCGACCAACCTGGTGCCGGTCGACTACGTCGTCGAGGCGATGGAGCACCTGATGCACCGCGACGCGCCGTCCGGGGCGACCTACCACCTCGCCGCCGCGCGGCCGCAGTCGCTGAACTCCGTCTACAACGCCTTCGCGCGCGCCGCGGGCGGGCCGGTGATCCGGGCCGTGCTGCCCGCGAAGCCGTCGAACGTGTTGCGGCGCGCGGGCGCCCGGTTCGCGCACGCGGCCGCCGCCGGGGTCGACCGGGTGCCCGGCGGCCGCGCCGCGCGGGCCGCCGTCCTCGACGAGCTGGGCGTCCCGCTCGAAGTGCTGCCGCACCTGACCCTGGACGTCGTCTTCGACACCGCGCGCACGACCACGGCGTTGTTCGGCAGCGGGATCGAGCTGCCCGAGCTGCGCGACTACGCGGCGCCGCTCTACCGGTACTGGCGGGCCCACCTCGACCCCGACCGCGCCCGCCGCGCCCACGGCCTGGCCGGGCGGACCGTGCTGGTCACCGGCGCGTCGTCCGGGATCGGCCGGGCGTCCGCGCTCGCCGTGGCCGGCAAGGGCGCGAAGGTGATCCTCGTGGCCCGCCGCGCCGACGAGCTGGAAGAGGTGCGCGCCGAGATCACCGCGGCCGGCGGGCTCGCCGCGGCGCACCCGTGCGACCTCACCGACGGCGACGCCGTCGACGCGCTGGTCAAGGACGTGCTCGGCGAACACGGCGCGGTGGACATGCTGGTGAACAACGCCGGCCGGTCGATCCGGCGCTCGGTTTCGCTGTCCACGGAACGGTTCCACGACTACGAGCGCACGATGGCCATCAACTACTTCGGCCCGGTGCGGCTGATCCTCGGGCTGCTGCCGTCGATGGCGGAGCGGCGGTTCGGCCACGTCGTCAACGTGACCACCATGGGCCTGCAGACCGACACCCCGCGCTTCTCGGCGTACCTGGCTTCGAAGGCGGCGCTGGAGGAGTTCGGGCTGACGGCCGGGCGCGAGACGCTGTCGGACGGGATCACCTTCACCTCCGTGCGGATGCCGCTGGTGCGGACGCCGATGATCGCGCCGACCGGCTACCGCGGCCTCCCGGCGAGCAGCCCGGAGCGCGCCGCGGCGCTCGTGGTCAAAGCCCTGGAAGAGCGGCCGGAGATCCTGACGCTGCCCGAAGGCCGCGCCGCCGAGCTGGCGACGCTCGCGACACCGCGGCTCGCCCGGTTCACCGCGCACCTCGCGTACCGGGCGACGCGGGAGTCCGCGCCGGAAGCGCGCGGCCTGCCCCGCCGCCCCGCGCCGGCGTCCGTCGCGGCGGCGGTGACCCGCCTGATCTGGCGCCGTCGTGCTTGATGTCCGCAACTTCCGCGGGAACGCTGGCCGCGCGGGGACGGCTCCTCTTACCCTCGCGCCAGCGCCGTTCACCGGAACGGGGCTCGGGTGAACTGGGGAGTTCGGATGTCTGAAGTCAGCACTGGGGACCGGTCAGCGGTGGCGGACCAGACCGCCGCCATCGGCACTGCCCGGCGCACCATCGGGTGATTCACCGGCCGGTGCCGGAGTGCGCCACCCGGCTCCGATCTCCGGCGCAGGTCAGTGGTCGTGGGGGGGGGGGGGGGGGGGGGGGGGAAAAAAAAAAAAAAAAAAAAAAAAAAAAAAAAAAAAAAAAAAAAAAAAAAAAAAA
>NZ_JBVJON010000012.1:0-10031 GCF_055583145.1 Amycolatopsis sp. NPDC104819 | reverse complement strand
GTGGTTTGGGGGTGGCGGGTGGGTTTTTTTTGTGTTTGGGTTTGGTTGGTTTTTTTTTTTTTTTTTTCCCCCCCCCCCCCCCCCCCCCCCCCCCCCCCCCCCCCAAGCCGCGGCAGCCCAGCTTCGGCCGGAGGTGGACCGCGCGGGCCCGGTGGTGCGGTCCCCGCCCGGGGTGACCTCGGCCGCTACCATCGCTTCCCAGGGTGTGATCGGGAGCGGAAGGCGGGCGGGCGTGGACGTGGCGAGTCCTGCGCGCGCCGCCGCCTCCGAGCCGGGGCCCGCCGTCGTGAAACCGGGCCGGCCGCTGCTGCGCTGGAGCGTCCACGCCGCCTGGGTCGCCGCCCTCGCCCTGGCCACCGAACTGCGGGTCGGCCGCTTCGGGTTCCACCCCTCCGACCAGGGGTTCATCCTCGCCCAGGCCTGGCGGGTGCTGCACGGCGAAGTCCCGCACGCCGAGATCATCTCGGCCCGCCCGCTCGGGTCCGCGGTGCTGCACGTCGTCGACTACGCGCTGCCGATGCCGCTGTTCTTCGGCTCCAGCTTCCTGTCCATGATCGAGATCATCGTGGCGACGATCGCCTTCGCCACGCTGGTCACCCGCCGCCGGGTGCTGGACTGGGGCCCGGGCATGACGGCGATGGTCGCGGCGGCGTCGCTCATCAACCTCAACGCCTTCCCGCTGATGGCCTGGCACACCGTCGACGGCATCGCGCTCACCGCGTGCGGCGCCTGGGCGCTGGACGCGGGCCTCGGCAAGGACCGCGCCTTCGCCCGCCGCGGCGGGCTCGTCCTCCTCGGCTGCGCGGTGTTCGTCAAGCAGAGCTTCGCGCTGGCCGCGGTGATCGGTGTGCTGTGGCTGCTGCTGCACCCGGCGACGCGGGACGGCGCGCTGCGGACCGCGCGCTGGTGGCGGCGGCTCGTCTTCGACCTCCTCGCGCTCGGCGCGCCCGGGCTGGCCTACGTGGCCTGGGTGAGCCTGGGCGGCGGGTTCTCGGAGATGGTCGAGCAGCTGACCGGCGGCGTGCCCGCGTACGGCGAGCGGCTGCTCGGGCTCTGGCTCGAAGACCCGGAAGTGCTGACGCAGGCACCGTTCCGGGAGCTGAGCTTCTTCGCCGCGATCGCCGTCGTGCTGCTGGCCGTCCGGCTGCCCGGCGACCGGCTCGGCGCGGCCGGGCGGGCGGCGTCCTGGGTGCTCGTGCTGGCCGGCGCGGCCGCGGTCGTCTGGACGGTCGTCGACGGCCGGTTCACCGGCTCCTCGCGCTGGGCGGACGTGCTGTGGTGGATCGTCGCGGTCAGCGTGCCAGTGAACGCGGCCGTGCGGCGGCGGGTGCCGTGGGCCGGGCTGCTGGTGCTCGCCACCGGCTTCATGACCAGCCTGTCCTGGGGCAACGACACCCCGACGCTGCTCACCGGCACCCTCGCGCTGACGGCGTTGCTGCTGCTGAGCCATCTCGTCCCGCCGCGGCCACGGCTGGCGCGGCGCTGGGTGACCGCGACGGCAGGCCTGACGGCCGTGGTCGTCTGCGGCTGGGTCGTCGTCGCGCGGCACGACCAGGCGGCCTACCTCGACCTCGGGCACGACCGGCTGACCGGCGACCTCGGCGACGTCAGCCCGGCGATGGCCGGCATCCGCACGAACCCGTCGACCTACCGGTACGTCCGGCAGATCCACGACTGTCTCGACCGCTTCCCGGCCGCGCGGACGGCGGTCCTGCCCGACAACCCGTTCGCCTACCCGGCGTTCCGCCTGCACAACCCGTTCCCGCTGGAGTGGCCGCTGCCACTGGAGATCGTCGGTGACGCGCCCGCCCGGATGCTCGAGACGGCGGACGCGCTGAACCGCGAGGGCGGCTACCTGGTGCTGTTCCAGACGGTGCCGACCCGGCTGCTGGCGACGGGCGGCCCGGTGCCGGAGTCGGTGCCGGCCGACACACCGGTGTTCGACTACCTGGGGCTGGAGAAGGCGCTCCAGGCCCGGCTGACCGGCCGCGTGGTCACCTGCGGCAGCTTCGTCGGCAAGTACGCGCCCTAGTCGACACCGACGTCGTCCGGGCTGCCGTTGGCCAGGCCGGCCAGCACGTCCAGGGCCGAGCCGAGGATCTCCACCGGCGGCGCCGAAACCGCGATCCGCACCGCGTTCGGCGCGTGGCCGGGCAGCACCGCGAACGCCGCCGCCGGAGACAGCGCGATCCCGCGGCGCGCGGCCGCCGCGACGAACGTCTCGGCCCGCCAGCGCTCCGGCAGCTCCCACCAGCGGTGGTAGGACGCCGGGTCGCCGCGCAGGCCCAGCAGCTTCTCCGCCACGACCACCGCGCGCGTGGCGGCGTCACGGCGTTTCGCGGCTTCGACCTCGGCGAGGGTGCCGGTCACGATCCACTGCGTCGCCGCTTCGACGGAGAAGCGCGACGCGGCCCAGGCGCCCGAACGGACAGACGACGCCAGCCGCGGTGTCCACGAAGGCGGCGTCACCAGGAACCCCGCGGTGAGCCCGGGGGCGACCCGCTTGGACAGGCTGTCGACGAAGACCGTCCGCTCCGGCGCGTAGGCGGCGAACGGCCGGACGTCGTCCCGCAGGAACGTGTAGATGCCGTCCTCGATCACGGGCAGGTCGAGCCGCGCGACGACGTCGGCGAGCTCCTGACGGCGTCGCGCGGGCATCGTCGTGCCGAGCGGGTTGTGCAGGGTCGGCTGGACGTACAGCGCGCGCACCGGCCCGGCCGCGACGAGCGCTTCCGGCACCAGGCCGTGCTCGTCGGTCTCGACGGGCACCAGCTCGACACCGAGCCGCGACGCGACGCCCTTGACCACCGGGTAGGTCAGCGCCTCGACCGCGAGCCGCTCCCCCACCGGCACGAACGCGGCGATCGCCGCCGCGATCGCCTGGCGGCCGTTGCCGGTGAACAGCACGCTCGCCGGGTCGGGCCGCCAGTCGTCGCGGGTGAGCAGGGAAGCCGCCGCGTCGCGGGCCGCCGGGGTGCCCGCGGCGCCGATCGGGTGCAGGGCCGCGGTGAGGACGTCGGCGCGCAGCAGCGGTTCGAGTGCTTTGGCCAGCCGCGCGGACTCGCCGGGCAGGACGGCGAAGTTGAGCTCGAGGTCGACCCGGGCATCCCCCGGCTCGGCGAGCGCGGGTTCGGGCGGCGGTTTCGCGGCCCGGACGAAGGTGCCCCGGCCGACCTCGCCGACGGCCAGGCCACGCCGGACGAGCTCGCCGTAGACGCGGGAGGCGGTCGAGTTCGCGATGCCACGCTGCCGCGCGAACCGGCGCTGCGGCGGAAGCCGGTCCCCGGGCCGGAGGCGGCCGGCCTCGATGTCGGCGGCGAGGGCGTCCGCGACGACGCGGTAGTCGTCCACTGTGCACCTTCGCTTCCCGCCCGGAACGCCGTCGGAGTCATGATCCCATCCGGTCGCGGAGCGGCCTAGGTTGGAAGCCATGACCGACAAGACCTGGGCCGAAGTCGACGACTACCTCACGGGCGCGCTGCTCGCCCCCGACCCCGCGCTGGACGCCGCGCTGGCCGACTCGGCCGGCGCGGGGCTGCCCTCGATCGCCGTCGCGCCCAACCAGGGGAAGCTGCTGAACCTGCTGGCCCGCCAGGCCGGGGCCCGCTCGATCCTGGAGATCGGCACGCTCGGCGGGTACAGCACGATCTGGCTGGCCCGCGCGCTGCCGTCCGGCGGCAAGCTGGTGACCTGCGAATACGAGCCGAAGCACGCCGAAGTCGCCCGGAAGAACCTGGCACGCGCGGGCTTCGGCGAGGACGTCGTCGACATCCGGGTCGGCGCGGCGCTCGACACGCTGCCGACGCTGACCGGGCCGTTCGACTTCGTGTTCATCGACGCGGACAAGAACAACCTCGCGAACTACGTCCGCGCGACGCTGGAGCTGTCCCGCCCGGGCACGACGATCGTGGTGGACAACGTCGTCCGCCAGGGCGCGGTGGCGGACCCGGCGAGCACCGACCCGAACGTCCTGGGCGCGCGGGAGATGTTCGAGCTGCTCGCCGCGGAACCCCGCGTGGACGCGACGGCCGTCCAGACCGTGGGCGCCAAGGGACACGACGGGTTCGTGCTCGGCCTGGTGCGCTGAGGCTCACCGCCGCGGGCGGACGTCGATCGGCGGCGCGAGCGGGACGCCCCGCTCCGCGCCGCCCAGCGGGCGGAACGGCTGACCCTGGTGCGCCGCGGCCATGAACGTGCGCCAGATGTCGGCCGGGACGACGTCCCCGGTGAGCTTCGCGCCGGTCGCGTCGGTCAGCCGGCGCTCGTCGTCGGAGCCGATCCAGACCACCGTGGCCAGCTGCGGGGTGTAGCCGATCGCCCAGGCGTCCTGGTTGTCCGGGCTGCTGCCGTGCTCGGCTTCGCCGGTGCGCAGCGCCGCCGGGCGGCCGTCGTCGAGGGTCGTGCCGAGGGTGCGCGTGACGTCTTCCGCGACGCGGCGGCTCTCGTCGCCGTTCTCGTCGAACGCGGGGCGCGTGGTGTCGGTGTGCTCCCAGACGACCGCGCCGCTTTCGTCGCGCACCTTCGCCACCAGGTGCGGGGTCGTGCGAACGCCCTCCGCGGCAAACGTCGCGTAGGCGCCCGCCAGGTCCAGCGGCCGCAGCGGGTACCGGCCGATCGCGATGCCCGCGCCGATGAGGAAGCCGTCCTTCTCCCGCATCGTCGGGGCGCCGTCGACGGTGTCGGGGATGCCGGCCTGCCGCGCGGTCTCGCTGAGCGCGTCCGGGCCGAGCTTCTTCGCCAGCGCGACGAACGGGCCGTCGGCGTGGGTCGCCATCGCCATGCGCGGGGTGCACTTCTGGACGCAGACGTCGGGGTACTTGAACTTCTCGCCGAGGAACTCCTGCTCCGCCGGCGCCGCGATCGGCGTGTCCGGGCCGAAACCGCGGCGCAGCGCCGCCGCAAGCGTGAACGGGTAGAACGCCGAGCCCGCCGCGTGCGAGGTGCCCGCGTAGTCGCGGACGCCCTGGTCACCACCCTGGTAGGCGCGCACGGCGCCGGTCTTCGGGTCGACCGAGACCACCGCGCCGCGGAACTCCTTCGGCTCGCCCTTCAGCCTGTCCTGCAACGCTTTCTTCGCGGCGTCCTGCATGCCGCGGTCGAGCGTCGTCACCACCGTCATGTTGCCTTGCTGGAGCCGGCCGAGCGGGAAGCCGTCCTGTTCGAGCTCGGCCAGCACCTGCTGCTTGACGTGGAACTCGTCGTAGGTGACCCGCCCGGCGCGTGTCTCCGACGGCGCCTGGATCTCGGCCCCCGGGTAGGCCATCGGCTCGGTTCCCGGCACGTACCCGCGGGCGACGAGCTTGTCGTGCACGTACTGCCAGCGCCGCGCGGCGTGGGCGTCGCCCGAGGCGGCGGGGTCGTGCACCGACGGCGACTGGATCATCCCGGCCAGGAACGCGGCCTCGCTCCAGGTCATCGAGTCGTCGAGCTTCTTGCCGAAGTAGGCGTTCATCGCCGCGGCGGGCCCGAACGTCCCGCGGCCGAAGGAGATGATGTTGACGTAGCTTTCGAAGATCTGTTCCTTGCTCTGTTCCTGGGTGATCTTCGTGGACAGGACGAGCTCCGCGAACTTGCGCCCGATCGTGGCGTCGTCGTCGCCGGTGGACTTCTTGATGTACTGCTGGGTGATCCCGGACCCGCCGCCGACGCCGGTGAGGAACGCGCGGCCGATGCCGGTCGGGTCGAAACCCTGGTTGTCCCAGAAGGTCGGGTCCTCGGTGGCGACGATCGCGTCCCGCAGCTTCGCGGGCACGTGTGCGTAGGGCACGAAGGTGCGGTCGCCGTCCGCCGGGATGACCTTGAGCAGCTCGGACCCGTCCGAGTACTGCAGGACGACGGTCTTGTCGAGCCCGGCGAGCACGTCCTGCGGGCTGCGGACTTCGAGCACGAGGTAGGCGACCCAGAAGGCGATCAGCGGGATGCCGACGAGCAGCCCGAAGGTCCGGTACCCGATGCATCGGATCCGCCGCCACCGCCGGCGTCGCGGGGTGTCCGGCTGCTCGTGCTCTTCCGCTGGTTCCTCGGTCGCCAAGGTCACGAATGGATGACGGCCGAACGGGTGAGAAGGTTCTGTGGAGAACTAACGAGGTTGTTCGAATCCTGTCAAGACGGGTTCAGGCGAGGAACGCACGCAGGAGCGACGCCGTGCCTTCGATGTGTTCGGCCATGGCCTGCCGGGCCGCGACCGCGTCCCCCGCGAGGATCGCGTCCACGATCGCCTCGTGCTGGGCGTTCGAGTGCTCGAGGTTCGGCGGCAGCAGCGGGATCCGGTCGAGCAGCTGGTTGACGCGCGTGCGCGCGTCGGCCATCGCCGTGGTCAGTGAGCCGGACGCCGTCACCTCCGCGATCGCCAGGTGCAGCCGGGAGTCCTTGCGGCGGTAGTCGTCGAGGTCCGCGCTCGCGGCTTCGGCGAGCGTTCCGGTCAGGTGCCGGCGGTCCGCCGGGCTCAGCGACCGCGCGGCGGCCATCTCCGCGGCGCCCGTCTCGAGGACGTAGCGGAGGCTCAGCGCGTCTTCGAGCGCGATCGGTTCGACCTTGCCACCGGGTGACCGTTCGGGCGGTCCGGGCAGGGTGTCGTTCACGAACGTGCCGCCGTAGCGGCCTCGCCGTGACTCGACGTAACCGGCGTCGGAAAGGGCCCGGATGGCCTCGCGCAGCGTGACGCGGCTGACCCCGAGCCGTTCGGCGAGCTCGCGCTCCGACGGGAGCCGCTCCCCCGCGCCCACCACGCCGAGCCGGATCGCCTGCAGCAGCCGCTCCACGGTCTCCTCGAAGGCGTTGCCCGCGCGGACCGGCCGGAACAGCGCTTCACCGGCATTCACCACCGAGGTCGACTCCATCCCGCGAGTTTAGGCCGCGCCGAGTCGATCACCCCGGGCGCAGCGCACCTTCGGAGTGGCCTCACGCCGTCGCTCTCGGTGACACTGTGTTCGCGGCGGAAAACCGGTGGAACCGGACGGCCACGTTCGGCGACGATGGGGACACCGACACCGACCATCGACGCAGGGGGCGATCCGGTGCACTTCTTGATGGCCGAGGACCTGGTCCACGAGCGAGAGAACGAGCTGCGCCACGGCGTGCGCAACCGCCCGCCGGGGCGGGCGACGCCGAGCCGCAGGCCGGGAACACGGAGACAGCAGCTCGGCTGGCGGCTGGTCGAGGTGGGGTTGAAGCTGGCGGTGGAAGACCAGCAGCGCTGAGCCGGCCCGCCGCCCGTCAGCACTCGACCGTCTCGCGCTTCGTTTTACTCGCCTTGCCCAGCGTCACCACGTGACTGCCATCGCCGCGCGTGTCAACTGATCACGGTCCGCGATCGAGCAGTATGGTCCTTGTCTGAGAGGAGGACGCGTGGACGAGGACGTGAGGTTCGCCCGGCCGCTGATGAGCATGGCCGATGCCGCTCGGCACCTGGGTATCCCGCAGCAGACCTTCCACCGCTGGGCTCGTGGCTATTCGCACGGCGGCCCGCTCCTTCACGTCTCCGAACCGGAAAGCATCCGGCAGGCCAGCGTTCCCTTCATCGCCCTGGCCGAAGCATGGGTCCTGGAAGGGCTTCGGCAGGCAGGCGTTCGTCCGCAGAAGATCCGTCCTGCCCTCAAGGAGCTGCAAAGCGAGTTCGGACGGGAATACGTCCTCGTGTCGCCGGCGCTCGTGACCGACGGGATCTCGGTTCTGTGGGACTTTTCCAAGACCGAAGCCGGAGCCGGGCTGATCGAAGGACGATCCGGTCAGACCGTAATTCGTGAGATCGTCCAGGATTACCTGACATACGTGGGTTTCGGCGCCGACGACTACCCGAATCACCTCATGCTCCGAACCTTCGAACCGTCGAAGGTCGCGATCGATCCTTACCGTTCGTCGGGTCAACCCGTCTTCATGGACTCCGGCGCACGAGTCTCCAATGTCGCGGCCATGCTGAAGGCGGGTGAAGAACCTGCCGTCGTCGCCGAAGAACACGGAATCGGCATCGAAGCCGTCCGGGCCGCCGCACGCGTCCTCCTGGGCCGCGCCGCCTGAGTTCTACCTCGACGAGAATGCCGTCACACGCAGCGTGCGGCGCTTTCTGGTCGCGCTCGGCTACGCCTGTCACACTCCGCCCGAAGTGTTCGGCACCCGACTCGAGTCACTCGGTGCCGCGGACACCGAATGGCTGAGGCGGATCGCACGAACCGGCTGGGTCGTGCTGAACCGGGACGCCAAAATCATGGAGCGTCCTGATGAGTTGGTCGCGTACCGCTCTGCCAAGGTGCACATGTTCTACCTACCTGGCGAAGCGACCCGCGACCAGCTTCTGCACCTCGTCGAAACCAATCTCGCCGACATCGTCACGCTGTCGGCAGACCGAACTCCCGACGTCTGGAAGATCACCCACCACGGAATCGAGCGGTTCGTGGTGCGCAAGCGAAGACGCTGATCAGCACTCGATGACGTTCACCGCCAGCCCGCCGCGGGCGGTCTCCTTGTACTTCACGCTCATGTCCGCGCCCGTCTCGCGCATCGTCTTGATCGCCTTGTCCAGCGTCACCACGTGACTGCCGTCGCCGCGCATCGCCATCCTCGCCGCGTGGATCGCCTTCGACGCGCCGACCGCGTTGCGCTCGATGCACGGGATCTGGACCAGGCCGCCGACCGGGTCGCACGTCAGGCCCAGGTGGTGCTCGACGCCGATCTCGGCCGCGTTCTCCACCTGGGCCGGGGAGCCGCCGAGCACCTCCGTCAGGCCCGCCGCCGCCATCGCCGAGGCCGAGCCGACCTCGCCCTGGCAGCCGACCTCGGCGCCGGAGATCGAGCCCGTCTGCTTGAGGATCGAGCCGATCGCGCCCGCGGTGAGCATGAACTTGACGATGCCGTCGTCGGTCGAGTGCCGGATGAACCGCTGGTAGTAGTGCAGCACGGCGGGGATGATCCCGGCGGCGCCGTTGGTCGGCGCGGTCACCACGCGCCCGCCCGCCGCGTTCTCCTCGTTGACGGCGAGGGCGTAGAGGCTCACCCAGTCCATCGCGTACAGCGGGTCGTCCGCGCCGTCCTCGGCCAGGAGCTTCTCGTGGAGCGCCTTCGCGCGCCGCGGCACCTTCAGACCGCCGGGGAGGACGCCTTCGTGGGTGCAGCCGTTGCGGACGCACTCCGCCATGACCGCCCAGATGTCCAGCAGCCCGGCCCGGACCTCTTCGCGCGACCGCCAGGACAGCTCGTTCGCCAGCATGATCTCGCTGATCGGCAGCCCGGTCGACGCGCAGTGCCCGAGCAGGTCCGCGCCGGTGCGGAACGGGTACGGCACCGGCGTCGCGTCCTCGACGAACACCGCGTCCGTCTCGTAGGACTCGTCGCGGACGAAGCCGCCGCCGACCGAGTAGTACGTCCGTTCGCGCAGCAGCTCCCCCGCCGCGTCGAACGCGCGGAAGACCATGCCGTTCGGGTGCGCCGGCAACGACTTGCGCCGGTGCATGGTGAGGTCGTTGTCCTCGTCGAACGTGATCTCGTGCGTGCCGGCCAACAGCAGCCGGCCGGACTCGCGGATCGCCGCGATGCGCCCGGGCACGGTGTCGGTGTCGATTTCCTCGGGGCGCGAGCCCGAAAGCCCGAGCAGGACCGCTTTGTCACTGCCGTGGCCGAAGCCGGTCGCGCCGAGCGAGCCGAACAGCTCCGACTGGACGCGTGCGGTGCGCCCGAGGTCGTCGCCGAGTCCGTCCACAAAGGTCAGTGCCGCCCGCATCGGCCCGACGGTGTGGGAGCTCGACGGGCCGATGCCGATGGAAAACAGGTCGAAGACGCTGATCGCCATTGATCCGCCCCTTCCTATCGCGCCAGCAGGGAGCTGGCTTCTTGCGCGGCCGGGCCCTGGTCGGCGAGGTGCCGCAGGTTCTCCGGCAGCTCCTCCCCACGGTAACCCTTGGTCTGGGCGTAGAGCCGTCCCGCGCGGTACGACGACCGCACGAGCGGACCGGCCATCACGCCGGCGAAGCCCATGGCCTCGGCGGCCTTCGAGTGCTCGACGAACTCTTCGGGCTTGACCCAGCGGTCCACCGGGTGGT
>NZ_JBVJON010000011.1:318277-327597 GCF_055583145.1 Amycolatopsis sp. NPDC104819 | reverse complement strand
CAGGGAGGGGGGTGTCCCCCCCTACCCTCCCCCCTCCTGTTTTTCAGGGGGGGGGGGGGGGGGTGGTTCTCCCCCCCCCCCCCCCCCCCCCCCCCCCCCCCGACACAAACGTCGCGGTCGGAGCGAGTTGAGACGCGGGCCGCCGCCGCGGGGGTGGTAGTCGCCGAGGGCCGCTCGGCCGCGCGAATCCGACTTGGCCGGAACCCTGCCCCTTGTGGTCAGGCCGCCGGCGCGGAGCCGGCGACGGTGAGCTCGTGGTCCACGGTTTCGGCCGGTCCCAGCACGAACGCCCGCACCAGTGGGGAGAGCAGCCGTTCGTCGGCCCCGTGGTGCCAGTGGGCGAGCAGGCCGGCGTCGGCTATCTCCTCCACCAGCTGCTCGTCGCGTTCGGTCGCGACGGCGATCCGGTCCCCCGCCGGCGACCGGGCGAGCCGGCACAGCATCACACGGGCGGCCGGGCTCAGCGTGCGGTACGCCGACCGCAGCGTCTCGAGCACCGACAGGTCGCCGATGCTCAGCCAGTCCAGCGCCTGCCCGTGGTCGCACCACTGCTCGACCACGCCCCGCAGGGTCAGGTGCGGACGGGAGGCCATCTTGCGCAGCGCGATGTCCAGCGCCAGCGGCAGGTCGCCGCAGAACTCGGCGAGCCGGTCGCGCTCCGCGCCGCCGGCGAGGGCGAAGTGCGGCACCGCGGCGGTGATCATGGCGATCGAGTCACCGCGGGAGAGCGGGGCGAGCTGCAGGCGCCGGACGTCCCGCAGGCCCAGCAGCCGGTTGCGGCTGACCAGCAGGGTCGTGCTGGTCGCGGTCTCCGCGAGCAGCGGCCGCACCTGGCACTCGTCTTTGACGTTGTCGAGGAGGACGAGCAACCGCCGTTCCGCCAGCAGTGTGCGATACAGACCGGCGCGGTGGTCGAAGCTCCCTCCCAGCTGTTCGTCGGGTACCCCCAGTGCCCGGAGCAGTCCGTCGAGGACGTCGGCCAGTGCCGGCGCCGGCGGCGCCGCTCCCCCGTGCCGGGGGCCGCCGAGGTCGGCGTAGAGCTGTCCGTCGGCCCGTTCGGCGGCGGCCGCGTGGGCGTAGTGCAGGGCCAGGTCGCTCTTCCCCACCCCGGCCGGCCCGCTGATGACCACGGGGGTGTCCCCCGGAGTCCTCAGCCAGGCCAGCTCCGCCGCCCGGCCGGTGAACCCCCGCGGCCGCTGGGGCAGCTGCGCCGGGTGGGGCAGGTCGCCCCCGCGCCAGCGCAGCCACGGCTGTCTTTCCTTCCGCCCTCTCGAGGAGGGCTCCGGATAGCTTCCCGTCGCGGCGTACCAGTGTTGCCGCCAGGTCTGCTCGTCTCCGCCGCACGCCGCGACGAAGGCCAGCGCGACCTGCAGCGACGGCATGCGGTTGCCGCTCGCCGCGCTCGAGAGAACAGACGATGAGAACATCGCGGATCGTGCCATTTCACGATATGTCGGATTTCCCGCTTGTGCGCGCAAGGCCCTCAGTTCCTGTGCGAATTGGCTTGCGACGCCACCTGCTGCGTTGACCGGCTTTTCGGGTCTGCCCATGACGTTTCCTTCCCCTAACTCACTTAGCGTCTCCGAATCGATGTCCGGTCTCTACCGCCGTTCGGGGGTCACGTTAGGCTTTTCGTGTGAACGACTTGCACGCAGAGTTAAGACGTTGCCAGTTTCATGCTTCTTTAAAGTGCAACAATTGCCTCTTGGGGCGGCCCGATTTACGGCCGAATGGTTGCGGTGAACGGAGACCATCCGGGTCACCGGCCGCCGGGTGAGCCCGAACGGCCGATGACCCGGTTACTCCATCAGGGAACCGGGCCTTGCTCAGGCCGTGACAACCCGCGTACGCGACGCTGTCATGCCGAGGAACGCGCAGAGGGCGGCGACGATCCCGAGCACTCCGCACAACCACCACACGCCGTTACCCAGCGCAACCCACGCCGTGACCCCGAACAGCGGACCCAGCGCCATTCCCAATCCGAAAGTGGCCTGGTGGGCACTGATGTACCGCGCTTTCACCGCGGCGGGAAAGGACGACGGGTAAGCGAACATCGTCGGGCCGTTGACCATGATCCCGAAGACGAAGACGATCGTGCACGCCACCAGCGCCACGGCCGAGCCGCCGCTGATCCCGAAGCCGGCCACCCCGAGGCCCATCAGCGCGGTGCCCGCGGTCGCGGCGACGTACCCCGGCCACCGGGTGACGTAGGCGGTGATCTTCAGCTCGCACAGGATCAGCACCACCGACGCGGTGACGAGCACCGCGCTGTACAGCCCGGTCGAGTGCCCCTCGGCGCTGATCTTCAACGGCAGGGCGACGGTGTACTGGACGTAGATGATCGACCCGAGCAGGACCGAGGCCAGGAAGAACCCGAACCGCCCGTCCCGCAACAAGGTGGCGTACGCGCGGCGCGTTCCGCCCGACCGGCGTTCACCCGGCTCCACGACCTCCCGCTCGATCTTGACCGAGGGCAGCAACCGGACCGCCATCAGCCCGTAGACGACGGCGGTGGCCGCGTCGAACCACAGCAGCAGGTTCCAGTCGACGAGGATGAGCGCCGCGGCGACCAGCGGACTGAGCGCCGCCCCCAGGTTGAGCGCGATCCGCATCATGGAGAATGCCATCACGCGGTCGTCGGCGGGCATCATCTCACTGAGCAGGATGGCGGCCGCGGGGCGATAGCTCTGGGTCGCGAGACCGGCCAGCAGCAGGCCGGCGATCAGCAGGCCGAACAGCGCCGGGCGACTGAACAACGGCACCAGCGCGAGGACGACGGCCGACCCGACCATGGCCGTCGTGATGGTGGCGCGGGGGCCGACGCGGTGGACCAGCTCGCCGCCGACGAGCCCGCCGAGGATCGAGCCGACGCTGTAGGCGGCGATGACCACCCCGGCCTGGCCCGCGGAGAAGCCGCGGACGGTCAGGTACAGCACCATGAAGGTCTGCACGAACGCGCCGAGCTGGTTGACCAGCACCCCGGCGAGGAGGTAGCGGACCGGCGTGGGGGTGCGGCGGAGGACCGCCAGCACACCGGCGGGTTTGTTGATGGTCTCGGTCACGGCCGTGCCTCCAGGGCTAGCGGATGGGTTGTGCCGCACCGATTCGGCTTCACCGGAGTGCGGACGTGCCCATTCCAGCCGCCGCGGGAGTTGACCGGGAGACTTGTCTGTACCGGAAAATCAAACTCAGCCCGCTCCGAGTTGCGAGTTCACCCGAAACGTGTAGGTAATACCGCGGAATCCGCCGTGCATGCGACCGGCCGGACGCAGCGGTTGCTGCATCCGGCCGTGGGTCGCGCGGGAGGCCCGGGTCAGAGGGCGACGACGAGCTCGTGGTCGATCTCGACGAACTCGACGATCAGGTCGGCGAACTGGCCGGCGATCAGCTTCTGGTAGGCCGAAGAGCCGGTGTGGGCGTCGTAGGCGGCCTGGTCCGCGAAGTGCTCGACGAACAGCAGGTAGTCGGTCTTGGCGGGGTCGCGGTACACGCGGAAGGAGACGGTGCCCTCTTCCTGACCGGGCCCCAGCGGCGCGAACTCCTCCACGAGCTTCTCGGCCTCGGCCTGCTTGCCCGGCTTGAGGGGGATGGGGAACACCTTCGCCAGCATGGGGAAACCTCTCTGTAGTGCGACGCCGGAGCGCGTCGCGGCTCGGAGGGAACTCTGGCCGAGATCCGCCGGAGCGGTCTCGCCAGATCCGGACACGATGCCGCCGGGAGTCGGTCACCGGAAAGCCGGTCATCGAGTTGCTTGCTGTCATGTCCGGATGTGGCTAGCGCCGCGGCCCCGGATCCCCTACATCTGGGGCATGACAACTTTTTCGGCCGTCGTCACGACCGGCATCTACTGCCGGCCGGGGTGCGGCGCGAAGCCGCTGGCCGAGAACGTGCGGACGTTCGAGCTGGCGGCCGAGGCCGAAGCGGCGGGGTTCCGCGCCTGCCTGCGCTGCCGGCCCTACCGGGTGGCCGGCCCGGTCGGCGCCGACGCGCCGGAGCTCGTCTGCCGCGCGGTGCAGATGATCATCGCGGGCGCCCTCGACACCGGCACCGAAGCCGGGCTGGGCGAGCGGCTCGCCGTGTCGCCCCGGCACCTGCGCCGGCTGTTCAACGACCACCTCGGCGTGACGCCCGACCAGCTCGCCCGCTCCCGCCGGGCCCACTTCGCGCGGCGCCTGCTCGACGACTCGGACCTCACGGTCGCCGACGTCGCCTTCGCGTCCGGGTTCGGCAGCCTGCGCCAGTTCAACCGCGACATGAAGCTCGTCTTCCGCGCTTCCCCGGTCGAGCTGCGCAACCGGCGCCGCCGGGCCGACCGGCTCGCGGCCGACGGCGGCCTGGCCATGCGCCTCCCGTTCTCCCCGCCGCTGGACTGGGACACCCTCGCCTGTTACCTCGACGAGCACGCCGTGCCCGGCGTCGAGTCGGTGCGCGACGGGGTCTACCGGCGCACGATCAGCCTCGACGGCGAGGCCGGGGTCATCGAGGTCGAGCGGGGCGGTGACGACCACCTGCTGCTGCGGGCGCACCTGCCGTTCTGGGAAGGCCTGATCCACGTCGTCGACCGGGTCGGGGCGATGTTCGGCGTCGACACCGACACCCGGCCCGCGAAGGCGGCCTTCACCGGGGACGCGGTGATCGCGCCGCTGGTCGAAGCGCGGCCCGGGCTGCGGGTGCCGGGCGCGTGGGGCATGTTCGAGGTCGCCGTCGAAGCCGTGCTGAGCCAGTACAGCGCCCGGCCGCGGGTCCGGCGGCAGCTGGCCGCGCTGGTGACCGTGGCGGGCAAGCCGGTGTCCGGGCTCGACGACGGCCTGACCCACCTCTTCCCGTCCGCGGGGGTGCTCGCCACCGCGGACCTGGCCGCCGCCGGGCTGCCGGCGACGACCGCCCGGACGCTGCGCGCGTTCGCCGAAGCCGTGGCCGCGGACGAGACCCTGCTCGACGCCGGGCCGCCGCTCGCGGACTTCGTCACCGCGCTCACCGGCGTGCCGGGGCTCGGCGAGAGCACGGCCCACCAGATCGCGCTGCGGCGCGGCTACCCCGACGCGTTCCCCGGCGCCGACCGGACGCTCTGCACCGCGCTGCTGGACAACGGCATCCTCGACGACAGCGTCGAGCTGGCCGCCCGCTGGCAGCCGTGGCGCGCGTTCGCCGCGTCCCACCTGATCGCGGCCGGCGTGCCCGTCCCGGTCGCCTGACTTCGGCACCGACGAAGAACACTGAGGAGAGATCCATGCACAGCACCCAGCGCGGCCTCGCCGAGACCCTGCGCTCCCTGCACGACCACCGCACCCTGGTGCTGCCGAACGCCTGGGACGCGGCCAGCGCGGCGATCGTCGCGCGGGCGGGCGCCCCGGCGATCGCCACCACGAGCGGCGGGGTGGCGTGGTCGGCGGGCCGCCCCGACGGCCACGGCCTCACCCGCGAGGAGATGGCCGAGCTGGTCGCCCGGATCGTGCGGGTGGTCGACGTCCCGGTGACCGCGGACATCGAGGGCGGCTACGGGCCGTCCGCCGAAGACGTCGCCGCGACCGTCCGCGCGGTCGTCGAGGCGGGCGCGGTCGGGGTCAACCTGGAGGACTCGACCGCCCCGGGCGGCCCGCTGTTCGACGTCGGCGCCCAGGTCGAGCGGGTCCGCGCGGCCCGCACCGCGGCGACCGAGGCCGGGCTGCCCGAGCTGTGGATCAACATCCGCACCGACGTCTACCTCTTCGGGATCGGCGAGCCCGAAGGCCGCCTCGACGAGGTGCTCTCCCGCGCCGGCGCGTACGCGGGGGCGGGCGCCGACAGCCTGTTCGTCCCCGGGCTGATCGACCTCGAGGTCCTGCGCACGCTGGTCGAGCAGAGCCCGCTGCCGGTCAACGTGATGGTGTGGCCCGGCGCGCCCACGGTGGCCGAGCTGGAGGCGGTGGGCGTCCGGCGCATCAGCGTCGGCACGGCGATCGCCCAGGCCGCGTACGCGGTCGCCGAGCGCGCGGCGGCGGAGCTGCTCGAGAAGGGCACCTACGGCGCGCTCGAGGGCGGCCTGGACTTCGGCGCGGTCAACAGCGCCGTCACCCGCTGACCTTCCCCCAGCGGGTCGCAAGAGCCGCGACGAGACCTCCCGGTCCCGTCGCGGCTCTTTTTTGTGTGCGGGCCACGCTGTCAACCTGATTCATGCGCTATTGATTTTCCAGCGTGGACAAGGGTTTCTGCCAATCCACCCGGTGGCTTGAATGACTTCCACGCGGTACGGACCGAGTCCGCGACCAGCAACTCGACCCCCGTGAGGAAGTGATGTGATGACCGTCGTTGAGCCGCTGCCCGCCCGCCCCGGTGGCGACGACCTGGCCGCGCCTTCGACCGCCGCCGAGATCCTGGCCAGGGCCAAGGCGCTCGCCCCGGTGCTGCGCGAGCGGGCCGACGAGATCGAACAGGCCCGCCGGCTGCCCGCCGACGTCGTGGAGCTGCTGCGCGCCACCGGCGTGTTCCGGATGGGGTTCTCCCGGGACCGCGGTGGTCCCGAGCTCACGTCGATCGAGCAGACCGAAGTGGTCGAAGCCCTCGCCTACGGTGACACCGGCGCCGGCTGGTGCGCGATGATCGGGTCGGACACCGGGTTGTACGCCTCGTTCCTGGACCGGGCCGTCGCCGACGAGATGTTCCCCGACCTCGACATGGTGACCGCCGGGCTGCTCTTTCCCAACGGCCGCGCGGAAATCGTGCCCGGCGGCTACCGGCTCACCGGCCGCTGGCAGTTCGGCAGCGGCGTGACGCACGCGGACTGGGTGATCTCCGGCGCGTTCCTCTACCGCGACGGCCGGCCCGAACCCGGCGCGGACGGGTCGGCGCACGACTCGATCCTGTTGATGGTCCCGAAATCCGACGTCGAGGTCGTCGACACCTGGCACACCACCGGCCTGGCCGGCAGCGGCAGCTGCGACTACACGATCACCGACGTCTTCGTGCCGGCCGAACGCGCGCTCACGTTCGCCGAAGTGCGGGGCGGCACGGGCCCGCTGGCCCAGCCCGAGGTGCACATGCGGAACATGCCGGGGGTCGCGCTCGGGGTCGCCCGGGCGGCGCTCGACCACGCCCGGGACGCCGCCGTCACCGCCGGCCGGGCCGACGACTACCGCACGCAGATCACCCTGGCCGACTGCGAAGCCGACTTCGCCGCCACGCGCCACGGCGTCTACGGGGCTTTGCGGCGCCAGCACGAAGTCCTGTCCGCCGGCGGCTCCCTCGACGACCTGACGCCGGCGGAACGGGCCGCCCTGCCGCTGTCGCGGCGTCACGCGTTCCGCACCGCGCGCTCCATCGTGACCCGCCTGTACGACCTGTTGCAGACGTCCGCGATCTACCGGCCTTCGCCGCTGGACCGCTGGCTGCGCGACACCACGACGATGTGCCAGCACATCGTGGCGCAGGACCGCATCCTGCAGACCGCCGGCGCCCACCTGCTCGGTGGCCGCCCCGCATTCCCGCTGGCGCTCGGCATCACCTCGGCGCAGCGCTGAAGCACATCCGCCCCCACCGAAGGAAGAGACCGATGCGAAAGTTCCGGGCCGCCCTGTGCGCGGCCGCCGCGCTGGCCGTGACGCTCAGCGCGTGCAGCACCCCGACCGGCGACACCACCGCACCGCCCAAGGACGTCGGGGCCGCGGCCCCGGCCGCCGCCACCGACGCGAACATCGACCGCGACGCCGTCATCAGCTACAGCGAGACCGAGCCGGCGAACCCGCTGGTGCCCGGCAACACCACCGAGGTCGGCGGGATCAGCGTGCTGGGCACGCTCTTCCGCGGCCTGATCGAGTACGACGCCAAGACGGCCGAGCCGCGCAACGCCGTCGCGGACTCGATCACCACGACCGACTCGAAGGTCTGGACCATCAAGCTCAAGCCGGGCTGGAAGTTCCACGACGGGACGCCGGTGACCGCGAAGAGCTTCGTCGACGCGTGGAACTACACCGCCTACTCCCCCAACCTGATGGCCGGGGCGAGCTATTTCTCGCACGTCGTGGGCTTCGCGGACGTCAACAACGCGACCGCCGACGGCAAGCAGCCGGCGAACCTGCCCGCGGCCAAGGAGCTGTCCGGCCTGAAGCTGGTCGACGACAGCACCTTCTCCGTGACGCTCGACGCGCCGTTCTCGGAGTTCGGCGTCCAGCTCGGCTACGCCGCGTTCTTCCCGATGCCGGCGAGCTTCTTCGCCGACCGCAAGGCCTTCGAGGCGCACCCGGTGGGCAACGGCCCGTTCAAGTTCGACTCCTACACCCCGGGCAAGGACCTCGTCGTCAAGCGGTTCGACGGCTTCTCGGGCTCGCAGAAGCCGAACATCGGCGGCATCGACTTCCGCTTCTACACCGACCTGGACAAGGCCTACGCCGACGTCATCGCGAACAAGCTCGACTTCCTCTCGTTCACGCCGTGGACGTCGACGCAGGGCGGCAAGATCAAGAAGGACCTGCCCGAGGACCGGCGCAAGACCTACACCTACCTCGGTTACCAGGCGATCGCGTTCCCGCTGTTCGACAAGCGCTACGACAGCCCGCAGTTCCGCCAGGCGATCTCCATGGCGATCGACCGGAAGGCCCTGATCCAGCAGGTGTTCAACGGCGGCCGCACGCCGGCCGACGGCCTGGTCGCCCCGAACGTGCAGGGCCACCTGGACAACCAGTGCGGCGAGCTGTGCACCTACGAGCCGCAGAAGGCCAAGCAGCTGTTCGACGCCTCGGGCTTCCAGGGTGACATCGAGCTGACGTCCAACATCGACTCCGGCAACCAGGAGTGGATGGAGGTCATCTGCAAGCAGATCCAGGCTTCGCTGGGCCGCACCTGCAAGTTCACCCCGCAGACCACGCTCGGCGACTTCCGCAAGAAGCTCAACGACCGCAGCGTCACCGGCATCTACCGCTCGGCGTGGGTCGCGGACTACCCGTCGATCGAGAACTTCCTCAACCCGCTGTTCCGCACCGGCGCGGCCTCCAACGTCGGCCAGTACTCCAACCCGAAGGTCGACGACCTGCTCAAGCAGGCCGACGCCGCCCCGTCGCAGAAGCAGGGCCAGGCCCTGTACCAGCAGGCGGAAAAGCTGGTGCTGCAGGACATGCCGACCATCCCGATCTGGTGGCAGTCCGGCACCGCGGCCTGGGCGTCGCGCCTGCACAACGTCCAGCCGACCCAGTTCCGCGAGCTCGACCTGTTCAGCGTCACCGTCAGCAAGTAACACCTGTGCGGGGGGGCGGGGGCCCGGGGGGGCGGGCCCCAAAACAAAAAAAGGAGCAAAATGGACGGTCCCCAGGGGGGGGTTCTTATGGTCGGCGCGGGGTAGGCGAAACTCC
>NZ_JBVJON010000011.1:175288-318267 GCF_055583145.1 Amycolatopsis sp. NPDC104819 | reverse complement strand
CCCCTCCCCCCCCCTCCCCCCTCTCCCCCCCCCCCCCCCCCCCCCCACCCCCTCCCCCCCCCCCCCCCCCCCCCCCCCCCCCCCCACCCCGAACCGAAAGAGGTACCGACGTGACCGTCCACGAGGTGGATGTCCTGATGATCGGCGCGGGGCCGGCGAACCTCGCCCTGGCCGTGGCGCTCGAGGAGAGCGGGAACACCGAGCTGGCCCGCGGCTCGATGATCCTGGAGCAGTACGAAAACGTCGTGTGGCAGCGCAACCTGCTGCTGCCCTGGGCCCGCAGCCAGGTGTCCTATGTGAAGGACCTGGTGACCCTGCGGAACCCGCGCAGCCGCTTCTCGTTCCTGAACTTCATGCACGAGCGCGGTGAGCTCGACGAGTTCGTCAACCTCGGCACCTTCAACCCGTTCCGCTGGCAGGTCTCGGCCTACCAGCAGTGGGTGGCCGACTCCCTCGAGCACGTCCGGATCCGCTACAACGCCCGCGCCGAGCGGATCCTGCCGATCCACTCCGAGGACGGCTCGGTGCTCGGCTTCACCGTCCCGCTGTCCGACGGCGACACCGTGCTCTGCCGCGACCTCGTGGTCGGCGGCGGCCGCGACGCCCACGTGCCGGACGTCTTCAAGCACCTGCCCGCCGAGCGGGTCGTGCACAGCACGCAGTACAGCAGCCGCGTCGAGACCACCGTCGGGCTGGCCCGGGAGGGCAAGCCGCTGCGCCCGGTCGTCGTCGGCGGCGCGCAGAGCGCGGCCGAGATGTTCATGGCGCTGCACCAGCACGCGCCGGGCTCGTCGCCCACCATGCTGCTGCGCTCGATCGCGCTGAAGGACTACCAGACCAGCAAGTTCGTCAACGAGCTGTTCTACCCGTCCTTCGTGGACGAGTTCTACCGGATGTCGGACGGGGTCCGGGCGAAGGTGCTCGAGGAGATGCACCTGACGAACTACGCCGGCCTGGCCGCCCCGTTCCTCGAGGAGCTGTACACGATGATCTACCGCCAGAAGATGCTGGGCGAGCCGGTCTCGACCATCCGCGGCCTGACCGAGGTCACCGGCGCGTGGACCGAGCACCGCCCCGGCGGCGGGGAGGAGGTCGTGCTGGAGGTCCACGACCTCAAGACCGGCGGCAAGGAGCAGTTCCACTGCGACGCGGTGTTCCTCGGCACCGGCTTCGACCCGCGGATGCCGGCGATGGTCCGCGACCTGGCCGACGCGATCGGCCTGCCCGAGGTGACGGTCAACCGGCAGTACCGCGCGGACCTCGGCGACGACGCCCGCGGCGCGCTGTACCTGCAGGGGGTCAACGAGGCGACGCACGGCATCTCCGACTCGCTGATCAGCGTGCTGGCCCAGCGTTCGGGCGACATCTCCGGCGACATCTTCGACCGGCGGGGCGCCCGGCCCGCGGCCGCGCCGGGCTCGAACGACCAGTCCGTGGTGGTGGCGGCATGATCGACGTCCGTCCGCTGGACCGCGCGCGGCTGGAACGCGCCTACGGCCTCGACGGGCAGCGGCTGCTGCCTTGGCCCGAGCTCAACGCCCCCTTCGAAGGAGCCTGGTGCGTCCTGCGCGCCGGCACCGAGTCCGACCCGCACGCCCACCACGAGTACGAGATCTTCATCGCGATCAGCGGTTCGGCCGAGCTGGTCGTCGACGACGAGCGGCGCTCCTTCGCCGCCGGCGACGTCGTCCGGCTGCCGCCGGGTTCGACGCACCGCGTCGTCAACGCCGGGGACGCGGACTTCGAGTACTTCGGCGTCTGGTGGGACCCCGAGATGTCGGCCCGGTTCGTGGCCCGGCACGAAGCGAGCGCGCCATGAGCACCCGGACCGTGATCATCTCCCCGGCGCCGACCGCGAACGGGGACCTGCACCTCGGGCACATCGCCGGGCCGTTCCTGGCCGCGGACGTGCACACCCGCTACGCGCGGGCCCAGGGCCGGGAAGTGCTGCTGGGCACCGGGTTCCAGGACACCTCGACGTTCGTCGTCACCACCGCGCACCGCCGGGGCGTGACTCCGGCGGAGCTGGTGGCGAACTCGGCGGCGCAGATCGAGGCCAGCCTGGCCGCGCTGGGCATCGGCGTCGACGGCTACACCGGCGACGACGACCGGTTCACCAAGTGGGTCGTCGACTTCATCGGCCGGCTGTACTCGGCCGGCAAGCTCGAGCTGCGCACGATGAAGTTCCCGTTCTCGACGCGGACCGGGCAGTTCCTGGTCGACGGGTTCGCCTCCGGCAACTGTCCGGAGTGCCTGTCCGAAGGCTGCGCGGGGCTCTGCGAGAGCTGCGGGCAGCTGGTGGCGGCGGGCGAGCTCATCGACGTCCGGTCCACTTTGGACCCCGACGACGTCGTGGAACTGCGGGAGGCCGAAGTGCTCGTGCTCCCGGTCGAGCGTTACCGGGAGCAGCTGCGGGCGCACTTCGCGGCGCACGCCGACGGGATCCGGCCGCACATGGCCCAGGCGCTGGCGGCGATGCTGGCGCGGCCGCTGCCGGACTTCCCGGTCACCTACCCGATCTCGTGGGGCATCGGCGTGCCCTTCCCCGAGGTCTCCGGGCAGGTCGTCAACCCCAACGCCGAGCCGATGGCGTGGAGCATGCACGCTTCGGCGCTGGCGGCGGAGGCCCGCGGGGTCGCGGAAGGCACCGAGGACGCGCTCTGGCTCGCCGGCGCGGGTTCGGAGATCGTGTACTTCCTCGGGTTCGACAACATCTACCCGTTCGCGATCGCCGGGCCGGCGATGCTGCTCGCGCTCGGCGGGGTGTACCAGCTCCCGACCCGGTACCTGACCAACGAGTTCTACGAGCTGGACTACCGGAAGTTCTCGACCAGCCGCGGGCACGTGATCTGGAGCCGGGAGCTGGCCGAGGAGGTGCCGCGCGACCTGATCCGGTTCCACCTGGCCGCGACCAGCCCCGAGCACCAGCGGACCAGCTTCAGCCGGGACGCGCTCACGCAGGTCACCGACACCCGGCTGGTCGGCCCCTGGAACCGGGTGGCCGACAAGGTGAACCGCTGGGTCGGCCTCGGCCCGCTGCCGGTGTCGGACCGCGCCGTCCGGGCCGCGGCCCGGATGGGCGAGCGGTTCGCGGCCTCCTACGAGCTGGCCGGGTTCAGCCTGAACCGCGCGGCGGAGGCCATCACCGAGCAGCTGGCGCGGCTGGACGGGCACGAGGTGACCGGCGCCGACGCCGGGGACTTCTGCTTCGAGGTCGACCGGCTGCTGCGCGCGGCGGCGCCGGTGCTGATCGACCTGGCGGCGCAGGTCTTCGGGCCCGACGCGGGTCCGGCGCCGGCCGCCACCGGGTCGGTCACACCGGTGGCCCTGCCCCGCCTGAGCCCGGCGCGGGCCGCGCGATGAGCGCGGGCACCCGGCAGGACGGCCTGCGGGTCGTGGTGGTCGGCGGCGGCATCACCGGGCTGCTCACCGCGATCGGCTGCGTGCGGGCCGGGCACCGCGTCGTGCTGCTGGAGCGGGGCCCGGTCCCGCACCCGGGCGCGACGTCGTTCGACCAGCACCGGGCGTTGCGCGCGCTGGTCGCCGGCGACCCGGAGGCCACCCGCCGGAGCGCGGACCTGCACCGCCGGTGGCGGGCGCTGGACGCGCTGCTGTGCGACCACCTGCCGGGTGCCTGCCTCTACCGCCGCGTCGGCGTGCTGACCGCGTTGCCCGCCGGCGAGGTGGCCGGAGCCGTCGCGACGGCCGAAGCCGCCGGGGTGCCGGTCCGGGTCGCCGACCCGGCGAGCCTGCCGCTGATCGGGTTCCCGGCGGGGTCCGGCGCGGTGCTCGAGCCGCACGCCGGCACCCTGCTGGCCGACCGCGTGCTGCACGCGGCCGCCCGCTGGCTGCGCCACCACCCCCTGGCCGAGCTGCGGCCCGGCCGGGAGGCGGTGGACATCGACGCCGGCAGCGGGCGGGTCCACCTGGCCGACGGCACCAGCGAGCACGGCGACGTCGTGCTCGTCGCCGCCGGGCCGTGGTCGTCGGCGCTCGTCGACCGGCCGGTCACGGTGCACCGCCAGACGATGGTGTACCTGCGCCCGCCGGCCGAGCTCGCCCGCGCGTGGGCGGCGACGCCGACGGCGGGCGGCATCGGCGCCGACGGCCGGGCCTGGCTGCTGCCGTCGGTGGCGGGCACCCTGCTCAAGATCAGCACCGACGCGGCGCGCCGCGAGGTGACCGGTCTGTCCACGTCGGACGACGGCACGAACTGGGCCGGGCGGGTGCTCTCGGCCGGCATCGTGTCCGAAGTGGACAGATACGCCGTCGACCGCGTCAAGCACTGCCACTACGCCACCACCGACGGCGGCGAAACCGGCTTCGTCCGCGTCGGGCCCGCCGTCTGGGCCCGCGCGGCCAGTGGCGGCGACGGCTTCCGCACCGCTCCCCTGGCGGCCGACGCCGTTGTCGCCGAACTGGCCCGCCACACCGTCCGAGCCGCGGCCTGACCGCGAACCACCCATCCGACCGGAGGACGACCTTCATGACCACGAACGCCCCGGGGGCGCTGCTCGTCATCGGCAGCGGCCTGAAGCTCTACCGCGAGTACATCGTCCGCACCGTCTCCGCCCGCGCCCGCGAGGCCGGCCTGAAACTGGTGCTGGTCAACAACCTCAAGCCCACCTGGCAGCACGAGTACTTCGACGACATCACCGTGGTCAACGTCTTCGACCACGCGCTGCTCGCCGAGACCGCCCGCGAGCTGGCCGGCCGCTACGCCGTCACCGGCGTGCTGTGCTGGGACGAGCCGCTCGTGATGCCCGCGGCCGAGCTGGCCGCCGAGTTCGGCGTCCCCGGCCTGAGCATCCCCGGCGTGCACGGCTGCCGTGACAAGCACAGCTGCCGCACCCGGCTCACCGCGGCCGGCCTGCCGCAGCCCGGGTTCGAGCTGGTCCCGGACCTCGAAGGGGCGAAGGCGGCCGCCGCGCGCATCGGCTATCCGGTGATCGTCAAGCCGCGCGCGCTGGGCGCCAGCATGGGTGTCTCACTGGCCGCCGACGAAGAAGAGCTCGTCTCCGCCTACCGCGTCGCCCACGAGGCCAGCCTCATCGGTGACGAGCCCTACCGCGGCGGCGCGCTCATCGAAGGGTTCGCCGACGGTCCCGAGATCAGCATCGACGGCGCCGTCTACAAGGGCGAGTACCTGCCGATGTTCCTGGCCCGCAAGAGCACCGGCATGCCGCCGTTCTTCGAGGAGACCGGCCACGTCGTCGACGCCGCCGACCCGCTGCTGCGCGACGAGGCCCTGCTGGACGTGCTGACCCGCGCCCACCACGTGCTGGGCATCGAGAACGGCATCACCCACACCGAGGTCCGGCTGACCGCGAAGGGCCCGGTCATCATCGAGGTCAACGGCCGCCTCGGCGGGGACCTGATCCCGTTCCTCGGCAAGACGGCCACCGGCATCGACCCCGGCGGGGTGCTGTTCGACGTCGCCACCGGGCAGCGTCCCGACGTCGCACACACCCGGGGCGGCACCGCCGGCATCCGCTTCGGCTACCCCGCACACGACTGCGTCCTGCACTCGGTCAAGGTCCCCGAGGAGGCCCCCGGCCTGGTGCTCGCGTCGCCGATGGCCGAGCCGGGCACCACGCTGCGGCTGCCGCCGGGCGGCTACATCGCCCGGCACTCCCTGGTCGTCTGCGAGGGCTCCGGCCCGGACGAGGTCTCGCGGCGGCTGGCGCACGCGGCGTCGCTCGTCGAGATCGACACCGAAGAGATCGAGCCGCCGCCCGCCGGCACCACGCTGGAGATGCCGGCCGGGCTCCTGGACGTGGACGAATGAGCATCGACTACGACGGCCGCCGGTTCCGCAAGCTCGGCGGCGGCGACGGCACCTGCGCGGAGTACCACCAGCGCGGCGACCTCGTCTGGGCCGTGTTCGAAGGCGGGCGCGTCCGCCGCGGCACGATCACCGGCACCTGCGACCCGGCCGGCGTGCTGCGCCTGGCCTACACGATGGTGCTCGACAGCGGCGAGGTGATCGCCGGGCACAGCACCAACAGCCCGCAGCGGCACGGCGGCACCCTGGTGCTGCGCGAGGTCTGGGAACGCTACGGCGAGCACGCCGACACCGGCGTCTCCTTCCTCGAGGAGATCCCCGCCGCGGTCCCGGTCGGAGCGGCGTCGTGACCGCGTGGTCTTCGCTGGCCGGCCGGGTGGACGGCGACCTGCGGCTCCCCGGCGAGCCCGGCTTCGACGAAGCCACCGCGCCGGAGAACCGGCGGTTCGCCGCCACCCGCCCGGCGGCGGTCCTCTCGGTGGCCCACTCCGGCGACGTCGCGAAGGCGATCGAGTGGGCGCGCACCGAGTCGGTGCCGCTGGTCGTCCGCGGTGGCGGACACAGCTACGCCGGCCACTCGACCGGCACCGGCCTGGTGCTGGACTTGCGGCGGCTGGCCGGCATCCGGATCGACTGCGACACCGGGCGTGTCACGGTCGGCGGGGCGACGCCGATGGCCGCGCTCTACGCCGGGTTGCGGCCGTGGGACCTGACCTTCCCGCTCGGCAACTCCGACACCGTCGGCATCGGCGGCCTGACCCTCGGCGGCGGGGTCACGACGATCTCCCGCGCGTTCGGCCTCACCTGCGACGCGCTGGTGTCGACCGAGGTCGTGCTCGCCGACGGCCGGACCGTGACGGCGTCGGCGACGGAGCACCCGGACCTCTTCTGGGCGTGCCGCGGCGGCGGGGGTGGCAACTTCGGCGTGAACACGAGCTTCACGTTCCAGGCGCGCCCGGCCCCGGCCGGCTCGACGTGCCTGCTGCTCTGGTCGTGGCCGCACGCGGTCGAGGTGCTGGCCACGATGCAGGAGATCATGCTGACCGCGCCGGACCGGTTCTCGGCCCGGATCGGCATCGCCCGCTCGGCGGGCGACGACGGCGTGGTTTCCGTGGTGGGCCACCACCTCGGCCCGGCCGAGGAGCTGCGCGAGCTGCTCGCACCGGTCTTCGCCGTCGCGGTCCCCGACCGCGCCGACATCGAGGACCGGGACTTCTGGGAGGCCGCGCGGTACCTGCACCACGGCAGTGAAGGCGGGGCGTTCGCCGCCCGCACGCGGTGCACGCCGCACGCGATCGGCGACACCGGCCTGGCGGCGCTCGTGCGCGCCGTCGACAAGTGGCCGGGCAGCGGCAACCCCGACGGCGCCGGGGCCGCGCTGTTCGCGTGGGGCGGGGCGATCAACCGCGTCCCCGTCACGGAAACGGCGTTCCCGCACCGGGACACGAAGTTCCTGCTCAGCCTCGACACGTCGTGGACCGAGCAGGACCCGGCCACGACCGTCCGGGCGAACCTGGACTGGCTGCACGCCCTGCACGCCGAGGCCGGGGAGTTCGCGCCCGACGCCTCGTACGTCAACTTCACCGATCCGGACCTCGAGGACTGGCCGCGGGCCTACTACGGGCCCAACGCCGGCCGGCTCGCCGAGGTCAAGCGCACGTACGACCCCGACCGGTTCTTCCGCTTCCCGCAAGCCCTGTGACCCCACCGGCCGGCCCGCGTCCCGCGCGGGCCGGCCCCGACCCAGGAGCAGCCGAATGCCGCCCGACCTCCGCGGTGCCATGCGCGCGTTCGCCACCGGGGTGTGCGTCGCGAGCACGTACCGCGACACCCCCGACGGCCGCCACCACGACGCCGTGACCGTCAACTCGCTCAGTTCGATCTCCCTCGACCCGCCGTTGATCTCCCTGTGCTTCCGCAAGGGTTCGGCGTTCCTCACCGACCTGCTGGCCAGCGGCCGGTGGGTGGTGTCGATCCTGCCCGCCGACGCGCGTGAGCTCGCCGGCCGCTTCGCCGGTCCGCGCGAACGGCGGGCCGAGCACCTCACCACGCTCGCCGCCCGGCCCGGCGCGCACACCGGCGCGCTGGTGCTCGACGGCGCGTCCTGGCTGGAATGCGCGCTGCAGGAGCGGTTCGACCTCGGCGACCACACGCTGGTCGTCGGAAACGTCCTGGCCACCGGACACGATCGAAGGACGCCGGCCCTGGTGTTCGTGCACGGCGAGTACCACGCCGTGAGCCGGCCGCCGGCCGCGACGCTCGACCTGTCGGGGCCGGGGCACTGGGGTGAGGCGGTGTAAATTCAGGCCGGACTGAGGGGGATTCCTTGACGAGCAGCGAAGACAGCGCGATGCGGTGGAGCGGCCAGCGCACCGACCGCGTCGACGACGGCACCCTGCCGGGGCTGGCGCGGATGAGCGGGTTCGTCCGCAGCGTCCGGACCCCGGACTTCCGCGGGGTGACCTTCCACGAGGTGCTGGCGAAGAGCGCGCTCAACCACGTGCCCGCGGACGCGCGGATGCTGCCCGGCGAGTACACGATCAACCCGTACCGCGGCTGCACGCACGCGTGCCAGTACTGCTTCGCGCGTCCCACCCACACGCGGCTCGGGCTGAACGTCGCCGGCGACTTCGACAACGAGATCATCGTCAAGACGAACATCGTCGAGGTGCTCCGCAACGAGCTGGCGCGCAAGCGGAAGCTGCCGCCGCGGGTGGCGTTCGGCACGAACACCGACGTGTACCAGCGGGCCGAGGGCCGCTACGAGCTGATGCCGGGCATCATCGACGCGCTGGCGGGCCACCGGGTGCCGTTCTCGATCCTGACGAAGGGCACGACGATCCGCCGTGACCTCGACCGCCTGGTCAAGGCGAGCCGCGCGACGACGGTGCACGTCGGGCTGTCGATCTCGATCATGGACGAAGAGCTGCAGCAGTCGGTGGAGTTCGGCACGGCGACGACGACCGCGCGCCTGGCCACGGTCCGCGCGATCCGCGACGCGGGCCTGGACTGCACGGTGTTCCTGTCCCCGATCCTCCCCCGGCTCACCGACTCCTCCGAGCAGCTGGAGGAGCTGGTGTCGGCGGTGGCCACCGCGGGCGCGACGACGGTGCTGTTCCACCCGCTGTACCTGTCGTCCGGGGTGAAGGACGTGTTCTTCTCCTGGCTGCGGCGCAACCATCCGCACCTGGTGCCGGACTACACAACGCTGTATTCGTCCGGGTCGGAGACGCTGCGGCCGTACCGCCGCGAGGTGAGCGAGCGGATCCGGGCGATCATCGCGCGGTACGGGCTCCCCGACCCGGACGAGTCGATCGAGGACAAGTTCGCGCTGAACGGGCGGCGGAACCAGCCGGAGGCGGAGCCACAGCAGGCGACGTTGTTCTGAGCCAGGCACCGAATTCACGGCGGGCGTGCAACGCTCCGCCGGTGCGCTCTCGTATGTCCCTGCGAGAGGGGTGGTCGTGGCCGATCGAGGGGAATTCAGCCGGGTCGCGCGGGAACGCGCGGCGATCTGGCGGCGTGAGGCGTTCCTGATGTGCGGGGACTGGGCCTTGGCCGAGGATCTGGTCCAGACGGCCCTGCTGCGGCTCTACACCCGCTGGCACCGCATCGACCCGGCCGGCGTCGACGCCTACGCCCGCCGCGTGATCTCCCGGCTGGCGATCGACGAGGCCCGCCGCCCGTACCGGCGCGCGGAGCTGCGTCACGAGCTCCCGGACACGCCCGTCGCGGGCGCGGAGCCGGCGGACGCGCTCGACGTCCGGGCCGCCCTGCAGCGCGTGCCGCCACGACAGCGAGCCGTCTTGGTGCTGCGGTACTTCAGCGATCTCACCAGCATCGAAGTCGCGAAGGTGCTGCGCATCTCCGAGGGCACCGCGCGGTCGCAGGCCGCCCGCGGCCTCACCACGCTCCGCCGTCTGCTCGGCGAAACCACCGCGGTGACCGAGAGGAGCAGCTGATGACGGACGCCAAGGACCTGCTGGCCCGCGCCCTCGGCGACGGCGAGCCGCCGCTGCGCCTCGACTTCGGCGCGCTCGAGGCCCGTGGCCGGGCCCGCCGTCGCACGCACGGCCGGCTCGGCGCGGCCGCGGTGGTGGCCGGGGTCGCCGTCGTCTCCGGCGCGGCGATGCTGGTGTCCGCGCCCCGGGACGCCGCACCGGGCAGCCTCGTCGCCCCCACCGAGCGGGAGATCGGCTACTGCTACCGCACCGCGGACATCGGCAGCACGGCGCCGGACCAGCACGTCGCGATCGGCGTCGGCGGCCGCGCCGGCCGGGTCGACGTCACCGGCGAAATCATGCAGATCTGCGGTGACCGCCGGCCGTCGGACGGCGGCCCGCTCGTCGCCTGCGTGCTGACGCCGGAAGCGGCGGACGTCGTGGCGGGAGCGGTCGGGGTCTTCCCGGGCGACCCGGGCACGTGCGCCCGGCTGGGGCTGCCCGCGGCCCGGTTGTGAACCCGCCGACGACCAGGCCACGTCACCTTCGGCCTCGTCCGGCTGCCCCCGAACCAGCCGGATACGGTGGGCCGGGAACTTTCGGGCGGCGGAGGGCGGCGGTGTGGCGGGCAAGCGCGACCTGATCCTGCGGGCCGCGGCCGGCCTGGTCGCCCGCAGCGGGGTCCGCGGGCTGCGCGTCGAGGAGGTCGCGGCCGAAGCCGGGACGTCCACGGGTCTCATCTACTACCACTTCAAGGACCGCGCCGGGTTGCTGAGCGCCACCCTGGACCACGTCAACGACCGCGCCGCGCGGTACACCACCGCGGCGCTGCCGGCCGGCGGGGACGCGCGGGCCCTGCTGGAGCAGCGGCTCCTGCTGGAGCTGCAGGACGTCGACGAGGTCCGCGAGAACAGCATCGCCTGGGGTGAGCTGCGCGCCAGCGCCGTGTTCGAGACCGACCTGCGCGAGCGCCTCGAAGAGGCCACCCGGATCTGGGTGGCCGAGATCGCCGAGCTGGTCACGGCCGCGGGCCCGGCCGCCGAGCCGCACGACGTCGCCGAGCGGCTGACCGCGCTGGTCGAAGGCCTTTCGGAGCGGTGGCTGTCGGGGACGCTCACCGTGGACCGGGCCCGTGGCCTGCTGCTCGGCGCGGTCGCGGCCGAGCTCGGCTCCTGACGTCTGCGTGTCATCCAGGTCACCCGAAGCGCGACTCGATTTGACTGAATTTTCAGTCAGTGTCAGGCTGGGGTGACCGACCCCGGCCGCACAGGAGCACCCACCCCATGCCCTCCGCACCCTTCTCCCGCCGCAGCGCCCTCACCACGGCGCTCGGCCTCGGCGCCGCGCTCGGGATGTCGGCGTGCAGCTCCCCCGGCTCCCCCGCGAGCGGCGGCGCGCCCGCCCCAGCCGGCCGGGTCTTCGGCGCCGAGTGGGAAAAGCACGCCCGGACAGTGATGGCGTGGCCGACCTCCGACGGGATCTGGGGCCCCGACCTGCCCGCGGTCCAGGCGGACATCGCACGGCTGGCGCGGGCCATCGCCGGGTTCGAGCACGTGGTCCTGCTGGCCGGGTCCGGCGACCGGGAACGCGCGCAGCAGGCCGCGGGCTCCGGCGTCGAGACGGCCGACATCCCCGCCGACGACCTGTGGGCCCGCGACACGGCCCCGGTTTTCGTGCGGGACAACGGGAAGCTGACCGGCGTCGACTTCAACTTCAACGGCTGGGGCGGAAAACAGCGGCACACCCGGGACGCCCGGGTGGCCCGCGCGGTGCTGGAGACCGCCGGGCTCCCGCGCGTCACGGCGCCACTGGTCGCCGAAGGCGGCGCGCTGGAGACCGACGGCGAAGGCACGCTGCTGGTCACCGAAAGCTCGATCGTGAACGACAACCGCAACCCCGGCAAGAGCCGGCAGCAGATCGAAGACGAGCTCAAGCAGACCCTCGGCGTCACGAAGGTCGTCTGGCTCGCGGGTGTGAAGGGGCAGGACATCACCGACGCCCACGTCGACTGCCTGGTCCGCTACACCGCGCCCGGCGTTGTGCTGCTGGACAAGGCTTTCCCGGGCACCCCGCCGGACGTCTGGTCACGCTCGGCCGAGCAGGCCCGTGCCGTCCTCGCCGGCGCCACGGACGCCGCCGGGCGGCCGTTCCGGATCGTCGACCTGCCGCAGCCCGATCCCGACCGGATCACCGGTGAGGGTGACGCGTTCGTGTCGTCCTACGCGAACTTCTACGTCGCCAACGGCGCCGTGTTCCTGCCGGAGTTCGGGGACGCGGCGGCCGACGCGCGCGCCCAGGACATCCTGGGTGCGCAGTTCCCGGGCCGCGAGGTGGTCCCGGTGCGGATCGACGCCATCGCCGCCGGAGGCGGCGGGATCCACTGCTCGACCCACGACGTGCCCGCGTAGGCGTCAGCCGACCAGGCGCGGGAACAGGTCGCGCACGCGCTGCCGCAAATCGCCGAGGGCCGTTTCGGCGCCCGCGAGGTGGTGCTGCAGCGCCTGCTGGAACAGGCCGTCGAACAACGCGTACGCCTCGGCCGGGCCGCAGTTCGGCTCGGCGCCGGTGAGGTCGGCGTACGCGCGGACATTGCGCCAGATCATGTCCCGCAGGCTCTCGTCGATCTCGGCGACGTCGTCGCGGAACGCCGCCTCGAACAGCGACTGCGTGCGCAGGTCGTACCAGAGCCGGTGCATCAGGGGCGCGTCGCCGAGGGTGGCGGCCAGCCCGTCCGCGCAGGCGGCGGCGAGCCCGGCCGGCGTGGCCGCTTCGGCGACACCGCCTTCGTAGCGCGTCACGCAGGACGCCTTGTACCGCCGCACGCAGTAAGTGATCAGCTCGACCTTGTCGGCGAAGTAGTAGTGCAGCAGCCCGTGCGAGAACTTCGTGTGCTCGGCGATGGTGCGCAGGCTGGTGCGGGCGTAGCCGAGGTCGGCCAACGCCAGCAGCGCCGCGTCGGCGAGCTCGCGACGGCGCTCCTCGAACTTGTCGGCCCGGCTCCGGTGCCTGACGGCGGCTGCGCTGGTCACGGGCCCGAAGATACCATCGAGCCACTCTCTGACCAATCGTCCAAGAAAATCTTGACATTCGTCCAAACGGCGGCCAAGGTCGTGTCCAGCGACCGACGGAGCTCGGGAGGGACGACGATGTCTCTGTACTTCTACCTGGAAAAAGGCGCCTCCCTGGACCCGGACGCGCCCTGCCTGACCCTCGACGGGGTGTCCCGCACCTACGGCCAAGTGGTCGAACTCGCCCAGGCCGTCGCCCGCGCCCTGCGCCGGTCCGGCGTGCGGCCCGGGGACAAGGTCGGCATCCTCTCGGCCAACGACCCGGCGGCGTTCACGTGCGTCTTCGGCGTCGCCCGGGCCGGCGCGGTGTGGTGCCCGATCAACCCGCGCAACGCCGCCGGCGAGAACGCGGAGCTGCTGGACCTGTTCGACTGCGCCACGCTGATCTTCCAGCCCGGCTTCGAAGAGCTGGTCCGCCAGATCGCCCCGAAGCTGCCCAAGCTGACCACGCTCGTCCGGCTCGGGGACGGCGACGACTTCGCCCCCGGCTTCGACATCTGGCTCGGCGCCGCGAAAGACGATCCCTCGGCCGAAGCGGACCAGCCCGACGGTGTGGTCGCCCTCGTCGGGACCGGCGGCACCACCGGGCGTCCCAAGGGTGTCATGCTCACCGACCGGAACCTCGAAGTGATGTCGGCGATCACGCTGATGAGCTACCCCTTCGACGGGCGCCCGGTGTACCTCGCCCTGGCGCCGCTGACCCACGCGGCGGGTGTGCTCTGCTTCCCGGTGCTCGCCCGCGGCGGCGAGATCGTGATCATGCCGAAGCCCGACGTCGGACGGTTCCTGGAGCTGATCGAACGGCACGGCGTCACGCACACGTTCCTGCCGCCGACGCTGATCTACATGGTGCTCGGCCACGAGGCGCTCGCCACGACGGACCTCTCGTCGCTGCAGTGCTTCTGGTACGGCGCGGCGCCGATGTCGACCGCCCGGCTGACCGAGGCCCTCGACCGCATCGGGCCGATGGCGCAGCTGTTCGGCCAGTCCGAGGCGCCGATGATGATCTCGACGATGTCCCCCGCCGAGCACCGCCGTCCCGACGGGACCGTCCACACGGGCCGGCTGTCGTCCGCCGGCCGGCCGTCGCCGCTGGTCACCGTCGCGATCCTCGACGACGAGGGCCGGCCCGTGCCCCGCGGCGAACGCGGCGAGATCTGCGTGCGCGGCTCCCTGGTGATGGCCGGCTACTACCGCAACCCCGAGGCGACGGCGGAGGCGTCGGCCCACGGCTGGCACCACACCGGGGACATCGGTTTCCTCGACGACGAGGGTTTCCTCCACATCGTCGACCGCGCCAAGGACATGGTGATCACCGGCGGCTTCAACGTCTACTCCGCCGAAGTCGAGCAGGCGGTGATGGCCCACGACGCCGTCCGCGACTGCGCCGTGATCGGCCTGCCCGACGACAAGTGGGGCGAACGTGTCACCGCCGTCGTCCAGCTCCAGCCCGGCCGCGAGCTGGACACGGGCGAGCTGATCGCGTTCGTCAAGGACCGCATCGGCAGCGTCAAGGCGCCGAAGCAGATCGAGATCTGGCCGGAGCTGCCGCGCTCAGGAGTCGGCAAGGTCCTCAAAGCCGACATCCGCTCCACCTTCACCCAGCACAGCAAGGAGGCTGTCCGACCATGAAACTCGCGCTCTACCTGCCGAACTTCCGGGACAAGGTGACCGTCCGGGAGCTCGAAGACCTCACCGCCCTCGCGGAAGACCTCGACTTCGACTCCGTCTGGACGCTCGACCGGATCATCGTGCCGGAGTCCTCGGACCGCGGGGAGATGCAGTACCCCTTCGGGATGCTGGACGAAATGGGCAAGCAGCTCCCGGTGAGCTCGCGGGGCGAGTTCCTGCAGGGCATGCCGCTGCTCCCCTGGCTCGCCGCGAAGACCTCGAAGGTCCGGATCGGCATGAGCATCATCGACACGCCGTACCGGTCCCCGGGCGTGCTCGCCGCGGAGCTGGCCACCATCGACCACCTCTCGGGCGGGCGGCTCAACGTCGCCGTCGGCTCCGGCTGGATGCCCGAGGAGTTCGCCGCCGCCAGCGCCGCGCACATCTTTCCCAAGCGGCACAAGCACGTCCGCGAAACCCTGGAGATCATGCAGGGCATCTGGACGAACGAGGTCTTCGAGTACCACGGCGAGTTCGCCGACTTCGAGCCGGCCGGCTTCGGGGCCAAGCCGGTGCAGAAGCCGCACCCGCCGATCTTCTTCAGCGGCCTCAAGGACCCGAAGCGCTCGGCCGCCCGCATCGCCAAGTACGGCCTTTCCGGCTGGATCGGGATCCAGGACTCGCCGGAGGACATCCGGCGGTGGCGCACCGAGATCCAGCGCGAGCTCGACGCGCTCGACACCCCGCGGTCGGTCGACGACCTCGAGATCTCCAGCATGATCTGGTTCGTCATCACCGACGGCGACATGGACCAGACCCCCCGGGGCAAGGGCACCAACCTGCTCGTGGGGTCGGCGGCGCAGATCACCGACCAGCTCAAGCGCTACCAGGACGCCGGGCTGACGATGCCCTTCCTGTGGCCGCCGTTCCAGGACGTGCCGGTGGCCAAGACGCTCGACGACCTGAAGCGCCTCAAGGAAGAAATCCTGCCCAAGATCGAAGCGATGTGAAGGGAAAGACCATGTCCGAACTCGAGGGAAAGCGCGTCTTCGTCACCGGGTCGGGCGCCGGCATCGGCAAGGCGATCGCGAAGCTGTTCATCGAACGCGGCGCCCGGGTCGTGGTCAGCGACCTCAACGCCCTCTCGGCCAAGCAGGCGGCCGAGGAGATCGGCGCGGCCGGCGTCGCCAACTGCGACGTCACCGACGAAACCCAGGTCCAGACCGCGATCGAGCAGGCGGTCGAGATCCTCGGCGGCCTCGACGTCCTGGTCAACAACGCCGGCATCGAGGTGTCGTCGCCGCTGCTGCAGCAGTCCACGGAGAGCTTCGACAAGATCTTCGCGGTCAACGTGCGCGGCACGTTCGTCGCGATGAAGGCGGCGACCCCGCACCTGGTCGAGTCGAAGGGCAACATCGTCAACATCTCCTCGATCGCCGGTGTCGGCGGCAGCCCGCTGCTCGGCTCCTACTGCGCGACGAAGGCGGCGGTCATCCAGCTGACCCGCGTCGCCGCGGTGGAGATGCGCCCGGCCGGCATCCGGGTCAACGCGGTCTGCCCGGGCTTCGCCGACACGGCCATGGTCGAGCGGCTGGTCCCCGACTTCGAGGCGGCGACCCAGGTCCCGTTCGGCGACCTCGTCGCGGCGAAGCAGGGCCGGCTCGGCACCCCGCAGGACATCGCGGAGGTGGCGGCGTTCCTGGCGTCCGACCGCGCGAGCTGGGTGACCGGCAGCCACTACGTCCTCGACGGCGGGCTGACCGCGTCGCTCGTGTGAGACGCCGGTCGGCGGGTCTGCTCCGGGCGGCCCGCCGGCCGGTCACTCGAAGAACTTGAGGCTCCAGCCGGTGTCGGTGGTCGCGCCCGGGACGTTGGCGCGGCGGTAGGTGGTCGAGCCCCACCAGCAGAAGGTTCCGGTGTACCAGTACCGGTTCGCCCACGAGTAGGGCGTCCCCTTGGCGACGGCGTGGAACATCAGCGGGAACTTCGGCCCGGCCGGTGGGCTGGTCGCGATGTCGCCGTTGAGCAGGACGAAGCTGTGGCTGCCCGGCCCGTCGACGTACAGCGTCGGGTCCCAGCCGGCCATCATCGTCTCGCGGTGGGAGCCGAAGAGACAGCCGTTCGACTTGTACCAGTCCCAGACGTAGGTCGGGTCACCGCCGGCGCGCAGGCGGACCTCGGCGATGCAGTACTGGTCGCTCCAGCTGCCGTTGGCCGAGTAGGCGATGTGCAGCTGCCCGCCAGGGTCCTTGATCGGCACGGGCGCTTCGTTGATGTAAGGGTTGCCGACGACGCGTTCCCAGCTCTCCCGCGGCTGCGAGATGATGTACCGGGCGCCGGTCGGCGTCGTCGGGGTGCTCATCCGCGCGATGTAGAGGTTCTGTTCGACGTTGGTGTCCCCGGCCCAGCCCGACCAGACGAACCAGCGTTGCCCGTTGAAGGTGAACTGCGTGCCGTCGATGGCCCACTTCCCGTCGGGCAGCGCCAGCTGGGTCTCGCCGGTGTAGCCGCTGTCGGCGGCGGCGGAGCTGATCACGTACATCCGGTGCGCCGCCCCGGTTCCGGCCGAGAAGTAGACGTAGAACCGGCCCCCGTCGGTGACGATCTCCGGCGCCCACACCTCCCCGAGCCCCCGGCTGTCACTCCAGATCCGCCGCGCGGGCGCGCCGGCGAGCCCGTCGGTGGAAGCGGCCTGCCGCACGACGATCCCACCCCCGGCGGACTGCACGGCGACATAGGTGGACCCGACCCGGAGCACACCCGGATCGGCGGCCCGCAAGGAGGTCTGCCCCGCCACGGCGGCCGGCGCGCCACCGAGAGCCACGGCGAAGAGCAGAACGAGAGCGGCGACGCATCGGGAGAGCTTCATGACCACATCCCTTGCTCGGTCGTGGTCCCGGCGAAGCGGGCCCTCCCGGAAGGATCACCCGCGGGCGCGGGATCCGGTAGCGCGCGGGGGACTTGCTCGATCCAGCTCGGGCGGAATTGGTCTGAACCGGTGTGCGTCGGGTGGAGTTCAAGCGAGGTCGTCCGCCGGAACCGGCAACAGCGCCAGCTCCGCCCACTCCTCCCCCGGCATCCTCGTCATCAGCACCCGAGGCGTCTCGGCCAACGCGGCCGGCCACTCACGCTGGATCTTCGGGATCAGCGGCGACTTCAAATGCCGCTCGACCCCCTCCTCCCGATGCCCCTCCAGCAGAAAGAACACCCCGGGCTCGTCCACACTGCGCGCCCACCAGAACCAGAGATTGGTGTCCTCCGAACGCGTGGCCCGGGTGAACTCCTCCACCAGCCCGAGCCAGCGATCCGCCCACTCTTCGCGCACCGTGAACCGGATCACGACGACCTGCATCAGCGGGCACTCCGTTCGCGCACCGGCGCCGTCCACCGGGCGAGGACCGCCGCCCAGTCGCCGGACTCGGCGATGCCGGCCCAGGCGATGTAGCCGTCCGGGCGGACCAGCAGGCCCGGGCCGTCGTCGGTGCGGTGGACCACCGGGACCGGCGCCCGCACCGGCCCGGCGTCCCGCTCCGCCACGAGCACGAACCCGCCGTGCCGCAACGCTTCGGCCAGCCGTCCGGACCGCAACGGGATCTCGCGCGCGGGGCGGCCGACCAGCCGGTGCGAGGACGGCGGGCGCCGGTAGCGGATGCCGGTTCCGGTGAACATGCCCGCGGCCTTGCCGGAGACCCGGCCGTTGCGCAGCAGCGCGCCGAGGACGTGGTTGCGCAGCAGCCGCGCCGGCCACGAGCGCACCGTCATCAGGCGGATCGTCGCGCCGCTCGTGCGCAGCACCAGCTTGCCGACCGGGTGCCGCTCCTCCTGGTAGGTGTCGAGGATCGCGGGGTCGGCGCCACCCAGGACGGCGGCCAGCTTCCAGCCGAGGTTGAGCGCGTCCTGGATGCCGGTGTTCATGCCCTGCCCGCCCGCGGGCGAATGGACGTGCGCGGCGTCGCCCGCGAAGAACACCCGGCCCGCGCGGTAGGCGCCGACCTGACGCTCGTCGCTGCGGAACCGGGAGATCCACCGGGTCTCCCCCATGCCGAAGTCCGTGCCCATGGTCTGCCGCAGGATGTCGCGCACCACGGCCGGCTCCGGGCGGAACGCCGGGTCGCCTTCGTGGCGCCGGTCCCAGGCGATCACGCGGAACCACCCGTCGCCGAACGGCGCGACAAAAGCGAAGCTGTCCTTGACGGCGTCCACCGTGACGACGTCGCCGGGCGGGTCTGCGAGCCGCGTGTCGGCGAGCATGATCGAGTCCAGCAGCACCTTGCCCGGGAACGCCGTGCCGGTCAGCCGCCGGACCGTGCTGTGCGCGCCGTCGGCCGCGACGACGTAGGACGCCTTCAGCGCCGGTTTCCCGGCGGACCCGAGGTGCACCAGGACCCCGTCGTCGCGCTGGTCCAGCCGCGTGAGCTCGGCCCCGCGCACGATCCGCGCGCCAAGCTCCCTGGCGCGCTCCTCCAGCAGGCTGTCGACGTTGCGCTGCGGGGTGACCAGCAGGAACGGAAAGCGTGACGGCAGCCGGGTGAGGTCGAGCCCGGCGCTCTTCCACAGGCTCAGGCTGCCCGCCTTGGCGCCCGTCGCGACAAGCGCGTCGGCGAGGCCACGGCTGTCCAGGACCTCCAGCGTCCGGGCGTGGGTCCCGAACGCCCGGCTGAGCGGCGACGCCTCCGCGTGCTTCTCGACGACCACGACCGACCGGCCGGCCAGCGCCAGCTCCCCGGCGAGCAGGCAGCCCGCCGGGCCGGCCCCGACCACCACGACATCCACGGTCTCCACCGGAACCTCCTAAGTCAACAGCGGGTGACTTAGACGGTAGCGGCCGTCCCGAAGCCAAGTCAACCGCCGGTGACTTATGCTGGCGGCGTGACCGCACCGCGCCGCCGCTCCGCCCCCGCCACCCGTGCCGCGATCCTCGAGGCCGCCCGGACGCGCTTCGGCGCCCACGGGTTCGACCGCGTCCGGCTGCGCGACGTGGCCGCCGACGTCGGCGTCGACCCGGCGATGGTGATCCGCTACTTCGGCACGAAGGAAGGGCTCTTCGCCGCGGCCGCCGAGTTCGACCTGGACCTGCCCGACCTCACCGGGGTGTCGGCGGACGACCTCGCACGGGTCCTGATGCCGCGCTTCTTCGGTGTCTGGGAGGGCGACGCCGGCTTCCTGTCCCTGCTGCGCGCCGCCACGACCAGCGCGGCCGCGGCCGAGAAGATGCTGGAGCTGTTCACCGCCCAGGTCACCCCGGCGGTGGCCGCGGTCGTGCCCGACCGGGCCCCGCAGCGCGCCGCGCTCCTCGGCTCCCAGATCCTCGGCCTGGCCCTGTCCCGCTACGTGCTGAAGGTGCCGCCGCTGGCGGACATGGGACGCGCGGAGCTCGAAGCCTGGGTCACGCCGGTCATCCGCCACTACCTCACGGACCCGGCGTGACCGCTCAGCCGGCCAGGACCACCGACCGGGTCAGGTGCGCCGGGCGGTCCGGGTCCCGGCCGGCCGCCAGCGCCAGCTCCACCGCCAGCCGCTGGACGGCGACCAGCTCCGCGAGCGGGTCCAGCCGGCCCTGACGGAGGTGGGCGCCGGTCGCCTCGATCTGTCGCACCAGGCCCGCGTCCAGGGGCGCCAGGCTCCATACCGCCCGGCCCGGCGCCGCGACCGCGATCGGGCCGTGGCGGTACTCCATCGCCGAGTACGACTCCGTCCACCAGGCCGCCGCCTCACGAACTTTCAGCGCGGCTTCGTTCGCCAGCCCGCCGTGCCAGTCCGCGCCGAGGAACGAAATCTGGGCCGCGGCGAGCAGTTCCGGCTCGAGCGGCTCGGCCAGGGCCCGGGAGACGTCGGCCAGCGCGCGGTCGACCGGCAGCCCCAGGTGCGCGCGCAGGAGCAGCAGCTGCGTGGTCGGGAAGCGCGTCTGGACCACCGACCGCTCGTCCGCGTACGGCAGGGCGACCACGTCGTCGGACAGCTCCGCGGCCGGCGAGCCGGCCACCGCGGTGATCGTCGTGACGCGGGTTCCCGGGCGGGCCCGGCCGATCGCGGTGAGGATCTCGGTGGTCGTGCCGGAGCGGGTCATCACCAGCAGCCGGTCGTAGGGCCGGTCGAGCTTCGCCTCCGACGCCGGGAAGACGTCGGTCAGGCCGAGCCCGGCGTCCTCGCGCAGCTGGGCATAACACTGGGCCATGAACAGCGAGGTGCCGCAGCCGACCACCGCGACGCGCTCCCCCGCGGCGGGCAGCGCGGGCGCGTGGGACGGCAGTTCGCGCAGCACGCGCGCCCAGCACTCCGGCTGGCTGGTGATCTCGTCGAGCGTGTGGGACATGGTTCTCCTACGGGTCAGTGGCCGAGGACGGCGCGCAGGGCGGGCTGGAGGCGGTCGCCGTGCGCGCGGACGAGGTCGTCGCACAGCTGGAAGATCCGCTCGACCGGCAGCGCGGCGGCGGTCGCGGGATCGGTCATCGCGGCGTGGCGGATGTGCCGCGGGTCGTCTTCGACGGCCGCGCGCACGACGAGGTCGTTGACACTCAGGTACGTCCGGTTCAGCGCGGCGAGCTGCGGGGGCAGCGCGCCGATGCGGGTCGGCCGGACGCCGGTGCCGTCGACCAGGCACGGCACCTCGACCACCCCGCCGGCCGACAGGTTCTCGATCAGGCCGTGGTTGACCACGTTGCCGTACACCGTGCGCGGGGTCCCGGTGAGGACACTGTGGACGATCTGCGGCGCGTACTCCTCGGTGCCTTCGACGGGCAGCGACTCGTCGGCCGCGACCGCCCGCCGCGTCCGCTCGTATTCGGCCTCGTTCTCCGCGACGATGTTGAGATAGGCGCCGATCGGCAGCCGCAGCCGCTCGACTTCGCTGTCGTGCTTGAGGTACCAGGGGACGTACTCGGCGGAGTGCTCGCTGGTCTCCGTCGGGTAGAAACCCAGGCGCCGGAACATGTCGAACCGGACGCGCCGCCGCAGCTGCTCGTCGGCCGCGGCCAGCTCGGCCAGCCGTGGGTAGAGGTCGGCGCCCCCGTGCTCGAAGCGCAGCACCCAGGCCTGGTGGTTGACCCCGGCCGCGACGTAGGTGACCTCCTCGAACGGCACGCCGACCAGCTGCGCGAGCCCGTGCACGGTCCAGTACACCGAATGGCACAGTCCGACGACCCGCGTCAGCCCGGTCGCCTCGGCCAGGTACTGGACGTTCATCGCCATCGGGTTCGTGTAGTTGAGCAGCCAGGCGTCCGGGCAGACGTCGGCGATGTCCGCGCCGAGCGCCTTCAGGAACGGGAACGTGCGCAGCGCGCGGAAGATCCCGCCGATGCCGAGCGTGTCGCCGATGGTCTGGCGCAGGCCGTAGCGCGCCGGGACCTCGAAGTCGACGCGGGTCGCCGCCCCCATCCCGATCTGGACCATGTCCACGACGAAGTCCGCGCCCGACAACGCTTCCCGGCGGTCGGCGTGCGCGGTGAGCAGCGGCTTGACCCCGCGGACGGCGGCGATCCGCCGCGCCGCGGCGAGCGCGGTCGCGAGCCGGTCCGGGTCGATGTCGTGCAGGGCGACGTGCACACCGTCCAGCTCGGGGTAGGCGAAGAGGTCGGCGAGCAGGCCCTGGGTGAACACGACGCTGCCGGCGCCGACGAAGGTGATCTTGGGGGTCATGCGGGGTCCGATCCGGTGCGTTCGAGGTGGACGAGGACGTCGTCCCACGTGGCCTGGCCTGCGGTGCCGCCGCGGGCGCGGACGGAGAAGCCGCCGCAGACGACGCCGCAGCGCAGCGCCGTCGCGAGCGGCAGCCCGGCCAGGAGGCCGGCGAGGAACCCGGCGTCGAAGCTGTCCCCGGCGCCGACCGTGTCGACGGCGGCCGCGGGGGCTCCGGGAGCGAAGGCGAATTCGCCGCCCTGGCAGCAGAAGGCGCCGTCCTCGCCGTCCTTGACCACCACGGCGGGGCCTCGCGCGGCCAGCATCGCGGCGGCCCGCCGCGCGTCGGGCACGCCCGCCAGCCGGACGGCCTCCGCGGCGTTGGGCAGCAGGAAGTCCGTCTCCGCCAAGAGGCCCCCGACATCCCAGGTCCCGGCCGGGTCGTCGTTGGTGTCGACGGACGTGGTCGCGCCGTGCTCCCGGGCGGTGCGCAGCAGGGCGGGCAGGTCGGCGGCGAGCTTCGGCAGCAGGAAGTACGACGACGCGTGGACGTGCCTGCTGCTGGCCAGCAGCTCCGGCGGGACGTCGGCCGCGGACGTCGTGGCCAGGGTGCCGGGCGCGGTGACGATCGCCCGGTCGCCGTCGCGGGTGAGGACGGTGGTCAGCGGGGTCGGCAGGTCCGGGTCGGTGCGCAACGCCGTGGTGTCGACACCGCGGTCTTCCAGCGCGGCGCGGACGAACCGGCCGCCTTCGTCGGCGCCGACCCGGCCGGCGAGGGCGACCTTCAGGCCCAGCCGGGCGGCGCCGGCGGCGGTGATGGCGCCGGAGCCGCCGAGGGTGAGCGTGCCGGAGGGGGCGAGCTGTTCGCGCTGGCCGAAGGCGAGGTCTGTCCGAAGTGGACCGAGGATGACGTCGGGGTTGGCGTCGCCGACGACCAGGAGGTCGAAACGGTGCATGGTCAGCCCTTGAGCCCGCTGGTGGTGATGGACTGGATGAACGTCTTCTGCGCGCCGAGGAAGGCGAGCAGCACCGGCAGCACGGTGATCACGTTGCCCGCCATCACCGCGGCCCAGTTCGTGTGGTGCTGGCCCTGGAAGGTGGTGAGGCCCAGCTGCAGCGTGTACGTCGTGTCGTGGTTGAGCGCGATGAGCGGCCAGGTCAGGTCGTTCCAGGTGCTCAGGAACGTCAGCACGGCCACCGTGCTCAGCGCGGGCCGCGAGAGCGGCAGCACGATCGTGACCAGCACCCGCAGCCGCGAGCAGCCGTCGATCCACGCCGCTTCTTCGAGCTCCCTGGGCAGGGACAGGAAGAACTGGCGCAGCAGGAACACCGCGAACGGCGTGACCAGGGACGGCACGATGAGCGCGCCCAGGCTGTCGATCAGGCCGAGCTGCTTCATCACCAGGAACGTCGGGATCATGGTGAGCTGGAACGGGATCGCCATCGTCGCGACCATCAGCCCGAGCAGCACCCGCGACCCGGCGAACCGCATCCGCGCGAACGCGTACCCGCCGAGCGTGCCGAACAGCAGGTTGGACCCGACCGTCACGGCCGAGACGATCAGCGAGTTCGTGAACCAGCGCACGAAGAGCGCGTTGTCGAGGACGTAGCGGTAGCCCGAGAAGTCCACCCGGGACGGCCACAGCGCGGGCGGGAAGCGGTTGATCTCGGCGTTGCTCATCACCGAGCTGAGCAGCAGCCACACCAGCGGCGCGGCGAACACCAGCGCCAGCGGCACGAGCAGCAGGTGCCACGGGCTGAAGGGCAGCCGCGGCCGGCGCAGCACGGGCAGGACGCGCGGGGCGGGCACACTGCCGATCCGGGTGGTCATCGGAGCACCTCCCGCCGGCGGCGCAGCAGGCGGACGGCCACCACGACGACGAGCAGGGCGAGCGCGAGCACGTAGGCCGACGCCGCGCCGTACCCGGCGGTGAAGTTCTTGAACGCCTGCTCCCAGACGAAGTAGACGATCACCGTGGTGGAGCCGAGCGGGCCGCCCTTGGTCGTCACGTAGACCAGGTCGAACACCTGCAGCGACGTGATCAGCTGCCACAGCACCAGGAACGCCGTCACCGGGGTGACCGCGGGCAGCGTCACGTGCCGCAGCACGCGCCAGGTGCCCGCGCCGTCCAGCCGCGCGGCCTCGACCAGCGACGGCTCGACGTCCTGCAGCGCGGCGAGGTAGACCACGATGCAGAAGCCGGTGCCGCTCCACAGCGTGATGCCGACCAGCACCAGCAGCGCCTGCCCCGGATCGGTCAGGAAACCCTGCGGGGACACGCCGAGGTGGTGCAGCAGCGAGTTGGCCGCCCCGAACTGCGGGTCGAGGATGAACGAGAACAGCACCCCCTGCGCCGTCGCCGAGAGCACGAACGGGACGAACACGAGCGTCCGGTAGACACCGATCAGCCGGATGCGCCGGTTCAGCGCCTGCGCCAGCAGGAAGCCGAACACGATACTCAGCGGGACGTAGAGCACCGTGTACAGCACGGTGTTCCAGACAGCCTGGGCGAAGTGCGGGTCCTGGGCGAGCGCGGCGTAGTTGTCCCCGCCGACCCACCGGCTGGGCGTCACCAGGTCGTCGACCTGGAACGACAGCAGCAGCGACCAGGCCACGGGCACCACACCGAGGCCCAGGATGATGAGGACAGCGGGCGAGACGTACGCCCAGGCGGCGGCGGTTTCGCGCCGCCTGCGTTGAATGGGGGTGACGGTGATGGGCCTCGGCAGTCCGGGCATGGCGGCTCCCTATCGCGGAATGATCAGGGCGGCGTTCGCGGCCGCGGCGCAGTCGCGCAGCGCGTCGGCCGGGGACGCCTGGCCGAGCAGCACGGCGACGATCGCGGTGCCCAGCGCCGCCGACACCTGCGGGTAGGCCGGGTGCACCGGGCGGACGCGGGCGTGGTCCAGCGCGTCGACGAACACCGGCAGGCCCGGTGTTTCGGCGGTTTTCGCCTGCCACGCGGGCAGCTGCTGCGTCCGGCGGCTCAGCGGGAGGCTGCCCGCGCCGTCGTCCCAGCGGACGTCCTGGGCCGGGTCCGCCAGCCAGGACAGGAAAGTCCGCGCCGCGTCGACCCGTTCTTCGCCGTTGTCGAAGAGCGTCCAGGTGTCCGGACCGGAGATCGTCACCGGGCGGCCGCTGAAGCTGGGCAGCGGCACGACCGTGTAGTCGATCCCGGCGTCGGTGATGTCGGGCAGCTGCCACGGCCCGGTCGGGACCATGCCGATGTGGCCGGCTTCGAAGGCCTGGTACATCTGCTCGCTGCCGGTCTTCGGGTCGAGGTAGACGGACTTCGCCGCCGCGAGGTCGCGGACGACTTCGAGCGCGCGCACACCCTGGCCTTCGAACCCGATGCCACGCCCGCCGGCGCCGATGACGTCGCCGCCGAGGTCCCACACCATCGGCCACAGCCGCCACACGGTGTCCTCGTCGCCGGTGGCGGGCCACGCGGTGCCGAAGGTGCCGCTGCCCGGGTCGGTGAGCTTCGCGGCCACGGCGACGAAGTCGGCCCACGTCCAGCCCGCGGCGGGCAGCGGGATCCCGGCCTGGTCGAACAACGTCCTGTTGCACACCACGGCCAGCGAGTCGAGCAGCGCCGGGACCGCGCGGGCGCGGCCGTTGACCGTGACCGCTTCCCGGGCCGGCGCCCAGAAGCCGGGGCCCGCGTCGACGAGCCCGGTGACGTCGACGACGTTCGGGCTGCGCGCCACGCTGGCGAGGTCCGAGCCGAAGACGTAGGCGATGTCCGGGAACGACCCCGACGCGAGCGCCGCGGTGATCTTCTGCAGCATCGCGTCGGCGAGGACACCGCCGCCCAGGTCGATCCGGATGCCGGGGTGCGTCCGGTGGAAGTCCGCGACGAGCGTGTCGAGGACCTTCTTGCCGGTGTCGGTCTGGCCGTGCCAGACCTCCACGGTCACCGGACCGCCGTCGCCCGTCGTGGCCGCGCCGCACCCGGCCACCGCCGTGCCGAGGGTGAGGCCGCCGACCCCGCGGAGGAAGCTCCGCCGGTCCATCAGCAGGTCTTGCGGACGTAGCCGGACTCGCCCTTCGGGACGACGTCGAGGTCGCGGCGGACGATGCTCAGCGAGCTCCACCGGCTGCAGGCGGTCTTGAGCCCGCTGTCGGTGTACTCGATGACGATCACGTGGTCGCCGAACGCGGGCGTGAACTCACCACAGTTCTTCTGCTGCCCGCACTCTTCGGCGATGGCGAAGTCGAGCCCGTTCGCCTGGCGCTGACCGGCCAGCTCGGAGGTGTTCTTCTGCGCGATCGCGAGGCCCTTTTCGTGGGCGTGCGCGGACAGCAGGCGGATGTAGGCTTGGGCGTTGCTGTCGGACAGAAGTCCTTTCGAGCGTGTGAAACTGTCGTAGTTGTCGGGCTCGATCGCCTGGTAGCCCTTGGCGGCGCAGTCGTCGACCCAAGCGTTGACCTTCGCGGCGACGCGGGTGCGCTTGTCCGCGGTCCGGAGGTCGAGCAGGGCCTCGCCCCAGTCTTCGTCGACGACCACCTTGCCGCCGGCGTCGCGCAGCAGGAGGTCGTTCCACTCCCCTTCGGCGCCGGGCTGGGCCTGGAAAGCGTTGACGTAGCAGATGTTGTAGAGCCCGGCGGCGGGCTGGGCGGTGTGGTCGCGGCTGACGACCTTGACGTCGGCGGCCGGGGTGTAGGCGCCGCCGATCTGGTAGTCGAAGCCCGCCTTGACCGGCGGGGGCGCGGGAGCCGCGGCCGGCGCGGCGGCGGCCGAGCACGCGCTGCCGCCGAGGATCGCGGCCGAGCACGCGGCGACGGTGAGGAACCGGGTGCGGGAGAAGGGCATCATCGGTCTCCGGATGATGGTGGGCACGACCCCGCCTCGGACGCCGTGCACGTCCTGGCGACTCAGTCCGGGCTCGCGGCGGCGGCCGACATACCGGCTGGGCGTACCTCTCACGCCGGGACAGAACCACGCCGACGTGCCGAGAAGTAAAACCAGCAAGTCCGCGCATGTCAAGTGCTCGATGCTGATCGCTTGGAGCGACGATCACGCACTCGCGAGCACGGCGGACGGCCTGCCTCAGGTCGCTGAGCGCCGTGACCGGGGCAGCAAGCCGAGCTCGTCCGCCGCCGGGATGTCCGGACGCCGACGGCCGCGCCCGGCTGCGCCGAAAGGGCAGCTTAGAGGGACGTTCGTACCCGACCCGGCCCGCCGGGCGTTGACCGCGCCGGGGCGCGTACCTACCGTTCGGCCACCGGCGGATAAAGGGTCTGGACCACATGGCATCCGCCCCTTCCCAGGAGGTGCCAATGCTTTCCAGGCGTACCTTCGTCACCGCGGGGCTCGTGGCCGCCGCGGCCGGCACACCGCTTTGGTCCGCCCTCGCCGCGCCGCGGGCGCGGGCCGCCGCCGCGCTGCCGCTGACCCTGAAGAACAACTCCGGCAACGGCACCGTGTACGCCTACGTCAGCGGCGCCGACACCTCGGGCTGGCCCGGCTTCGTCACCGCCGACGGCCGGTTCCAGCGGCTGCCCAACCCGTCCTCGCCGGTGACGCCGATCCCCGACTACGCGATTCCCTTGACCGGCTCGGGATCCCAGGTCACGGTGATGCTCAACGACTACATCATCGGCGGCCGCGTCTGGTTCTCGGCGGACAAGAAGATCCAGTTCTTCGTCAACCCCGGGCCCGGACTGGTGCAGCCCGGCTTCACCAGCTCGGACCCGAACTGGCAGACGAACTGGACCTTCTGCGAGTTCACCTACAACAGCGCGAACCTCTACGCCAACATCAGCTACGTCGACATGGTCGCGCTGCCGGTGTCCATGGCCACCACGGGCGCGGCCGGCGCGCAGTCGGTCAGCCCGCTGCCGGACGGCGCGCTCGCCGCCATCGCCGACGGGCTGCGCGCCCAGCACTCGACCGACGGCGCGCCGTGGGACCGGCTGGTCGTCACCGACGCGTCCGGGAAAGTGGTGCGGCTGCTCGCTCCCGGGCACTCCCCCGTCGACTTCGGGGGTTACTGGAACAACTACCTGAACGCGGTCTGGGACCACTACCGCTCGACGCCGCTGACGGTCAACGGCCAGGGCGCCATCGGCTCCTACACCGGCACGGTCAGCGGGGACACGCTCGTGTTCGCCGGTCTCGACACCAACGGCGTCCCGTTCACGAAACCCAGTGCGGTGGACATCTTCGGCTGCGCGAGCGGGCCGCTGTACAACTCCGGCGGGGACGCGCGCGGGGCCGTCGCCGCGCGGCTGGCCGCCGCGCTCAACCGCAGCAGCCTGCTGGTCGGCGGCGGCAACAACCAGCCTGACGGCGTCGCCCCTTCGCAGTACTACCAAGACGCGACGACGAACCACTACGCGCGCCTGGTCCACCAGCACGCGTCGATCGGTTACGCCTTCCCGTACGACGACGTCGGCCCGACCGGCGCCCAGCCGGTCGACGGCCACCTGCAGGACCCGGCGCCGACGTCCTGGACCGTCGCGCTCGGTCCGGGCGCGGGCGGCGGCACCACACCGCCGCCGGGCGGAGGAGTGGGCGCGTACTCCACGATCCAGGCGGAGTCCTACAGCGCGCAGAGCGGCACGCAGAACGAGGCGTGCGGGGACACCGGCGGCGGCGTCGACGTCGGCTGGATCGCCGGCGGGGACTGGCTGAAGTACTCCGGTGTCGACTTCGGCTCGAGCTCACCACGCCAGTTCGTCGCCCGCCTCGCGTCCGGCGCGGCCGCCGGGGTGAGTGGCGCGATCCTCGCCCGGCTGGACAGCGTGAGCGGGCCGGTCATCGCCGAGATCGACTTCGCCAACAACGGCGGCTGGCAGCAGTGGCAGACGGTCCCGGCCAACGTCGTCGGCGCGGCGACCGGGGTGCACGACCTCTACCTGACGTTCGGGGGCGGCTCCGCGGACTTCGTCAACATCAACTGGTTCACCTTCACCCGGTGACCGCTCACCCCACGGTGTCGAGCAGCCGGCGGGCGGCCACGGCCGCGCCGTCGGTGCGCATCCGGGCGGCCAAAGCCGTGGCCCGCGCCCGGGTTTCGGGTCCCAGGACCGTTTCGAGGGCGGCCGTCAGCGACTCGGTGCCGGCGGTCGCGCCGTCGAGGTTCACGCCGACCCGCGCCTCCCCCACCCGGGCGGCCCAGTACGGCGTGTCCGCGATCGGCAGCGGGACGACCAGCTGCGGCACCCCTGCCCGGGCGGCCGTCTGCGCGGTGCCCGCGCCGCCGTGGTGCACCACGGCGGCGACCTGACCGAACAGCCGCTGGTGGTTGACCTCGCCGATGGCGAAGCAGTCGGGCACGTCGAGGTCCGCCCAGCCGCGGGAGACGAGCACGCGGTGCCCCAGCGCGCGGATCGCTTCGACGGCCCGGGAAACGATGCCCGGCGCCGGCGGGATGCTGCCGAAGCCGACGTAGACCGGCGGCGGACCCGCAGCCAGGAAGCTCTCCAGGTCGGCCGGGAGCGGGCGGTCGTCCGGCAGGTACCAGGCGCCGGTCTGGACCACGTCGAGCCCCGGGGTCTCCGGCCACGGCCCCAGGACCGGGTCGGCGGCGAGCCACGGCCGGTCGCTGTAGACGTGGTCGCGGACGTTGTCCACCGGCGGCAGGCCGAGCGCCGCGCGGTGGCCGTTGAGCGCTTCGCGGAACTGCGTGTTCGCGTGGTCGGCGTCCCGCTCCCACAAGGCCCAGTTTCCGGTGGTCTCCGGCTCCGGCCAGCCCGGCCGCGGCGGCGGCGCGTGATGGGGCGAGGGCAGGTTGACCGCCGCGTAGGTCGCGTAGAAGTACGGGATGCCCGAAGCTTCGGCCACCGACCGCGCGCCGACCTGCGCCAGCCCGGCCGCCACCAGCGCGGAACAGCCGTCGGCCGCTTTCGGGTAGGCCTCGAACTGGGCCTCGACGACGGCGTTGCGGTAGCGGGACAGCTCGGCGGCCGACGGCGGTTGCTCCCCGCTCATCAACGCCCGCATCGACAGCCCGACCGGCACCGGCTCGATCCCGAGGCCGGTCAGCCGCTCGGCGAACTCCTCGTCCGGCGGGGTGCACATCCGCGTCTCGACACCCAGCTCCTGGAGCCGGACCGCCAGCGCCACCAGCGGTTCCACGTCGCCCCGGGTCCCGTACGTGGCCAGCAGCACCCGCATTTCGCCCCACTTCCGCCGATCTTCCCTTACGGTGCGGCAGGAGTGTACGGCGCTCCCCGCCCGGTTCCCGATCCCACTCACGGAGAGAGTCCTCGATGCGCAGTTCGTCCGTGACCACCCCCGATGTCTCGATCGTCTTGCCGTGCGCCGGATTCGCGACGCGCTTCGAAGCGCCCTACTCGAAGGAGCTGCACTGCCTGACCCCCGGCGTCACGGTGCTGGACCGCAGCCTGGCGCCCGCCGTCGAACTGGCCGAAAACGGGCTCGACGTGCGCCTGGTCGTCGTGTTCCGGGCGCACAAGCTCGACACCGTCCGCTACCTCGAGCGGTACGCCCAGACCTTCCAGATCGTCTTCGTCTACCAGGACGAATCGCTGCAGGCCGGGCTCGACGGAGCGATCCGGTCGGCCTTGCCGATGACGGCGGGACCGGTGGCCCTCGTACTCCCTGACATCGTTGTCAGCGGCGCGGGCAGCACCGGCAGCCTCGGCACCGCGGTGGAGCGCGCCAAGGAGACCGGCTGGAGCGTGGTGGCCACCGAGGAGCGCGATCCCGACGCCCTGCGGCTGACGGGCGCGCTGACCGTCAGCGGGCAAGGCAACGCCGCGACCGTCGCGGCGGCCGCCGAGAAGCCGGCGGACCCGGCGGGCTTCAACGCGTGCTGGGGCATGGTCGCGGTCACCGCGGAGGAGGCGCACCGGCTGCCCGACGTGGCCCGCCGGGACGCGGACAGCCCGCTGGCCGGCGCGGTCGCGCTGATGGTGGAGCGGATCGTGAACTACAACACAGTCGCGGGCTGACCCCTCCGGCGGAGACTTCCGGGCAGACTTGCGCCACGACTCGTGATCACCCGAAGGTGTGGTGTTAACTGTCCGGACAGACAGAGAGCGTTTCCCCGACCTCGGCTGCGACGGCACATCGCCCGCCCTGCCCGGAAAGGCCGTCCTCGATGCAGGTGACCGCACCGCTGTCGTCCGGTCAGCAGCGCCTTTGGGCCGTGTCCCAGCTCGACGGGGCCGGCCCGGCCTACAACGAGGCCATGGCGTTCACCTTGCGGGGCCCACTGGACCGCGACGCGCTGCGCCGCGCGTTCGAAGCTCTCGCCGACCGCCACGAAGCCCTGCGCACCCGGTTCGCCGTCGAGGACGGCCGGCCCGTGCAAATCGTCGAACCCGCCGGCCACGGCTTCCCGGTCACCGTCACCGACGTGACCGGGCGGCCGGAGCGGGCGGCCGAGCTGCGGCGCACCGACCCGTTCGACGCGTTCGACCTGACCCGCGCGCCGCTCGGCCGGGCCCGGCTGCTGGCCGACGGCGCCGAGCACCACGTCCTGCTGATCACCGTCCACCACACGGTCTTCGACGGCTGGTCGCGCACGCTCATGCTGCGTGAGCTCGGGATCCTCTACGCCGCTCAGATGAGCGGAGAACCGGCTTCCCTGCCCGAAACGCGGCCCTACCGCGAGCACGCCCAGGCCCAGCAGGACTGGCTCGCCGGCCCCGGCCCGGCGCCGCACGAGGCGTACTGGCGGGACCGCCTCGACGGCGTCCCGCCGGTGCTGGAGCTGCCCGCCGACCGGCCGCGCCCGGCGCGGCAGGACCACCGCGGCGGCCGGGTGCCGCTCGCGCTCGGGCCGGAGCTCACCGCGCGGGTGAAGGCGGTGGCGCGCGAGCACGGCGGCACGCTCTACTCCGCCATCCTGACCTGCTGGTTCCTGCTGCTCTCCCGGCTTTCCGCCCAAACTGACATCGTTGTCGGCGTCCCCACCGCCAACCGCGGCGGCGGCGGGGGCGACCACCCCGCCACCCTCGGCTTCTTCGTCAACACGATCGCCGTGCGCGCCGAGCTGGGCGGCTCCCCCACCGGCGCCGGCCTGCTCCGGCAGGTCCGCGCTTCCCTGCGCGGCGCGCTCGACCACGTCGACCTGCCCTTCGAGCGGGTCGTCGAGCTGGTCAACCCGCCGCGCAGCCCGGCGCACACCCCGCTGTTCCAGACGATGTTCGCCTGGGTGCCGACGATGCACGACCTGCTGGAGCTGCCGGGCGTGGCCGTCACCTCGGTCGACGTCGAGCACGCGCCCGCGAAGTTCGACCTCGCGCTCGGCCTGGCCGACGAACACGGCGACGTCGCCGGGCACCTCGACTACGCCGTCGCCCTCTTCGACCACACCACCGCGCAGCGCTACGCCCGGTACCTCGTCCGGCTGCTCGACCAGCTGGCCGCCCGGCCGGACGCGGACGTCACGAGCTACGAGCTCCTCGACGACGCCGAGCGCGACGAGATCCTCACCGCCTGGAGCACCGGCCCCCGGCCGAACCGCCGGCCCGGCGGGCTCGTCGACCGGTTCACCGGCCACGCCGGCACGACGCCGGACGCCCCCGCGCTCGTCTGCCACGGCCGGACCCTCACCTACGGCGAGCTGGACCGCCGCACGACGAAGCTGGCGAACGCCCTGCGGGCCCGCGGGGCCGGACCGGGCGAGGTCGTGGCCGTCCTCAGTGGACGGTCGGCGGAGCTGGTGGTCGCCGTGCTGGGTGTGCTGAAGACCGGCGCCGCCTACCTCCCGCTCGACCCGGCCCAGCCGGAAGCCCGGCGAGCGGCGATGCTCGAGGACGCGCGCCCGGTGCTGGTCCTGGGTGACGACGTCCCGGCGCTGGAAGCCGAAGGCGACGAGACCCGGACCCCGGTGGCCACCGGCCCGCGGGAGACGGCCTACGTCATCTACACCTCGGGCTCGACCGGGCGTCCCAAGGGTGTCGCCGTGCCGCACCACAGCGTCCTCGCCCTGTTCGACCAGTGGCTCGACCGCTTCGGCGCGACGCCCGGCGAGGCGACGTCGGCGTGGTCGAGCATCGGCTTCGACGCCTCGGTGCACGAACTGCTGCTCCCCCTGACGACCGGCGCGGTGCTGCACGTGGTGCCCGAGGACGTCCGGGCCGACCCCGCGGCGCTGATGGCGTGGCTGCGCGAACACCGGGTGGTGCAGGCGTTCCTGCCCCCCGCGTACGTCCGCTGGATCGACGAAGACCCCGCCCGCGTCGCCGGGCTCGCGCTGCGGCACGTCCTCACCGGCGTCGAATCGTTGTCGGAGGCCGCGCTGGCGCGGTTCGCCGAAGCGGTGCCCGGGCTGCGGATCTGCTTCGGGTACGGGCCGACGGAAGCCACGCTCTACGCCACCGCCCACTTCGACCCGCGGCCGCTGGAGCGCCCGGCGCCGATCGGCCGGCCGCTGCCCGGTTCGCGGATGTACCTCCTGGACGAGCGGCTGCGGCCGGTGCCGCCGGGGGTCGCGGGTGAGGTCTTCCTGGCCGGCGACTGCCTGGCCCGCGGCTACCTGCACCGGCCGGGGCTGACCGCCGAGCGGTTCGTGGCGGACCCGTTCGTCCCCGGCCAGCGCATGTACCGCACCGGCGACCTGGCCCGCTGGCTCGCGGGAGGCGAAGCCGAGTACGCGGGCCGCCGCGACGACCAGATCAAGCTGCGCGGGTTCCGCATCGAGCCCGGCGAGGTGACGGCCGCGCTGCTGGCCGTCCCCGGCGTCCGCGAGGCCGCCGTGCTGGTCGACCGCGAAGGCGAGCCCCGGCTGGTCGCCGGGATCGCGGGCGGCGCCCGGACCCCGCACGAGTGGCGGGCCGCGTTGGCCGGCCGGCTGCCGGACTACATGATCCCGTCGGTGTTCGCGGAGTTCGACCGGCTGCCGCTGAACCGCAGCGGCAAGCTCGACCGCGACGCCGTCCTGGCGCACGCCCGGGCTTCGGCCCCCGCGGCGGTCAACACCGCCGCTCCGCGCGACCACGTCGAGCTGGCGCTGCTCCGGATCTGGCGGACCCTGTTGCTGCACCCCGCGATCGGCGTCTCCGACGACTTCTTCGACGTCGGCGGCACATCCATCTCGGCGATCAAGCTGGCCCACGCGATCGGCGCGGAGTTCGGCCGTGAGCTGCCGATCCGCGACGTCCTCGTGCACCCGACCATCGAGGCGCAGGCCGCGCTGCTGCGTGCGGAAACACCGCCGGAGGGCGGCAGCCTGATCGAGTTCCGCCGCGGCGCCGGTCAAGCGCGCGTCGTCTGCGTGCACCCGGCCGGCGGGACGGCGTTCTGCTACCTGCCGCTCAGCGCCGAGCTGCCCGAGGACGTCGGCGTGGCCGGGATCCAGTCGCCCGGGCTCAACCCCGGCGAAGAGCTGCTGCCGAGCGTCGAGGCGATGGCCGAGGAGTACCTGCGGCTCGTCGACCCGCGGCCCGGCGAAGCATTGGTCCTTTGTGGACTCTCCTACGGCGGCCTGGTCGCCTACGAGATGGGACGGCGGCTGGCCGGGCACCACCCGCGCGTCAGCGTTGTCCTGCTCGACACCACCGCCACCGACGACCCGGCCGCGAAGGCGGCGATCGAGCCGGTGCCGGCGGCCGAGTTCCGCGAGAAGCTGGTGCGGTTCAACGGGATGTACCCGGGCATCGAGGACGCGCAGATCGAGCGTTACCACCGCATGTACAACCACAACCGGCTGACCGCGCGCGAGCACGACCCCGGCGAGTCGGCCGCGCGGGTGGTGTTCGTGCAGGCCGTCGGCGAGGACACGATCCCCGGCACCGCGGAGTTCTGGCGCCGGCGCGTCCGCGGGGAGTTCGAGGTCGTCCCGGCCGGCTGCGGGCACTGGGACATGCTCGAAAGCGACGCGCTGCCGCTCGTCGCCAAGGTGATCACGGCCGAGCTGGCGGCCCGATGACGTCGCTCGCCCGCCGCGTCCACGACCGGGCCCTGCGGCACCCGGACGCCGTCGCCGTGTCCGACGGCTCGCGGCGGCTCACCTACGCGGAGCTGAACGCCGGCGCCGCGGCCATCGCGGAGTCGTTGTCACGCCTCGGGGTCGGCCCGGGTGACGCGGTCGCCGTCGGCCTGCCGCGCTCGGCGGAGCTGGTCCAGGTCATGCTGGGCGTGCTGCGCTTGGGCGCGCAGGTCGTGCCGCTGGACCGGCAGAGCCCGCCCGCGCGCCGTGACGTCATCCTCGCCGACGCGGGCGCGGCCGCCGTCGTCAGCGACGAGCTGCCCGGTGTCACGCCGGCCGAACTCCTGGCCACGACTGTGTCGCCCGGCCTGCCCGCCGAGCCCGCGCCGGCGTCGTTCCTCTTCTACACCTCCGGCACGACCGGGCGGCCCAAGGGCGTCGAGGTGCGGGACGCGGGTGTCCTGCGGCTCGCCGAACCCGGCTGGCTGGACGCGGGCAGCCGGTTCGCCTGCCTGGCCAACCCGGCGTTCGACGCGATCAGCTTCGAGGTGTGGGTGCCGCTGCTGACCGGCGGCACCTGCGTGATCCTCGACGACGAGACCGTGCGGGACCCGCGGGCGTTCGCCGACGCGCTGGTCCGCGAGCGCGTCGACACGATGTTCGTGACCGCGACGCTGTTCAACGCCGTCGCGGAGACCGTGCCGGGCAGCTTCGCGACCGTGCGCCGGGTCGTCATCGGCGGTGAGCAGCTCAACGCGCCCCTGATCCGCCGCTGGTACCGGGCCAACCCGGACTCGCCGACCCGGCTGCAGAACGGTTACGGGCCAACGGAAACGACGACGTTCGCGCTGAGCTACGCCATCCCGCGGGGCTTCGACGGAGACGTGGTACCGATCGGCCGTCCGCTGCCCGGCACCGGCGCGGTCGCCGTGACGCCGGACGAGCGGGTCGCCGCCGAAGGCGAGATCGCCGAGCTGTACCTCTCCGGCGCCGGCGTCGCGCTCGGTTATCGCGGCCTGCCGGCGGAGACCGGGCAGCGGTTCGTCCGGCTGCCGTGGTTCGACGACGGCCGTGCGCGGTTCTACCGGACCGGCGACCTGGTGCGGGTGCTGCCGGGCGGGCGGTACGCCTACGCCGGGCGGACCGACCGGCAGGTGAAGGTCCGCGGGTTCCGGATCGAGCCGGGTGAGCTGGAGCAACGCCTGCTCGCGCACCCCGGGATCCGGCAGGCCCACGTCGCCGTGCGCCGCGCGGCCACCGCCGAGCTGCTCGCGTTCGTCGTAGCGGGTGACCTGTCCTTCGACGCGTTCGACGCTCATCTGAGCGAAACCGTGCCGGTCTACATGCGGCCGCACCACGTCTTCCGCCTCGGCGAACTGCCCCGGAACGCGAACGGCAAGGTCGACGAAGCCGCGCTGCTGGCGGGCGGGTTCCCGCCGTGGCGACCGGACACCGGCGGCGACGCGACGGCGTGGGAGCACGAGGTCCTGGACCTCGTGGCGGACGTCCTCGGCGTCCCGGATCTTCGTCCCGGCGACACCTGGCTGCGGTCGGGCGGCGACTCGCTCAAGGCGTTGCGGCTGCGGTTCGCGATCCGGGAACGCTGGGGCGCGGACCTCCCGCCTTCGGTGGTGCAGCGCGGGAACTTCGCCGAGCTCGCCGCCGCCGTCTCCTCGGCCGGGCACGTGGTGTATCCCCCGGTGGGCGCGCCGACAACCGCGACGACGGCCCCGGCCACCAGCGAACAGCAACGGCTTTGGCTGCTGCAGCAACGGAATCCGGCTTCGACGGCGTACCACGTGCCGCTGGCTTTCGAGATCAGCGGCGCACCCGATGTCGAGGCGCTGCGCCGCGACGTCCGGGCGCTCGTGGAACGGCACCCGGCGCTGCGGACCGCGTTCGAGGCGACCCCCGACGGCCTGCGCCAGGTGCCGAACCCGGCGTACGACCCGTGGACCGAGCCTTCCGGCGACTTCTTCACCGCGCCGTTCGACCTCGCTTCCGGCCGGCTGCTGCGCGCGGCCTGGCGGCCCGAAGGCACGCTTCTGCTGTGCCTGCACCACATCGCGGTCGACGGCTGGTCGCTCAACATCCTGTTCCGCGAGCTGTCCGGCGAACCGCCACGACCGGACGCGCACACCCCGCTCGACTTCGCCGCCTGGCAGTCCCGCTGGTTCGCCTCCCCCGGCTACCGCGACCGGCTGACCGACCGGGCCGACGACGCCGAGCCACTCGGCGAAGCGTCCCTGGCCGGGCGGCTGCACACAACCCGGATCGACCACGAGCGGGTCGACGCATGGGCCGGCGAGCTGGGCCTGACGCGGTTCCAGCTCCTGCTCGGCGTGTTCGCCTGGAGCCTCTACGCCGTGACCGGGCGGACCCGGCCGCGGATCGCCGCGCCGGTGGCGAACCGGCCGGTGCGGGAGTTCGAAGACAGTGTCGGGATGTTCGCCAACACCGTCCGGCTGCCGCTGACGGTGGATCCGGACGAAGATCTGGGCTCCCAGCTCCGCCGGCTCGGCGAAGCGTCCGGCGCGGCCCTGGACGGCCAGGACGTCGCCTTCGCCGACCTCGATCCCGGGTACGCGGCGTTCGACTACCTGTTCGTCCTGGAGAACACCGACTTCGGCGCGCTGCGGCTGCCGGGTTGCCCGGTCAGTCCACAGTGGATCGAAGCGGCCGAGGCGAAGTGCGCGCTCACGCTGTCGGTCGTCGAACGGCTCGACGGCTTCGACTGTCTGTGGGAGTACGGCGAAGGCCACTTCACCGAAGCCGAAATCACCGCTCTCGGCGACGTCTTCGACCGCGCCTTGCACGGCGACGCGCAGACACCGGACCACCGCGACCACGGCCGTGGTGCCACGGCGGAGCTGACGTGGGAGACCGTGGCGGAAGGCTTCGCGCGTCAAGTCGCGCGGACGCCCGACGCCCCGGCCTTGACCGGCGAGACCACGCTGACCTACGCCGAGCTGGACGCGCACGCGGCCCGGCTGGCCGCCACCCTGCCCGCGGACGCCACCGACATCGCGCTGTACCTGCGGCCGTCGGCCGAACACGTCGTCGCGCTGCTCGCCCTCGCCCGGCTGAACATCACCGCCGTGCCGCTGGATCCCGCGTACCCGCCGGCGTTGCTGCGGGACGTGCTCGGCCAGGTCCGGCCGCGCTGCGTCCTGCTCGCCCCGGGGGAAACCTTCGAAACGGACGTCGAGCAGCGGTTCGTCACGCTCACCGACGGCCCGGTCCCGGAGGTCCCGGCCCGGCACGCGGGCCGGCCGCTCTACACGCTGTTCACGTCGGGCTCGACCGGTGTGCCGAAGGGGGTGCGCGTCCCGGACCGCACCCTGGCCAACCTGCTGCAGTGGCAGGACGCGCCGCCCGCGGTGACGCAGCAGTTCTCGATGCTGTCGTTCGACGTGTCGTTCCAGGAGATCTTCACGACCCTCTGCGGCGGCGGGCGGCTGCACCTGGTGCGCCCGGAGTGGCGGCACGACGTCCCGGCGTTGCTGGCCCGGCTGGACACCGCCGGGATCGAACGGATCTTCCTGCCGTACGTCGCCCTGCAGCTGCTGGCCGAGCACGGCGTCCGGCTCGGGCGGTTCCCGTCGCGGCTGCGGGACGTCGTCACCGCCGGCGAGCAGCTGGTGTGCACCCCGGCGATCCGCCGCTGGTTCGCCGGACTGCCCGGCGCGCGGCTGCACAACCACTACGGCCCGACCGAGACCCACGTCGTGAGCGCGCTGACCCTCGACGGCGACCCGGCGGAATGGCCCGAGCAGCCCGCGATCGGGCGTCCGGTGGCGAACGCGGTGCTGCGCGTCGCCGACGCCTCGGGCGCGCCGCTGCCGCCGGGGCACGTCGGCGAGCTGCTCATCGGTGGTCTGGCGGCGAACCGGTGTTACCTCGGCGACGCGGCTCCGGAGAAGTTCGCCGAGCTGCCAGAGCTGTACTACCGCAGCGGCGACCTCGCGCACTTCGACCGCGCCGGGCTACTGCACTTCGACGGCCGGGCCGACCGGCAGGTCAAGCTCAGCGGGTACCGCCTCGAGCTCGGGCAGGTCGAAGCCGCGCTGCTGCGGCACCCGGACGTCGTCAACGCCGTGGTCGTGCCCGAGGGCGGCCGGCTGGCCGCGTTCCTGGAGTGCCGCCGGACGCCGTCCGCTTCGGAGCTGGCGGACCATCTGGCGCCGCTGCTGCCGCCGCACGCGAGAGTGGACCGTTTCCGCGTTGTCGACGCCCTGCCGCGCACACCCAGCGGGAAGCTCGACCGGGACGCGGCGTCCCTGGCGCCGGGCACGGATCTGCGCCGGGCCTCACCGCCGTCGAGCGAGCTGGCAGCGTTGTTCGAGGAGGTGACGGGCGCGTCGATCGGGCCGGACGAGACGTTCTTCGCCGCGGGCGCCACCAGCCTTTCGTTGATGCGCTTTCACTTGCGCTGCGCGGAAGCCGGGTACCGGTTCACCGCGGCCGACCTCTTCGAGCACGTCACTTTGCGAGACCTGACGCGGCACCTCGAAAGCGGCCCGGCCCCGGCCCGGGTCGTTTCCGAGGCCGCGGCCGACGAGCCGGTGGCCGTGGTCGGGATGGCGGTGCGGCTGCCCGGCGCACCGAACCTGGCGGCGTTCTGGGACCTGGTCGTCGCCGGCCGCCGGGGCATCCGGGAGTTCCCGGCCGCCGACGGCCTGGTCGGCGCGCGCAGCCTGCTGGACGGGCCGCTGGAGTTCGACCCGGAGCACTTCGGGATCAGCCACCGGGACGCGGCGCTGATGGACCCGCAGCAGCGGCAGCTGCTGATGGCGTGTGTCGAAGCGCTGGCCCACGCCGGGGTCACCCGGTCGGACCGGGTCGGGCTCATCGCGGGGTGCGGGGAGAACACGTACTTCCAGGAGATGCTGCGCTCGGCCGACCCGGCCGCGCTTCCGGACGGTTTTCAGCTCGCTTTGCACCACGAGAAGGACTTCCTGGCCACGAAGGTCGCGTACCACCTGGATCTGACCGGCCCGGCCCTGACGACGCAGACGGCGTGTTCGAGCTCGCTGGTGGCGGTCCACCAGGCCGCGGGGATGCTGCGCGGCGGCGAGGCGGAGGTGATGCTGGCGGGTGGCGTGCTCGTCGACGTCACCCTGGCCGAGGGATACCGGTACCGGCCGCAGCACATCTTTTCGGCGGACGGGCACTGCCGGCCGTTCAGCGACGACGCGGACGGCACCGTCGGCGGGAGCGGCGTCGGCGTGGTGGTGCTGAAGCCGCTTTCGGCGGCCCGCCGCGACGGCGACACGGTGTACTCGGTGATCACGGGCTCGGCGCTGACCAACGACGGCGCGGTGAAGCAGGGCTACAGCGCGCCTTCGCCGGCCGGGCAGCGCGCGGCCGTCCAAGCCGCACTCCGGCGAGCCGGACGTTCCGGCGCCGACGTCGGGTACGTGGAGACGCACGGAACCGGCACCCGCCTCGGCGACCCGATCGAGGTGGCGGCGCTGCGCGAGGCGATGCCGGAGTCGACGGGCTGCGTGCTGTCGTCGGTGAAGAGCCAGATCGGCCACCTCGGCGCGGCGGCGGGCGTGGTGGGCCTGATCCGCGCGACCCTCGCCCTCCACCACGGCGTGCTTCCGCCGACGGTGGACTTCCGGGCGCCGAACCCGGCGTTGGACCTGGGGCCGTTCCGCGTGCCGACGCGGGCGGAGCCGTGGCCCGCGGGCCCGCGGGTGGCGGGGGTGAGCAGCTTCGGCATCGGCGGGACGAACGCCCACGTGGTGCTGGAGTCGGTCCGCCCGGCGGCGGTTCCGGCGCCCGAACCGGTGCGGTGCCTGGTGCTTTCCGCTCGCAGCGCGTCCGCGCTCCGCTTGACGGCGGCCCGCGTGGCGGACTACCTGACCGCGCACCCAGAGTCCTATGTGGACGTTCTCCGCCACCTGCAGTCCGGCCGCCCGGAGGCTCGCTGGCGCATGGCGGCGGTGTGCGAGGACACGACCGCGGCGGTGGCTTGGCTGCGCACGGCCGAACCCCTGGAGGTGCCCGACTCCGAGCTTTCACGTGAAAGCTCCGCTCTCGGTGCCGAGCTTTCACGTGAAAGCTCGGGGATCGCCTCGGGTGCGGCCGGGCTGGCCGCCGCCTGGGTGGGCGGGGCAGCCGTCGACTGGGGCCGCTCCTCCGCGCCCGCGCCGTGGGACTTTCCGCCGCCCGCCTTCGCCGTCCGTGACTTCGACTTCCCGCGGCGAGCCGCCGCCTCGCGGCTGCCCGAAAGCGACTGGCTCCACCAGCCCACCTGGGTCCGTCTCCGGCGAGCCACAACCGCAACCAAGACCGATCGTGTCCTCGTCATCTCCGGCGAAGGCCCGCTGACCGCCCCCGCGCTCGACGCCGCCTACCCGCGCGTCGTCCGGGTCCACGCCGCGGCGGCGTTCGCCCGCCTCGGGCCCGACACCTTCGAAGCCGACCCGGCCGACGTCGCGGACCTCCGTCAGGTCCTGGCCGCCCTGCCGGACACCGGCATCGACTGGCTCCACACCCTCCCCCTCACCATCACCGGCCCCCTCGGCGAGAACTCCCTCGCCCACGCGACCTGGGCCTGCCTCGACACCCCCGCCGCCCTGGTGCGGGCCGCCCACGACCGTCCACTCAGGACTTGGTGGATCTCGAACGGCGCAGCCCCCGCCACCACCGCCGTCACGCGGCCCGAAGCCGGGCTGCTCGCCGGGATCACGGCCGTCGGCCCGCAGGAGAGCGGGCTCCCCGGCCACTGGGTCGACCTGCCCGACCCGACCCTGGACCGCCTCGCCGACCTCCTCACCGGCCCGCCCCCGCCGGACCGGGTCGCGCTCCGGGCCGGTTTCTGGTGGACGGAGGAAAGCACGCCGGTCACCCCGGGCGAACCCGGCCACGGCGACGGCACCCACCTCGTCCTCGGCGGCACCGGCGGCATCGGCACCGCCGTCGCCGAAGACCTGCTCACCCGCACCACCGGCCGGGTAGTCCTGTTGGCGCGCAACCCCTTCCTGCCCGAAGCGCTCAAACCCTGGGCGGACCGCGTCGGCCTCCTCGCCGCCGACGTCACGACGATCACCGCCGACGAGGTCGACGCCGCGGTCGGCGAGCCCCTCGCCGGGATCGTCCACGCGGCCGGCGCCCCGACCGGCGGCCTGATCGCCACCCGCGGCGAAGGCACGCAGAACGTCAAGCTCGCCGGCGCCCTGCTCACGGAACAGCTGATCGAACGCCGCCAGCCCGCGTTCGCCGTCTACTGCTCGTCGCTGTCGGCGAGGTTCGGCGGCACCGGCCAGCTGGACTACGCCGCCGCCAACGGGTTCCTCGACGCCCTCGCCCACCGCGACGGCCCGACCGTCCGCCTCTCGATCGGCTGGGACGTCTGGCGTGACACCGGAATGGCCGTCACCGCACTGGAAACCGACACGCGGCACCAGGCGCACCTCGCGGTCGGTCTGAGCGACGAAGAAGGCCGCCGCACGTTCGCCCGCGCCTTGACCACGGGCCTCCCGCAGCTCCTCGTCGCGACGACCGGCCTCGACACGGCCCGCAGGTTCCACGAGCGGGAGATCACGGTCAAGCCGGCGGAAGCCGACCTGACCGAGGAAGTCCGCGCCCTGCTGGGTGTCGCCGAGCTCGACCCGGACGTGCCGCTGTACGACCTCGGCGCCGACTCCCTGACCCTGCTGGACGTCATCGACTCCGTGAAACGGCTCTACGGCGTCGACCTCGACCTCGCGTGGCTCGGGCCCGAGGTGACGATGACGGCGTTGCTCGCGAGGCTTTCCGAAGCCGGCGACACCGGCGAAGTGGTGGTGCAGGTCTGGCGCGAGGGGACCAAGCCGGACGTCGTGTGCCTCGTGCACCCGGTCGGCGGGGACGTCCACGCGTACCGCCCGCTCGTCGAGGCCCTGGACCCCGAGCTCGGCGTCTGTGTGATCGCCGACCCGGCGTTGAGCCGGCCGGAACCGCCCGGCTGGCCGATCGCGGACCGGGCCCGCCGCTATCACGCGGCGCTGCAGAAGCGTTTCCCCGGCCGGACCTGGCAGCTGGCCGGGTGGTCGTTCGGCGCCTGGGTCGCGACCGGCATGGCCGCCGAAGCCGAGACGGCCGGGCAGCCGGTGCGCGCCCTGCACCTCATCGACCCGCCGCCGCCCGGCGCGAGCGCCGCGGACTACAGCGACACGCAGCTGGAAGCGGTGTTCGAGCGTGAGCTGGGCGCTTCGAGCGGCACCGCCGGCGAGCACGCGCGACGGCTCGCCCGCGCGTGCCGAGCCAACCTGCGCAGCATGGCCGGCCACGAGCTGCCGCGCCTGGCCGCGACGCCGAGCCACGTCTGGCTCGCCACCGAACCCGAGCCCGGCCTGCCCGTCGGCGATCGCGAGGGCTGGCGCGCCCTGCTGCCCGAACCGAGCCGCTGGCACGCACTGCCCGCCACCCACTACGGCATCGTGCGCGCGCCGCACGTCACCGCCGTGGCCGCGGCCCTCGGACTGTGAGACCCACAGGGAAGAAAGGAAACCATGGAGCAGTACGAACTCGACGCCGTCAAGCGGATCACGACGCGGCCGGCGCGCGACTTCCGGACGTTGGCGGTGCGGGGCCTGACCCCGGTCATCGGCGCCGAAGTCACCGGCCTCGACCTGACCCGGGAGCTCACCGACGAGCAGCTCACCGAGCTGAAGACGGCGTTCCTCGACCACCACATGCTGGTGTTCCGCGACCAGGACATCACGGTGGCGGACCACAAGCGCCTCGCCGCGAGCTTTGGTGAGCTGCGCCCGGTGAACCCGCCGCCCGAGCACGGTGACCCGTACATCCTCGAGGTCGCGACCGCGCCGGAGTCGGCCAACGTGTTCGGCAACGGCTGGCACGCCGACGGCACCGCCGACGCCGAGCCGTCCCTAGGCTCGATGCTCCACATCACGCGGATGCCCGAGCCGGGCAGCGGCGGTGACACGCTCTTCGCGAACATGCACCTCGCGTACGACATGCTGTCGCCGAAGCTGAAGGAGCTGCTGGCGGGCCTGACCGCGATCCACGACGGCGCGCACGCCTTCCGCGGCCACAAGATCCCGGAAGGCTACGAGCCGCCGTCGAGTGAGCACCCGATCGTCGTGCGGCACCCGGAAACCGACCGGCCGCTGCTGTACGTCAACCCGGCCTACACCTCGCGCATCCCCCAGCTGTCGGCCGACGAGAGCCAGGCCGTGCTCGACCTGCTGTTCTCGATGGTGCCGAACCGGCCGATGCTGGCCTGCCGCGTGCGCTGGGAGCCGAACACGCTGGTGTTCTGGGACAACCGCTGCGTCCAGCACCACGCGACGTACGACTACTACCCGCACACCCGCTTCGGCCACCGCGTCGCGATCAACGGCGGCCCGCTGAAAGGCTGACATGTCGTCCGAACCTGTGGTGGACGTGGCCGACCCGGCCGTCCTCGGCGACCCGATGTGCGGGTACGACCGGGTCCTCGCCGAGGCGCCGGTCTGCTGGGCCCGGCTGCCCGGCGGCGGCGAAGGCTGGCTGGTCACCGGCAGCGACGCCGCCCGCGCGGTGCTGTCCGATCCCGCCGTGCGCAACGATCCCACCGGCCTGCCGGGGCAGGGCGCGCAGACGCAGGAGGAGGCGTTCCTCGCGCTCGGCACGCCGCCGGAGCACCTGCCGTACCTGCGCGCCAGCCTGCTCAGCCTCGACGGCGCCGAGCACACCCGCCTGCGTCGCAGCATCAGCCACGCGTTCAGCGCGTCGCGGGTCGCCGCGCTGCGCCCCCGGGTGCAGGAGATCGTCGACGGCCTGCTCGACGGCCTGGACGGCGCGACGGCGGACCTGCTCGCCGACTACGCGTACCCGCTGGCGATGGCCGTGGTGTGCGAAATGGTCGGGGTGCCCGAAGCGGACTGGGCGGACTGGTACCGCTGGGGCAAGGTGCTGGTCGAAGGTGACCCGGCGCGGATCACGCCGACGCTGGGCGAGATGTTCGCGTACTGCCACGCGCTGGTGGACCGGCGCCGCGCCGAACCGCGGGAAGATCTGCTCAGCGAGGTCGTCGCCCAGGACGACCTGACCGACGTCGACGCCGTGGCGCTGGTGGTGTTCCTGGTGCTGGCGGGCCACGAAACGATGGCGCACATGCTGTCCAACGCGGCGCTTGCGCTCATGCGCGACCCGGCCCAGCGCGAGCTGCTGCGCGCGGAGCCGGAGCTGTGGCCGGCGGCGGTGCGCGAGCTGGTCCGCACCGACGGCCCGGTCCAGCTGGCCCGCCTCCGTTACGCGGCAACGGATCTGGAGGTGGCCGGCGTGCAGATCGCCGCGGGTGACGCGGTCCAGGTGGTGCTCGGCGCGGCCAACCGCGACCCGGCACAGTTCGCCAACCCGCACACGGCGAACGTCCGCTGGCAGGCCCAGCACGGCGGCCGCGAGGGCGGCGTCGGCTTCGGCTGGGGACCGCACTTCTGCCTGGGCGTGGCCCTGGCGAAGGTGGAGGCGGAGGTGGCGCTGCGGAGCCTGTTCGACCGCTTCCCGGCGGTGACCCCGGTGGCCGAGCCGAAGTGGGTGCCGCTGCCGCGCGGGCGGCACCGGGTCGACCTGGAGGTCCACCTCCGCTGAGCCGCGCCGGGCGCGGGTCAGTGCCCGGCGAACACGACCGCGTCGGCGCAGCTCATCGCCGCGTCCGGGGCGGCCTCGCTCCGGGTGTGTCGCAGGTGCGCTTCGCCCCACACCCGGACCTCTTCGACGACCGGCAGGACCGTGGTCCCGTACGGCGTGAGCCGGTAGAGGACGCGGGCCGGGACCGGGCCGGTCACCACGCGCTCGACGAGCCCGTCGGCTTCGAGCTCGTGGGCGAGCCAGTAGAGCAGGGTCAGCTTCCACTTCCCGCCGACCGCCGCGAACGCCGCGGCCATCGGGCAGCCGGGCAGCGGGTTCGGGCGTGCGGGGTTACCTGAAGGTGCGTTCTTGTCCACGGCGGTGCTCCACTCCGATAGTCGGACCATGACCGTGCCATACAAGCGAATCCTGATCGCCGTCCTGTCCGCCCTCCTGCTGGTCGCGTCCGCGGCGTCCGGTGGCGCGGCAACACCACCCGGCGGCCAGCGGGACTTCGACTGGGAGATCGGCACCTGGCGCAGCACGGTGCGGGTCCTCGCCGAGCCGCTCTCCGCATCCGCCGACACGTGGCTGCAGTTCGCGGGCACCAGCACCGTACGCCCGCTCATGGACCGGCGGGCGAACGTCGTGGAGTTCGCGGTCTCGGGGCCGGACGGAAGCATCAACGCGCTCAACATGCGCCTGTACGAACCACAGGCCGAGCGGTGGAGCCTGACCTTCGTCAACCTCCGCGACGGCCTGCTCACCCCGGCGGTGTACGGCGGTTTCCACAACGGCACGGGTGAGTTCTACGGCGACGACCAGCTCGCCGGCCGCCCGATCAAGGTGCGGTTCCTGATCTTCCGGCCGGGTCCGGACGAGGCGCGCTTCGAGCAGGCCTTCTCGGCCGACGGCGGCACGACGTGGGAAACGAACTGGCTGGCCGTCGACCGCCGGACCCGCGGGTAGCGGACGAACGCTCAGCGTGGCTCGCGAGCGAAAGCGCCGACCGGCATCGTCACGTCGGCGCTCGAGGCCCCGCACTCGAGCATCCACAGCGCCGCGGCGGGACCGAGGTCGCGGCCCAGAGCCCCGAGCGCGTCCGGATCGGGGGCGACCGCGCGCGCTTGCTCCACCCCGTGCGCAAACGCTTCCGGATCCCAGCCACGCACGTCGGCCCCGCCCAACGACCGTGCCCCCGAAGCGAGCGCCGTGACCGGGAGCGGGTCGAGGACGCCGAGCAGCCCGTGCGTCCGCTCCCCCACCAGAACGCCCATCCAGCGCGAGGTTTCCGGGGTCGGCCGGGGCCCGGTCCACCGCGCTCGTCCGTCCATGTCCGGGAGGCTCTCCGGGACACCGGACACGGCCCAGCGGCCCGCCCACTCGACGGCCAGGCCCGGCGCGCTGCGGGTGGCGGGGTTGTGGAACCGGGCCATGTCCCACCGGTTGCCGACCGCGACGGCGGCGAGGTCGCGGTGCGGCCAGACCCGGGCCTCCCACCAGAAGCCCCACGGGAACGCGGCGGTGTGCCCCCACCACCAGTCCGGCCCCAGCTCCGGGTCGGCGAGCTCGAGCGTCAGGCCGGAGTACGACCGGACGCCGTGGCTCGGGCGGGCGACCCGCGGCGTCACCATGGCCGCGAGCGACTCCGCCCGGACGAGACCGTGGTCGCCGCGGGCGGTGCGCAGCAAGGACTGCAGCAGCCGCCCGGCGTCCGCGACGCTCGTGTGCATCCCGACGCCCGGGTAGGCGGAGGTGCGCAGCGGCGGGCTCGGCAGGCACCAGTCGCCGAACGCCATGTACCCGGTCGCCCGGTCGCCGGTCCGGTCCGGCGCGCCGGTCGCCCACGGGTTCCGCGTGCCGTCCTCGACGCTCGTGGCGGTCATCCCGGCCGGCGCGAACACGTGCTCGTGGACGCGCGCACCGTAGGGTTCACCGGTTAGGTGCTCGACGGCGCCGCCGAGCACCCCGACACCGAAGCTGGAGTACGAGTAGGGGCCCGGTTTTGTCACCAGCGGCAGCGCCCCGCCGTACTCGACAGCGCGCCCGGCTTCGTGGCGGCGCCGGACGTAGTCGAGGACCGGTTCGGCGGGCGCCGCGTGTGCCGTGGCCGTGACGATGTCGCCGTAGTAACCACCTTGGTGGGCGGCCAGCATGGCCGCGGTGACGGGCGCCGGGTCGGGGCCGCGCAGCCCCGCGGGCAGCACCTGGTCGATCGGCGTGTCGAGGCCGAGCGCGCCGGCCTCCACGAGCTGCATGAAGGCCAGGCCCGTGACGGGCTTGGTGAGCGACCCGGCCGGCGCGACCGTCTCGCCGGTCATCGGCGTGCCGGCGCCGAGGTCCGCGAACCCGGTCGCGGCGGTGCGCAGCTCGGTGCCGGTCACCACCGCGACGGCCACCCCGGGCGTGCCGGTGACCGCCGCCAGCCGGGGCAGGACGGTGTCGAGCGCCCCCATCACGTCGTCGAGCATGCCTCTCCTCGCCGGGTGCCACGAACGGGTGCCCGTTCGGCAGGAGATCATCCCCTGGTGCGGGGAGGTCGGGCGTCACCGGGTCCCGGGAGACGGCTCTCGAGCTACGTGAACAGGAGGGTGCACCACCACGATTCCGGTGGACCACTCGCAGTCCGCCGTCTTCGACGAGTTCGGTGCCGACCGCTACAGCGGCCTCGCCCTCCCCGGCTCGGACTGGCTGGTCGTCGCCGGACCGGGTGGCGCCTTGTTCCGCACGTCGGACCGTGCGCTTCCCGCCGAGGTCACCCTCGAAATCTGGCCCGACGCTCCCGGCGAACCACCGGACTCCTTCGCCCAGTGACAAGACCGTCGCGCTCCCGAAGCCGGGGGACTACGGCCTCCGCGCGTCTCGAATCGGCTCCCACAACATCGCCGAGGACGGCGATCCCGATGTCTACCGGGAAGTCTGGAACGTCAAGATCTGGCCGCGAAGCTGAGGGCGGCCCGCCCCCGAACTTCCGGAGGCGGGCCGCCTTTCGTTCACTCAGCTGTCACCAAGGGCGGTCGACTGCCCCGCCCGCGACGGTGTAGGTGATGTAACCGCCCTGGAAGTCGCTGCGGTACACCCCTCCCGTCACGTACTCGTCCGTCGTCGGGTAACGCAGGTAGGACCGCTCCCACCCGAGCGCCGCCCAGCGCTTGCGGATCTCGCCCTTCACCGCGTGCGCACCCGTGGCCACCGTGTAGTAGATCGAGTGCTCGTACGCGCCGAGCCGGAAGTGGTTGTACCGGCCCACTCCGTCCGGCGTGCCGCCCTCGTCCGTGGTCGGGTAGCCCAGGCCGCGCTCGTAGTCCAGCGCCGCCCACTTCTTCCGGATCTCACCGAAGATCGCGTGCGCGCCGGTTCCGGCCGTGTAGTAGATCGACCCGATGTTCCCGTTGTTGGTGAAGTGGCTGTACTGCGCCACACCGTCCGGAGTGGACGCCGTGTCAGTCGTCGGCGGCCCCAGCTTGGCGTGCCCGCCGAAGGTGAGGTACTTGTCCCGCACCGGCCCGGTGATGAACTTCGTGCCCCCGACGGCACTCCAGTACAACCGGCCGTTGACGTACGTGCGGTAGTGGACCGTGCCGTCGGTGACCTCGGCCGCCGTCGGCGCCCCGAGCTTCGCCCGCAACGCGGCGTCGCCGTCGTAGCGCTGGTCGATCGGCGTCGCGTAGTTCGCCGTCAGCGTCAGGTCGGTCGTGCCGACGGTGACCACCCACGTGGTGCTCGTCGGACCGCCTTGCCAGCCGGTGAACTTCGAGACACCGTCGGTGCCCAGCGGCGCGGCCTCGACGTCGAACGTGGCCCCTTCGGTGACCATGGCGGAGCTGACCCCGCCCTCCACCGGGATGCTCAGCGCCGCGGGCTGCGTGCCGACCAGGGTGATCCGGTGCTCACGCGGCCGGGCCACGTAGGTCTTCGACGTGACCACGCCCGCGCTGTCGGTCACCGTCGCGGTGAACTCCATGCGGGAGTCCGGGTGGTCGGTGAACGGCTGCGCGAAACTCGCGCCCGTCCCCCCGACACCCGGGTGCGAGTGACAGGTCGCCTCACTCGGGCAGTGCCGGACCGCGGTGGTCCACGTGATCGGCAAGGCGCCGTCCTCGGCGTCCGTGGCGGTGGCGCTCAGCGAGACCTGCTGGTTCACCGCGAAGGTCGCGGTGTCCCCCGGCGTGGTCACCGTGAGCGCCGGGCTGTGGTTGCCCGGCGCCACCACGACCGTGGTCGTGCCGGTGGCGCCCAGCGGGTCGCGCACCGTGAGCTTCGCGGTGAACGACTCCGTGCCCGCTGCATAGGTGTGGTTCACCTTCGGGCCGGCGTCGGCCGCGGTGCTCCCGTCCCCGAAGTCCCAGTCGTACTTCAGCGGGTCGTTGTCGTAGTCGACCGACGCGGAGCCGTCGAAGGAGACCGTGCGGGTGTCCGGGTCGGTGGTCGACGACGCGCTCGCCACCGGCGCGGTGTTGCCGGCCGTGTAGGTCAGCCGTCGCAGCTTCCCGGTCAGGATGTCCGAGTAGACGATGTCGCCGTTGGCCGCGGCCGCGAACCTCGTCGGGCCGCCGATGTCGGTGAAGGGCGGCGGGTTCTGCGGGGCCTGCGTGAGCTTGCCCTGGTCGTCGTATCTCATCGTCCAGATCTTGTGCGTCACGTAGTCGCCGAAGAAGTACGACCCGCGGTAGGCGGCGGGGTAGCTCGATCCGTTGTAGACGACGCCGCCGGTGACGCTGTTGCCCTGCATCGCCCCGGTGCCGTGCAGGTACTCGAAGATCGGCGGCTGGTTCGCCACGCCGGCACACCCCGCGAGGCTGGTGTAACCCGGCGTCGGGTGGTTGCCCTCCCAGCACGGCCAGCCCTGGTTGCCGCCGCGCTGCACGACGTCGACCTCTTCCCAGGTGTTCCAGCCGACGTCACCGGCGACCGGCAGGCCCAGGTTCGGGTCGATGCTGAACCGGAACGGGTTGCGGAACCCGCGCGCGTACACCTTGCTCGCCGTCGACGAGGGGTTCGCGGCGTCGTAGTACGGGTTCCCCGGCACCCCCTTGCCGTCGGCCGCGAGGTGGAAGATCTTGCCGTACGGCTGGTTGACGTCCTGCGCCCGCAGCGAACCCGGGTCGACCTGCGTGAAGTCCCCGTTGTCGCCGACGGACGTCCAGATCGTGCCGTCCGCGGCGGCGACGACGCCGTTGATGGCGTGGACGTTGTGGATGCCCGGCACCTCGAACAGCGACTGCTCACCGGTCAGCCCGGTCGGCGCGCCCGCCGCGTCCACGGTCACGGTGAACCGCGACAGCCGCATGACAAAACCGCTGCCGACGTCGAGCGACCGCGTCAGGTAGAGACTGCGCGACGTCGCATAGTCCGGCGCGACGGCGACGCCGACCAGGCCGAGGTCGCCGATGACGCGGGTCGGCAGCGTCGCGAGCGTCCGCGGTGTCCCGGTGGCCGGGACCCACTGGACCCGCCCGTCCTTCGCCGTGGCGACGACGGACTGGTCCGGCAAGTACCCGAAGTCGGTCAGCTGGTACTGCCCCAGCCCCGTGTCGGTGTCCCTCAGCACGAATCCCTGCGGAAGAGCCGCGTCCGCGACCCCGGTGGACATGACGGGCAGTAACGCCCCGGTCAGCAGGGCTGCCACCACAGTGTGTCTTAACGCTCTGAGCCTTCCCAAAGTCATACCGGCCCCCTTCCAGGCGGTCGTTTATCGCCTGAATGGTTAGTCCGGTTGCACCTGATCGGGCATATTTACCGTTTTGTGACTAATGGGGCAGCGGGCTGGAAAGCACCACGCTGGTCGGGCGCCGCACCCCGTGTTTCGGTGGAGGCGGGTCAGGGTCGCGGCGGGCCTGGTTTGGGGTCGGGGTGCGCCGGAGCTGCATCGGCCGATGCCTCGCACCAGATCCCACCGGAGCCGCGCCCGCCCACCCGGGCTACCGCGTGTCGAGTTCGTCGTCCAGTGCGGCTTGTAGCTTCGCGGCCGCCCGGGTCAACGCTCGGTGGGTCAGCGCCACGGCGACCGCCGCCGCGAAGACTCCCGCCATCGCCCACGCGCCGCCGCCCTCGTCGGCCGGGACGACGGCGAGGACCACCAAGGCGAACAGCAGCCACCGGTTGCGGACGGCGGGACGGACCCGCGCGCCGGCGACCCGGCGCCGGGTGACCAGGGACATCGGACCATGAGCTCCCACGGACACCGACCTTCCGTCGGACCGGCCACACCTGGTGACCGATCGCGAACAAGAGACGTCCCGACAGTCGCGAAATCCGCCATCGGAGTTACCAGTTTGACCACCTCTGACTCGCCGTGAACATCAATCCACTCGAAAGAGTGAGATGCACAGTTGTTGCCTTTTTGTGCCCTCTCGTAAAACTATCCCGCCGCCAAAAACTTCTTCACATTCCCAATCCAGGCAAGCGATCGGGAGCCGGACGCCGGTCAGCCAGGAACCACCGTCGAATTCGTCGAACCGGACATCCACCCGCCACCCAGGACGTGGCACGAATAGCCGGACTTTCGTTTTCCACCAAGAAAATCGGCGATTTCCCCCCGGGTCGACGTCCGGGCACCCGCAGCGGGCACCCCACCCTCTACGCCCGGAGCACCGATCACACCCATGACTGATGTTGATTGATTTCGAGTAGTTTCTTGCGACTTTGTGCATCTTCGTGCAGACTGCGAGCACGCCGACCACCCGCCCGTGCGGAGATCGAGGAGTTCCGATGCGTCCTGACCGGTCGTCCCGCGCGCGGCGCGGCTCGCACGCCCTCCTGGCCGCCGTGGCCGCGGCCGCGCTGGTCAGCGGCGCCCCACCCGCCGCCGCCACGCCCGCCACCACCACGCCCACCGCCACACCGCCCACCGACGGCTACACCGTCTCCGTCGGCGCGACGCACCCGTGGTCGACCCCGACCGACTCCCCCGCGTCCCCGTACGTCGACCGTGACGGTACGTTCTACTTCCAGCAGTCCGCCGCCCTCTACGGCGCCACGGACCCGCGCGAATGGGACTTCTACAGCGGCCGCGACTTCGACAGCTTCACCAGGAACGCCGTCAGCGACGCGGTCAACCCGGCTAACCCCGACGACCGCAACAACAACACCACCTGGCGCTGCAACACCAGCCCCACCGGCGTGGAGTCGACCGCCGCGCCCTCGGGGTCGCGGTACGCGCAGAAGAACTACTGCGACCTCGTCGGCACCTGGGTCGACCCGGACACCGGCGACTGGTACGGCTTGGTGCACAACGAGTTCACGCCGCAGCCGTTCGGCGACGGCCTGCACTACGACGCGATCGACTACGCGGTCTCGACCGACCGGGGCCGGACCTGGGCGATCAAGGCCCACGTCCTCACCTCGCCGTACAGCACCCGGCGCGGCGACACCACGGCGTTCCCGAACCAGACCTACTACTACGGCGACGGCGACCAGCGCCTCTACGTCGACGCGGCTTCCGGGTACTTCTACGTCTTCTACGGCTCGCGCGTGGTCGACAAGAACGGGAGCTGGAAAGCGTTCTACGCCCACGTCGCCCGCGCGCCGATCGCCTCGAAGATGGCGCCCGGCTCCTGGCGCAAGTGGTACGACGGCGCCTGGACCGAACCCGGTGTGGGCGGCAGGGAAAGCAACCAGGTGCCGGCCGGCACGGACAACCCCGCCGGCTACACCCCGCCCGCCCAGGAGTACAACCCCGCCAACACCGGCACGGCCGACCAGCAGGTCGCGGCGGGCAAGATGCCCGCGACCTCACCGCTGTTCGTCATGGACATCACCTACAACGCCTACCTCGGCCTCTACATCGGTGAACCGCAGGCGGTCGACCAGAGCGGCAACGCGCCCCAGCAGTACTACGCCACCGACGACCTGGCCACGCAGAAGTGGTTCCCGATCGGCACCACCGGCGGCTACCACACCGCGTCCTGGTACCGGTGGTTCGTCGACTCCGCGAACAAGACGAGCTCCACCATCGTCGGCAAGGACTTCCGCGCCTACTGCTCGTTCGGCTGCTCCGGCGACGCTTCCGGGGAGTACGTGGAGGTCTCGATCGACAACCCGCGGCGCGCGCCGGTTCCCTTCGACCCGGCGAAGACCTACCGGATCGCCGACGGCGCCGGCCGGGTGCTCGCTCAGGCTCCCGGCGGCTCCGCGACGACGTCGGTCGCGGCCGGCGACGGGTCCGCCGCGCAGGCGTGGACGTTCACCGGCAACGGGGACGGCTCGTACCGGATCACGAACGCCGCGAGCGGGCACCTCCTGGGCGTGGGTTCCGCCTCCGCGGCGACGCGGGCGTGGGGCACCGCGCCGACGGTGACGGCGGCCGGCCCCGGCGGCCCGGCCGTGGGTCAGCAGTGGTTCGTCGTTCCCGGCCCGTCGGGCGCCTACCGGCTGGTCAACCGCTACAGCGGCTTGGTGCTGGGCCTGCCGGCGACCACCGGACAGCCGGCCGAGACGACACCGGTCCGCCACTGGACGGACCGGACGGGCTCGGCGGTGGGCGGCGGCCGCACCGCGGCGCAGCAGACGCTCGCCATCACGCCGGCGGGAACCGCCGGCGGCCTGGACGGCACCCACGTCCTCACGGCGGGCGGCAAGGCGCTGGACGTTCCCGGCCACAGCACCACGCGCGGGACGCAGCTGGTCACGTGGACCCCGAACGGCGGCGCGAACCAGCGCTGGACCTTCACGCGGCAGCCGGACGGGTCCTACGAGCTGCGCAGTGCCGAGTCCGGCCTGTGCGCGGACGTCGACGGCGGGCGCACGACGGCCGGCGCGGCCGTCATCCAGTGGCCCTGCACCGGCGGGGACAACCAGCACTGGACCGCCGTCCGGCGCGCCGACGGCACCGTCACACTCACGTCCGTCCACAGTGGCCTGACGCTGACCACGGCGTCCGCCGCCGACGGCGCCCGGGTCACCCAGCAGGCCGGCGCCGGAGCCGACGGCCAGCGGTGGTCGGTCAGCGGCTGAGCCACTCCGCCAGCAGCGCGCGTTCCGCGTCGGTGAGCACGGCCAGCTCCGGCATCACCGCGCGGAACACGTTGACCACCGCGCCCGGATCGGACGCCGGCGGCGCCGGCACCGACGTGAGCACGGTCGCGAGGACGGCCGTCAGCAGGTCTTCGGCCAGCGCCGGGTCACGCCGGTCTTCCGGGCGGCCGAGCAGGGTGAAGACGGCGCCGGTGCCGGCCGCGTGGATCACGTCGACCGCGCGCGCTTCCGGCACCGCGAGAAGACCCGCGGCGGCCACCCGCGTGACCCGGGCGCGGAGCACCTCGGCACCGGCCGCCGTCGCGGGCGAGTCCCGCAGGCGGCCCGGCACGGCGAGCATCAGGAAGACTTCGGGGTTGGCGAGGGCGAACGCGATGTGCGCCCGCCACGCGGCGCGCAGGTCGTCGACCGGGTCGCCGTTCTCCCCCGCGGCCTGCTCCGCCTTGCCCGCGGCGTAGCCGGCCATCACGTGCTCGGCGACCGCCCGCAACAGACCGTCCTTGTCGCCGAAGAGCCGGAAGATGGTCGGCGGCGGCACGCCCGCCGCCTGGGCGACCGCGCGGGTGGTCACCGCCCGCGCCCCGTCGTCGTGGAGCAGCTCGGCCGCGGCGGCGATGATCCCGGACCGGACGTCGACGGCGGCCTCTCCCTGCATGAACCAATGGTATCAGGATCGCGATACCACTGGTTCGGATCAGTGGTATCGTCGAAAGTGAACCAGTGATTCACAGAGGAGAACCCATGATCGTCGTCACCGGCGCCACCGGCCGCCTCGGCTCCCGGATCGTCGAAAACCTGCTCGGCCGCGTGCCCGCGGACACCGTCGGGGTGAGCGTGCGCGACCCCGGCGCCGCCGCCGGGCTCGCCGCCCGCGGTGTCCGCGTCCGCGCCGGGGACTTCACCGACCCGGCCACGCTCGACGCCGCGTTCGAGCAGGCCGACCAGGTGCTCGTCGTCTCGGCCGCGATCCGCGGCCCGCAGGCCGCCGAAGCGAGCCAGGCCGCGATCGACGCCGCGGTCCGGGCGGGCGCGTCGCGCGTGCTGTACACCAGCCACCAGATGGCCTCGGCGGACTCCCGCTTCGACCCCGGCCGGCAGCACGCGGCCACGGAAACCCATCTGGCGGCCCAAAAAGTCGCTTCGACCGCGCTGCGGCACGGGTTCTACGCGAGCACGTTCGAGTACTACCTCGCGGACGCGCTGCGGACGGGCGAGCTCCGGCTCCCGGCCGACGGCCCGGTCTCCTGGACGGCCCACGACGACCTCGCCGAAGCCGACGCGCTCGCGCTGACCCGCCCCGGCGCGTTCGACGGCCCGACCCCGCCCCTGACCGCCCCCGAGCTGCTCGACTTCGCCGACGTCGCGAACATCGTCGGCGACCTCACCGGCCGCACGATCAAGCGCATCGTCGTCGACGACGAGGAGTGGACGGCGGCGGTCACCGGGCAGGGGATGCCCGCGGCGGCGGCCGAGTTCACCCTCGGCATGTTCCGCGCCGCCCGGGCCGGCGAGATGGCGGTCACCGACCCGGCGCTCGAGACGCTCCTGGGCCGCCCGGCGACCTCGGCGCGTTCGGTGCTCGAAGCGCTTGTTCGCCGAGAATCGGCTTAGGGCCGGTAGCCAAGCCGATCGAAACCGAGGAAGCCGGACGTGCCGCGAATGACTCGTTGCGGTCGTCGGAGGTCCCGAACGAGTCATTCGCGGCAGCGAGGCCGTCAGCACCGCGCGGTGAACCCCTGTCCTGCGAGCAGCGCGCAGAAGGCCGAGCGGCCACGCGGGTATCCGCTCAGCAGCGAGTTGACGAACCATCCCGACGTCGAAGGGAACGCGAACGGCTGCCCGGAGGTGAGCTTGCCGTCGAAGCCGTAGCGCCAGTCGAGGTTGATGAACGTCATGCCGCCGACCACCCCGGACAGGTCGTAACCCTGGCCCAGGAACTGCGTCTGGACACCGTCGAGCACGCCGTTCGGGAGCGGGCCGCGGTAGCCGAGCAGGCTGCCGAGGCGGTTCACGAACGACTCGTAGTTCGTGTCGTCCTGCCGGCCGTCCGAAGACAGCGAAGCCTGCATCCGCTGGACGCCGACTTCCGCCAGCAGCACCGGTTTGCCGTGGTGCTGCGCCCACCACAGCATCCGGAGGATGTTCAGGTCCACCGGGTACTCGTGGCGGATCGCGTTGCGGTTGCCGTTGACCAGGTCGTCGTAATACCCGATGCACGTGCGGTTCGCCGTGTTCTGCTCGCCGTTCCAGTACGCCGTGCCGTTCTCCCAGAACGGCTGGCACAGATCCTGGTCGAACACGCTCAAGCCCACCCAGTCGACGACGTCGTCACCGGGGTACAGCTTGTCGAACTCGCCACGCACCGGGTGGTAGACGAACTTCGCGTTGCCGGGCGTCCGCGCCTTGACCAGCGAAACCAGGTGCCGGAACGCCGCCTTGTACGTACTGCAGTCGGTGCCGTTCGCGCAGTGGAACGCGCTGCTCACCTCGTAGTCGAGCCGCAGGTAGAAGGTCGACGCCGGATGCGCCGCGACGTAGTCGATCAGCCGCGAGAACTGCCCGTCGTAGCGGCCGTTCGCGATGTCCGCGGTCGCTTGCCGGGACGCCTGCAGCTGCGTCCCCGGATTGCCGTCCCAGCCCGGCGGGCTGTCCTTCCAGCTGATGCCGACCTCCACGGCCTGCCGCCGTGCGGTGAGGAAGTCGGCGTACGCCCGGTGCGACGACGAGCCGGACTGCCCGGCGAAGTCGCCGTCGCGGACGCCGTAATAGACCGATCCCCCGGCCGGGGTCACGCCGGTCGACAGGAGGTCCTGGTACGCCGCGACGTTGCTCTGCCCGGCCAGCAGGAACCGGGCGGGCGCGGCCGAGGCCGGAGTCACTGTCGAAAACGCCAGCAGTACAGCGAAAAGGATCGCGAGACGCTTCATCACGCGGCCCCGTTCACGTACTGGCTCTTGCGGATCTCGCTGATCCAGCGGCTCTTGATCGTCGGATCGGCCTGGACGCGCGAGTCACCCCAGTAGCCGTTCGAGCAGCCGGGTTGGCCCGCCGGGGCGCCGTTGCACTGCCACTGGGTCTGCGCGTCCCAGTTCGTGTTGATGTACGCGGCCGAGTCGATGACGTCCCGGTTCGCTGTCAGGTAGCCGAAGTAGTCGGCGTACCAGGTGTTCCAGATCGTGTCCGCCGACACCGGCCGCGGGTTCTTCGAGAAGATGCAGCTCGCCGTCTTGGCGCCGGTCGTGAAGCCCTGCGCCGCGGCTTCGGCGATCATCACCTTCTTGCCGTGCGCCCGCGCGAACTGCAGCACGCGGTCCTGCACCGAACGCGGCGTGGTCGCCTCTGCGCCGCACGACCACTGGTAGCTCTTGTAGGCGGCACCGTAGAAGTACGACATCCCGACGCGGTCGACGACATCGTCACCCGGGTACCAAACGTCGAAGTGGTTCGCGGCCGTGATGAGGTAGTTGTACTCCGGGTGCTGCGGCTGCTCGTCGATCGGCCACGCCGCCGACTGCCAGACCGTCGACACACGGGTCGCGCCGAGGGCGTTGATGCGCGACTTGATGTACCGGAACGCGGCTTTGTAGAAGTCGGCGTTGTAGCAGTTCCACGGACCGTCGAACTCGTAACCGATGCGCAGGAAGACGTCCCGGTTGTAGTTCTTCAGCTTGGTGACCATCTCGTCCACTTTGGACCGGTACTGCGTGATCAGGTTCGGGTTGCCCGCGGTGACGTCGGCGTCGCCCCGGCCGATGATCGCGCGCAGCGGCTGGTTGCCGCACCCGCTGCCCGTGTCGGACAGGTAGAGCCCGACGGCCAGCGACGCGCCGGGGAACTCGGTGAGGCTGCGAGGGAAGTCGATCGAACCGGCGCCGAAGTCGACCGGGCCGTCCATGCCCGCCAGGGGGCCGGGGTTCCCGCCCAGCACGAGGTTCGTGTACAGCGTCACCCCGCCCGGCTGCGGCGCGCCCGCGTTGACGACGTCGCGGTGGTAGTCGGACAGGGTGCCGGAGTCCTGGCCGACGAACAGCCGGATCCGGGTGGTCGCGGCGTCGGCCGAGGTCTGGCCGGTGCAGAGCAGGACCGCCGCCAGCACGGCGGTCAGGAGACGTTTCATCGGGCAACTCCTCGTTGAGTCGGACGGTCGGGCTACAACCGGCCCAGGTGCGGCGCGGAGGCGTCGCACACGAACGCGCGGCCGGTCAGATCGGTGGCGCAGACGCCGAAAAAGGCGCCGGTGAAGCCGGTGATCGGGGACGCGCCGGGGAACGGGGCGCGTTCGGCGTACTCGTCGGAGAGGATGGAGGCGTCCAGGACCGGGCCGACGCGCCGCCAGTCACCGGCGTCGGCGGAAGCGAAGAACCGCAGCTCGGCGTCCCGGACGTCCGCACGCAGGTGGATCGGGCCCGCGTCCGGCCAGGGCACCGGATCGCCGGGCGCGGACAGCCGGCCGTGGTCCGACGACAGGACGCGCAGGCAGCGGACGCCGTCCTCGCGGGTCAGGTGCAGCCAGTGCCACAGGCCGGTGTCGTAGTAGTGGATCAGCCCGGCGAGCTGCTGGTAGTCCTGCGGGTCGGCGTCGAGCGCGACTTCAAAGCGGCTGCCGTGCCACAGCTGGCGGGTGGCGACCAGGCTGACGCCGTGGCGGCTGGCCGGGGACTGCCCGCCGCGCAGCCGCAGCCAGCCGGGCCGCTCGGTCAGCGAACACCACGTCTTGTCCGGCGCCCGCCGCAGCGTCTGCCAGTCCATCCCGAGGGTCTCCTCGCCGAACCCGTCGGGCAGCTGCGGGACGCGCTCGGCGCGCGGCGCCAGGGTCCGCAGCGTCGCGGCCGGGCGACCACCGGGGACGCGCGGCCAGCCGTCGAGCCAGGACAGCGGCTGGATCGCGGTCTCGCGGCCGAGGACGCACCGGCCGTCCGCGGTCACCGGCCGCCCGACCAGGTAGGCGATGTACCAGTCACCCTGGTCGTCGACGGCGAAGCTGCCGTGCCCGGCCTTCCGCAGCGGGCCGTCGTCGCTGCTCAGGAGCGGGCCGGCCGGGTCGGGTTCGTACGGCCCGAGCAGCGACCGCGACCGGGCGACGATCACCGCGTGCCCGATGCCGGTGCCGCCCTCGGCGACGACCAGGTAGTACCAGCCGTCGCGGCGGTAGAGGTGCGGGCCTTCGGTGATGCCCCGGTCGGTGCCGGCGAAGATCCGGTGCACCGGGCCGGTGAGCGTCCGCCCGGCGAGGTCGAACTCCTGCAGGATGATCCCGGCGAAGTGCCGCTTGCCGGGCCGGTGGTCCCACTCCATCGAGAGCAGGTGGGCGCGGCCGTCCTCGTGGTAGAGCGCGGGGTCGAAGCCGAGCGAGTGCAGCGGGACCGGCGCCGACCACGGCCCGTCGATCGAAGGTGTGCTCACGTGGAAGTTCGGCGTGTCGTAGAAGCCGTCCACATTGTACGAAGCGACATTCGTGTAGACGAGGTGGAAGACACCGTCCGCATAGGACAGATCCGGGGCCCAGACGCCGCCGGAGTCGGGGACGCCGGCCAGGTCGAGGTCGGTGAGCGGGTGCGGCACACGCGTCCAGGTGGCCAGGTCGGCCGAGCGGTGCAGGACCACTCCGGGGTACCACTGGAACGTCGAGTTCGCAATGAGGAACTCGCCGCCGGCGTGGATCATCGCGGGGTCGGGGTGGCAGCCGGGCAGCACCGGGTTCGGCACGGACGGGGCGTCGAAGGGCATGGGTCTCCCCCGGGTTCGGGACGTGGGTCGGTCAGGCGACGACGGAACCGGCGGCCAGCCCTTGGCGCCAGTACCGCTGCAGCAGCAGGAAGCAGACGACGAGCGGGACGACGGCCAGCAGCGAGCCGGTCACCACCAGGTGGTGGATGACCTGGGCGCCGACCTGCGGCTGGGTGTTCCAGTCCTGCAGGCCGAGGGTGAGCGGGAACAGCTCGCGCGAGTTGAGCATCACCAGGGGCAGGAAGAAGTTGTTCCAGATGGTGACGAACTGGAAGAGGAACACGGTGACCAGGATCGGCGCCATGATCCGCAGCACGACCTGCCGGAAGATCCGCCATTCGGACGCGCCGTCGATGCGCGCGGCCTCGAGGAGTTCGGGCGGCACCGCGGACACGGCGTAGATCCGGCACAGGTAGACGCCGAGCGGCGAGACGAAGCTGGGCAGCAGCACCGACCAGACGGTGTTCTGCAGCCCGATCTTCGCCATCAGGAAGAACAGCGGCAGGGCCAAGGCGGTCGCCGGGACCAGGACGGCGCCGATGATCAGCCACGACACGAGTCCGGACCCGCGGAAGCGGAACCGGGCCAGCGCGTAGCCCGCCATCGCCGCGAGCAGCGTCGCGCCGAGGGCGCCGCCTCCGGCGTAGAGCAGCGTGTTGGCGGTCCAGCGCAGGTAGATGCCGTTCTCGTAGGACAGGGTCTGGCGGACGTTGCCGAACAGCGAGAAGTTCTCCGGCAGCGAGAAGCCGAAGGTGCTGAACAGTTCCCGGCTGTCCTTGGTGGACGAGACAGCCAGCCAGACGAGTGGCACCACGCAGTACAGGGACGCGAGGGCCAGGACGACGTACGTGATCGACGTCCACTTCGGACGAATCATCAGAGCACCCCTCCGCGGCGGCCGAGCCGCAGGAAGTACAGGCTGCCCAGGAACGTCACCAGCGCGAGCACGACGGCGATCGCGCCCGCGTAACCGGACTGCCCCTCAGCGAACGCCTTGGTGTAGGCGTAGATGTTCGGCGTGTAGGTACCGCTGATCGCCGCCGACACGGGCTTGAGCACGGTCGGCTCGTTGAAGAACTGGAACGCGCCGATCAGCGAGAACAGGAAGCTCAGGCCGAGCGCGGGCAGCACCATCGGCAGCTTGATCCGCAGCGCGATGGCGACTTCGCCGCAGCCGTCGAGGCGCGCGGCCTCGTAGACGCTCGTCGGGATCGCCTGCAACGCCGAGAGCACGATGATCATGTTGTACCCGGCCCATTCCCAGACCGCGATGTTCGTCATCGAGAACAGCACGGTGTGCGCGCCGAGGAAGTCCGGCGAGCCCACGCCGAGCGCGTCGAACGCGCGGACGATCGGGCTGAACTGCGGCTGGTAGAAGAACGACCAGAGCAGTGTCGCGATCACCGCGGGCACCGCGTACGGCAGGAACACCAGCAGCCGGAAGAACTTCCGGAACCGCACCACGACCGAGTCGAGCATCAGCGCGAGCACGACGGCGATCGCGGTGATCAGGGGGATCGTGACCACGGCGTAGAGCAGAACGCGGCCGAGCCCGGCGTAGAACTCGCCGTCGGCGAGCACGCGGCCGTAGTTGGCCAGGCCGGCGAACGCCGTTCCGGAGCGGCCCAGCAGGCCGCTGCGGGTCGGCGTGAACAGGCTCTGGTAGACCGCGACGCCGATCGGCAGGACGAAGAACACCCCGAAGAACAGCAGGAACGGCGTCAGGAACCAGTACCCGGTGCGGGCCGGCCTTCGCCGTCGCACGACGGGCGCGGCGCGGGTGACCACCCGGTCGGCCAGGGCGGTCACGCCGCCACCGTGAAGCCCTGGCTCTTCATGTCCGACACCGTGCGCGCCTGGACCGCCGACAGCGCCTGGGCCAGGGTCTGCGCTCCCCCGGCGACCTTGCCGAACTCGTCGGTGAAGGAGGAGAACGTGCCGGTCATCGTCGGTCCCCAGAGGAAGTCCGGCTTGACCTGCGCGGCGGCGGGCGCGAAGACGTCCTGGTAGATCCGCTGGCCGCCGAAGTAGTCCTGGGCTTCGGTGAACGCGGGCGAGGTCAGGTGGGTCTTGTCCGCCGGGTAGATCGACGACACCTTGATCAGCGACGCGACGGCCTCGTCGTCGGTGTTGAGCCACTCGATGAACTTCGCGGCCTGCGCCTGGTAGCGGCTGCTCGACGTCGCGGCGATCGCCGAGCCGCCCCAGTTCCCGGCGGCCGGTGCGGCGAGGTCCCACTGCGGCATCGGCGCGACGGCCCACTTGCCCGACGCGGTCGCGACGCTGCCCTTGAGGTACGAGCCGCCCCAGATCGGGCCGACCCAGGTGGCGACCTTGCCGGTCGTGAGGTCGTTGATCCAGCCGGTCGAAAAGTCCGGCTCGGCCTTGACCAGCTTGCGGGTGATCAAGTCCTGCCAGAGGTCGGTGGCCGGCTTCTGGCGCTGGTCGTCGATGGTGACGCGCCAGTCCGAACCCTGGGTGGCGAACCAGCGGGACCCGGTCTGCCAGGCGAACCCGGCCCAGTGCCCGGCTTCGTTGGTGGCGAAGGTGGCCATGGCGTGGGCGGGGTCGGCCGCGTGCAGCTTGGCCGCGGCGTCGGCGTACTCCTGCCACGTCTTCGGGACGGCGAGGCCGTACTGGGTGAAGACGTCCTTGCGGTAGAACATCCCCATCGGCGCGATGTCCTGCGGGACGGCGAAGAGCTTGCCCTCGCGGGAAACCTGCTGCCAGACCCACTCGGGGAACCGGCCCTGGAGGTCGCCGTTCACCTTGCCGGTGAGATCCGCGAGCGCGCCGGCGGCGACCATGGTGGGCAGGAACTGGTACTCGACCAGCGCGATGTCCGGGGCGTTGCCGGCCTTCACGGCGGCCTGCAGCTTCGCGTAGTAGTCCTGCGCGGGCACCTTCTCGGCCTTGACCTGGATCGCCGGGTTCTTCGCGTTCCACTTCGCGACCTCGGCGGTGTTGTCGAGGAACGTCCAGAACGTCAGCTGCGCCTTCTCCTCGGGCGCGGCCTGCGGGACACCGCCTCCGCCGTCGTCGCTCGCGCAGCCCGCGGCCAGCGCCAGTGCGGCCGCGCCGCTGCCGATCAGGAACCCTCGACGGCTGAGGTTCATGGCTGCTCTCCTTTGAGGCCCGGGGAATGGCGCTCACGCTAAGAACCTCCGACGTCGCCGGTCAACGCATCCGGCTTCGAAAGTTGCGTAGTTTTTCGAAGCTCGGATGGGCCCGTGACGTGGTTGAATACGAACGTGGACGTCAGGCCGAGGTCCGACTTTCGACAGGTTTCGGAGCGTTTCGATGGAGTCTTCCCGGGCGACGCTCGCCGCCGTCGCCGAGGCGGCCGGGGTGTCCGTGCCGACCGCGTCGAAGGTCCTGAACGGACGCTCCGACGTCGCCGCGGAGACCCGGGCGCGCGTCGAGCAGGTCGTCGCCCGCCTCGGCTACCGCAAGCCGGCCGCGGCCCGCCGCCGTCCTCGCAAGGCCGTCACGATGCTGGACCTGGTGATCAACGAGCTGGACAGCTCGTGGGCCGTCGAGATCCTCAGTGGCACCGAGAAGGTCGCGCAGGAGGCCGGGATGAGCATCGCGCTCACCGCCGTGCACTCGAATTCGACGCTGACGCGCAAGTGGCTCGACTCGCTGGCGCTGCGCGGGTGCCGCGGCGCGATCCTGGTGCTGTCGGACCTGAGCAGCTACCAACGAGCCGAGCTGGCCCGCCAGGAGATCCCGTTCGTGGTGGTGGACGCGGTCGGCCAGCCCGACGAGTCGGTGCCGTCGGTGGGCGCGACCAACTGGCACGGTGGGTTCGCCGCCACCCAGCACCTGATCGAGCACGGTCACCGCCGGATCGCGGTGATCGGCGGGCCGCAGCAGCTGATGTGCACGCGGGCCCGGATCGCGGGCTACCACGCGGCGCTGGACACGGCGGGCATCGCCCACCACCCGCCGTACATCCGCTACGGCGACTTCCGCCACCAGCAGGGCTACGAGCAGACGAGGGCGCTGCTCTCCCTGCCCAGCCCGCCGACGGCGATCTTCGCGGGCAGCGACCTGCAGGCCCTGGGCGCCTACCAGGCGATGCACGAGAGCCGTCTGCGCGTCCCGGACGACGTCAGCATCGTCGGTTTCGACGACCTGCCGTTCGCCCCGTGGACCGCACCCCCGCTGACGACGGTCCGCCAGCCGCTCCAGGAGATGGGCGCGCTGGCGGCCCGGATGCTGTTGTCGCTGATCCGGGGCGAGCCGCTGGGAGCGCGGCGCGCGGAGCTGGCGACGAACCTCATCGTCCGCGGCAGCACCGGCCCGGCCCACGGCCGGGCCGGTGCCTAGGGGGTCAGCAGGCCGGAAAGCACCACGCCGGTCAGGCGCCGCACCGCGTCTCCCGGCGACGCGCGCACCGACGTCAACGCCTGCAAACCCAGCCGGACGTCTTCGGCGGGTGCCCGCAGGATGCCCGCTTCGCGCGCCCGGTCCACCAGCCGGGCGAAAACCGCACCGTGCTCACGGGCCAAAACCGCGTACGCCGGGTTCGCCCGCATCGCGTCCGTGAGCGGGCCCTGCCACTCGCCGAACCGGTGGAACGTCCGGGTCAGCGCCCGCCGGACGTCCGGGTCGGCCAGCGCCGCGCTCAGTTGTCCCGCGCAGCGCGAAGCCTGCTCGGCGAAAACCGCCGCGACCAGGTCGTCGCGGGACGGGAAGTGCCGGTGCACCGTCGCGGGGGCCAGGCCCGCGCGCCGGGCGATCTCGCGGACCGGGACTTTGGTGCCCAGCCGGGAAAACGTCGTGTGGGCCACCGAAACCAGGTGACGGCGGTTGCGCTCGGCGTCCGCCCGCCGGTTCTGCGTCAGTTGCTCGTGCACGGCTCTCACTTCGCCCCGGCCTCCGGTGGTCACTCCTAGCGTCAACACCACCAGTCCGCCGGAACTTCCCTGGAGTGAAACGTGTTCGCAGCCCGGTTCGAGCGGTTCGGCCCGCCCGGTGTCCTGTCCGTCGGCGACCTGCCGGAGCCGCACGCCGGGCCGGGGCAGGTGCGGATCCGCGTGCGCGCGGCCGGTGTGTCGCCGGTCGACCTGGCGATCCGCGCCGGGAAGTCACGCTCGCCTCTCTCCCTGCCGCACATTCCCGGTGTCGACGCGGCGGGGGTGGTCGACGAGGCGGACGCCGACGGCGTCTCGGTCGGCGACGAGGTCTTCGGCTCGGTCGACCTCGCCCGGCTCGGTGGCGCGACGGCCGAGTTCGCGGTGCTCGCCTTCTGGACGCCGAAACCGCCGGCCATGCCGTGGGCGCAGGCGGGCGCGGCGGCCTCCGGGATCGAGACGGCCACCCGCGCGCTCGACCTGCTCGGCGTCGGTGCGGGGTCGACCCTGCTCGTCGACGGCGCTTCCGGCGGGGTCGGCAGTCTCGCCGTCGGGCTCGCCCTCGCCCGCGGCGCCCGCGTGGTCGGCACGGCCGCGCCGGGCAACCAGGAGTTCGTCGCCGGGCTGGGCGCGACACCGGTCCCCTACGGCCCGGGACTGCCCGGCCGGGTGCCGGGCCCGGTCGACGCCGCCCTCGACGTCGCCGGAAAGGGCTCGCTCCCGGAACTGGTGGCGCTGACCGGTTCGCCGTCCTCGGTTGTCACGCTCGCCGACTTCAGCGGGCCGGAGCATGGCGTCCGGGTGTCGGTCGGCACGCTGGGTGGCCAGCCCGACGGGCGGCACGGCCTCGCGGTCGCCGCGCGGCTCTTCGCCGAGGGCTCGTTCCGCGTGCCCGTGCAGACGGTCTTCCCGCTCGAGGACACGGCCGCCGCCCACACCGCCGCGGAAACCGGGCCACGGCGGGGAAAGCTCGTCGTGCTCACCCCTCCGGACGGCACTCGTGCGAGCACGACGCCGCCGACGCGTTCGCGATGACGTGGTCGAGCTTCTCCCGGGTGCTCGTCAGCTCGGCCAACTGGCGGTCGATGCGGTCGCGCTCGGCGACGAGCACCGCGAGCGCTTCGGGCGTCGCCTCGCCCGTGTCGACGGACGGCAGGATCTCCAGGATCGACTTGCTGGACAGCCCGGCGGCGTAGAACTGCTGGATCAGCCAGACCAGCTGCACCCCGCGGTCGGTGTAGTGCCGGTGCCCGCCCGCGCTGCGCTCCGGGACGAGCATGCCCCGTTCTTCGTAGTACCGCAGCGCCCGCACGCTCACGCCGGACTTCTCGGCCAGTTCCCCGATCCGCATCGCCGCTCCCGAAGTGATCTGCCGCACTCGAGGTTGAATCTCACGTCCACGTGAGGTTTTAGCGTAGCAGGGAACTCACCTGAAGGAGATCCCCGTGACCACCCGTGCCGACCACCTCCTGTCCCGCCCGCTCACGCTCGGCGAGCTCACCGTCCCGAACCGGATCGCGCTCGCGCCGATGACCCGCGCGCAGTCCCCCGGCGGCGTTCCGACCGAAGAGGTCGCCGCCTTCTACGCCCGGCGCGCGGCCGGCGGTGTCGGCTTGATCATCACCGAGGCCAGCTACGTCGGGCACCCGTCGGCCGGCGAGCACGACCAGGTGTCCCACTTCTCCGGCGACGAGGCCCTGGCCGGCTGGTCCCGGGTCGCCGACGCCGTCCACGAGGCCGGCGGCGTGATCTTCCCGCAGCTCCAGCACGTCGGGATGACGCGCAAGCCCGGGCCGGTGCCGCACCCCGGCGCGCCCGCCATGGGCCCGTCCGGCGTGCCGGTGTCGGCGGACGGCAGCCCCGGCGAGCCGGGCCGGACGATGACCCAGGCCGACATCAACGCCGTCGTCCAGGCGTTCGCGGACGCCGCGGAAGCCGCCGAACGCCTCGGCTTCGACGGCGTCGAACTGCACGGCGCCCACGGTTACCTCATCGACCAGTTCCTCTGGGCGGGCACCAACCACCGCACCGACGGCTACGGCGGCGACCTGCGCGCCCGGACCCGGTTCGCCGCCGAGGTCGTCGCCGGGGTCCGCCGCGCGGTGTCGCCCGGTTTCCCCGTGGTCGTCCGGCTTTCCCAGTGGAAGATGAACGACTACACCGCCCGGATCGCCGAGACACCGGAGGAGTTCGGCGTCATCCTCGAGACGCTCGCCGCCGCGGGCGCCGACGCCTTCCACGCCTCGACCCGCCGGTTCTGGGAGCCCGCGTTCGCCGGCTCCGACCTCAACCTCGCGGGCTGGGCGAAGAAGCTGTCCGGCAAACCCGCGATCACGGTCGGCTCGATCGGGCTCGACACGGAGTTCACGGCAGGCGGAACCGCGACGGCGACGAGCATCAACGGCGTCCTGGACCGCTTGGAGGCCGACGAGTTCGACGCGATCGCCGTCGGCCGCCCCCTGCTCGCCGACCCGTCGTGGGCGTCGAAGGTCCTGGCCGGCCGCGAAACCGAGATCACGCCCTTCACCCCGGCGGCGCTGGGCACCCGCCACTAGGACCGGTGAGCGGCGGGCGGCCGGGCTAGGGTGGTCACCCATGAAGGCCACCCCAGCCCTCGCCGCCGCGCTCCTCCTGCTGACGGCCTGCGCCCCGGGGTCGACGTCCGGCGAGATCGTGTCGTCGGCGCCGACAACCGGCGGGAGCGCGACGTCGGCGCCGGGCCCCACCGAGGCGAGCGGGTTCAACCCGCGGGCCGACGGCCTCTACGTCGGCGACCCGGCCGACAACAGCCGGACGTACCTGCGGTTCTACGCCGACCACACGGTGGTCGAAGCGGGGGTCGCACTCACCGCGACTCCCGACGACGTCCGCCGCTGGCTCACCAAGACCAGCGACAAGGAGATCTCGCGCGGCACGTGGACCCCGGCCGGCACGTTCACCGCGACGTCCGCCGCGGGCGATGTCGACTACACGGTCACCGGCCGGCGGGGCGAGGGGTACACGCTGACCTGGCACAGCAAGATCAACGGCCACGACGGCGCGGGCGCCGTCACCTTCTCGCCCGACAACCCGTAGGCGCTCGCGGCCGGCGCGGTAAACGCTTCCAGCGCACCCTGTCAATGCTTGACACGATGCGAGCCGCCTCTTAACCTTCAGTTTCGCCGCCGGGTTGTCCAGACCATTTATTCACACCCGTGAACGAATGGTGGGACGGAGTGTGCTCACGCTCCGTTCCGGTCCTCGTCGCGAAAGGACACCCAAGATGCGCGTGCGTGCCATGCTCGTCCTGCTGGCGGTTCCGGCCCTGGCCGCCGGAACCGCGTTGCCCGCCCTCGCCGGCCCCTCGGGCGGTGCGATCGGCCAGAGCGTCCTCGCCGATCCGGCCAAGGCGCCTGGCGGCAACTTCGACCTCGGCGTCTGGCAGCTGCAGGAGCCGGTCGGGTCACCCGGGTCGCCGACCACCATCTCCTCCTCGCGCCTGCAGGGCGCGAACGGCTTCCAGGACAGCTACTTCTACACCGACACCCGCGACGGCGCGATGACCTTCTGGGCGCCGGAAAAGGGTGTCACGACCCCGAACTCCAACTACGCGCGCTCCGAGCTGCGCGAGATGAACCGCAGCGGGTCGGCCGCCAACTGGTCGCTGAGCGGGTCGCACAAGCTGAGCGCCACCCTGCGCGTGGTGTCGGTGACGTCGAACGTCTGCGTCGGCCAGGTGCACCTCGGCACCGGCGGCTCGTCGACCAAACCCCTGCTGGAGCTGTACTACCGCGCGAGCGGCGACATCGTGCTGGGCACGGAGAACTCCCCCGACGGCGGCCAGACCCCGCACACCGTCGGCCACGTCGCGATCGGCAAGACCTGGACCTACACGATCGGCATCTCCGGCGGCAACACCATCGACCTCACGGTCAACGGCAGCACCACGCACTACAGCATCCCGTCGTCGTTCAAGGCGTACAAGCAGTACTTCAAGGCGGGCTCGTACAACCAGTCCTCTTCGGACAGCACGACGAAGGGCGCCCGGGTCGCGTTCTACGGCCTGACCGTCTCGCACAGCTGACCTCACCGGCCCGCCGCCCCGACCGGGCGGCGGGCTAGGTTGCCTTCAGCACGCTGGCCGCGACGATCATCACGCACACGAACGAGTTCAGGATCCGGTGGTCCACCAGGATCGCGGCGAACTCGCGCAGGGTCGCGCTGGGCCAGAAGTACCACGCCGTCGGCGCGCCGACGACCTGACCGTCCACTTTGACCGCACGCGCCAGCAACGCCGCGCGCAGGACGTGGAAGTTGTTGGTCACCACCACACACCGGTAGCCCGGGTGCCGCGCCCGCATGAGTTCCGCGCTGTAGGACAGGTTCTCCCGTGTCGTCCGCGACCGGTCTTCGAGGATGATCCGCTCGCGCGGCACGCCCCGGTCGACCAGGTAGTCCGCCATCGCGTGCGACTCGGGGACCTCCTCCCCCGGCCCCTGTCCGCCGGAGGTGACCAGCAGCGGCGCGCGGCCTTTCGCGCGTTCGGCGTCCAGCACCCGCTGGCCGCGGTCGAGCCGGCCGGCCAGCAGCGGCGGCACCTTCCGGCCGCCGAGCAGCCCGGATCCGAGCACCACGACGAAGTCGAGCGGCCGCCGGCTGCGGACCCGGCCGTAGACGAGCGAGTACAACAGAAAGCAGACGAAGAGGAACGACAGGTACGCGACGATGCCGTCGACGCTGTCCCGGACGACTTCCAGCGGCGCCCAGCCGAGCTGCCCGACGACCACCCCGAAGACGACGAGCGCCACGATGCCCAGCCCGGCCGCCAGCGACAGCAGGTTCGCCGGCCGGCGGCCTTCGCGGCGGAGCATCGTCACGCCGTTGCAGATCAGGAAGACCGCGAGCACCACGACGGTGAGCGGCACCAGGGCGAGCAGGCCGAACCCGACGATCGCCGCGGCTTCCGGCGAGATCGACGCCAGCAGGGCCAGCAAGGCCAGGCCGAAGAACGCGAGCGCGAAGAACAGGTAGAAGCCGTTGCGCAGCTTGCGGCGGTCGAGCAGGAAGCTGACGAGGAAGACGGCGAAGCAGAAGACGGCCGCCGCGAGCGGGAAGAGCGCGGGGTTCACCCCGCCTCCAGCCGCCGCCACGTCGCCAGGAACACCAGCGCCGCCGCCACCGAACCGGCCGACGCGAACGAGCTCGCGGCCAGGTAGACGACGTAGGTGTTGTCCCGCAACGTCGCCTCGTAGCCGCCCTGGGTCAGCGCCGCGCCGAGCAGGACCCCGCCGAGGGCCAGGAACACCAGGCCGCCCAGCGCGGCGAAGGTCACGACGACCACCCGCGGGATCCGGCGCTTGCCTTCGTGGCGCCGCACGGCTCCGCGGCGCGCGAGCCACCACGACGTCAGGCAGGCGAGCGCGAGGGCGATCGCGTCGGCGGCCAGGGTGTCGGACAGCCGGTGCCACTTCGCGGTCACCGTGTACGCGCCGATGCCGACCGCCCAGGACAGCAGGAAGAACAGCGCCACGCCGCGCCACCGGTAGGGCACGACGATCAGGGCGGCGAACAGCACGGTCATCGCGATCGTGGTGTGCCCGCTCGGCAGGCTGTTGGCGGCGTAGTGCCCGGTGAGCGGCACGAGCCGCGGCCGCGGCAGCACGAACCGCTTGAGCACCTGCGTCACGAGCTGCCCGGCGACGATCACCCCGGCCGCGGCGAGGGCGAGGGCGAGGGCGGGGCGGCGGCGCACCAGGCCGGCCAGGACGACCAGCACGACGGCGGCGGCGAGCGAAAAGACGGTGATCCGGCCCAGTCCCTCGTCGGCGACGGCCCGGTCCCCCGCGGCGGCCTCGTCGGCCCCGCGCAACGCCGCGTTCTCCAGCTCCTGGCCGGGCACCGTCCAGACGGCGAGCAAATAGACGGCGACGGCCACGACGACGCAGACGAGCGCGACGACCAGCCAGCGGCGAGCGGGTACCACCGGTCCTCCTCCGAGAAGTGCTGCTCCGGACGGCGCACTGGGGCGCCGCCGTCAGGAGTACACCGAAGGCGGCCCGGAACCAACACGACGGACGGTGCGCGGCCATCACCCGATCGGGTCGGACCGGCCCGATCGGCTCAGTGCCGCCCGCGGCGCGAGGCGCTGCGGGCCAGGGCGTCGACCCGCTCGCGGACCCGGTCGTCGGCGCGGTAGACCGCCAGCAGGGCCCGGATCCGGGTGTTGACGTCCGCGCCGTCGTCGACGCGGCCCTGGCGCAGCACCCGGGCGTCGTCGGGGTGCAGATAAACGCTCACACGGTGCGCCGCCACGGTTTCGGCCGTGAGGATCCGCAGGTCCTCCGGATCGCAGGCGGCCGGGTCCCCGGCGTCGCCTGCCCGTTCTCTGCTGGCCATTTCGCCCTCTTTTAGTCGGCACGGTCGATCACACCTTTCGAGTCTGATCATGTGGGCCGGGAATGACCAGTCGGCCATTGGAGTGACACCGGGGGTGACCTGGAACGACACCAGGAAAGCGCTTTGACGTTTTCACGTGAAATCGTCAAACACAATCGTGTAATTGGTCCGATACGGCGAACAATGGCGGCGGAACGCGATTCCGCGCCTACAGTTCCGTTTTGCCAATACCGATTTCGACGGAGGAAACCATGGCTCTCGAAAAGATGTCCGACCAGTTCCAGGGACTGCCGATGGAATCGCTCATCGGCGGCCCGCTGACCGCGGCGTGCAACGCCCAGGTGATGCTCGCCAACTCCACCGCCACCTACATCAACACCGTCGGCTTCGACCGGCCCGCCGACGGCCCGGTCACCGACGCGGCCGGCTTCGCCCGGCTGCGGACGGTCAAGTTCGCCTTCCAGCGGCCGCGGGAGGTCCCGCCCACCGGGGACGCCGGCGGGGACGGGCAGGCCGTCACCGAGGACGTCAGCCTGTCGGTGCCGCTGCTGTCCATGGTCCCGGTGCCGAACCTGCAGGTGGACACCGTCGACGTCGCGTTCGACATGGAGGTGAAGTCCGCCGAGCAGTCGAAGGACAGCAAGGACGTGGAGGCGTCGCTGGACGCCAAGGGCGAGGGCCGGATCGGCCCGTTCAGCCTGTCGGTGTCGGTGCACGGCAAGGTCGCCACCCACCAGGAGAACACCCGCAGCTCCGACAACTCCGCCAAGTACCACGTGGCGGTGAAGGCGACCAACCACGCGATGCCCGAAGGCCTCGCCCGGGTCTTCGACATCATGGCGACGTCGATCGCCCCGGTGACGACGGTCGTGCCGGACAAGCCCGCCGACAAGGCGGTCGCGGCGAAATGAGCGAGCCGACGGTGGCGGCCATCCTCCGGTCGCTGCACCACGCGGTGCTCGACGCCCAGCGGCTGGCCGAGGAGGAGCACGTCCGCCAGCTGCGCCGGCACACGCTCGACGCGTCCGGGGACACCCGGGCGCCGCAGCTGCTGCCGGTCACGATCCCGGGCACCCTGCCCGAGGCCGAAGACCAGCAGATCCAGGTGCCGGTGCTCGCGCTCGCGCCGCCGCACCCGCTGCGGATCCACGACCTGACCGTCAGCTTCCGGGCCCGGCTGCTCGGCCTCGGCGCCGCTCCGGACACCCCGGGCGACCCGGCCGCCACCGCGCCGCTGCTGGCGTCCCTGGGCGCCGGGGACGACGGCGACTTCGCCCAGTTCAAGGTCACCTTCGAGACCGGCGAGCGCCCCGAGGCGTTCGCGCGGCTGCTCGACCGGATGACCACGAACAACGTGCCGTGAAAGGAGAACAGCCGTGACGGCACCCGAACCGCCGGCCCCTCCGGCGGACACCCTGTCCCTGGACCAGCTGATCGCCGCGCCGGTCGTCTCGGCGGCCCGGGCGGCCGAGGCGCTCGCCGACGCGTCGGCGGACTTCGTGCGCCGGGTCGGCGTCGACGACCACGGCGCGGTCCGGACCGTCGACTTCGCCTTCAGCCGGCCGGCCGAGCGGCCGGGCACCGCGGACGAGCCGGCGGTCGTGGCCCAGGACGTCCACGTCTCGCTGCCGCTGCTGGCCCTGGTCTCGGTGCCCAGCCTGCGGATCGACACCTTCGAGACGCACTTCAGCCTCGAGGTCCGGTCGCTGGCGCCGACCGGCGGGGGCACCCCGCAGGTGCTCGCGAAACCCGCGGCCCAGCGGGAAAACACCCGGGACACGGACAAGACCGCGAAGTACACGGTCGACCTGCGCGCGTCGTCGGCTCCGCCGTCGGAGGCGCTGGCGCGCGTGCTCGACCTGATGGCCCAGTCGGTCACCGCGGTCCCGCGGCCGAAGGAATGACCGTGGACCCGGTCGCCGACGGGTTGCGGACGCTGTTCCGCGACCTGAACGGCGAGTTCGGCGCGGCCCCGATGCGGGTGCTGGAGGCCGCTTTCTGGGTCACCGCGCCGGACGGCGCCCGCGCCGTGCGGATCACGGTCGACGGCGGCGCCGCCCGGGTGTCCAGCGATCCGGTGCCCGCGCCCGCATGCGGGTCCGTCCGGCGCCGGACCGGCCGGCTGGTGGCGCGCTGGGCGCCGGTGCCGGACGCGCCGGCCTACTTCGTCCGGCTCGTCCGCCGCGGCGTCACGGTCCGCTCGGTGGTCGTCCGCGGCACCACGGCGGAACTGCCGTTCTGCCCGCTGCGCCGGCGTCGCCAGTACGCGGTCGTCGTCGCGGCCGGCACCCGCGTCCGCGGCCCGGGAACTGCTTTGCCCATCACACAAGGAAGGTGAAACCCATGGAGTACCAGAAGATCAGCTCGAAGGTGGCCGGCTCCGGCGTCCAGGAGTTCGACCAGTCGGCCGAAGCGGCCCGCGAGCGCGTGGCCATCGGCAACGGCGTCTGCCGGGCGCTGGTGGTGCAGTGGCTCGCGGCGAAGGCCCGCGGCGAGGACTACTGGACGAACCGCGGCACGGTGGCCGAACCGTTGCTGGCCGCGGCGACGAGGTTGTCCCAGGCGGTCGACCTGCAGGCGGAGTACGAACGGGTGGCCCGCTCGAGGTTCGTGGTCGACGCGGCAACGGAGAAAGCGCTCTCCGCCGCGGGCCTCGGGTTCGTCATCCGCGACACGACGGCGTCGGCGCAGTGGGGCTTCGCCACGGTGAAGCCGAACGACGAGCCCGAGAAGATCGTCAGCGCGGCGTTCGACCGCCGGTCGAGCGCCTTCATCCTGTCGATCAAGGGCGGCTCGGGCGGCCATTCCCTGGGCCTGCACCGCGACGGCCGCGGTCACGTCCGCCTGTTCGACCCGAACATCGGCGAGTTCGACGCCCGGTCCGAGAGCGAGCTCCGCACCCTGCTGATCTCGATCGGCGCGGCGTACCGCGAGCACGGGATGGACCTGCACGACAGTTACATCCTGTGGAGCTTCACCGGCTGACGCGAGCCCGCGCCGCGAGCGGTTCGCTCGCGGCGCGGACGCTCACTGCCCGTGGAAGACCTGCCCCACGACGATCGCCGCGACCAGACCGGCCACGCACAGCAGGGTGACCACGACGATCAAGCCCCAGGGCCGCCCGGACCGCGGGTTCGCGGAAGGCCGCGCGGGCATGCGCGCGACCTCCGGAAACCCGTCCGCGATCAGCGCTTCACGAGACGGCACGAGATCGCCGAGCGACAGCGCTTCACACGCCTTGACTACGTCGTCGGCCGACCAGACCGACCCGGCGTTGCCACTCCTGAGCAGTATCCGGAGGTCGTGTCCGATACCGAGCACGAGCTTGGCGCTGCTGCCGTGCGGCGGGGTGTCTCCCATCTGCACCCCGGTTCCCTTCGGCAGGAGGACGGCTACGCCGGTCACGAACATCGCGCCGCTCTCGGTGAGTCCGCCGACGGCATGCCGGACCGCGCCGACCGCCGCCTTCAGGCGGCTCGCCGGGTTCGGCGCCCATTCGCTCCCCAGGAACGCGAGCGGCTCGCTCCCCACCTGCCACTGCCCGGTCTCCGAGACGACGAGCGGCCCGGACTGCCTGCGGGTCATGCTCGTCACCTGGATCGCCAGGACCCGGGCGGGCATGCCGTCCGCGCCGAGCCCCACTTTTCGATCGCCCGGCGCAGCATGCCGGCGGCGGACGCCAAGGCGGCTTCCCGGCCGGGCCGGCCACCTTGACGTCCGCACGACAGTACCCTCAGCCCTCGGCCGCGCAGAAGCGGTCGGCCGGTGGGCGCTTCCCCGTCACCAGGAACTCCGTCACCGCGCTGTTCCCGCACTTGTTGGCCGCGAACAGGTACGCGCCGTGCCCACCCTGGTCGATCGTCACCATCCGGGCCCGGTCGCCGAAGGCCTGGCGCAGCTTGCGGGCGTTGACCAGCGGGGTGCCCGGGTCACGCTCGTTCTGCACCAGCAGCACGTTCGACGGCCCGCGGTCGGTGATCCGTACCTTCGGCTCCGCCGGCGCCGACGGCCAGTACGCGCACGCCGCGATGTTCGCCGACGCCGCGCCGATCAGCGGGTAGCGGATCCGGTCCACCGCGACGTCGGCCTGGTAGCCCGCCACAGACCGCGGCCAGCTCGAATCCCCACACAGCACGTAAAACCGGGCCGCCAGGATGTTGTCCGTCTTCGGGGGATCGGCCGTCAGCTTCGGCTCTTCGCCCTTGTCCAGCGACTTCCACGCCGCCAGCAGCTCCCGGAACTGCCCGTCGGAGTACAGGTCGCTGAAGGTGATGCCGCGGAACACCGAACCGTCGATGCCCGCCACCGGCGCCTTGTCCAGCCGGGCCGCGAGCTCGTGGTACTTCGCCGTCACCTGTGCCGGGGTGAGGCCCAGGCCGGGCGCGGCGAACTTCGCGAAGTCCGGGAACCGGTCCTCCATGCCCCGGCCGAACGCGCGCATCGCGGTGATGTCGTAGCCGCCCGGGCCGAGGTTGCTGTCCAGCACGAACCGGTCACTGCGCCGCGGGAACATCGTCGTGTACACCGAACCCAGGTACGTCCCGTACGACGCGCCCAGAAAGGACACTGTGGACTCGCCGAGCGCTTCGCGGATGCGGTCCATGTCCCGCGCGGTGTTCGCCGTGGTGACGTACGGCAGCATCCAGCCGGACTTCGACGTCGCGCACTGCTTCGCTTCGGCCTTCGCGACCTCGGCCTGCTCGAGCACGTCCGCCGGGCCGTTCGCGTACGGCAGGTTGCCGCGCGCGATCTGCGCCGGGGTCAGGTCGCAGGTCACCGGGGTGCTGTGCCCGACCCCGCGCGGGTCGAACCCGATGATGTCGTAGGAGTCCCGCACGCTCTGCGGCAGCGGCGACGGCAGCTGCGGGATCGTCAGCACGCCCGGGTAGTCCAGGCCCTCCCCACCGGGGCCGCCGGGGTTGGTCAGCAGCACCCCGCGCCGCTTCTCCGGGTTCGGGCTCGCCAGGCGCGACACCGCCAGGTCGATCTTGCGGCCGTCCGGGTTCCGGTAGTCCAGCGGCACCTGCAGCGTGGCGCACTGCAGGCCCGGGAACGGGGCGACGTCCGCGGGGCAGGCACCCCACTTCAGCCCCGTGGCCGTGGCGGCCGCACCCGGCACCACCGCCGTGGTCAGCGCGGTCGCGGTGAGCACGGTCACCAGCAACACTTTTCGCATCGGTTTCCCCTCGATCTTCGGCACGCCGGTGGTCACCGGCGCGGTTCCCAGCGGAACAGGCGGGAGGCCAGGGTGATCGCGACGACGACCCAGGCCAGGGTGGGCGCGAGCAGGACCAGCGAGTCGCTCCAGGCGACCCCGCCGTTCCACGCGTTGAGGACGAGCTCGGTCGCCGAGCCGCCGGGCAGCAGGCGCTTGAGCAGGGTGAGCTCACTCGTTCCGGTGGCGCCGACCCAGCCGGCCACGGCGATGACCCCGACGCTGAGCGGCAGCGTGGTGACCTGTGCGTGCTCGGGCGAGTTCGTCAGGCCGGCCGTGGCCAGCCCCAGCGCGAGCATCATGACCACCGTCACGACGACCGCCACGACCAGCAGGAGCGGGTTGTCCGGCCGGCTGGTGACGCTGGCCAGCACCCCCAGGATCACGGCGATCTGCACCAGCGTGATCGCGGTGATCGGCGCCAGCAGCCCGGCGAGGATGCCGGTGTCGCCCGCCGCGGTGGAGCGCAGGCGCTTGAGGAAGAGGTTCTGCCGGCGGGAGGCCAGCGTGGTCACCGTGGTCGTGTAAAGGCCGATGCCGAGCACGAAGAACAGCGCCAGCGAGGCGATGTAGCCGAGGCTGCCGATCTCCTCGAACAGCTCGTGCCGGTAGATGAGGAACGCACTGAAGGCGAGCGGCAGCAGCAGGGCGGTGACCAGCACGAGCCGGTTCCGGAAGATCTGGATCAGCTCTCCGCGAGCGATCGAAAGCATGGGAAGGGTCCCTTTCTCAGGAGTGGCCGATGGCGCGGAAGACGTCGTCGAGGCGGGTCGGGCCGGCTTCGAGCCCGCGCAGCTCCAGCGCGTTGTCCCGCGCCCAGCCGAGCAGGGTGTGGAGGTCCTTCTGCAGCGCGAAGGTCTCGATGAGGAACCGGCCGTCCTCGCCGCGTGTGGCCTGCAGCGGCGGCGCCGGAGCGTGGGCCGGGAGTCCGAAGTGGATGTTCGAGGGCAGAGTGCGCGTCAGCTCGGCGACGGTGCCCTCGCGGTGGAAGGCGCCCTGGTGCATCAGGCCGATGCGGTCGGCGCGCTGCTGCGCCTCTTCGAGGTAGTGGGTGGTGAGCACGATCGTCGAGCCCGCTTCGCGCAGCCGGTCGACGGCGTCCCAGAGGGCGTCGCGGGACTGGATGTCCAGGCCGGTGGTGGGCTCGTCGAGGAAGATCAGCTCCGGCGTCCCGTACACGGCGGTGGCGAAGTCCAGCCGCCGCTTCTCGCCGCCGGAAAGCTGGGACACCTTGGTGCCGGCCTTGCGGGTGAGGTCGACGATGCCGAGGACGCGCCCGACGTCGTCGGTCCGTTCGGTGAGCCGCCCGATCAGCGCGACGGACTCCCGCACGGTCAGGTCCGGGGAGAAGCCGCTCTCCTGCAGCATGATCCCCATCCGCGGCCGGACGGCGGCGCGGTCGCGCGGGCTCTTCCCGAAGACCCGCACGGTGCCCGAGGTCGGCGCGCGGTGGCCTTCGACGGTCTCCAGGGTCGAGGTCTTCCCGGCGCCGTTCGTGCCGAGCAGCGCGTACAGCTCTCCGCGTTCCACCTGGAACGAGAGGTCTTTGACGGCGTGGAACCCGCCGTAGGTGAGGTTCAGGCGGGCTACGTCGATGACGGGTGTCGTGGACATGCCCCGAATTCCAGCGGTTCGCCCGCCCGCCTGGCAGTGTGGCCACGTCACCCCAAGACATGACGTGGTGTCACTGGTGGCGCCCGCCCAGGCCGTTAGTCTCGGGTCATGGACGTGCCCACGATCGCGCGCCGCACGTCCTGGACCGGGGGTGCGGTCCAGGAGCGGCTGCGCCGGCTGAACCTCGTCACCACGGTGCCGCCGCTGGCGATCGTCGGTGTGCTGATGCTGGTGCTCACCGCCCGCTCCTGGTGGCACGTCCTGCTGCAGGGGGTGGGCCTGGCGGCCGCGCTGGCGACGGCGGAGCGCTGGACCGCGGGCGACTTCATCCGCGTCGCCCGGCCCTGCCTGGCCGTGACGGCGGTGGTCTGGCTCGCCGGCGCGCTGAGCGACGACACGGCGGCGTTCTACGGGCTGTCCATCGTGGGCTCGTTCCTCATCCCGCCGCTCCCCCGCCACCGCGTCGCGTCGCTGGCCGGGCTGGCCGCGCTGGTCGCCGCGTTCGGCGCCGCGAACCCGTTGATGTACCCCGACAAGACCGGCGGACGGCTGCTGCAGTACGTCGCGATCCCCGCCGCCGCCGTGGTCGGGTCGACCGCGTTCATGTTCGTCAGCCAGCGGTTCTACGACCTGGTCGCGGAGCTGGAGCAGTCACGCGACCGCGAGGCGGACCTCGCCGTGGTCCGCGAACGCATGCGGTTCGCCAGCGACCTGCACGACATCCAGGGGCACACGCTGCACGTGGTGAAGCTGAAGGTCGCCCTGGCCGAGAAGCTGGTGGACAGCGACCTCGACCGGGTCAAGGAGGAGCTGCGCGAGGTGCACACCCTCGTCGGCGACACGATCGTGCAGACCAAGGAGCTCGCCTACGCCCAGCGGCGGCTCAACCTGTCCGCCGAGCTGGAGAACGCGAAGAACCTCTTCGAAGCCGCGGGCATCCACGTGCGCGTCGACCGCGAGGCCGAAGTGGACGCCCGCGCGGGCGAGCTGCTCGGCCAGGTCCTGCGTGAGACGACGACCAACATCCTGCGCCACGCCCAGGCGCGGCAGGTGCGGATCACGCTCACCGCGTCCGGGATCACCATCGTCAACGACGGGGTCCCGGAGGCCGGACCGCCCGAGCTCAACGGGCTCGCGACGTTGAAGCAGCGGCTGGCCGACCACGGCGGTGAGCTGGAGGTGGAGCAGCGGGACGGCCGGTTCGTGACGGCGGCCGCGTTCCCGCGGTGGAAGGAGGCCCGATGACCACGGTGGTGCTGGCCGACGACGAAGTCCTGCTCCGCAAGGCGCTGGCGTCCCTGCTGCCGCTCGAAGGCGAGATCACCGTCGTGGCCGAGGCGGAAGACGGCGCGGCCGCGGTCCGCGCGACCCTGGAGCACCGGCCCGACGTGCTGGTGATCGACCTCGAGATGCCCCGGGTGGACGGTCTGGGCGCGGTCGCGGAGATCCGCCGTTCGCGGCCGGAGCAGGTGATCCTGATGCTGACCCGGCACGCGCGGCCCGGCGTGCTGCGGAAGGCGCTGAAGCTCGGCGTCCAGGGTTTTGTCAGCAAGTCCGCGGAACCGGCGCACATCACGTCGGTGATCAAGGCGCTGCACGAGGGAAAGCGCTGGATCGACCCGGACGTCTCGGCGCTGGCCGTCGTCGACGACTGCCCGCTGACCGACCGCGAGATCGACGTCCTGCGCGCGACGCGCGAGGGGTTCTCGGTCGCGGACATCGCGGGCCAGCTGCACCTCGCGGAAGGCACGGTGCGCAACTACCTGTCGAACGCGATGCAGAAGACCCAGACCCGGACGCGCCACGAAGCCGCGCGCTACGCCCGGGAACACGACTGGCTTTGACCCGCCTGCGACGGATCGGCCCACCTGGAGTGAGCCGATCCGTCATCGCGGCCGAGGTGGTCAGCCGCGCAGCAGGGCGAGGATCTGGTTCAGCAGGTTGACCAGGGCCTGCAGGTTGGACAGCGGGCCCGGGTCGAGCAGGCCGGCGATCGCGCACAGCAGGTTGCCGAGCAGGTTGCCGGGGCCGGACTCGGCCGTGATGTTCAGGTGCACCTGGTTGAGGTGCACGACCAGGCCGAGCAGGTCGAGGTCGAGCGGCCCGAGCACCAGGTCGAGGATCTGGCAGGACGCCGCCGCGACGCCGACCGGCACGCTGACCGCGCGGGACTCGGTGCCGACCTGCCGGCCCGCGGAGTCCGTCAGCGTCACGTCGGCGACGCCGTTGGCCAGCAGGGTGCTGCCGTCGGCGACGAAGTCCGTGGGGGTGAAGGTGCCGGCCGCGGTGCCGGTGCCGCCCGACGCGTCGGTGAACGTGCCGGTCAGCGGGGTGGCCAGCACCGGAACGGGCGGCGCGGCCGGGGCGGGAGCGGCGAGCGCGGTGCCCGCGCCGGTGAAGAGGGCGACCAGCGCCGTGACGAGCACGGCGATGATCGCCGCGCGGCCGGTGTTCTTGGCTCTCATGGTGGGCTCCTTCGACGGAGGAATGGGACGCTCCAGGGATCCACCAAAACGGCGACGAGAAACGCGATAGGCGCGAATTACCCGGGTGAGCAATCTCAACTGATCGACATCGGTTCGCGCCGTAACCGATCCGGCGCCGGGTCGTTTGCGATCGCCGGTTTTCCGGGCCGATTTTCCTTACTGTAGCACGTTTATCGAGATGAGGAGCCTCCGGATCGTCGCAAGAGGACAGTCCACTTCGACCGGATGTGACAGACCGGGAGAAATGTTCCCAGCTCCCGTTGAACCGAATGCACGCCCGCTGTTGCACCCGAATGTTGGCACTGTGATCACCCGGCGTTCCCGCGTCACCGGTTCTCGTCGCGCAGGGAATGGATCATGCTCCGCAGAATCTTCGACGCGCCGGCCTGATCAGCCTCGGTCAGCCCGGCCAGCATCCTGATCTCGACGGACCGGACCGCGACGGTCGCCTTCTCGAGGCTCCGCCGGCCGCGGGGCGTGAGCCGCGTCGGCAGGACCTTCCCGACGGGCGCCTCCGCGGGCCTGGTCACGTAGCCGTCCCGCTCCAGGGTCTGGAGCAGCACGTTCATCGACTGCCGCGTCACGAAGGCGCCGCGCGCGAGCTCGGAGTTCGACAGGCCCGGCCGCTGGGCCAGCAGCTCCAGGCAGGAGTAGTGCGTCACGGTCATCCCGAGCGGCCGCAGCACCGCCTCCATGGCCGCGCGCAGGGCGCTCGACGCCTCCTTCAGCAGATAGCCCAGTGACGTCTCGAGGTCGACACCGTCTTGACTCATGTCAGCATTCTGACATACAGTCGTCCGTGTCAGAAGACTGACACAACGACAAAGGAGCAGCACCCATGCCCGCCACCGGCCCCGACTTCCTCTCACTCCAAGCGCGCGACCTCGCCGCCTCACAGGCGTTCTACGAGCAGTACCTCGGCCTGGTCCGCTCGCCGGCCGGACCTCCGCACGCCGTCGTCTTCGAGACGAAGCCGATCGCGTTCGCCCTCCGCGACGTCGTTCCCGGCACCGATCTCGCCTCCGTCGCCCAGCCCGGGATCGGCGCCGCGATCTGGCTGCACGCCACGGACGTCCAGGCCATCCACGACGCTCTGGCCGCCGACGGCCACCGGATCGTCTCAGCGCCGATCGACGGCCCCTTCGGCCGGACGTTCACCTTCGCCGACCCCGACGGTTACCACGTCACGCTCCACGACCGCGGCTGACCGCCCCGGTCTCGGCGTCGCGGAACGCCGCCACGTGGGCCGAGGCACACTGGCCCGGCACGTCGTCCGCCAGCACGACGCTGCCGGTGATCGTCACCGGCGGCTCCAGCTCGATCGCCCGAACCCGGGCCGACCCGATCTCCCCCACCTGACCGGCGGGCAGCACCGCCCAGCTGTCCGGATCGGAGCCGACCTCGACAACGGTGTCCCGGGGTGTGCCGGCCGGGCGGCCGAGCCGGGGGCGGACCCTGGCGTCGCGCAGCGCGGTGGTGACGGCGTCGTGCAGGGGCGGGTCGAGCTGCCGCGAGGGGATCCGCAGGGCGCTGCCGGCCAGGTCGGCGAGGCCGACGGTGGCGCGGCCCGCGGCGGCGTGCCGGGCGGAGACGACCGCGAGCAGCGGCTCGGTCCACGTCGGCAGCACGCTGAGCCCGGGCGCCGAATGCACTCCACGGGCCAGCGCCAGGTCGAGGTCACCCTCGCGCAGGGCGTCCAGCCGGGCGGCGACCGGGAGGTCGACGAGCACGACGTCGAGGGTCGCCGCGGTCCGCCGCAAGGTGTCGATGCCCCGCTCCAGCCGGGCGGTGAGCCCGGCGGCCGTCCCGATCCGCAACGCGCCCACCGGCAGACCGGCGGCAACCTTGACCCGCTCGGCGGCCGCAAGCGCGTCCCGAGCCGCGACGAGCACCCGGCGCCCGGCCGCGGTCAGCCGAACCCGCCGCGGCGAGCGGTCGAGCAGCCGAACGCCCAGCTCCCGTTCCAGCCGCGCGATCTGGCGGCTGACCGCGGGCTGCGCGATGTGCAGCCGCTCGGCGGCCCGGCCGAAGTGGAGCTCGTCGGCGACCGTCACGAAGTACCGCAGGGTCCGAAGTTCCACCGTTCCTCCTGCGTGGCTTCGACGATGTCACCAGGTTATCGCTGCGCGTCGGTTTCGGATCTGGTTCACCGGACGGCGTCGTGCTGAAGTCGGGGCATGACCATCGAATTGGGCGAGCTGGGCGCGCACCTGCGCGAACACGAAGTCACGCCGGACGGCGCCGTCGAGCTCGAAAAGGCCGGGTACGGGACGCTGTGGCTGGACGCCTCTCCCCCGCCGGACCTCGCGCAGGCGGAGGAGCTGCTCGACGCCACCAGCAGGTTGGTGATCGGCACCAGCGTGGTGAACGCCTGGACCGCCGAGCCGGAGACCGTCGCGGCCTCGCACCACCGCATCGAGGCGCACCACCCGGGGCGGTTCGTGCTCGGGGTGGGGATCGGCCACCGCGAGGTCCACGCCGAGTACGTGTCACCGTACGAGAAGCTGGTGTCCTATGTGGACGCGTTGACCTCGGCCGGGGTGCCGGCCGGGCGGATCGTGCTCGCCGCGCTCGGCCCGCGGATGCTGCGGCTGGCCCGGGACCGGACGGCCGGGACGGTGCCGTGCCTGGTCACCCCCGAGCACACCCGCCGGGCTCGGGAGATTCTCGGGACGGGGAAACTGCTGCTGCCCGGCCATTTCGCCTTGCTGGAAGGGAATGTCGAGCGGGCCCGGGCGATCGCGCGGTCGGCCCCACCGGGAACGGCTTTGCAGGTGACGAACTACGCGGCCAACCTCCGGCGGCTGGGATTCACCGACGAGGACCTCGCGGGCACGGGCAGCGACCGCTTGATCGACGCGCTGGTTTTGCACGGCACCCCGGCAGCGGTCGCGGCGGGCGTGGCAGCGCATCGCGACGCAGGTGCGGACCATGTGGGGATCTATCCACTCGGGGATGACTTGATCGGCACGCTGCGCGAGGTGGCCGAAGCGGTTCTCGGCGCCTGACCGCGCGACACACCGCGCGCAGCCGCCGAAACTGATCTCGGCGACCCACCGACCAGCGCACCGCGCGCGGCCGCCGAAGCACCGTTCCCGTGCCTAACCGATCAGCACTCCGCGCGCAGCCAGCGAAAGCGGTCCCGGCGACTGACCGATCAGCACATTAGGCGCAGCTGCCGAAGCCGTTCCCCAGCGCCAACCGAGCGCAGCCACCGAACCGATCCCGGCCTGACCGACCAGCGCACCGCGCGCGGCTGCCGAAGCGGTTCCCCGGCGCCAACAGCTCAGCGCTCCGCGCGCAGCCAGCAAAACCGGTCCCGGCAGCCAACCCGACCACCATGCCGCAAGCAGTCGCGAGCCAGTTTCAGCGCTCAGCCAGCCAGCGCACCCCGCGCAGTCAAACCCGATCCCGGCAACCGCGCCCAACCACCGAAGTCCTTCCCTAGCCCGCACCTCCCGCGGCCGGCCGCTGCAGTCCCAAGTGGTCGCGCAAGGTCGGCCCTTCATACTCCGTCCGGAACCGGCCCTTGCTCTGCAGGATCGGCACCACATGATCGACAAAGGCCGTCAACTCGTACGGCAGCGTCGACCCCATGATCGTGAACCCGTCCACAGCCCCGGCGTCCTGCCACTCCAGCACGTGCGTGGCGAGCTGCTCCGGCGTCCCCACAAAATGGAACTGCCCGGCACCGCTCTTCAGCTGCGAAGCCACCTCGCGCAGCGAAGCCGACGGTTGAGCCTGCGAAGCGGCGAACAGCTGCTCCGCTCGGCTCGACACGTTCCCCGAACCGGTCCACAACTCCGCCGGCAGCGGCACGTCCGGGTCGTAGCCGTCCGGGTCGAGGCCTGCCGTGTACAGCACGTTCTGCCAGCGGAACTCCGGGCTCGACAGGTCCTCCAACCGCTGCGCGCGTTCGCGTGCCTCGGCCTCAGTCCCGCCCAGGGTCAGCATCAGCGCCGGGAGGACGAGGACCTGGCCCGGGTCGCGGCCCGCGGCCGCCGCCTGGGCGTGGAGGTCCGCTCGGAACGCCACCGCCGCCTCCAGCGACGGGGGCCCGGAGAACACCAGCTCCGCAAAACGCGCGGCCAGCGCGACGCCGGCCGGAGACTGGCCGGCCTGGACCAGCACCGGCCGCCCCTGCGGGGAACGCGGGAACGGCAAGATCCCTTCGACGTCGTAGAACTCGCCGTGGAACCGCGGCGCGTGCAGCTTGGCGCGATCCGCCCACACCCCACGCTCGCGGTCGCCGACCACCGCGTCGTCGTCCCAGCTGTCCCACGCTCGGGTCACGACGTCGACGAACTCGTGGGCGCGCGTGTACCGGTCCGCGTGGTCCGGGTGCGCGCGCTCGCCGAAGTTCGCCGCGGCCAGCGGGGTGATCGTGGTGACGATGTTCCAGCCCGCGCGACCGCCGCTGAGGTGGTCGAGCGTGGCGAACCGGCGGGCCAGCTCCCACGGCTTGTTGTACGTCGTGGAGCCGGTCCCGATCAGTCCGATGTGGCTGGTGACCGCGGCCAGCGCCGAAAGCACCGAGATCGGGTCGAACTGCGTCTGCGGCAGGTGCGTGGCCCGGTACTCGGCGATGGCGATGTTGTCGGCCAGGAAGATCGTGTCCATCAAGCCGCGCTCGGCGATGCGCGCGATGTCCGCGTAGTACGGCAGCCCGAGCACACCGCGCACGTCGTCGGAGACCACGCGCCAGGCGGACTCGTGGTAGCCGTTCGGCCAGATGAACGCGTTGAAGTGCAGCTGTCCCGCGTCCGCCATCTCAGGCCAGCCCCTGCTGCGACAGCCAGTCCTTCGCCACGTCGGCCGCCTGCTCACCGTCGGAGTCCACACGCTTGTTCAGGTCGCGCATGATGTCGGTGGTCAGCTTCGCGCTCACGGCGTTGACCACGGCCGCGAAGTCCGGTCCCCGCTCGTCGAGCACCTTCTTGTTCACCGCCGGCACCACGTTCTCCGTCGGGACCATGCTGAGGTCGTCCTTGAGCGCGACGTACTTCGCGTCGCCGGCCGGCGGGCTCACCGAGTCCACCGGGATCACCGTCACGGCTCCGGAGTCGAGCTGCTGGATCCGCGGCCCGAACTCCTGGACGGTCTGGAACGACGCGTTGGTCAGCTTGTAGACGTCGGTGAAGCCCTTGAAGCAGGTGAGCCGCTTCTCGCACTCCGGCCCGCCGGCCAGGACGACCTTGTCGAGCTTCTTCAGGTCGCTGATGTTCGCGAGGCCCTTCGACTTCGCAAGGTCGGCCTTCACGATGTAGGTGTTCTTGTCCTCGGCCGCGGCGAAGTCCAGCAGCGAGACGCCGCTCGGCTCGAACAGCTTCGCCAGCTGCTCGTGCTCACCCTTCGCGTCCTTCACCGGCTCCGCGCCGAACCCGGTGGTGATCGCCGATCCCTGGTACTCCGGAATGAACTGCAGCTCACCGGACTTCAGCGACGGGTAGATCAGCTCCCGCGACCCCAGGTTCAGCTTCTTCGTGACCGGGTAGCCCTTCGCCTGCAACGCGGCGGCGTAGATCTCGGCCAGGATCTGGCTGTCGGTGAAGTTGAACGACGCGACGACGATCGGCGCGCCGCCCTTGCCCTGCGCGGCGGGCTGGTCGCTGCCCCCGCCGCCGCATGCGGCCAGGCCCAGTGCGGCCACACCCACCAGCACAGCCGCTCGGATCTTCCGGCTCCAGCTCACGACGCACTCTCCTCGTTCCACGGGTCGAACGAATGGAACCCTAACCAGCACCACCGACAGAAACCACATGCTGGGAGTCCGCTCAGCGCCAGCCGAGCTCCGGGGCGACGTGCGTCAGGATGCTTTCCAGCACGTGGGCGTTGTAGTCGACGCCGAGCTGGTTCGGGATGGTCAGCAGCAGGGTGTCCGCGGCCTGGACGGCCTCGTCCTCCTCGAGCTCCCGCACCAGTTCGTCCGGCTCCGCGGCGTAGGACCGGCCGAAGATCGCCCGGGTGTTCTCGTCGATCATGCCGACCTGGTCGTGTGAGGTGCGGTCCCGGCCGAAGTAGGCCCGGTCCAGGTCGTTCGTCAGCGCGAAGATGCTGCGGCTGACCGACACCCGCGGCTCTCGCTCGTGACCGGCCTCCTTCCACGCCTCTCGGTAGGCCTCGATCTGTTTGCGCTGCTGGACGTGCAGGGGCTCGCCGGTCTCGTCGTCCTTGAGCGTGGAGCTCTGCAGGTTCATGCCCAGCTTCGCGGCCCAGACGCTGGTCGCGTTCGAGCCCGAGCCCCACCAGATGCGCTCGCGCAGGCCCTCCGAGTGCGGCTCGAGGCGCAGCAGCCCCGGCGGGTTCGCGAACATCGGCCGCGGGTTCGGCTGCGCGAAACCCTCGCCTTCGAGCAGCTTGAGGAAGACCTCGGTGCGGTCACGCGCCATGTCCGCGTCGGTCTCGCCCTCGGCCGGGGCGTAGCCGAAGTAGCGCCAGCCCTCGATCACCTGCTCGGGGGATCCCCGGCTGATGCCGAGCTGGAGCCGGCCGCCGGAGATGAGGTCGGCCGAGCCCGCGTCCTCGACCATGTAGAGCGGGTTCTCGTAGCGCATGTCGATCACGCCGGTGCCGATCTCGATCTTCGACGTGCGCGCGCCGATGGCCGCGAGCAGCGGGAACGGGCTCGCCGCCTGCCGCGCGAAGTGGTGCACCCGGAAGTACGCGCCGTCGATGCCGAGCTCCTCGGCCGCGACCGCCAGGTCGATCGACTGGTGCAGGAAGTCCGCCGCCGACCGCGTCTCGGAGTACGCGCCCGCCGACCAGTGGCCGAATGACAGAAAACCGATCTTCTTCACGCACCGTGCAAGCGCTCGACGTCCGGGATTGATTCCGCAAGGGACGAGACGCGGCCGACATCACGAATGGGAAACGCGGACGCTGGGTACCCAGCCTGCACGAAGCCCGAGGCCATGGGGGGTCCGAGCGGAGACAGGGAGGAGTACATCGTGCATCGACATACTCCGGAACCGAGCACCGGAAGCGACACGGACAGCGAGCCCGCCGGCGTCGGCGCGAGCACGCCGATCGACCCGGCGGTGCGGACGAGTTTCGAAGAGCTCGTGCCCGCGGAGTCCGGCGAGATCTCGGTGCTGCGCCGGAAGCTGACCGCCTGGCTCGACGAGCTTCCCCTGGACGAAGACACGAGCTACGACGTCGTCCTGGCCACCTACGAGGCACTGGCCAACACGGCCGCGCACGCCTATCCCGAGGGCGGCGGCTGGGCCCGGCTGTACGCGGACTGGGCGGGTGACACGGTCACCGTCGTCGTCAGCGACACCGGCCGCGGCGGCGCCGTCAAGCGCGTCGGCGAGGCGCCGCTGACCTCGGGCGGGCGCGGGCTGCGCCTGATCGACGAGGTCACCGACCAGGCGACCGTCGACACCGGCGAGCGCGGCACCCGCGTGACGATGATCTGGCGGCCCGCCGCGCTGCGGTCCTGATCCACTCGCGCCCCCGACGAACGAGGGGTTGACCGCCGCCGGGGCGAGGAGTGGCATGGACGCCGTGATGCGCCTGCGCTCCGCCGCCGTGACCGCCGCCCTCGCCGGATGCCTGGTCGTCCCGGCGCCCGCTTCCGCTTCCGCCGGCCCCGCGCTGGGGTTCGACCTCGACGCGGCCACCATTCCCGAGCTCCAGCAGCGGATGGACCACGGCGGTCTCACGGCCGTGCGGCTGACCGCGGCCTACCTCGAGCGTATCGGCACCGTGGACCGGAAGGTCCACGCGGTGGTCGCCGTCGACCCCGGCGCGCTGCGGGCGGCGGCCGCCAGCGATGCCCGCCGCCGGGCCGGGCACACGCTCGGGCAGCTGGACGGGATCCCGGTGCTGCTCAAGGACAACATCGACACGCGCACCCTGCCGGCCACGGCCGGGTCACGCGCGCTGCCGCGCACGCGGCCGGCCGCCGACGCGGCGCTCGTGAACCGGCTCCAGCGCGGCGGCGCCGTCATCCTCGGCAAGACCAACCTGTCCGAATGGGCCAACTTCCGCTCGACGCACTCGACGTCCGGCTGGTCCGGGATCGGCGGCCAGACGAACAACCCGTACGTCCTCGACCGCAACCCGTGCGGCTCGTCCTCCGGGTCCGGCGCGGCCGTGGCGGCCACCCTCGCGCAGGTCGCGATCGGCACCGAGACCGACGGCTCGATCGTGTGCCCGGCCGGCGCCAACGACGTCGTCGGCGAGAAGCCGACCCTGGGCCTGGTCAGCCGGACGGGTGTCGTGCCGATCTCGGCCGAGCAGGACACCGCGGGGCCGATGGCCCGCCACGTCGTCGACACCGCCGTCACGCTGTCCGTCCTGCAGGGACCCGACCCGGCCGACCCCGCCACGGCCGCCATTCCCGCTGGTCAGCCGCGCGACTACGCGGCGCTGCTGCGCCCGGGAGCCCTGCGCGGCGCCCGCATCGGCGTCTGGCGGCTGGCCGGTCTGGACGCCGACGTCGACCGCGTCGTCCAGGACTCCGTCCGCACGCTGACCGCACGCGGCGCGACCGTCGTCGAGGTCGACCTGCCCTACCAGGACCGGATCGGCGCGGCGGAGTCCCCCGCGCTGCTCACCGAGTTCCGGCGCGACCTGAACGCGTACCTGACGCACCGGCCGGGCCACCCGGCGACGCTGAGCGAGCTGATCGCCTTCAACCGGCGTGACCCGGTCGAACTGTCGAAGTTCGGCCAGGAGCTGTTCGAGCAGGCGGCGGCCGCCCCGGGCCCGACCGACCCGGTCTACCGCGAGCAGCGCGCGACGGCCACGGACCTGGCGCGCCGCTCGATCGACGAGACGCTCGCCCGGTACCACCTCGACGCCGTGGTCGCCCCGACCAACAGCCCGGCGTGGAAGACGACCTACGGCACCGGGGACGCGTTCGTGCTCGGCTCGTCGACCCCGGCGGCGGTCGCCGGCTACCCGAACGTTTCGGTGCCGGCCGGGTTCACGGGCCCGCTGCCGATCGGCGTGTCGTTCTTCGCCGGCCGCTGGGCCGACGCGCGGGTCCTCGCGCTCGCCGCAGCGTTCGAACGCGCGGCCCCGGCCCGCCGGGCGCCGGCCTACCTGCCCACGATCGGGTGAGTCAGCGCCGGTAGCTGTCCGCGGCGATCCGGACGAAGCTGCGCACCAGCGGGCTGCGGCCGGTCTCCGGCCACGCCACGACCAGGTCGCTCGGCGGCCGCCCCGCCAGCGGCACGACCCGCAGCCCCGCCGGCAGGGGCTGGTCGACCGGCGCGAGGGCCGCGGTCCCGTTCCACAGCACCGCCTGCACGCACTCCTGGACGGTCCGCAGCACCGGCGCCGCGTCCCCGGGCGCGCCACCCGTCCAGTACGCCGTCCACGCCGGGTCGGTGTCGTCCGGGAGCCGGACCCAGCGGCGGCCCGCCAGATCGGCGGCCGCCACCGAGTCCCGCCCGGCCAGCGGGTCGTCGTCCCGCATGAGCACGCCGACCGGCACCGAGCGCAGCACGTGCGTGCCGAACCCCGTGGTGTCGAAGGGAGTCCGGGTCAGCGCGACGTCGACGAGCCCGGCGCGCAGCCCCGCCGTCGGGTCGCCGAGGTCGGCTTCGTGGACGGTCACGGTCACGTGCGGGTGGCGGGCCCGGAACAGCGTCACCAGCCGGCCGCCGACGTGCTCGGCCGCGTCGGCCAGGGTCCCGATCGCCAGGGTCGCGGCGCCGGCCGCCGCCGTCACGCGGCCGCGGATCCGGTCGGCCTGCCCCAGCAGCGCCGCGGCTTCGTCGTGGAGCACCGCCCCGGCGGGCGTGAGCGTGACGCCTTTGGGCGTGCGGTCGAAGAGGGTGACGCCGAGCTCGTCCTCCAGCTGCCGGATCGCCCGGCTGAGCGGCGGCTGGGTCATGTGCAGCCGGCTCGCCGCGCGCCCGACGTGCCGCTCCTCGGCCACCGCGACGAAGTACCGGAGCGAGCGCAGGTCCACCCCGAACACGATACCGGCACGGTATCGAGTTCACCGAGCCGGACTTGGACACCCCGGGCCGTGGCGGCCGACGATCGAAGGCATGACCCCTTTGACGATCGGCTGCTACGAGTACGACACGACCCGCGCGCTCTTCGACGACCCCGAGCCCGGGTTCACCGCAAAATCCGCCCCCACGCTGCCGGACATCTTCGAACGCGCGATCAGCGGGCACGAGTACGACATCGCCGAGCTCGGCCTGACCTTCTACCTGCGCCTGCTCGAGGAGGACCTGCCGTACGTGGCGCTGCCGATCTTCCCGAACCGCGTGTTCCGCCATTCGTGCGTCTTCGTCCACCGGGGGTCCGGGATCACCGGTCCGGGTGATCTCGTCGGCCGGACCATCGGCGAGTTCGGCACCTACGGCCAGGACTCCGGCGTGTGGGCCAAGGGAATCCTCATGGACGAGCACGGCTTCGAACCCCGCCGCAACCGCTGGGTGATCGGCGGCCTCGAGCACCCGGCCCCGCCGTTCGGCTTCATCCCCCACCCGCACCCGGACGACCTCGACGTGTCCGAGGCGCCCGAAGGCCGGACGCTGAACTCGATGCTCGAAACCGGCGAGATCGACGCGCTGTTCACGGCGAACGTCCCGCAGTGCGTGCTCGACGGGTCACCGGACGTCGTCCGGCTGTTCCCCGACTTCGAGCCGCTCGAACGCGACTACCACCGGCGCACCGGGATCTTCCCGATCATGCACACGATCGTCGTCCGGCGGGACCTGCTGGCGGAGGTGCCCGGCCTCGCCCGTGACGTCTACCGCGTCTTCTCCACGGCGAAGGACACCGCTGCCGACCGCTACCGGAGCGCCCGGCGGCTCTACGAGGTGCAGACCATGGTGCCGTGGATGAACGCGCTGGTGGAGCGCAACGAAGCGGAGTTCGGCGCCGATTGGTGGCCCTACGGCGTCGCCGCCAACCGCGCCACGCTGGAGACTTACCTGCGCTACCACCACGAACAGGGGCTTTCTTCGAGGCGGTGGACGGTCGAGGAGCTGTTCACCCCGGAGCTGCTCGGCACGTGAGTACGGTGGCGCCCGGAGGTGATCGTCGTGGCCGATCTGCTGGCGCCGCGGGTGCCCGGTCCCGCGCGGCTGCGGGAGCTGCTGGCCGGTGACGAGGTCGTCGTGGCGCCGGGCGCGTTCGACGCCCTGAGCGCGCGGCTGGTCGAGGCGGCCGGTTTCCCCGCCGTCTACCTGACCGGGTTCGGCACAACAGCGTCGCTGCTCGGGCGGCCCGACGTCGGCCTGCTGACGATGACCGAGATGGTCCAGGCCGCGGGGCGGCTGCGCTCGGCCGTCGAGGTGCCGGTGATCGCCGACGCGGACACCGGGTACGGCAACGCCCTCAACGTCATCCGCACGGTGCGGGAGTACGAAGCCGCCGGTGTCGCGGCGATCCACCTCGAAGACCAGGTCGCGCCGAAGCGCTGCGGGCACCTGGAAGGCAAGCGCGTGGTGCCGGCCGAGACGATGGCCGACCGGGTGCGGGCGGCCGTCGCGGCCCGGCACGACCCGGACTTCCTGCTGATCGCGCGGACCGACGCCCGCGCGGTCGAAGGACTCGACGCGGCGATCGACCGGGCCCGCCGCTACCGGGACGCGGGCGCCGACATGCTCTTCGTCGAGACGCTGCAGTCCGAGGCCGAGATCGAACGGGTCGCCGACGTCTTCCGCGACGTGCCGCTGCTGTTCAACTGGGCCGAGGGCGGCAAGACCCCGCCGCTGGGCCGGGACCGCTTGCGGGAGCTGGGTTTCCGGCTCGTCATCTGTCCTGTTTCGACACTCCTGGCCGCCACCGAGGCGATGCGCGCTGTGCTCGGGCGGATCGCCCGGGACGGGACGCCGGCCGGTGTGGTGCGGGACCTGCCGGGGCTGACCGGTTTCGCCGATCTCGTCGGCCTTCAGGAGGTCAACGAGATCGGCGAAACCTACGGCGACGGCTGAGCGTCAGCGCAGCGGCTCGAGCGCCTTCGCCAGCGGCTCCAGCACGGCCGGGGTGTGCGGCGGCGGCAGGTAGACGATCGCCAGGTCGAGGCCCACCTCGCCGAGAGCCTCCGCTTCCGCGGCGACCTTGGCGTAGTCGGCGTCCGGGCCGAGGCGGACGTGCGAGGACAGCGTGATCTCCGCCGGGTCGGCCGATGTCCGCGCAGTGGCGGTGCAGCACGTCGCGCTTGTGCGCGAACTCCTCGGGGGTGCCGCCGACGAAGTTCCAGTGCTGGGCGTACTTCGCGGTCGTGCGCAGGGTGCGCTTCTCGCCGCCGCCGCCGATGCAGATCGGCGGGTGCGGCGTCTGCACGCCCTTCGGCTCGCAGCGGGCGTCGGTCAGCTGGTAGTGCGCACCCTTGAAGGTCGTCGTCTCCTGGGTCAGCAGGCCGACGAGGACCTCACAGCCCTCCTCGAAGCGGTCGCTGCGTTCCTTGACCGTGCCGAGCTCCATGCCGTAGGCGCCGGACTCCTCTTCGTTCCAGCCGGCGCCGATGCCGATCTCCAGCCGGCCGCCGGAGACGATGTCGAGCGTCGCGGCCATGTTCGCGAGCAGCGCGGGGTGGCGGTAGTGGATGCCGCTGACCAGCGTGCCCAGGCGGAGCCGCTTGGTGGCCTGCGCCAGCGCGGTGAGCGTGACCCACCCTTCCAGGCACGGCCCGGTCGAATCGGAAAAAATGGGATAGAAGTGGTCGAACGTCCAGCCGGATTCGAACAGCTCGATCTCGTCGGCGGCCTGCCAGACGGCGAGCATGTCGGCCCAGACGGTGTTCTGGGGCGAGGTCTTGATTGCGAATCGCATGATCACGATCGTAAACCTGGAGTTCCTCCAGGGCCGTACACCGGAAGTTCGGCCGGAACCCGGGAGAAGTCCACCCCGCCGGGGTAGCTTGCCTCGCGTGAAGACGAAGCTCCCCGCCGCGCTGGCCCTGTCCGCCGCGCTGACCGTCGCACTGGGCACACCCGCGTCGGCCGGCGACGACACGCTCGCACCCGGCGTCACCGTCCACACCACGGTGACCGGCGAAGGCACCGGCCACAACACCTGGACGGTCACCGTGCTGGTCCCCGGCGGGTCGAGCCCCGACCCGGACGCGCCACCGGCCGCGCTCGGCAGCCACGAGCACGCCGAGACGCTGGTGACCTCGTTGCGCGGCAAGGGTTTCGCGGCGCGGGCCGAGCGCGTCGACTGGCCGGCCTTCGCCGACACCCCGCGGGGCGCCCTCGGCTGGCGGGTGCGGGTCGGCTCCTTCGCCGACCGCGCGCAGGCCGCCGCGACGGCGAGCGCGATGACCGGCTTCACCACCGCGGTCGAGTGGACCGGCCAGGACGGGCCGGAGGCCCAGGGGCCGCAGCACGTGCGCGTCGCCGTCGTCGATCCTCGGCGGTTCACCGGAAGCGTCGTCGCGTCCCACGGCGAATCGGTGTCGGGACGGCGGACGACGTCCGCGCTGGCGGCCGCGGCCGGCGCGCTCGTCGGCACGAACGGCGGGTTCTTCGTGATCGACCCGCGCGACGGCATCCCCGGCGAGCCGGCCGGCGTCGGCGTCTACCAGGGCCGGCTGCAGAGCGAAGCGACCACCGGGCGGCCCGCCCTGTTCCTCGGCGACCGTCCGTCGATCGGCGTCCCGCGGACGGTGGTGACCGTCGGCGGCCGTGCGGTCAACGGCGTCAACCGCAAGCCGGGGATCGTGCGCAACTGCGGCGAGCCCGGCGACGTCCCGACCGACCGTCCGCTGCACGACACGACGTGCACCCACCCGGACGAACTGGTGCTGTTCACGCCCCAGCTGGGCACGCCGACTCCGGCCGGCGACGGTGTCGAGGCGGTGCTCGACGCGCGTGACGTGGTGACGGCGGTGCGCCCGGCGGGCGGCGAGGTGCCCGCGGGCGGCCACACGGTGCAGGGCATCGGCACGGCGGCGACCTGGCTGACCGGGCACGCCCGGCCGGGCGCGAAGCTGCGCGTCGAAACCCGCGTGTTCGAGGGCGCCCGCCCGGCCCACCCGGCCGGCGTGGTCAACGGCGGCCCGTGGCTGGTCCACAATGGACGAATCTCGGTGAACGCGGCGGCGGACGGGGTCGTGCACCCCGGTGACCCGTCGTTCGTGTACGGCTGGGGCGTCAAGCGCAACCCGCGCACCATGGTCGGGCTCGACCGCCAGAGCCGCCTGCTGGTCGTGACGGTCGACGGCCGTCAGCCGGGGTACAGCGACGGGCTGTCGCTGATCGAGGGCGCGCAGCTGATGGCGCGCCTGGGCGCGGTGACCGCGATCAACCTGGACGGCGGCGGCTCGACCGCGATGGCGATCGGCGGCAAGCTGGTGAGCTCACCTTCGGACGCCACGGGAGAACGGCCGGTCGGCGACGCGCTGCTGGTCCTCCCCCGGCGCTCCCAGCCGTGAAATCCGCGTGAGGCGGCGCATCTTTCCTAGGGAAAGTGACGCGCACCGAGCGTTCGGACGCCTCTTTCTCAGGGAAAGTGACGGCGCCGGCCGCGGATCCAGGCCTGGGCCCCGGCGACCGTCGGGTGCACGCTGAGGCGGCCGTCCAGCCGGGTGAGCTCCAGCACGCGCAGCACCGCGCGCCGGTCGGTCGCGACCGCGAACGGCAGGTCCGCCGCCTCCGTCGCCGCGACCAGCTCGGCCAGGACCTGCAGTCCCGCCGAACCGCAGAACGTGATGCCGCCCAGGTCGACGATGAGCGCGCCCGGGGTGCCGTCGAGGGCTTCGCGGGCCTGGTCACGCAGCACCGGGGCGGTGCCGAGGTCCAGGTCGCCGTCCGCCGCGACGACGACGGCTTCGGGCACCGTGCGCACCCTGACCGTCAGCGGGAACGGGGCGTCGTCGGGCACAGGAGATCTCCTTCGGGCTGGTCGGTGCCCGACCTTAGGCGGCTCGCATCGGTTTGTCATCGATTTGCCACCCGTGGCGGACCCGGGTCGTGGCGACCGGCGCCCCGGACGGTTAGGTTGGGCTCGCGATGGTTGAGAAGCCAGCCGTCTTCCCCGCAGCGCCACCAGGGAGAACGGCCATGACCACCGATGACGAATGGCAGCAGGACAAGGCGGCCTTCGCCGCCGCCGAGGCACCCGGCAGCGGCCCGCTGGCCCGGCAGTTCGCCGAGCTGACGGCGAGCCTGCTCGCCGCGCCCACCGTCGAGGACGTGCTGCGGCGCGTCCTGGAGGCGACCACCCTCATGGTGCCGGCCGCCGACCTGGCGAGCTTCACCCTGATCGGCCCGGACGGGCGGTTCCACACCCCGGCGGAGACCGGCGCGGTCGCCGTCGAGCTCGACCTGCTGCAGTACCGCTTCCGCGAAGGCCCGTGCGTCGAGGCCGCCGAACCGGCGGGGCCGGCCGTGGCGATCGCGCCGGACCTGACCGACGAGCCACGCTGGCCCCGCTGGGCCCCCGGCGCGGTCGAGCTCGGGGTCGGTTCCGTCCTCTCCACCGCGCTCATCCCCGGCCCGCCGACCGGCCGCTCGGCCGGCGCCCTGAACGTCTACGGGCGCTCCCCGAACGCCCTGGACGAGGCCGATCGCGACGTCCTGCTCCTGCTGGCCACCCACGCCGCCCTCGCCATCGCCCGCACCGACGCGGTGACGCGGGCCGAGCTGGCGGCCACCCACCTGCGCGAGGCCATCCGCAGCCGGGACGTCATCGGCCAGGCGAAGGGCATCATCATGGCGCGCCGCGGGGTGACGGCCGACGAGGCGTTCGACGTGCTCCGGCGGACGTCGCAGGACCTCAACGTCAAGCTGGCCGAGCTGGCCGGCACGCTCGCCGCCCGGTACACCGAGATCGACCTGCCCGCCGGCTGAGCGTCCCGCATCGACCTCGCATCGGTTGGTGCCGGCCCGGTAACACCCGCCCCCGGCGGTCCGATTCCTCGTGGACCCCGGCAGGACGGATCATCATGGCAGCCAGGAGACCGGCTTTGGGCGTGCTGGCGCTCGTGTACGCCGTGCTCGGGCTGGTCAACGTCGTGCTGGCCGTCCGGCTCGGCGCGTTGTGGCACCTCCTGCTGGCGCTCGTGCTCCTGGCCGGCGCGGGCGCGCTGGCCGCCGTCGCACGCCGCGCCCCGGCGCGCTAACGCCCGTCGAGCTCGTCCCGGAGGCGGTCGGCGGCCTGGTGGCGGCCCTGTTCCCGGTAGAGCTCGAGCGCTTCGAGCCACGCCGCCCGGGCCTGCTCCTCGTCACCCAGGCTGCGGTGGGTCTGGCCGATCCAGTCCAGCGCCAGCGCCACGTTCTGCGAGTCACCCACCTCCCGCAGCAGGGCGAGCGACTCCGCGTAGTGCTCGAGCGCTTCGGAGTGGCGGCCGGTGTGCTGGTCGATGTACCCGAGGTTGCCCAGCACGTGCGCCTCGTTCGACGGCGCGGGGTGCTGCCGGACCAGGGCGAGCGCGGCCTCGAGGTGCTCGCGCGCCGGCCCGAACTCCGTGAGCCGGCAGTAGAGCCAGCCGAGCTGGTTGAGTTCGACGGCCTCGAACAGCGGGTCGCCGAGGGCCCGGAACAATGCCAGCGCACGCCGGCTGCGGTCGATCGCGCTGCGGTAGTCCTCCTGGTACATCCAGGACTGCGCGAGCGTGTGCTGGGCGTAGGCCTGGCCCGCGAGGTCACCGTGGCGTTCGGCCAGGGTGAGCGACGCGTGCAGGTGGTCGGCCGCCTCGTCGTAGTGCCGGAGGTCGGCGAGCGCGTGGCCGAGGTGCGCGTGGGTCACGATGTGCGCTTCGGGGTCTTCCAGGCGCTGGGCGGCGTCCGCGGCGACCTGCCACACCGCCAGCCGCTTCTCCCGGTCGGCGCGCCGGTAGTGGTAGGTGGTCAGGACCCAGGCCAGCTGCCACGCGTCGCGGTGCCGGCCGAGCGTGACGGCCAGCTGCTGGGCCGCCAGCAGCGGCTCGTACTCGACCTCGAACCAGGCCATCGCGGCGGTGATGTCCGGCGGCGCCTGGGGCGTGGTCCCCGGCGCGGGCGGATCGAGCCGGATCGGGCTGCGGTAGGGCGCGAGGACCCGTTCGGCGTGGAAACCGGTGTGGAGGTAGAAGTCGAACACCCGGCGCAGGGCCGCGTCGCGCTCGTCGCCGGTCAGGTCGCGCTGCGCGATGTCGGTGGCGTAGCGCCGGATCAGGTCGTGCATGCCGTAACGGCCACGGACGTCCTGGGTGATCAGCGACGCGTCCTCCAGGCCGCGCAGCCGCGCCCGCGCGCCGGCGGGCGAGCACCCGGCGAGGCTCGCCACCGCCGCGAGGGTGAGGTCGGCGCCGGGCGCGATCGCGAGCAGCGCGAACATCGTGGCCTGCTCCGAGGACAGCCGCTGGTACGACCACGACAGCACGGCGGGCAGGCTGGCCGTCGGGTCGTCGTCGTCCAGCGCGCCGAGGCCCAGGTCGTGCAGCTCGTCCGCGAGCATCGGCAGCGGCAGGCGCGGCCGGGTGTGGGCCTGCCCGGCGATGATGCTCAGCGCCAGCGGGTACCCGCCGCACAGCCGGATGAGCCGCTCGACGGCGGCCGGGTCGGCGCTCAGCCGGGCCGCGCCCAAGCGGTCGGCCAGCAGCGCGCGGGCTTCGTCGTCGGTCAGCACGTCGAGCAGCAGCTGCCGGGCGCCGTGCCCGGTGATCAGGCCGGAGAGCCGGTTGCGGCTGGTCACCACCACGGTGCAGCCCGGGCTGCCCGGCAGCAGCGGGACGACCTGGGCGGTGGACGCGGCGTTGTCCAGCACCAGCAGCATCCGCCGGCCCGCGACCAGGCTGCGGAACAGCGCGGCCTGGGCGTGCGGCTCGGCCGGGATCCGGCCCGGCGGCACGCCGAGCGCGTCCAGGAACCCGCGCACCGCGACCGCCGGCGCCATCGGCTCGTCCTCCGGGCTGAACCCGCGCAGGTCGACGAAGAGCCGCCCGTCCGGGAACCGGCCGGCGTGCCGGTGCGCCCAGCTCAGCGCCAGCCACGTCTTGCCGATCCCGCCCGCGCCCGCGATGGCCGAGATGACCACCGTGCCGGCCGGGCCGGGACCGGCGAGCAGACCGTCCAAACTGGACAGGTCGGCGCGCCGGCCGACGAACGACGCGGGCGCGGCGGGCAGCTGCCGGGGCGGCGCCGCCTCCCCCGCCTCCGCGACGGGGGCCGGCGGCGGCTCGGCGACCAGCAGCTGCCGGTGCAGCTCCTGCAGGGCGGCGGCGGGGTCCACGCCCAGCTCCTCGGCGAGGCGCTCGCGGACGACCTGGAAGTGCTGCAACGCGTCGGCAGTGCGTCCGGCCTGGTGCAGAGCCATGAGGTACTGGCCGGCCGTCCGCTCGTCGAGTGGGTGTTCCCGGGTGCGCGCCGCCAGCTCGACGACGAGGTCCTCCCCGAGGCCCCGCCGCAGCTGGGCGTCGACGAGGTCCTGCCAGGTCGCCAGCCGCTCCTGACCCAGCCGTTCGCGCTCGGCCTCGGCCCACTCCCCCGCCAGCCCGGTGAGGGCGTCGCCCCGCCACAGCGCCAGCGCGCGGGTGAGCAGCGCCGGCGCCGCCTCCTGGTCGGTCCGGGCGGCCGCGCGCAGCTCGCGGCCGAGGCGGAGGTCCACGGTGAACAGGTCCGGGTCGATCTCCAGGGTGTAGCCCCCGGACCGGCGCACGACGGCGACCCCGTCGACCCCGGCCAGCGCCATCCGCAGGCGCGAGACGTAGCTGTGCAGGGTGGTCCGCGTCCGCGGCGGGGCGTCGGCGCCCCAGACCCGCTCGACCAGCCGGTCGACGGGAACCACCTGGCCCGCCTCGACGGCCAGCACGGCCGCGACACAACGCTGCTTCGGCGGCCCGAGGTCCACCGTGCCTTCGCCGGCCCGCAGGTCGACCTCCCCCAGCAAGCGCATCATCGAGACCACGCCTTGCCCCCTCAAACGCACGCACGAACGGCGAATTTCCAACCTAGCGCACGGGTCGCCGAACCCGCGAACCGGCGGGACGACGCTGACCAGGGGATTCGCCGGAGCCCCGTCCCGCTCGGCGGAACACCGGGGTCCACGCACGACAACGGGGCGCCGCACCGGGATTCCCGGTGCGACGCCCCGTCGGCGAGTGCCTACTTGGCCTTGTTCTGGCTGCGGGCGGCCGTGGTGCCGTTCGCGCCTTCGGTGTGTTTGCCGTTCGGCTGGGCGGGCTGGGGTTTCGCGGGCTCGACCGGCTTTTCGGCAACCGGGGCGACCGGGGCCGCCGGGGTCACCGGCGTGGCCGGCTTGGGGGTCGTCCCGGCCGGCGTGGTGGTCGCGTTCGGCGCCGGAGTCGACACGGAGTCCGCTTCCACCAACGGGTTCGACCGCCGGACCTGCACCACGGCCACCACGGCGCCGGCGACCACGCCGAGCGCCACCAGCCACGGCCAGCGGGACTTGCGGGAGCGTTCACCGCGCGCCGCGCTCTTCGCCTCTTCGAGCGCGACGGCGAGGTCGCGCTTCGCCGTCGCGACGGCCTTCCGCCGCTTGCGGCCGGACTCGCCCGCCGAACCCGCCACGGCCGCGACCGCCAGCGCCGCCTTCCGGCCCGGGTCGCGCAGGTTCACCGCGCGGGACAGCACTTCGTCGCGCGCGGCCACGGAGTTCGCGCGCACTTCACGGCGGGACGACTTCGTGCTCTTGTCGAAGTCCTTGGTCGCCGCGCGGCCGACCTTCGCGAGCTCGTCCGCGCCTTCGGTCAGCTTCCGGTCGGTGATCTCGACCGCCCGCGCGGCCGCGGCCGCCCCCACCCGCGCGGCTTCCGCGGCCAGATCCCGGACCCCGGCCGCCGCCGTCTTCACCGATCGCCCGACCGGGGCGTCGCCCTGGCTCATGTGATCACCTCTCACTCGTCGCAGCAGGCGGCGCCTGCAGCCTCACACCTGTGGGCTACCCACCCGGGGGCCATCCGGAACCTCGACCACCCGACGGCGTCACGCCCGCACGTCGGGCAGGCTCACGCCGCGCTGGCCGCGCCAGGCGCCGCCGGCCTCGTCGTGGTCGGTCGAGCTGCTGAGGTGGGCCCACTTCGCGTCGGTGTCGACGCGGTGCCGCCACGCCTCGCGGCCGAACTCGTAGGCGTCGCTCCCGGCGAGCAGGCGCAGCGGCGGCTCGTCGAGCCCGGCGACGGTGAGCACGAGGTCGGCGACCTTGCGCGGGTCGCTGTTGGCGTGCTCCTCGAAGTCGGCCATCGCGCGGGCCGACGCGCCGACGGTCGCTTCGTAGGGCTCGCTGATGACCGGCGTCGCCATCGACGCGCCGCCCCAGTCGGTGCGCATCCCGCCCGGCTCGAGGACGGTGAGCTTGATGCCCAGCGGCGCGACCTCGGCGGCGAGCGCCTCGGTGAACCCGCCGACGGCCCACTTCGCCGACTGGTACGCGGTCATCCCGGGGCTGCCGACCCGGCCGCCGACCGACGAGATCTGGATGATCCGGCCGCCGCCCTGCCGGCGCAGCACGGGAACCGCCGCCTTCGTGACATACACGGTGCCGAGAAAGTTGGTCTCGATCTGCCGGCGGAAGACGTCGAGAGTGGTGTCCTCGAGGGACACCCGGTCGCCCTGGCCCGCGTTGTTGACCACGACGTCGAGCCGGCCGAAGGCGGCGACCCCGTTCGCCACCGCGGTTTCGGCGGCCGCGGCGTCGGTGACGTCGAGCCGCTCGACGTGGACGCGGTCGCCGTAGCGGGCCACGACGTCGTCGAGCGCCCGCGGGTCACGGGCGGTCGCGACGACGCGGTGCCCGGCCGCGAGGGCCTGCTCGACGATCCGGCGGCCGAGCCCGCGCGACGATCCGGTCACGAAGAACACTGCACTCATCGGAAGCTCCTTCTTAACGCAACGTCTTTGCGTTAACTCGAAGCTAGACCCGGGCCGAAGTTAAGTCAAAGGCGTTGCGTTACCCTGGCGCGGTGACCCAGCCCCGCCGCCGCGCCCGCTCCGACCAGGACAAAGAGGTCCGCAAAGCCGCCCTGCTGACCGCCGCGCGCGAGCTCGCGATCGACCGCGGTGTGCGCGAGGTCACCCTGACCGAGGTGACGAACCGCGTCGGCCTGCACTCGTCGGCGCTGCGCCGGTACTTCGAATCCCGCGAAGAGCTCCTCCTCGAGCTGGCCGAGCAGGGCTGGGCCGACTGGCGGGACCGCCTCCTGGCCGACCTCGGCGGCCGCCGCCTGACCGCCGGCGAGGTCGCCGACGTGGTCAGCGGGTCCCTCGACGCGTTGCCGCTGTTCTGCGACCTGCAGACCCACGTCGGCCTCAGCCTGGAGGGCGCGGTGCGCCTGGACCGCGCCCGCCAGTACAAAACGGCGGCGACATCGGCGTTCGACGTCATGACGGCGGCCCTGGTCGAGACGGGAGCGGGGCTGGACCCCGACGGCGCCCGAACGGTCCTGACGGCGGCGATGAGCTGCGCGGCCTACCTGTACCAGCTGTCCCGGCCGTCCCCGACCCTGCGCCGGCTGTACGAGGAGGAGCCCCGCTGGGCCCACAGCGCGCTGCGCTTCCGGGAGCAGCTCACGACGTTGCTGACAGCGGTCACCCTCGGCGCGGCGCGCACCTGAGTCACGGCATCAGCGGGACCGGCTTTAGCGATCTCGCCAAGCCAGGGGGGACACGGCGACGGCCGCCTCGGCGACGCGCCGAGCCGTCTCGGTCGCGAGGCCCTTCCGAGCGGAGTCGATCCACCCGGTGACTCGCTGCACTCCGGCATCCCGGTACTCGACGGCCTGGAGAAGCATTTCCAGCTTGTCCGCGTCCTTCGCGCACCGGGCTTCCAGGGTCTCCCGGGTCTCGTACTCGTCGACGGCGGCCCGGACCAGATCGCGGGAGGGACCGGGCAAGGCGGCCGTCTGGTCGGCGGTGATCTCGCGCGGCTCCGGCTTGCTCAGGTACTTGGCCGCGGTGTGCGGGATATCGCCGGTGCGCGTCTCCTGTGTGTCGTGCCAGAGCGCCAGGAACGCCGCGCGTTCCGGATTCGCACCCTCTTCCGCCGCGAGCAAAGCCGCGATTTGCGCGGTCCGCAAGCTGTGTTCGGCGACCGACTCGGGATCGCGGACGCCGACGTGCCACCAGCCGGCGCGCCGGATGCGCTTGAGCAACCCGAGTTCGTAGCCGAACGCAGCGAGAGCGGCAGGCTCGTCTGGCATGGGTGTTCTCCCTATCGGTCAGCGAGACGGAGTGCGTAGTGGAGGCCGGCGACCTGGTCACGTCCGCCGCGGGTCAGCACGTCGCCGGACGTGAGCTTGTCCAGCGCCTCGGCCAGCGCGCCACGAGCAGCGGGTTGGCCTGCCAAGAGAGCGGGACGGCTGGCCACGAGCGTGTGCATCGTGCGGAGGTTCAAGGGCAGGTGGGGCGAAGACGGGTCGAGACGGCCGACGAGGTGGTCGAAGAGCCGCACGCCCGACCAGGCTTTGGTGTCCTCGGCGGCCATGAACGTGTCATCGGTCTGGTCGTCGCTCAGCTCGCCGATCCAGTGCGCCCAGTAGTTGAGGTTCGCCAGCTCGGCGCGAGTGTCGTCGGTGCGCGCCACGAAGTCGTACAGATGAGCGCCGTCGCCGGCCGACGCGAGGGCGACCGACGCGGAGCGGGCTTCGAGCAGGTCGGTGACACTGCCACCGGCGATCGGCCGGCGACCCGCGCTTTCCCATTCACCGCGCAGCCAGTTCGCCACCTCGTCGCGCTGGTCGAAGCCGAGCAGATACACAGCCTGCCGGCGAAGCAGCGCTTCACTGGACTTCACGCCGCGCTCCGCGACTGTCATCAGGTGGTCGAAGAACCTGGTCCGCGCCTCGGCGCTCAGGGCGGGCCCGGCCGCGACAGGCCCTCGACGGGAGACCTTCGACGTGAAGACGCCGAGTTCCGGTGGGAGGTGCCCGGTGAACGGCCACGTGATCAGGTTGGTGAGGGTCTTGCGGTGCACGCTCGTGGCGAGCGGGTGCAGATCGGGTTCGACCCAGGCCTCACCGGCGACGATCCCGGTCGACAGGACCAGGTCGGCTTCGACGGCGGCACGAAGGTGCCGGCCGGAAGGCGAGGGCGCGCCCAGCCGAGGCAGCCTGCTGCACAACCGGACGAAGTCCCCCGCGTTCATCGCGGCGAGCGGACGCCGCCCCGACTCCCATCCTTGGACAGTGCTCACGTCCACCGAGAGGCTTTCCGCGAACCGCTCCTGCGTCAGGGCCGCGCTCTGGCGCGCGAGCTTGAGGACGTAGCCCGACACAACACCTGTCGAGCGCGAACCCTGACTCCCGGTCAGTGCCGCCGATCCTCCGCCCAAGGAAGCTCCCGAGTCTGGCCGGTTCCGGTCGGATCGCACGCGTACTCGCGGTCCGTTCTGCTTTTGCTCTCCCGATCGTAGCGTGACAGTCCGAGGTGGATTGGCCACCTGTGAGTAGCCGGACCAGGACAAGAGGGCGCCATGACAGCCGTGATCTACATCGACCCGGACGCGATCCACCCCGTGGTCGAGGGTGTGTGGCACCGCACCCGCCTGGCCGGCATGCCCAGCCCGGGACAAGGAATCACCATGCTGTGCGGCCTGACCGCCGCAGCCACGTTCAAGCCGCTGGACGAGCGTCGCGACCACGGCGCCCCCGCGATGTGCGCCAGCTGTGACTCGGTTTACCGGCGGGCACACGGCATCCCGCTCCAGCACGACCGCCTCCGGCGATCACGATGACGACCCGCCCCGACCCCGTCGATCACAACACCCTCGTGGAGAACACGACCGTGCCCATGCAGCCGATCCACCATCCGCGTCGGCACAAGGACAGCGCACCTCCCGCCGCCATCGCGGCCGGTCTCGCAATCCGGCAGTTCCGCACTGCTCGCGGGCTCGGCCTACGCCGGCTGGCCACCGCGGCCGGCGTGCCGTTCCAGTTCCTCTCGCAGTGGGAGCTGGGACGACGTGTCGCGCGGACGGCCGATGTCGGCCGGATACTCGCCGTCCTCCGCATCACGGGCGCGGACGCCGACGACCTCCTCAACCTGACCCGCCACTCCGACGAACCCGGTTACGTCGACACCCGCCCGAGCGACCACTCCTCCCTCGCCCACTACTACGAAGACCTCTCCACCCAGGTCATCCACTGGACGCCCACGCTCCTCCCCCGCCGGCTCCGCACGCCTGCCTACGACCTCCACCTGCTCAACCACCAGCTCGCCCATGCAGACGTGGTGGATGCACAACTCCTCATCGTCTCTCCGAAAGGCACCGACCTCGAACGGCACCGCATCTTCCTGATCGGCGAGACCGCGCTCGATGTCTGCCCTCCGCAGCTGCGCACCGAGCAGCTCGGCCACCTCCGCGCACGATCCGGCCTGCGCACCAGCACCCTGCGGATCGTCCCCACCGACGAGTGCCCGCCCGGTCTGCTGAGCGGTTTCACCCTCTACCGCGCCGGAAAGATCACCCTCGCCGTCTCGATACCGCACCACCACGCCTGCACTTACCTCGCGCATCGCGCCATCCTGGCGCGCTACAACCGCACCGTCGAGTGGCTGACCGGACACGCCCTCGAGCTGGACTGAACCTCAGCGGGAAAGGGGTTCGTCGACGGGCTGCCCGACCGCCTTCCGCAGCAACCGGACCCGCTCGGCGTCCGCGTCCCGGCCCTGCTGCCGGTACAGCTCCTCCGCCTCGGTCCACGCCGCCCGCGCGTCGCCGGGGCGGCCGAGTGAGACCAGCGGGTCGCCGAGGTTGGCCAGGGTCGTCGCGGTCTGGTAGCCGTCGCCCAGCTCCCGGTACCGGGTCAAGGACTGCTCGTAGTTCCGGACGGCTTCCTCGTGCCGGCCGGTGTGGTGGTCTATCCACCCGAGACTGTCCAAAGTGGCCGCCACGCCGTTGACGTCGTCGTGGCGGCGGAACAGGACCAGCGCGTCGCGGCAGTGCTCGCGGGCGCGGTCGTACTCGCCGACGCGGGCCTCGCACCAGCCCACCGCGTTGAGCGCCATCGCCTCCCACAGCGGGTTGCCGAGGGTGCGGTGGATGTCCAGGGCCCGCGTGGCGTGCTCCAGCGCGCGCCGGTCGTCACCCCACTGCTCCCACGCCAGCGCCAGGGTCCGGTGCGTGTGGGCCTGGGTCGCCCGGTCGTCGTGCTTCGCGGCCAGCTCCAACGCGCGGTGCAGCTGCTCGAGCGCGTCTTCGCGCCGGCCGAGCTCGAGGTGGGCGCGGCCGAGCAGGCGGTGGGCGAGGATCCGGGCGGCGGCGGGCAGGTGCTCGGTGGCGGCCAGCCCGGCTCGGCACGCGGCGAGCTGGTCGTACCGGTGCCCACGGCGGGTCTGGAACGTGTTGAGCGCCCAGGTCAGCTGCCAGACGAGCTCGTGCCACCCGCGGCCGCGCGCGAGCTGCTGCGCCGTCAGGAGATTCGGGTGCTCGGCGTCGAACCACGCCAACGCCGTCGCCGCGTCGGGCAGGACGTGCCGCACCGTGCCGGCCAGCGGCGGGCCGAGGGGCATCACCTGCGAGTGCGGGTACAGCAGCTTGTCGGCGGCGGACGCGGTGTGCAGGTAGAAGTCCAGCACGCGCCGCAACGCCGTTTCGCGTTCGGCCTCGGGCAGGGACTGGCCGGTGGTCACGGCGAACCGGCGGATCAGGTCGTGCATCCCCCACCGGCCCTGGGCGTCCTGGGCCACGAGCGACGCCTGTTCGAGGCTGCGCAGCATCGCCCCGGTGTCCTTTGTGGACAGCCCGGCGAGGCTCGCCGCGGCCGCGAGGCTCAGATCCGGACCGGGAGCGAGCCCGAGCAGCGCGAACGTCTTCGCCTGCGCCGCGCTCAGCGCGCGGTGGGACCAGGACAACACGGCGGGCAGGCTGGCGGTGGGGTCTTCGCTGTCCAGCGCGCCGAGGCCGAGGTCGTGCAGCTCCGCGGCGAGCGCGGCCAGCGGGAGGTCGGGACGGGTGTGGGCGTGGCCGGCGACGATGCTCAACGCGAGCGAGAACCCGCCGCACAGCCCGATCAGCCGGTCGACGACGGCCGGTTCCACCGCCACCGGGCCGCGCCCAGCCGGTCGGTGAGCAGCGCGCGGGCCTCGGTGCCCGACAGCACGTCCACCGGGAGGTGCTGCGCGCCGTGGCCGGTGATCAGCCCGGTCAGGCGGTTGCGGCTGGTCACCAGGACCGAGCACGACGTGCTGCCCGGCAGCAGCGCCGAGACCTGCGCGGTGTCGGCGGCGTTGTCCAGCACAAGCAGCACCCGCTTGCCCGCCAGCAGGCTGCGGAACAGCGCCGACTGCGCGTGCAGGTCGACCGGGATGCGCTCGGGTTCGACGCCGAGCGCGTCGAGGAACCCCCGCACCGCGACGGCCGGGGCCATCGGCGCGTTCTCCGGGCTGAACCCCCGCAGGTCGACGAACAGCTGCCCGTCGGGGAACCGGGCCGCGTGGCGGTGGGCCCAGTGCAGGGCCAGCCACGTCTTGCCGATGCCGCCCGCGCCGGAGAGCGCCGAGATCACGACCGTCCCGCCCGGAGCGTCGCCGAGCACGGCGTCGAGGCGGTCCAGCTCCGCGCCGCGGCCGACGAACGCCCGGGGCGGCGCCGGCAGCTGCCGCGGGGCGGCCGGCGTGCGGGGACCGGCCGGCAGCGGCGGCCCGGCGGCGAGGATGCGCTGGTGCAACGCCTGGATCGCGGGGCCGGGGTCGGTGCCGAGCTCCTCGACGAGGCGCGCGCGGAACCGCCGGTAGTGCTCCGACGCCTCCCCCACGCGCCCGGCCTGGTGCAGCGCCGAGAGGTACTGCCCCGCCACCCGCTCGTCGAAGGGGTGTTCCGCGGTGCGCGCGAACAGCTCGGGCACGAGGTCGGCGCCCTGGCCCAGCCGCAGCCGGGTGTCGGCCAGGTCGTGCTGCGCCGCCAGCCGCTCGCCGCGCAGCCGGACGCGCTCGGCGTCGGCCCACTCGCCGTCCACACCGGTCAGCGGCTCGCCGTGCCACAGCGCCAGCGCGTCGGTCAGCGCCCGGACATCGCCGTCGTCCGCGCGGGCCTGCCGGCACAGCTCGCGGAAGTGGTGCAGGTCGACGACCGGGTCCGGGCCGCTCGTCAGGACATAACCCCCCGAACGCCGCACGATCGCCAGGTCGGCCGCGTCGCCGAACGCCCGGCGCAGCCGCGAGATGTAGCCGTGCAGCGTGGTCCGCGCCCGCGGCGCCGCGTCGGCGCCCCAGACCCGCTCGACCAGCCGGTCCACCGGCACGACGTGCCCCGCGTCGACCGCCAGGGCGGCGAGGACGCAACGCTGCCGGGGCCCACCCAGCTCGACGTCCCGCCCGCCGGCCCGCGCGGCCACCTCGCCCAGCAGACGCACCAGCGTCGCCACACCGACCTCCCCTGCTCCCCCAGGTTCGGACCTCCACTATCCCACCGGGTCGCGGCTCAGAGCTCCCCGGCGCGTTCGTAGAGCTTCCGCACCGGATCGGTGAAGGCGGCGCTGGTGAGGTCGAGCGTGACGAGGTCCTCGTTCATCGTGCCGCGGCTGGTGACGCCGAAGAGGGTGCCCGTGCCGGTGGCGGGGTCAAAGTCCCGCAGCCACGGGCCGCCGCTGGCGCCGCCGGCGAGGTCGCAGCCGGTCTTCCACACCGAGCTCACCGAGTTGGCCTCGAAGGTGGCGGGCCGGGCGCAGGAGACCAGCGCCTCGCCGCCGGCCAGCTTCGAGACGGGGTACCCGAGGAGGGTTGTGTCCACAGGGGACGGTGGCTGCGCGAAGGAGACGTCCTGCGTGCCCGCGACGTCGGCGGCGTGCCGGCCGCCGACCGGGTCCAGGGCCAGCACCGCGTCGTCGTCGGTGCCGCTGGTGGGGCCCGAGTAGGTGGCCGACCAGGCGAAGGCCCGGACCGGGAACACCCCGTGCGGCGCCTTCCCGTGGTCGTAACCGGGCACGAACACGACGTTGACGATCTTGATCGGGTTGTCGAAGCGGTCCAGGCCGCCGTTGACGCAGTGCCCGGCGGTGAGCGCGACGTCCTTGCTGGAGCTGGGAACCACGGTCGCGGTGCAGGACTCGTCGACGCCGGGCTCGGCAGTGAAGAACAGCCGGCCGACCCCCGCGGGCACCGGGCCGGTCCACTCGCGGCCGATCTTTTCCGCTGGAGGCAGGGAGTCGTCGCCGGCCCACTGCCGCATCCGTTCCGGTGTCCAATGGGCCAGCGCCGCGGCGCGGTCGGCCTCGCTCACACGGGTCACGACCTGGTCGTCGGCGGCCGCGGTCGCCGGGGCGGCCGCCACCGCCATCGCGGCGCCGGCCACCGCCAGCAGGGTGACGGCCCGGGCAAGGGCGCGGCGCGGCTTCGTCGAGTTCGGGCTCATGTCCGGGGGACGCCCGCTCGTCGCCGGGGTTGCCCGCCGGCCGGGTGATCTTGCCACTATGGCACTGAGTGCCAGAGGTCAGCTCGTCCGGTCGCCGTGCAGCGCCGCGCTGAGCTGGGCGACGACCTCGCGCAGGGGCGTCGCCGTGGTCATCACCGCGACCACGGTGCCCTCCTCGCCGGTTTTGGGTGCCCGGAACGCTTCCATGACCAGCGCGAACGCCTCGGCGGCGGCGGCCGTGATGTCGTCCCGGCCCCCGGCGCGCAGCCAGCGCCGGAGCACGTGGTTGTTGGCGGCGGCGATCGCGGCCGCGGCGACGGCGGCGCGCAGGCTCGCCGCCTCGTCACCGGCCGCTTCGAAGCGGGCCTGCAGGTAGCGCGCGAGCACCCGCTGGTAGCGGTCGACGGTCGCGACCTCCTTGTCCCGCAACGAAGGAACCGTCCGGGTCAGCGCGAACCGCTTGAGCGACACGTCGAGCTCGGCGGCGTAGGAGCCGAGCACCAGCCCGACCGCGTCGCAGGCCACCTCCACCGGGTCGCGCGCCGGGTCCGCGGCGGCGAACGCCTCCTCCATCTCCGCCACGATCTCGTCGTGGTTGGCGAAGAGCACGTCGTCCTTGGTGTCGAAGTACCGGAAGAAGGTGCGGCGCCCCACCCCGGCGGCGGCCGCGATCTCGTCGACCGTGGTGGCCTCGTAACCGTGGGCGGCGAAGAGGTCCACGGCCGCGGCGGCGAGCTCCCGGCGCAGCCGCCGGCGCCCCGCCGGCGTCGCCCCGGCCCGGGTGGCCGGCACGCGGCGAGGGGTATCGGTCATCCCCGGACGGTAGCAGCCGGGCTTGCTAGCGGCACTCAGTGCCGTTACGCTGGTTCCCACCCCAGCGGAAGGCGCCGACGATGTCGCTCGACCAGCAGCTCGACCCGGCCGTGAGCCACCCCGTGGACTACGACCGGGTCAACGCCTACTACAGCCGTCTCTTCGGCTGGTCGGTGAAGTGGCGTGGCCCGCGCCCGTTCCTGGCGCTGGAAAACGGGATCTGCGCGGTGACGATGCCGAAGCTGGGCACCGGACCGCTCCTCGACCGCCTCGCCGCCAACGGCTGCGAAGGCCCGGTCCTGGCCTGGGCGACCCAGCGCGGCCGGCGGGTGGCGCTGCTCGCGGAGATCGACGGGCTCGTGCCCGCCCGCGAGACGCTGCCCCAGGCTGTCGAGGTGCTGGCGTGGGGCGCGCTGCTCCCCCTGCCGACTGGCTCCCAGCGCACGGACGCGGCCACGGAGTGGCTCAAGGCGCCGGATCCCCACCAGCGCTGGCTCCCGAGCCTGGACGCGGTCCTCGCGGCGGCACGACCCGTCTAGCCGTTCCGGCGAGGCGCCTGGGTGTCCGGGCGCCTCGCCGGATCAGCCGGTCACTTCTGGTCGACGAAGCACGCCTGCGGTGACCACCCGCGGACCTGGTCGTCGGCGGAGATCAGGCGGATCCAGCCGTTGCCGTCGGAAACGCCGCACGCCGTGTAGCGGCGACCGAGGTCGATGTCTTCCGCGCAGCGGACCAGATCGCCTTTTTCGACGTGGCCGATGACCCGGTAGCTCTTCCAGCCGCTGTAGACGTTGGCGGGGTGGTTCGCGACCACAAAAATGCTGCCGGCGCACCGCGCCAAGGCTCTCGGCACGGCGGCCGACGCGGGCGAAGCGACGACGACGGTCGTCGCGAGCGCAGCGTTTGTCATCGGTCAGACATTCGGGGAAAGGTCGAGCCCGTGGGTGGCCGTGCCTTCGTAGACGGTCCCACCGGAAAACACCCGGCCGTTGTTGACGAGGGTCTTTCCGAAGCAGACCGACCACGAGTTCGCGGCCACGCCCGACGGGCGGCACGCCCAGGAGCCGAGAGGGTGGTAGGACGCGGCGGTGTAGAGCTGCGCGTCCACGTCCGCGCGGTAGGCGGTGGTCCGGTTGTTGCGCAGGATCACCGCCGACTGGACGCTCCGCCCGTCCGTCGACCTGATCGCGCAGGACTGCGCCTTGATGCCCGCGCTGATGTCCGAGGTCGAACCGCACTTCCACGTGCTGGTGATCGGGTTGGTGTTGCCGTAGGGACGCCAGGTGCCGTCATAAGGGGCGGCCGAGGCGGTTCCGGCGGTCGCCAGCACCGCCGTGGCGGCCAGGGTCAGTCCCGCGGCAATTCGTGAAAAGGGCATATCGATCCTCTCTGTGGTTTTCCGGTTTTCCGGGTGAATCAGCGCGCTTCGCCGATTTCGCCGCTCGCGGCGGCGATCGACGAACCGAGTGTGGTGCGCCGGTAGAGCACACTGCGGCCCTCCCGGGCCGCGGTGACCAAGCCGTTGCGGCGCAACGTGGACAGGTGTGTGCTGGTCCCGCCCGGGCTGGCGCCGAGCAGCCGGGCGAGCTGGCTGGTCGACCGGGGAACCGCGAGCTCACGCAGGATCCGCGCCCGCGTCGACCCGATCAGCGCGGCCAGTGCGTCTTCACCACGGCCGGCCGAACCGACGTCCAGCCACGCCCGGCCGATCTCGCGCACGGGGTAGTGCAGCTGGACGGTGTCCGGCGAGCGGTTGACCACCACCAGCCGCGGCCACGCGAACACCGACGGCACCAGCGTGATCGACGCCTCCGCCACCCCGGCGCAGGCGTGGTGTCCCTTCGCGATGATCAGCCGCGCGCCGTCGACGCGGATTTCGGGGTGCAGGCCGGTGAACACGCCGTAGAGACCGTCACGCAACGCGCATTGGGCACGGTGGGCGATCTCGGCGTCGAGCGCGGCACGCAGGTGCGGCCGGACCGGCACCAGCACCCGGTCGGCGTAGGACCGCAGCGCCCGCACCAACCGCACCCGGCCGTTCTCGCCGTGCAGCGGCTCCGGAACGGGCTCGGACGCCCACACCTGCGCCAGTTCGGCCTCGTACTGAGCCAAGGGCAGCGAGGCGAGCCCGGCGAGCTGGTCGTCCAGGGAGACCCCGGGATCCGCGTCGGCCGGGTAGAGGAAGTCGGGGGCCAGGCCGCTGTCGGGGACGGCCAGCCGCAGCAAGCGCAGGTCGTCCGCCGCGACCTGCCCGGGCACGTGCCGCAGCCACGGCCGCAGCAGCGGCGCGGAGCCGGGGTCCCCGAGCGCCCGCAGGCTGCAGGCGACCTCCCCGAGCGGCGAGTACCCCAGCCGCGTAGCCCCCAGCGCGTCGACGCTCAGCCCGAATTCGATCACGGATCCGCCCCCTCAGGCCGCGGCCGCCCCCTGCGACCACAGAGAACAGCATGCAGGCGGAGGAGCCCGGAACCAAAGGATTCAGGGACGGCTGAATCTCTTCGGCGCCGGGCTTGCCCGGTTCCGCCCTATTTGCAGCGGGAACCGCCGTCCGAGGAGTACCACGAGGGATACGGGGCCACCGTGGCGTAGGTGATCTTGAGGCACGCGTTCTCGCTGACGGCCAGCTTGGCGACGTGGTTCGCCACGGCGTAACTGACCGCACAAGCGGCGCTGCCCGGGAACGGGATGAAGCCGCACGCGGTGCCGGGCAGGGCGCTGGTCGAAATGGTGCGCGTCTGGCTCCTGGTGAAGACGAAGCTGCACCGAAGGAAACCGCATTCGAACTGACCGGCCACCGAGTCCGGTCCCCGCGTGTCGACCGGGCTCGCCGTGGCGCCGGGGGCCGCGACAGCGGTGCCTCCCAGCATCGCGCCACCGATCATCACGCCGGCGCAGAATCGTCGCAGCTGCATGGTTTCCTCCCGAGGTGTGCGGATGTTGATCACTCAGGAGGTTCACACGCATCACCGAGCCACGGTTTACCGCGCCCGGCCGAATCACTCGATCGAGGCCGGCCGGTCCGCACTGCGGCTGAAGGTCTCCCACGCGGTCAGCTCGGCCAGCCGGGCCTGCTCGGCCTCGAGAATCCGATCGAACGCCGCTCCCCCGAGCGGCACCCGCAGCGGAGGCGCGTCGAGCCCGATGACGTCGAGCACAAAACGGGCGGCCGCCGCGGCGGAAGTTCCCGCCGAAGCACCCTCGGCGTAGGCCGCCGCGAGCGGCGCGACCAAGTCCGCGTAAGGCGCGCTCGCCACCGGGATTCCCATCGACGACGCCAGCGAAGTGGCCATCCGGCCGGGCTCGACGATCGTCACCCGGATCCCGAACCCCTCGGTCTCCTTCGCCACGGCTTCGAGAAACCCCTCGGCGGCGAACTTCGCCGTCACGTACGGGCCCAGCCCCGGCGCCGGTGCCAGCCGGCCGCTCACCGACGAGATCTGCACAAAGTGCCCGCGGCCCGCCCCGCGCAGCAGCGGCAGCGCCGCCTCGACGACGTGGACGACACCCCAGAGGTTCGTCTCCACGACCGCCCGCACCGACGCCAGATCGGCGTCCTCGATGCTCACGATGTCCGAGTACCCGGCGTTGGTGACCACCACGTCCGGCACCCCGAAACGCCTGGTCACGACGGCCAGCGCATCCTCGGCCGCCGCCGGGTCCGTAACGTCGAGGGCCAGCGCCTCGGCCGTCGAGGGGTACGCGGCGGCCAGGTCGGCGACCGACGCGGGGTCGCGGGCGGTGAGCGCCACCTGGTGCCCGGCGTCGAGGGCCACCTCGCCGATCGCGCGGCCCAGGCCGCGGGACGCGCCGGTCACGAAGATCGTCTTCACTGCCACCTCCTGAACACGTGTTCAATGGCGAGATGGTCACCCGGAACCTCCGCGCCGAGCTGGTCGCCGCCGCCGTGGCGAAGCTGGCCGAACCGCAGGCCCTCGCCGTGCCCTCCCTGCGGTCCATCGCCCGCGAGTGCGGGGTCGCGCCGTCCGCGGTGTACTGGCACTTCCCCGCGGAAGCCGACCTGCGCTCGGCGATCCTCGACGCCGTGTACACCGACCTCGTCGAGCACATCGAAGCGGCGATCACCGCCACGCCGGAACAGGCGGACCGCCTGGTGACGGCCGGCCAAGCCTACGTCCGCTGGGGCCTGGCCCACCCCGGCGCGTACCAGCTGCTCTTCGAAAGCGGCGACCCCGTCCCGGAAACCCGGGCGCCCACCGGCCCGCGGCTGCAGAACCGGATCGTCGAGCTCGTCGCGGCGGCCGACCCGGAGACGCCGTTCAGCTCGGCGCTCCTCCTGTGGTCGGCCTACCACGGCCTCGTGTCGCTGCGCCTGCACAAACCGCACTGGGACTGGGGAACCACCGCCGACGACGCGGCCGCCCGCATCATCACCGCGCTGGTGAAGAGCTTCTAGCCGTCACCGCCACGGGGCCCAGGGCACCACCTCGCCGTCGCGGACAAGCTCGCCGTAGTGCGCCGGGTCGACCGGCCCGGACACGAGGTCCAGCAGGGTTTCCGCGGCTTGGGCGGGACTCGGCGCGTCGCTCACGTCCCACCACAGCGCGGACGTCGGGGTGTTCATCATGCCCGGGCAGACAGCGGCGAGGAGGATGTCCCGCGCGAGGTCGTCGTCGCGCCGGCCGGCGGCGAGGGCGCGCACGGCCGCGACCTGGCCGATCTTGGACGGGATGTTGACGAACCCGGGCCAGTCGCCGCCGCGGGCGCTGCCGTCGGCGACCGCGTCACGCCAGGCGGCCACCTGCTTGTCGACCTCGTCCAAAGAGGACAGACCGTCGAACCGGTCGTGCAGGGCGGGCGCGAGGTGGTTCAGCGTGCCGTACGAGCTGGCGACGACGAGGAACCGGCCGCCGTCCTGCAGCAGCGGCGCGAACGCCCGCAACAGCCGGGTGGTGCCGAAGTTGTTGACCTCGGCGTAGGCACCGACGACCGCGCGCGGATCGTCGTCGGGACCGACCCGCATGACGGCGTTGCCGAACACGACGTCGACACCGCCGTGCCGCTCCCCCAGCTGCGCGGCGAACCGGTCGGTGGCGTGGGGGTCGGCGACGTCGAGGACCTCGCCGCGCACCCGGGCACCGCCCGCAGCAAGGGCTTCGACGGACTGTGCGACCCTCCCGGCGTCACGGCCGGTCAGGTAGACGGTGTCCTCAGTGGACAGCCGGGCGGCGAGCCCTTCGACGAGGGCGAGACCCAGGCCCTGGGTGGCGCCGGTGACAAGGGCGACTTTGCCGGTCATGCGATTCCTTTGGCGAGCAGGGTTTCCGACAGGGTCCAGAGACGCTCGGCGCCTTCGGGGTCGAGCGCGTACCGGGCGACGCCGTGCAGCGGCGCCGCTTCGCCGCGGCGGTCGATGGTCTCGGTCTCGTTGCAGTCGGCGAAGTAGCGGCCGCCGACGCCGTCGAGCAAGGGTGACGTCGCGAGCAGGACCGACGTCGCCGCGCCCTGCTCCGGCGTCTTGATCAGCTCGGGCGGGACCTTGCCACTGCCGCGGCCACCGGTGTGGCGCTGGAGGTTCGTGTAGATCGCGCCGGGCATCAGCGCGTTCGCGGTGATGCCGTCACGGGCCCAGCGGCGCGTCGCTTCGACGGCGAAGAGCACGTTCGCGGTCTTGGACTGGCCGTACGCGAGCCACGGATCGTAAGGCCGGAAGGCGAAGTGGACGTCGTCGAAGACCACCGGCGACTGCTGGTGGCCGGTGGAGCTGACCACCACGATCCGGGCGGCGCCGTCGGCGGCCAGCGCCGCGTGCAGGCCGGTGGCCAGGGCGAAGTGCCCCAGGTGGTTGGTGGCGAACTGCCACTCCCAGCCCTGCGGCGTGTACTTCTCGGGGGTGGCCATCACTCCGGCGTTGGCGATCAGGACGTGCAGCGGACCGTCCCAGGCGGTGGTGAACGCGTCGACCGACGCCGGGTCGGTGAGGTCCAGCGGCGCCACGCGCACCGCGGCGCCGGTCGTCGCGGTGATGTCCGCGGCCGCGCGATCGCCCGCCTCGACGTCGCGGACTGCCAGGGTCACCTCGGCGCCGGTGGCGGCCAGGGCGCGTGCGGTCTCGACACCGAGGCCGGAGGACGCGCCGGTCACCACGGCCCGCCAGCCGGTCAGGTCGGCGCCCGCGGCGACCTCCGCGGCGGTGCTGCGGAATCCGAACGGGTCTTGATCAGGTCCATGACTCCACGCTAGGTCCGGTCCGACCATGCCGAAAGCGAAAGATCCGCACACCTGGTATGCAGTTATGTCATGGCCTTCACCGATGCGTCGCTGACCGCGCTGCGGGTGTTCCGCGAGGTCGCCGAGCGCGGCACGCTCACCGCCGCGGCCGCCGCGCTGGGCTACACCCAGTCCGCAGTCTCGCGGCAGATCGTGTCCCTGGAACGCGCGGCCGGCGCGCCGTTGCTGGAGCGGCGCCACGACGGCGTGCGGCTCACCTCGGCCGGGCGGATCGTGGTGCGCCGCGCCGCCGACGTGCTCGACCAGCTGGACGCGACCGCCCGCGAGCTCGCCGGGCTGCCCGCGGAGGAGGGCACGGTCCGGCTGGGCTGGTTCCCGACCGCCGGCGCCTCCCTGCTGCCGCGGGCCCTGGCCGCGCTGCGGCGCACCCACCCGGCGATCACGGTGCTCAGCCGCGAAGGCGGCACCCCGGCGCTGGTCCGTGCCCTGCGCGCCGGGACCGTCGACCTGGCCCTGCTGGCTTCGGCGCCGCCGTTCCGCCCACCGGACACCGAGACCCCGGCGCTGGCCCTGCACACGCTGACCGAGCGCAGCCTGCACATGGCGGTGCCGGCGAACCACCCGCTGGCCCGCCGCGACTTCATCGACGTCGCCGACCTGCGCGGGCAGCGCTGGATAGCGGGTTCGGGCGACGACCGCGTGCTGGGCGTGTGGCCGGGGCTCGACGAACGCCCCGAGATCGCCCACACGGCCCGCGACTGGCTGGCCAAGCTCCACCTGGTCGCGGCCGGCTGCGGCATCACGACGGTGCCGGGCGCGCTCGACCCGGTGGTGCCGCCTGGCGTGCGAGTGCTGCCGGTCCACGGCGGCCCGGGAGAGCAGCGCCGCATCGTGCTCGCCCACCTGCCACGGCCCCTCTCGGACGCGGCCGCGCGTGTTGTCGCCGCGTTGCGCGTCGCGGCGTCGGAGGCGGTCGCCCAGGCGCAGTGACTGTCCGGCTAGCGGCGCTTGCGCGACATCCACTGCCAGACATGGGTCCCGCCGACGCTCGGGTCGTTGCGGGCCACGTAGATCCACGACCAGTGCCCCGGGAACTGGTGGCTGTTCCGGACGACGTGGTCGTAAAGCGTCAGCTCCGACCGCGGGATCAGGTCGTGCGCGTGGACGCTGTTGGCCTGGGGATCCACCGTGTCGTCGTCGCGGGAGGCCACCAGCCACGTCGGGGTCCGGATCGCGGCCAGCTCGGCGTCGGGCACCAGCGGCGGGTCACCTTCCTCACGGCCGGCGACGACTCCGCAGATCGGGATCGACGCGGCGAACGTGCCCGGGTAGACCGTGGTCATCTTCAGGCTCATGTACCCGCCGTTGCTGCAGCCGACGACGTACACCCGCGACGGGTCGACCAGCCGCGTGCGGAGGAGGTCCCCGACGATTTCCCGGATGAGCGGGGCGAAACGCGGGCCGTCGTCCATCCAGGCGGCCGTGCACTGCGGCGCGACGACGTAGGCGCCGTCGAAGATCTTTTGCGCATCTCGAGTGGCGAAGCCCAGTGCGCCGCGGTTGGCGCGCAGGGTCGTCTCGTTGTCGTAGTAGTTGTCGGGCAGCGAAGCGCCTTCGCCGCCGCCGTGCAGCCAGACGATCAAGGGGCGCCTGCCGTGGCGCTCCGGCGGCGAGTACAGCCGGTACTTCATGCCGGAACGTGAGGCGTGGTAGGTGAAAGCGTCGACTTCGGGGTTGGCCAGGCGGCCTTGCGTGAACCCGGTGAACGAGATCGGCCGGCCGTGGCGCTGCCGGATCGGCGTGTTCTGGGTGATGGTGTAGACCAGGTCTAGCCGGACGTTGCGGCTCTTGCTGTTGATGTAACCGAGGGTTCCGCCGCCGGTTTCGCCTTCGCCGTGCCGCAGTTCGAGCACGATGTTCCCACGGCGGTCGAGCCGCACGGCCGTCACGGGCCGGTCGAGGTCGTAGCCGATGTCCTGGCCGCCGGTGCCGATCGGGCTGGTGGCCTTGGCGTGCACGCCGAACGTGCCGGTGGTGAGGCTCGCGGGGTCGATCGGCCCGGCGCGGGACGTGTCGAGCGTGACCGACGTGACCTGCTCGCCGCCGTCGAGCGTTTCCGCGTCGAGGGTGAACCCGACGCGGCCGGTTCCGGCGGCGTGGGCCAGGCCGGGCACCGCGAGGCCGACGGTGGCTCCCGCGCCGGCGACCAGCGCGGCGCGACGGCCGAACACCTTGTCCATGCGAACTCCTTCGTCCGTGGATCTCCCTGTCGAACGGTAGTTCTCCGGCCGCGACGATTCGAGGTTCTGTCGGAGGAACTCGGGCCGATTTCTGTGTCTAGTCCCTTTGGCCGATACGAAACTGCTCCGAAACCATTCGCGCGATCGATGTCCGCCCGAGCCCCGATCACCAAGATGGAAAGCGTTCACCGCCCGCAGCCAGGAGAGGTTCGCATGAGGAAGACGTGGTCGATCGTGCTCGCGATCGGCGTGGTGGGGGCCGGAATACTCGCGGGAGTGCCGGCGGGGGCGTCGCCGGGCGGGGTGCGGTGGGGCCCCTGCCCGGCCGATGCCACGGCGCCCGGCCTGGAGTGCTCGACGATCAAGGTTCCGCTGGACCACGCAGATCCCGGCGGCCGGCAGATCGACGTCGCGATCTCCCGGCTGGCGAGCAAGCACCTGGAGCAGCGGCGCGGCGTGCTGCTGACCAACCCGGGCGGCCCGTCGGCCGGGTTGAAGTTCCCTGCCGAACTGGCGGCGGCGAAGCTGCCGCAAAGCGTGCTGGACAGCTACGACCTGATCGGGTTCGACCCGCGCGGGTTCGGGCACAGCACCCCGGTCACGTGCAACCTGACACCGGAGCAGCAAGCGGTCGGCAACGTTCCGCCGTACGCGCGCAACGCCGCCGACGTGACGAAGCGGGCCGAGCAGTCCCAGGCCATCGCTCGCCAGTGCGCGGCTTCGAAGACCGCGTGGATGCTGCCGCACGTCAGCACCGCCGACGTCGCCCGCGACATGGACCGCATCCGCGTCGCGCTGGGCCAGCAGAAGATCTCCTTTGCCGGCTACTCGTGGGGCACCTACCTCGGCGCGGTCTACACCACCCTGTTCCCGCAGCGCGGCGACCGGATCGTGCTCGACAGCAACGTGCACCCGACCGGGTGGGACTTCGCGAACGACCGGCTCTACGCCCAGGGCTTCGACGACCGGTTCCCGGACTTCGCGAAGTTCGCCGCCGCCCAGGACAGCACCTACCACCTGGGCAGCACACCCTCGCAGGTCACCGCGAAGTACTTCGAGCTGGCCGCCCGGCTCGACAAGACGCCCGCCCAGGGCATCGACGGCCCGTCGTTCCGCATGGCCACCTACGGTTTCCTCTTCAGCAACGCCGGAATGCCGCTCGTGGCCCAGATCTGGCAGGCGCTCGACACGGGCACCCCACTCCCCCCGCTGCCCGGCGACGGCACCACCCCCGACGCGGACAACGTGATTTCCGGCCGCTACTACACCATCTGCGCCGACTCACGGTGGCCGAGGTCGGTGGCCACCTACCAGGCCGCGGTCGCGGTCGACCGCCTCCGCCACCCGATGTTCGGCGCGGCAGGGGCCAACGTCCAGCCCTGCGCATTCTGGCCGGAACCCACCGAAGCACCGGTCCGCATCGGCAACCAGGGTCCATCAAACGTGTTGATGCTGCAGAACCAGCGCGACCCGGCAACACCCCTGGCAGGCGCAGTCCAGCTGCGGCAGGCATTCGGCGACCGAGCCCGAATGGTCACGGTCGACGCGGGAGGCCACGGGGTCTACCCGTACGTGGCAAACGAATGCGCCAACACCGCGGCGACGGCCTACCTGACCACGGGCCGCTTCCCAGACCACGACCTGGCTTGCGCGGCCAAACCTCAGTGAGCACGCCGGCGGCGGGGTGCCGGATGGTCGGTGCCCCGCCTCCGGCCGTCACCTCGACCTCCCAGCTTCCGCCGGGCAGGAAGCCGCTGGTGGCGCAGCGAATCACCGAACTCCCACCACCACGACCCTCGATTAGCAGCTCATCGGCGACCTTCCACCGCCCAGCGCGGGTCGCCGCCGGCAGCAGGTGCTGCTGGCCCGGCACCCCACCACCGACCATCGCCTCTCCCCCAGCCATCGCCAGACAGGAACCGCCGGTAACGCAACGAATCAGCGAGCTCCCACCACCAAATCCCTCGACAAGGAACTCCTCAGCGACCTTCCGCCTGTCCACCTCCGAGTCGCCGCCGGCGGCAGGCGCTGCTGGCCCAGCACCCCACCACCGGCCACCGCCCCGGGAACTCCTCGGCGACCTTCCGCCCGCCCAGCTCCGAGTCGCCGCCGGCGACAAGGTGCCGAGTGGTCCCGCACCCCGCCACGGGCCCGAACCGTTCCCAGCCATCACCGAGCAGGAAACCGCCGGTGACACACCAGATCACCGAACTCCCATCACCACGACCCTCGATTAGCAGCTCATCGGCGACCTTCCACCGCCCAGCGCGGGTCGCCGCCGGCGGCAGGCGCTGCTGGCCCGGCACCCCACCACCGGCCACCGCCCCGGGAACTCCTCGGCGACCTTCCGCCTGTCCAGCTCCGAGTCGCCGCTGGCGGCATGGTGCCGAGTGGTCCCGCACCCCGCCACCGGCCACCGCCCCGAACCCCGCCCACCCAGTCATCGCCAGGCAGGAAACCATCGGTGACACACCAAATCAGCGAACTCCCACCACAACGCCCCTCGATGAGGAACTCGTAGCCGACCTTCCGGCCGTCCGATTCTCCGCCAGCGGCAAGGTGCCGAGTGGTCCCGCACCTCGTTACTGGCCACCCCCTCGAACCCGTCCACCGAGACATCAACACGACCCTCCAACCGTCCAGCGCGAGCTCCCCGCCGGTGCCAGGGTGCCGGTGGTCCCGCTCCCCACCACCGGTCAGAATGATCACCCGGGCCATCCACCCAGAAAGGACGATCACCGACGTGCTGCCGACCACTGCGCCGAAGCCGGTCCGCGGTCTGGTGATCGCCGAGATCGTCGTCCTGGCCGGCCTGAACATCGACCAGCTCCTGCGCCACCTGATCCTGCGGGGACCGGCCCCCGCAGGCGAACTCTCCTACTTCCTGATCGGGGCGGTGCTGGCCGCGCCCGCGCTGCTGCGACGTCGCTTCCCCGAGCGGACGGCCGTGCTGGCCGCATCGGGGATCGCGCTGTCGCTGGCCGGCAGCGCCGTGGGCTTCCTGGTCAGACCGGCCGCCGCGGTTGATGGGGATCCTGAGATCGTGGCCTTGATGCTGCTGGTCGGGGCGGCGTGCCACCGGCTGCCGAGAACACTCGCCGCCGTGCTCGCGGTGCTCGGGGGGCTCGCGATGGCGTTCGCCCCGCTGCTGCGCTACGGCGACTCGCCCGCGTCGCTGACCGTGTCGGTGCTGTGGGCCCTCTTGTGGGGATGCAGCGTCATGGTCGGGTTGATCCTGCGTGACGGCGACGCTCGCCGCGAAGCCGCGCTGGCGGCTGCGCGCAACCGGGAGCGGCTCGAGCTGGCCAGGGAGCTGCACGACCTGGTCGCCCACCACATCACCGGGGTTGTCGTCCGCACGCAGGCCGCCGGCGTGATCCTGGCCGACGGCCCCGAGCGCGACCTGATCAAGGAGATCGAGTACGCGGGCACCGAAGCCCTCGGCGCCGTGCGGCGGCTGGTCATCATGCTGCGCAGCCCCGGACACGCCTCACCCGTCACCGCCGGCGACCTGATCGGCACGATCGAATCCGCGGTCGGCGACGACGAGGGTGTCACCGTGCGGCTCGCGCCGGGGCTGGCGGACCTCACCGTCACGCCGGAAACCGTCTCGACCGTCCACCGGGTGGTGCTCGAATCGCTGACCAACGTCCGCAAGCACGCCTCGGACGCCCGGCACGTCACCGTGGTGGTCGAGCCCGCCGACCACGGCCGGCACCTGCGGGTCGAAGTGACCAACGACGGTCTCCGCCCGGGCCGCGTGCGTCGCGCGCCGGGCGGGTACGGCCTGATCGGGATGGGCGAGCGGATCGCCGCGCTGGACGGCACGCTGATGGCCGGGGAACACGGGGAGCGCAGCTGGCGCGTTCTCGCCGAACTCCCCTTGCCGAAGGGAGCGGCGGCCTCGCCGCCGGAAGAGGAGGGTGCCCGGTGACGCTGCGAGTCCTGCTCGCCGACGACCAGGCGATGGTGCGCACGGGGTTCCGGCTGATCCTGGAGCGCGTCGCCGACATCGAGGTCATCGGCGAAGCGGAAAACGGCCAGCAGGCCGTGGAGCTGGCCCAGGAGCTGCGCCCGGACGTCACGTTGATGGACATCCGCATGCCGGTGGTCGACGGCCTCGCCGCGACCCGCCGGCTGGCGGGCCCGGACGTCGAGGACCCGTTGCGGGTGCTGGTCGTCACGACGTTCGACCTCGACGAACTGGTCCACGAAGCGCTGTGCGCCGGGGCGTGCGGTTTCCTCCTGAAGGACGCCGGTCCCGGACTGCTCGTGGAGGCGGTGCACGCGGCCGCCAACGGCGAGGCGCTGGTCTCGCCGTCGATCACCACGCGGCTGCTGTCCCACTTCAGCGGGTCTCCGACCCGGAGACGCGCCCGCCGCGCCGACCCCGCGCTGAGCCAGCGCGAGCTCGACGTCACCCAGGCGATCGCGAGAGGCCGGACCAACGCCGAGATCACCGAGGAGCTGACGATCTCGCTCTCGACCGTCAAGACCCACCTCGCCTCGATCCAGCGCAAGATCAGGGCCCGCAACCGCACGGAAATCGCCGTGTGGGCTTGGGAATCCGGCCTGGTGCGCTAGCGGTCCGGCCGCGCACGAGGGCGCTACGCGAACACCGGGAGCTCGGCGACCACCTCCCTGGTCGCCAAGGCGAAGTTGAACGTGATGAAGTGCAGCCCGGGCGCCCCCTCGGCCAGCAGCCGCTGGGCCAGCAGCCTCGCCTGCTCGATGCCCAGCGCACGGACAGCCGCGGGATCGTCCGCGACCGCCTCGAACCGCGCCGCCAGGTGGGCGGGGAACGGTGCGCCGGACAGCTGCTCGGAGCGGGCGATCGTCCGCATGGTCGTGACCGGCATCAGCGCCGGGATGATCGGCGTGGCGCACCCCGCCGCCGCGACGCGGTCGCGCAGCCTCAGGTAGTCGTCCGCGTCGAAGAACATCTGCGTGATCGCGTAGTCCGCGCCCGCGCGGCACTTCGCCACGAAGTGCGCGGTGTCCTGCTCCAGTGACACCGACCGCGGGTGCCGCTGCGGGAACGCGGCCACGCCCACGCAGAAGTCGCCGTGCTCGCGCAGCAGCGTCACGAGCTCACTCGCGTACGTCAGGCCTTCCGGGTGGCGGACCCACTCGCCGTCGACGTCGCCGGGGGGATCTCCGCGCAGCGCCAGGACGTTGACCACCCCGGCGTCGGCCAGCGCGCCGACGAACGAGCGCAGCTCCCGCACTGAATGGTCCACCGCCGTCAGGTGGACCACCGGGAGCATCGTGGTCTCCGTGGCGATCCGCCGGGCGACGGCGATCGTGTTGTCCCGGGTGGACCCGCCCGCCCCGTAGGTGACGGACACAAAACCCGGCCGCAGCGACTCCAGCTTGCGGACGTTCTGCCAGATCCGCTCCGCGTCGTCGGTCGGGCGCGGCGGCATGAACTCCAGCGAGAGCACCGGTTTTCCGGCGGCCAGGCGGTCGCGGACCCGCGCGGGAACCGCGGCGGGCGGGGTGACCACCCGCCGCGGTGAAGTGCTCGTCACGCCCGTGCCCTCAGCTGTCCGGTGGCCTCGACCAGGTTGGCCAGGGTGGCCCGCACCTCCGGGTACCCGCGGGTCTTGAGCCCGCAGTCCGGGTTGACCCACAACCGGTCGGCCGGGAACGCGCCGGCCGCGACGCGCAGGTGCCCGGCGATCTCCTCGACCGACGGGACCCGCGGCGAGTGGATGTCCCAGACGCCCGGGCCGGCCTCGTTCGGGTAGCCGGCGCGGGCGAGGTCGGCGACGATCGCCATGGCCGAGCGGGCCGCCTCCAGGCTGATCACGTCGGCGTCCATGTCGACGATCGCCTGCAGGACGTCGCCGAACTCGGCGTAACACATGTGCGTGTGGATCTGGGTGTCGTCGCGCACCCCCGCGGTCGACAGCCGGAACGACGCGACCGCCCAGTCCAGGTACTCAGCACGGTCGGCGGTGCGCAGCGGCAGGGTCTCCCGCAGCGCGGGCTCGTCGACCTGGATGACCGAGATCCCCGCCGCCTCCAGGTCGACGACCTCGTCGCGCAGGGCGAGGGCGACCTGGCGGGCGGTGTCGCCCTCGGGCTGGTCGTCCCGCACGAACGACCAGGCCAGCATGGTGACCGGTCCGGTCAGCATGCCCTTGACCGGCTTCTCGGTCAGGCTCTGCGCGTAGGTGGCCCACTCGACGGTCATCGGCGCGGGGCGGGCCACGTCGCCGACGATCAGCGGCGGCCGGACGTACCGGGTGCCGTAGGACTGGACCCAGCCGTGCTGGGTGGCCAGGAACCCAGTGAGCTGCTCACCGAAGTACTGCACCATGTCGTTGCGCTCGGGCTCGCCGTGCACCAGCACGTCCAGGCCGATCCGCTCCTGCTCGGCGATCACCGCGCGAACCTCGGCGCGCATCGCCTCGCGGTAGGCGTCCTGGTCGAGCTTGCCCGAGCGCAGGGCCGCACGGGCCTGCCGCAGCTCGGCGGTCTGCGGGAACGAGCCGATCGTGGTCGTCGGCAGCTCGGGCAGGTGCAGCCGGTCCTGCTGGGCCTGGCGGCGCTTGCCGTACGGGCTCGTGCGGCGCAGGTCTGCGTCGGTGACCGCGGCGACCCGGTCGCGCACGGCCGGCACCCGCACGATCGGCGACGCCGCCCGGGCGGCCAGCCGGCCGGCGTTCGCCCGCAGGACGTCGCTGATGGCGCCGCGGTCTTCGGTCAGGCCACGGCGGAGCGTGACGATCTCCGCGAGCTTCTGCCGCGCGAAGGACAGCCAGCCGGCGATCTCGGGGTCGAGGCCGGTTTCGAGGGTGACGTCCAACGGCACGTGCAGCAGCGAGCAGGACGCGGCCACGTCGACGGAGCCGGCGAGGCCGAGCAGCGTGCCCAGGGTGGACAGCGCGGCGGTGAGGTCGGCGGCCCAGATGTTGCGCCCGTTGACGACCCCCGCGACCAGGCGCTTGTCCTGGATCCCGGGCGCGGCGGCCAGGGCGTCAAGGGTGGCCCCGGCGTTGTTCGTGAAGTCCACGGCCAGGCCCTCGACCGCCGAGGACGCCAGCACCGGCAACGCGTCCCCGAGGCGGTCGAAGTAGGACGCGAGCAGGATCTTCGGGCGCACCGGCTCGGCGGTCAGCGTGGCGTACGTTTCGGCGACCTTCGCCAGCACCTCGGCCGGCTGGTCGGTGACAAGCGCGGGCTCGTCGAGCTGGACCCACTCGGCGCCCGCCTCACGCAGCCGGCGCAGCAGGTCGGCGTAGAGCGGGACGACCTGGTCGAGCAGATCCAGGGGCCGGAAGCCCTCGGTGCCGGTCGGATCCTTGGCCAGCAACAGAAAAGTGACCGGGCCGACGAGCACCGGACGGGTGGTCACGCCCTGCGCGAGCGCCTCGGCGAACTCTTCGAGCGGCTTGGCCGGGTCGAGGGTGAAGCGGGTGTCCGGGCCGAGCTCGGGCACGAGGTAGTGGTAGTTCGTGTCGAACCACTTCGTCATCTCCATCGGCGGCGCGTCCGCGGTGCCGCGCGCCATGGCGAAGTAGCGGTCGAGCCGGCCGGCCGGGGTCGTGGTGTCCGGGACGGCGGTGACGTGCCGCTCGGGGACGGCGCCGAGGAGCACCGAGGTGTCCAGCACGTGGTCGTAGAGCGAGAAGTAGTTGCTCGGGATCTCGTCGATCCCGGCGTCGCGCAGTTCCGTCAGGTTCCGCAGCCGCAGCTCACGGGCGGTGCCGAGCAGGGCGTCGGCGTCGATCCGGCCCTTCCAGTAGGCCTCGATCGCCTTCTTGAGCTCCCGGTCGGCGCCTTGGCGCGGGTAGCCGTGCACGGTCGCGCGGCTGGTCGGGGTGGTCGATGTCACGGGGGCTCTCCTTCGCGAGTCCGCGTGGACCTGCGGGAGCGCACGACAAGACAGACCGTCTCCGGTCCGGCTCGGCATGACCTGCCCGCGAGGTCGCAGCCAGCACCCCACGGTCGTGGGATGCACAGCGGGCAGGTCTTCGGACTCGCGGGCAGTCCGGCGCGCGCGCCGGGTTCCTACTGGCCGTCGCTTCCCAAGCCCGTCGGGCTCAGTGCTCGTCTCCGCGGAGACTGACGGCGGTCGTTCCCACTCACCGCTGCGGGGCAGTCCCGGATTCGCACCGGGTTCCCTCTTGCCTCGGTCACCGCCACCTTGCTCGCGGAGACCGAACCAGCTGCCCCGCCACTGTAGCGCCTCCGGGAAGGGACGAACGCGGCTCGGAACGGATCACGGATCCGGGAAGACGTAGTGGACGTCCGAGCCGAACAGCCGCCACTGCTCGATCGGGCTCGACGGCGGAAACGTTCGGTGATCTGCCGCGCCCTCTTGTCGAACATCGTCGCGTTCGTCCGGTAGGCCCCGGCCGCGGCCGCAGCAGCCGCGGCCGAAACCAGCCCGGCCTTCAGCTCCCCGATCGTCATCCCCCGGCCACCGCGTCAAGCGTGGCTTGCACGCTTGACGCGCGCTCGGGCAGCCCGAGGGCTCGCCACAGCTCCACCGCCAAGCCCAGGTGATGGCGGGCCGCCGGCGCGTCGCCGAGTTCGCTCTCCAGCTCGCCGAGCTGTTGCCAGCACGCCGCTTCGTTGCTGCGGTCGCCGTTGAGGCGGAAGACGTGCGCCGCGCGTTGCAGGGCCGAGTCGGCTCGGGAACGGTCGCCGAGCTCCGCGTAGATTCCGCCGAGGCGTTGGTCGGCGTACGCGCCGCAGCGCTCGTCGCTGATCTCGGTGAAGATCGTCAACGCCTCGGTGAGGTCGTGCAGCGCCGCGGCCGTGTCGCCGATGCCCAGGTGGTAGCGGCTGACCGTGCGGAGGATCACCGCCTGCCGGTGCCGGTCGCCGAGCTGCCGGGCGGTCCGCAGGCCCTGCTCGATCCACTGGCCCGCGTCCTCGGTGCCCTGCTCGAAGCCGATGATGCCGATCGCGGTGCGGATCTGCGCCTCCGCCTGCCGGTGCCCGGACGCCACCAGGTGGGCCAGCGCTTCCTTGTCGACGGTCAGTGCCGCGTCGAGCTCGCCGAGGACCCGGTGCACGGTACCCAGGCTGGCCAGCGCGAGTCCTTCACCGCGTCGATCGCCGATGTCGCGGTACAGCTCCCGGCAGCGGCCCAGGTCGTCGCGGGCTTCGTCCATCTCGTCGAGGTAGATGTGCACCTGGCCGAGGCCCTGCAGCAACGCCGCTTCACCGTGGGCGTCACCGCACGCTCGCGTGGCCGCCAACGCGATCTGGTGACTGCGGTTCCAGTCCTGGTAGAGGCTGCGGTGGTCGTAGTACGGGACGGCGGCGGCCGCCAGCTCCCACGCCAGGCCGGCCAGGCCCCAGTCCGCCGCGAGCTGGATCATGCGCAGCAGCGTCCCGCGTTCGGCGTCGAACCACGCGATGGCCTCGACGACCTCGTAGTCCGGGGACCAGCGCGGCGACGAGCCCGGGGTCGGCTGGAACAGGCTGGGGTAGAACAGATCCCTGGCCTGCTCCGCGAGGGCGAGCCACGCGGCCAGCACCCGTTCGACCGCCGCTCGCCGGTCCTCGACCGGGCAATGGTCTTCCGCGCCCTTCGCCGCGTACGTGCGCAGGAGGTCGTGCAACCGGTACCGGGGCTGCCCGGCGTTGTCGGTGGTCACGAGCCGCACCAGGTAGGCGTCGGCCAGCAGCTCCAGGACGTCGTCCGCGTCCGGCCCGCCGAGCAGCGCCCCCACCACCCACGCGGGCAGGGTCTCGGGCCCCAGCAGGCCCAGCAGCCGGAACGCCCGGACGGCCTCGTCGGGCAGCAGGCGCAGACTCAGGTCGAAGTTGGCCCGCACGTCGAGATCCCCGACGCTCAGCTCGCGCAGGCGCCGGGACTCGTCCTCGAGCCGGTCACGCAGCACCCGCAGGGTCCACGCGCGCCGCCCGGCCAGCTTGGCCCCGGTGATCCGGATGGCCAGCGGGAGGTGCCCGCACAGCTCGACGATCGCCGCCGCCGACTCCGGTTCCCGCTCGACGCGCTCCTCGCCGATGATCTGGACCAGCAGGGCGCGCGCGTCTTCGGCGGACAGGACGTCCAGCTCGACGTGCTGGGCGCCGGTGAGGCCGCCCAGCCGCTGCCGGCTCGTGACCACCACGGCGCACCCGCCCGACGGCGGCAGCAGCGGCCGCACCTGCTGGGCGCCCGCGGCGTCGTCGAGCAGCACCACCATCCGCCGGTCGGCCAGCCGCGACCGGTAGAGGGCGGCTCGTTCGTGCAGGCCCGGCGGCATGACCGCGTCCGTGACGCCGAGCGCGCGCAGCAGTTCGGCCAGCATCATCGCCGGGTCGCGGGGCACCTCGGAGGTGCCGGCGAGGTCGAGGTAGAGCTGGCCGTCGGGAAACGCGTCCCGCGCGTGGTGGAGCGCGCGCACCGCCAGCGCCGACTTCCCGGTGCCCGGCGGGCCCGCGATGACCGCGAGCCGCCGCCGGGCCAGCAGGCCGCGCAGCTCCCCCAGCGGCCCGGCGCGGCCGGTGAAGTCGGGGATGTCGGCCGGCAGCTGGGCGATCGGCCGCCGGTCCGCGGCCGGGGTAACCAGGTCGAGCTCGGGGTCCGCGCGCAGGATCCGGGCGTGGACGCGCTGCAGCCCGTGCCCGGGACTGGCCCCGAGCTCGTCCGCGAGCAGCCGCCGGATCTCCTCGAACACGGCGAGGGCGTCACCCTGGCGGCCGCTGCGGTAAAGCGCGGTCATCAGCAGCTCCCGCACCCGCTCGCGGTACGGGTGCTCGGCGGCGAGCCGGGACAGCTCGGGGATGGCCAGCGCGTGCTCCCCGCGCAGCAGGTCGAGCTCGGCGAGGTCTTCCAGGGCGCCGAAGCGGTACTCGTCCAGCCGGGCGCGTTCGGTGGTCGCCGCGGGGGTGTCGATGCCGCTGAAAGCGGGTCCGCGCCACAGCGCCATGGCTTCGGCGAGGTACTTTCGGGCCGCGGTCAGGTCGCCTTCGCTCTTCGTCTCGCGGGCGAGCGCGAGCCCGGAGGCGAACTGGGCGCTGTCGAGCTGGTCGGAGCCCACGCGCAGCAGGTACCCGGTGCCGACCGTCTGCAGGGAGCCGTCGTCGAGGTCCAGCGAGCGGCGTACGTCCCCGACGTACTTCTGGACGAGGTTGACCGCGCTCCTCGGCGGCGTTCCGCGCCAGGCGCCCTCGATGATCCGGTCGCGGTCGACGCGCTGGTTCGCGTGCAGGAGCAGCACCCCGAGCACCCGAAGCGACTTCTCGGGGCCCACTTCGACCACGTCACCGCCGCGCCAGACCGTCAGCGGGCCGAGCACACCGAACCGAACATCGGGCATGCAAACGCCCTCCTCCCGCGGTCGAGACTACCTCGACCGGCCCCGTTCCCCGCGACTGCAGTGCGACTGCAGCGGGCACTGCCAGGCTCCCCGGCGACCGGCACCCGAGCCGACCGGGAGGAGATCAACGATGACCGGCATGTGAACCCGTCAGGCGGCGAGAAAGGGTCCGAGCCGTCGTTGTCGTGCCCGACCGAGGCCGAGGATGTCCACTGGACCCGCTCATGACGATCCCCCCGGACGGCGGCGGGCCCCCGCAGCACCGGCACGACTTCGAGGAGATGTTCACGATCCTCGACGGCGAGATCCGGTTCACCTTCCGCGGCGAGACCGTCACCGCGACCGCGGGCACCACCGTCAACATCCCGGCCAACGCCCCGCACTTCTTCCGCAACGAGTCCGGCCGCGCCGCCCGCATGTTGTGCCTGTGCACCCCGGCCGGCCAGGAGGAGTTCTTCCTGGAGGTCGGCGACCGCCTCGAGTCCCGGACGGCGCCGCCGCCCCACCTGGACGACGCTCAAATCCGCGAACGCCAGCAGAAAGCCCTCGAGCCGGCCGACCGCTACCGGACGGAAATGCTCAGCTGACGCGGCCCGCGGCGTCGATGAAGAACCCGATCTGCCGGGCCATCCGGGCGGGCCAGTCGTCGATCCGCCCGTGCAGCTCGCCTTCGAGCCGCGCGGTCTCGGCCGAACGCGACACCGGCGCGCCGTGGTGCGGCAGGACCAGCTGCGACCCGTGCTCGACCGTGCGTTCCAGGAACACGCGCAGCGCGTCGATCCCGGACAGATCCCGCGCCTCGATCTCCTTGACGAGGTCGATCACCAGACGGAAGGCCCGTTTCCGCAGGTCCTCGAACAGCGCCTCCCGCGACGGACAACGCCGGTGGAGCGTCGCGATCCCTACGCCGGCGTCCGTGGCGATCCGGGCGAGGGAGACGCCGGACCCGGCCGGGTCCGGCGCTCTGCCGGGGCGCGCCGGATGGGGCATGCTCGGGACCATGGCCGACCGGGTGACCCTGCGCGAAGAGCAGCAGACGATGCTCATGACGCTGTACCTGCACGCCCAGGACGCCGCGTCGGCGTGGCCGATCCTCGGCGACGAGCACGCCGCCGGGCTGCTGGGCGAGATCGAGCACGATCCCGCCGCGATGAAGAAGCTCTCCGGGAACCTGCCGGTGATCTGCGCCCGCGCGCGGCTGATCGACGACGCCGCCCGCGCGTTCCTCGGCCGGCACGCCGACGCCGTTGTCCTGCACCTCGGCTGCGGGCTCGACAGCCGGGTGCTGCGCCTCGATCCCGGGCCCGGTGTCGCCTGGTACGACGTCGACCAGGAGCCGGTCGTCGAGCTGCGCCGCCGGCTCTACCCCGAACGGGACGGCGTCACCACGATCGCGACGTCGGTCACCGAGCCCGGGTGGTGGTCCGGGATCCCGCGCGGACGGCCGTTGCTCGTCCTCGCCGAGGGCCTGCTGATGTACCTCTCCCCCGACGGCGTCCGGGCCACGGTCGCCGCCGCCCTCGGCCATCCCGCGCCGCGGCACACGGTCGTCGCGGACACGGTCGCGCCCTGGGTGGCCCGCGTCGCCGGGCGGCAGGCGACGATGCGGGCGGCCGGGGCCGGGTTCCGGTCGTCCACTGTGGACTTGACCCGGGCCGTCACGGAACCCGCCACCCACCACGAGATCTCGCTCGTCAGTGAAGCGGCACGACGCACCCGCGGCGCGATGTCGGCGTTCCTCAAGGTGTTCGACGTCGTGCCCGGCGGGCACCGGGCCATGGTCCTGCACACCTACGAGGCCCCGCTCAGCAGCAGTGGTCGCCCCGCCAGGCCTCCCGCCCTTCCCTGACCGCCACCGCCGCGATGACCAGGGCGACGACCGCGTCGGCCCACGACCAGCCGAACAGTGCGTTGAGCAGCAGCCCGGCCAGCAGCACACCGGAGAGGTAGGTGCACAGCAGCGTCTGCTTCGAGTCCGCCACCGCGCTGGCCGAGCCGAGTTCCCGGCCGGCGCGGCGCTGGGCGTGGGAAAGGAACGGCATCACCAGCAGGGAGACGGCGGCCAGCACGATGCCGGCCGTCGAGTGCCCGGCGGAGTCCGTGCCCAGCAGGGAGCGCACAGACTCCACGGTGACGTAGGCGGCGAGGGCGAAGAACGACACCGCGATCACCCTCAACGCGGTCCGCTCGCGCGCTTCCGGATCGGCGCCGGAGAACTGCCAGGCGACCGCGGCGGCGGACGCGACTTCGATGACCGAGTCCAGCCCGAACCCGATCAACGCCGTCGACGAGGCGACGGTCCCGGCGGCGAGCGCGACGACCGCCTCGAGGACGTTGTAGGTGATCGTCGCGGCGACCAGGAGCCGGATCCGCCGGGTCAAAACCGCGCGGCGGTCCGCGGCGACGGACGTCACCGGTCCACCGTTTCGTCGTCCAGGCAGGGCTCGGCGGGGTCGACGGCGAGGACGACCTGGACCAGTTCGCGCAGGGCCCGGGCCAGGTGCCGGTCGGCGAGGGCGTAGCGGACCTGGCGGCCCTCGTAGGTGGCGACGACCAGCCCGCAGCCGCGCAGGCAGGCGAGGTGGTTGGAGACGTTGGAACGGCTCAGCTCCAGCTCGGCGGCGAGCCGGCCGGGATAACTGACGCCGTCGAGCAGGGCGACCAGGATCCGGCAGCGGGTCGGGTCGGCCAGCGCCCGGCCCAGGCGGGCGAGCGCCGATTCACGGGTCTCACAGGTCAGCACACAGAGAACAGTACAGCGAGCGCTGACATGACGACAACCGGCCCCTTTGCCTGAGCCGGCTTCAGTCCGGCCGGCCTTGGGACACCGCGGCGCGCACCGGGCCTTCGAAGAGTCCCGCGATCCGCGCGTAGCCGACGTCGTTGGGGTGGAACCAGTCGTCGGCGAGGCTGCCGCGCAGCGGCCCCAGTGCCCCGCCGCGCAGGTCCGCGACGCGGATGTCACCGCGGGCTGCCGCGGCGTCGAGGAGCGCGTTGACCGCTCGCGCTTCGGTGTTGCCCTGGGGCAGGGTGGCGACCACCGAACGCCCGGCGGGGAGCCGGGCGAGCAGTTCGGCGAAGCCGGCCACGACTCCGCGGCGGCGGGCCCGGGTCAGCATGTCGTTCGCGCCCACCAGCACCGTCACCAGAGCCGGCGGCGAAGGCAGCGCGAGCAGCCGGGGCAGCTGGTCGCCGAGGACGTCGGCGACCCGGGCGCCGGATGCCGACAGGTTGACCACCGCGAAGGGCTCGCCGAGCCGGGCGTTCAGCCGCGGGACCCAGCCGCCGCCCACCTCCGCCGAGCCGATGCCCTGGGTCATCGAGTCGCCGAGCGCGACCCACAGCGGACGTCCCGAGCCGAGCGCGGTGCGGTTGCCCTCCGCCCAGGCCCGCGCGAACGGCTCCTTCTGCGCCCGGACCCGGCCGATCCCGGGGATGACGAAAGAAGCGACGTCGAGCAGCCGGCCCGACCAAGTCCGACTCGGCAAAGCACCGTCCTTTCGATCGCCTCGCGGGGGTTCGGCGCCCGGCGCTTCCCGGATGGGTCAGCCGACGGGGTCGGACAGGGACCGGATCCGGGTGAGCAGGTTCGCGGTCGTCGTCCCGCAGAGCTCCGCGAGCCGCTCCAGGGCCGCGGGGTCCAGGTGCACCTCCTGCGGGGCGTCGCCGGCGCCGCACTCGGCGAGCTTGCCCTCGGCCCAGCGGCGGAACGGCGCCAGGTCCTGGTGCTGCGCGCGGACGACGCGGCGCAGGTCGACCCGGACCCCGGTCGACTCCGTGGCGTCGAAGGTGCCGAAGTAGCGCTCGCCGACCCGGGCGAGCAGGGCTTCGGGAGACACCTCCAGCGCCAGGCACAGCTCCACCAGGCGGACGACCGAGCACTGCCGGGTGCCGAGCTCGTAGGTGGCGAGGGTCTGCAGCGAGAGGTCGCTGTGCAACCGGTGGTTGAGGTCCCGGCGGGTCAGGCCGCGTTCCTCGCGCAGCCGGCGGAGCTCCTCGCCGAGCATCTGCTGGTAGGCACCGGCATCCAGCTGCACCATCGCCCCTCTCCGTCGGTGTGCCGCGGGGCACACCGACACATTAGCCTCGTCCCGTCGTGGTCCCCCGCCGAGCGGCGAGTGGCAGGCGCGCGGGGCGAGCCCGTAGATTGTGCCGGGGCCGGTGTGAAGAGTCCGGCGGGAGCGGACGCTGGACGAGGAGGTGCTTGCGGGTGCCCGAGAGCTCCGCGTCCCTCGACCGGGTGACCGGGTTGCCCGGACACCCGGTGCTGGAAGCCGAGCTGACCCGGCTGCTGGCAGCGGAAACCGGTCCCCAGGTCGTGGTGCTGCTGGTGGGCCTCGACGGGTTCGCCGTGGTGCGCGACGGCCTCGGGTTCGACGCGGCCGAAGAGCTCCTCGCCGGGGTGGCCCGAACGCTCGAGGAGGTCTTCCGCGACCACCGTCCGGTGCTCGCGCTGCTGCCCGGTGACGTGTTCGCCGTCGCGCTGACCGGCGAACACGGCGAAGTGTCGGTGGGAGAGCTCGCGGAGTCGGTGATCACCGCGCTGAGCCGTCCGTCCTATGTGGATGGAATCGGGGTCGGGGTCAGTGCGAGCGTGGGCGTTTTCCTCGTCGACGTCCGGAAGGCGCACGCGCCGGAGGCGATCCGGTCGGCGCAGGTCGCGCTGCGCCGCGCGAAGGAGCTCGGCCGCACCCGGTGGGTGCTGTTCGACCCGGTGGCCGGGCACGCGGACGCCGAGCGGTACCGCCTCGCGTGCGGCATCGCGGGCGCGCTGGCCTCGGGCGAGATGGCGGTCGGCTACCGGCCGCACATCGTGCTCCCGGACGGCGCCATCATCACCTCGCTCAACGCCGTGCTGCGCTGGCGCCACCCCGAGCTCGGTGAGCTGCGGCCCGAGGAGTTCTACCCGCTCGCCGAGACGACCGGCATGACGGTCGCGCTCGGCCGGCACCTGCTGGCCGAGAGCCTGCGCGCCGCCGGTGACTGGCGGGCCCGGTTCGGCGACGACGCGCCCACGGTGTGCCTGACCCTGCCGCGGCGGATGGCGATCGACGGCGACCTCGTGCGCCTCGTCGGCCAGGAGCTCGACCGCAACGGCCTCCGGCACCGGCACCTCATGCTGTGCACGGACGGGGCGTCCCTGCTCGACGACCGCGGCGACCTGCTCGGCTCCCTCGCCGAACTGGCCGGGGCCGGGGTGGTGTTCGTCGTCAACATCACCGGGCTCGCCGAGCTGGAGCTGCTGCCCGCCCTCGAGGTCCCGGCGCCCGCGGTGATGCTGACCGGGGCGATCATCGACGCACTGGAGGTCGACGACCCGCCGCGGCAGGCCGTGCGAGCCGTCCGCCAGGTGGTCGAGCGCGCCGAGGAGCTCGGAATCAAGGTCGGCGCCCGCGGCGTGCTCTCCGAGGCGCACGCGGAGCTGCTGTTCGGCATCGGGGTGGTGGTCGCCTCCGGGCCGTACCTGCCCACGTACTCGACGGCCGCGGAAGCCGAGACGTGGGTGGGCCGCGTCTTCCCGATGGGCTGACCGGGCCGCCGGTGACCGTGGGCTGAGGCTCAGGCGATCAGCTCCGCGAACCGTTCGGGACTGACGTTCCCGCCGCTGATGATCACCCCGACCCGGCCGGACGCGGTCACCTGGCCGTCGAGCAGGGCGGCCAGGCCGGTCGCGCCGCTGGGCTCGAGGACGAGCTTGAGGCGTTCGAAGGCGAACCGCATCGCCTCGCGGACGGCGTTGTCGGAGACCAGCGCGATGTCGTCGACCAGGGTGCGGTTGATCGAGAAGGTCAGCTCGCCCGGGATCGAAGCGGCCTGGCCGTCGGCGATGATCCGCGGGACGGGGATCGAGACGCGTTCGCCCGCTTCGAGCGAGCGCTTGGTGTCGTCCCCCTCCGCGGGTTCGACGCCGATGACCCGGATGCCGGGCCGCAGGGCTTTCGCGGCGGTCGAGCTGCCCGCGATGAGGCCGCCGCCACCGACCGGGACGACCAGGGTGTCCACCGGGCCGGCGTCCTCGAGCAGCTCCAGCGCCGCGGTGCCCTGGCCGGCGATGACGTGCGGGTGCTCGTAGGGCGGGATCAGCGCCAGGCCCCGCTCGGCCGCCAGCGCCTCGCCGAGCGCGACCCGGTCGCCGGTGTACCGGTCGTAGGTGACGATCTCGGCGCCGTACCCTCTGGTGGCGTCCACTTTGGACTTCGGGGTGTCCTCGGGAACGAGGATGACCGCGCTGCTGCCGAGTTCGCGGGCGGCGAGCGCGACGGCTTGGGCGTGGTTGCCCGAGGAGTACGCGGCGATCCCCTTGGCCAGCCGCTCCGGTGAGAGCCGGGACGCGGCGTTGTACGCGCCGCGGAACTTGAAGGCCCCGATGCGCTGGAGGTTCTCGCACTTCAGCAGGACTTCGGCGCCGACGAGGTCGTCGAGGGTGCGGGAGCGCACGACCGGGGTCCGGTGGGCGACCCCGGCCAGCCGGGCGGCGGCGTCGCGGATGTCGTCGAGGGTCACGGGCGGGGTCATGATGCTCCTTCGGCGCGGATTTCGGCGAGGTAGGTGTAGGCGGAGGCGCGGGAGATGCCGATCCGCGCGGCGACCTGCGGCACCGCTCGCCGGACGGCGAAAACGCCGCGCCGGTGCAGGCTGCGGAAGAGGTCGAGGCGTTCCTCGCGGCTCAGCGCGGCCCACGGCTTGTTCAGGCGCAGCTGGTGTTCGTCGACGATCGCGTCCACGACGGCGTCGACGTCGTCGCCGAACGTCGTGGTCGGCGCTTCCGCGGCCGTCCCGACGTCGGCCAGCTCACCGACGAGGGTTCGCAGCTGCCCCAGGGCCGTCACGTCGAGGTTGACGCACAGGGCGCCGAACACCGCGCCGCCGCTGTCGCGGACCAGCATCGTCGAGGACTTCACGAGCTTCCCGGACGCGGTGCGGGTGACGTAGTTCAGCTGGTCCTCGGCGGTGTCGCCCTGGGCGAGCAGGCCCATGCCGATTTCGCTCATCGCCCCGCCGACCCCGCGCTCGGTGACCGACCCGGCGATCGCCACCACCGAGGCCTCCGGACGGCGGAAGTCGTGGACGACGACTTCGCAGAACGAGCCCAGGGTCGCGGCGATGCCGTCGGCCACCGGAGCGAGCGCGGCGAGGATGGCGTCGCGCTCAGACATCGCGCACCCGGGGGAGCGCTTCGACCTCGACCACGCCGCCGTAGGGCAGCGACGCGGCCCCGACACAGCTGCGAGCCGGTCGCGGCTCGGCGAAGAAGTCTTCGTAGACGCGGTTGAGGCCGTCCCGGTCGGCGATGTCGGTCAGGTAGGCGACGACCTTCACCACGTCCGCGCGGCTGGCCCCCACCGACCTCAGGGCGGCGTCGAGGTTGGCGAAGGCCTGGGCGCACTCGGCGGTGAACCCGCCGGGGTAAGGGTGCTCGTTGCTCACCAGACTGACTGTATAGGGCCTGGACGAACAGTCCAGATGATGCGCGTCACCCCTTGGCGGCGCGGCCGAGGCGGATCGCCGAGACGAGGAAGAAGATGCCGCCGAGCACGGCGTAACCGGCCACAGTGGACAGTGACGGGTTCGCCCCCGACGCGCCGATGACGAAGTTGGCCCCGGCCAGCACGGAAATGCCGCCGCTGAGGATCATCGGCCACTGGCCGCCCATCTTGCGCCGGGTGACCCCCACAACCAGCTGGACCAGCCCGGCGACGATCGCCCAGGCGCCCCACACCCGCAGCACCGCCGGGATGCCGGAGGTGGCGGCGACACCCACGCCGATGGTGGCCAGCAGACTGATCGCCATGTTCACGTACAGGCCGCGAACCGGGCTCCCGCCGCCGGCCGAGCGAGCGTCCACGACGGCCGAACCGAGGTCGAACAGCGGGTACACGACGACCAGGGCGACGCCGAGCGCGCCCAGCCCCGACTTGGTCGTCAGGAACACCAGGACTGCCCACACGATGGCGAACGCGAACCGCACGAAGTACAACCGGCGCAGAGCCGGTGCAAACCCACCGATGGCGGGCGAGTCGACAGTAGTCATCATGATCCCCTTCAGAGCTGCGGGGAGTTCCCCCGACGAGACAGAACGTTCTACCTCGACTCAGCTTGGCGACCCGGCTGCGCACTGTCAAGACAGAACGTTCTATCCAAAGTCTTACGCGCGCGAACGCCGCCCAAGGGCAACGACTGCTACTTGGCCGCGGAGTCGAGCCGGAACTGCAGGATTCCGTCGACACCCTGCAGGAACGTGTCGCAGACCTCGGCCGGGTCCGACAGGCAGCCCGACGCCATCGCGCCGTCCCGCAGCATCACGAAGTGCCGCCCCGCGAGCTCCGGCGGCGTTTCGCCGACCTGTGCGAGCAGGTCCGTGACCATGTCGCGAAACCACTCGCGGTGGGCGAGCACGGCCTGGTGCACCGGGTGCGCGGGATCCGCGTACTCCGCCACGGCGTTGAGGAAGGCGCAGCCGCGGAAGTGCGCCGACCGGATGCCGTCGGTGATCGACCGGGCGATCGCCCGCACGGCCTCGACCGCGGGCAGGTCGCCGGCGAGCGCCTTCTCGAAGCCGTCGCGCTCCATCGCCGAGACACCCTGGAGGTAGGCGAGAACGAGGTCTTCCTTGCCGGGGAAATGCCGGTACAGCGTCGCGCGCGTGACCTTCGCCTCCGCGACGATCCGGTCGATCCCGACGGAGTGCAGACCCTCCGCGTAGAAGAGCCGGGTGGCCGTCGCGAGCAGCCTCGACCGCGCTTCCGACACCTGACCTCGAGTGCTGTCCACCATCCGCTCGAGTTTAACAGAGAGAACGGTCGGTATCTCCGGTCTCGATCACTGCGCGGGCACGAGCGGGACGTCGAGGAGGCGCCGATCGCCGTCGATGCCGTGCGCCAGCGCGGCCGCCACGTCTTCGTGCGGTGTGCCCGGCCGAACGGCGCTGACCTCGTCGAGCAGCCGGTGGTGCTCCTCGGCGAGCTCGACGTCCAGCGCGTCGAGATAGCCCGTCAGGTGCTCCGGGGTGCGGGGCCCCACGATGGGCACCAGCGAGGTCCGCGCCTCGGCGGCGCGCCGGCGCAGCCAGGCCAGGGCCACCTGGACCGGGCCCGTCCCCGCCTTTTCGGCGACCGCCAGGACCGCGTCGAGCACGGCCGAGCCCTCGGCTTCGCTCCCGGCCCGGCCGCTGAGCCGCCCCCGCTCACCGCGCCGGTACTTGCCGGTCAGCAGCCCGCTTCGCCACGCACGGCTTCGCCCGGACGTCCATGACCGACCTCGTCGAGGCCTCCGGCCTTTCCGTCGGCGCGATCTACCGGTACTTCAAGGGCAAGGACGAGATCGTCGCCGCCATCTGCGAGCAGGCGAGCCAGGCCCTCCCCACCGAGCTGACGGCGGCGTCCGCGCACGGGTTCCTCGAGCACATCCGCACCATGGCGCGCGAAGAGGACCACGCCCGGCTGGTCGCGCAGATCTACGCCGAAGCCGCCGTCTCCCCGCCGGTGGGAAGCGGCGCGGATCGCCGAAGCCTTCGTGGCCCTGTGCGACGGTTATTCCCAGCAGCTCGCCGTGCGAGGCGACCTCGACCCGGCGCCGTTCGCCGCGGCGCTCGTGGCGGTCATCGGGGTATGAGCGGACCTCACCGCCGGTTCGCGCAGGTGATGCAGATCCGCGTTGCCGGGAGCGCGGTCAGCCGGCCTTCGGCGATCGGGCCGCCGCAGCGTTCGCAGATCTCGTAGACACCGGCGCGGACGCGCTCGGCCGCCTGCCCGAGCGCCGCGAGGTCGTCCTGGGCCTGCCGCAGCAGCGCTTGGACCTGCGCCCGTTCGAAGGCGATCGTGGCGCCTTCCGGGTCGTGCTCGTCGTCGGCGCTGGTGAACTCCGACGCCGCCACGATCTCGTCCCGCTGCCGGGTCAGCGCCTCGGCCAGCCGCGCGGTCTCGGCCCGCGCCCGCTCGATCAGCTCGCTCGCGACGCGGTCATCCATGACGGACGTCGTCTGCCGGCGCCAGGAAACCCAGCAGGGACAACGCGGACGGCGCCGGCAGCGGCCCGTTCGCCGGGTGGGCGCGGAACGCCTCGAGCAGGTACGCGACCAGGCGCCGGGACGCCGCGGCGTCTTCGGGCAGGGCGGTCACGAGCCCGCCGTGCGCCAGGAAGACCACCGCGAGGTCGGACGGGCGGAAGTCGGCCCGCAGCTCCCCCGCCGCCTGTGCCCGGCGGATGAGGGCCACGAGGCCTTGCTCGGCCTGGCCGCGCGACCGCGCGTGCGCCGATGCGGCGTCCGGGAAGGCGGCGAGGAACGCGGCCGGAAACCCGCGTTCTTCGCGCTGCAGCTCACAAATCGTCTCGACGAGCCGCCGGAACCCGTGCCACGGATCGGGATCGGCGAGCGCCTCGGTGAAGGCGTGGGCGCAGGTCTCCATCTGCCGGGTGAACGCGGCCCGCACCAAGGCGTCCCGGGCCGGGAAACGCCGGTACAGGGTCGCGACCCCGACCCCGGCGCGGCGGGCCACGGTCGCCATCGGCGCGTCGATCCCGCGCTCGGCGAAAACCGCGCGGGCGGCGACGAGGATGCGCTCCTGGTTGCGCCGGGCGTCCACTCGCAACTCGTCGCGGGCCGGTATCCGAGAAGAAGCCCCTGGCATTGTCTCTCACCTCGAAAGAACCGGATGATCTCGTCCATTTGCCAGCCTACGCTCGCGATCACCGACCAAGACGAGAGCGAGCTCCCACGATGCAGGCAGTGCTTTTCGACCGTTACGGCGACCCCGGCGTGCTCTACGTCGGCCAGGTGCCGCGGCCTTCCCCGGCCCCGGGCGAAGTCCTGGTGCGGGTGCGCGCGTTCAGCGTCAACGGCGGTGAGCTCGCCGCCCGCGCCGGCCGGGTCCGCCTGCTCACCGGCCGGAAGTTCCCCCAGCGCGTGGGGCTCGACCTCACCGGCGAAGTGGCGGCGCTCGGCACCGGGACGACGGGGTTCACCGTCGGCGATCGGGTGTGGGGTGTCCTGGCTCGCACGTCGGGCTTCGGCAGCGCCGCGGAGTACGTCACGGTGTCCGCCCGGCGGCTCGGCCTCGTTCCCGACGGGCTCGATCTGGTGGAAGCGGCGGCACTCCCGGTGGCGACCACGGCGGTGACGGCGTTGCGGGACAAGGCCGCGCTGCGCCCGGGCGAACGGCTGCTCGTCCGGGGCGCGGCGGGCGGCGTGGGCAACGCGGCCGTCCAGCTCGGTCACGCTTACGGCGCCGAGGTCACGGCCTTGGCGCGCGCCGCCAACCTCGGCTTCGTCCGCGAGCTCGGCGCCACCCGGGTCTTCGACCACCGGACCGTCGAGCCCGCCGAGCTGGGCCGGTTCGACGTCGTCCTGGACACCACGGGCACCGGCCTGCCGACCTTCCGCCGGCTGCTGGCACCGGGCGGCCGCATGGTCACCATCGCCTTCGACCTGACCCGGCCCGTGAGCTCGCTGGGTTACATCGCGGCGAGCGCGGCCCACGGGCGCGGCCGTGTGCGCGCCTTCAGCGGCAACCCCCGCCGGGCGGAGCTGGACGACCTCGCCCGCCACGTGACCGAGGGAAAACTCCACCCGGCGGTCGACAGGGTGTTTTCCCTGGCGGAGACGGCGGACGCGCACCGCGCGCTGGAAGCCGGTGGGGTGCGGGGGAAGTACGTGGTCCGGGTCGGGTAGGCCGGGGTCACTTCGTCTGGACGTCGGGACTGAGGTAGCTCCACCCGGCACCGCAGTTCACGCTGGAATGGATTTCGTTGCCTTGCGTCCGCCACGGGCCGTAGAAGTAGGAGTGGTCCTCCGAGCCCGTGGGCGTGACGTACTTGCACCAGGCCATCGCCCGGAACTGCGAGCCGGGAGCGGAGGCGATGCAGTAGGCCGTCGCTCCGTTGGTGCCGTACTTCCCGGTGCTGCAGCCATTTACGGCCGCGGCCGCGGGCGACGCCAGGGAAACGGACAACCCGGCGGCCATCAGTGTTGCGGCGAGTACGGCTTTTGCGGTGCGAGAGCTCATCGATCCTGCCTTCCGGCGTGGCGAATGGGTGCACAGTACCCACGCCGCCGCCCGGTGGGCGGTTGAGGGTCCGGCCGGAACGTCACCCGGTCGGCCCAGCCGCGATCACCGATCCGGCCGGTAGCGCTCGACAAAGTAACCGGCCAGGACCAGCCCGAGGCTGGGCAACGTGTACTTGAGCTGCGGCCAGGTGTCTTCGCCGGGTGGGTCGACGCTGGCGGTTCCCGGGTAGAGCCCGGCGGAGAGCTGAGTGAGCCCATACATGCTCGCGATCATCGCCGCGCTCTGCAGTGATGCACGCGACCCGCCCGGTTTCCACAAGTGGTACAGGGCCGCCAGGGACAGCGCGGCGCCCATGCTCATCGTCTGGGCGTTGTGGAACTTGGCGTGCGGTGGCCAGGCCGGGTTGTGGATGTGCGTCTTGTTCCAGTCGGCGACGGGACCTTTCGGAGACCGGGCATCACGCCCGCCACGCGCGCGCCCGGTGGGCGGCCTCCGCCGCGTCGGGGGGCGCGGTCGGGTAGACGTCGGCTTCGAAGAACCGGGCGAAGGGCAGTGTTGCCAACGTTTCCGCCGCGTCGTTCTCGTCCGCGGCGATGACCTCGACGAAAGTGGCCCGCCGGGCGGGGGAAACGTAGTGGGCGCCGACCCTCCCCTCCGCGCGCAGCACCGCCAGCTGCTTCTGTTCGTCTTCCCGCAGGGCGGCGAACTCCGTCATGTCCGTGTCGGCACGCAGGACTCCGAACACCATGAACGTCTGCGCCGCGGGCGCGTCCGGGATTGCCGGCATGGGCTTGCCTCTCCAAAGTGATGTCACTGGGTGACATCACCGTAGCGATGTCACCCAGTGACGTCAACTCAGACGGCGGTCCGCAGCGTGGTGAGAACGTCGTCGACGACCTGGGCCATCCCGACGTCGTCGCCGGCGTCGAGCCAGCGGTCGTACGCGGTGCGGCACAGCGCGATGCCGACGTCGGCGGCCAGGCGCGCGGTGGCGTCCTCGAAACCGTGCCGCAGCAGCACTTCGGCGAGCGCGAGCCGGATCGTCTCGTACTTGATCAGCTGACGCTCCAGCAACTCCGGGTTGGCGGCGATCACGGCGCCGCGCTCGCGCTGCATCGCGCGCGGCGCCAGCGCGTCCCAGTCGTAACCGGCGACGGCGGACGCGATCATCCGCAGCGGCATCAGGTCGCCGTCCGCGGCGGCGATCACCTCGACGATCGCGGCTTCGGGAATCCCGGTCGCCGCGCCGGAGAAGAGGACCTCGCGTTTGTCGGCGAAGTGCCGGAAGAACGTCCGCCTCGTGACGCCGGCGCGCGCGGCGATCTCGGTCGCGGTCGTCTTTTCGAATCCCTGCTCGGCGAAGAGCTCAAGAGCAGCCTGCTGCATGCGCTCCTTGCTACCCGGTTCCCAGCGCGGCATGGCCGGACTATACCCGGCGGGGGGGGGGGGGGGGGGGGGGGGGGGGGGGGGGGGGGGGGGGGGGGGGGGGGGGGGGGGGGGGGGTATTGTGGGGTGGGGGGGGGGTGGGGGTGGGGGTGGT